>JAEUUP010000091.1 GCA_016787525.1 Saprospiraceae bacterium | reverse complement strand
TTTGATTAAAATTTTGGCTTTGCCAAAATTTTAATCAAAAAATCGCTCGCTCCAATAGAAAAACTTTCAAAGTACGCCTTTTGCGCGTAGCGCAAAACAGTGAGTATCAAACACGCGAAAACTTATTTCTGATTACTTAATGGGTTGAGTAGATTGTTCTGTGAAAGCTCTCGTTTCCTTTTTGAGTAGTTGTATCGCTTTTGATACCCCCTCAGTATTTGGCGCATTTTGACTAATGAACACTGTTTTGCAATACATTTTTATTTGTATGTAAAAATATTTTTTGTGATAATTTTGGCTGTACCAGATATGAAACTGAAATGACTGCTTAGAAAACAGAAGGGAGTTTCCCCCCTCAGTATTTACGCTCAAGTTGTATGAAAAGGAAACACTGTTGCCCTATTTATTGTGCCACAAGTTGTAATCGAACAGGACCAACTAAACCACTTGGCACAATCGTATTTTCTTTATTCTTAAATTGCATATACTGTTTATTACCCTTTTTGGCTTCGCCTACAAAACCATTGCGACGGTTGGTTGTGATATTAATTTCAACAACATTATTGCCTTTTTTTAATAATTTTGTTATATCTAATTCATAAGGTGCAAAAATCCTTTTACCTGCCAACACACCGTTGATTTTTACCGAAGCTGTGTAATAGACTTCCCCTAAATCCAAATAGTATTTTTTACCTTTTTGGATTGTTTTTAAATCAAAATTACTTATATAAATGCCTTTTTCTGAACTAAATTTAGTCTTTTCATTGGTGCGCCATTCAAATAAGGGGCTGTTTTCAAAACGGTTTTCGCCAATTTGAATAGCCCATTTATCCAAATTGACGGCTTCAATACCCCCCTCAGTATTTTGCGGATTTCCTTTTGTAAAAACAATAGGCTTTGCAGAAGCATATAAAAAAATAGAACCATAAGGCGCAAGACGATAGGAAATAGTCGTGCCTTTGGCTTGTATGGCTGTCCCGTCTTCGGCATTGAACCAATATAAGTTCGGTAAATTTTTATCTACTTCTACACTCAATGTTTGCCAAATACTTGTCTGATTCGTAATAAATTTTAGCATACTGCCGTCTGCCATTTGGCGATTGATATGGCGTGACCATCCTGTTTTTTGAGCAAAACGTACCTTTTGGACGACCCCCTCAGTAGGTAAAGCCTCTGTAATGACCTTTGTACTGTTGGCTGCCCAAATATTTTGCATCAGTTGTTGTGCTAAAGCATCTTGTTTTTCAAATTCAAAATAGGACGGTTGTTGTGTCGGGACATTGCCAATTGCCCAAATTTTACAACCTTGTTTGCTCAAATGTTGAGCATGTTTGGCAGTTTGAATATTGATGTATGGCAAATGCGATAACACCAAGGTTTGATAGGTATTGCCGTTGATTTGGATAAGATTGTTTTCCCACTTTGCTTTTTGTAACATGGCATCATTCACAAATTCCCAACTAATGCCTTTGGATTCCAATTCATTAACGGTTTTCCAAAGGTTTTTATACCATTCGCTGATAACTGTTTTGCGTTGTGGGGTCATATTATTGAGGGATGGCTCAACGCCTTTGAGATACCCATTCAACATATTCTCTTCTGGATTGACCGCAATTTGGTCTTCTAAAAAATTATTGAAAGGGAAATAAATCAAAACATCGTATTGGGGTTTGCCAGCTCGCATAGCATATTGTGCGCGTGTCAAGTAGGCGTTTACCGTTTTTATATCTTCCCAAAACGGGTCGGTTTCATTGATGCCTGATGAGAAATTTATCATGGGCAAAAAAGGCGAAGACCATGGATTCCACCCTTCTTTCGGAAATTCGCCAGGATTATATTTATAAGGTGTGCCGTGATAGATAAAATGGTTCACGCCACAAGCCAATGACTTGTCTGCCCATACTTTTATTTTTTGAGGCGTTGTCATTTCTGCACGCAAAATAGCCACAAAAGATTCTTGGGATATAAGAGGGCGATTATACAAATGCGCTCCTGATGTTTGGAGTTTTAAAGCACCTTCCGAGCCGTCGGCAAAAAGTTGTTCTGTTTCGGGCAAATCGGCTGAACCCGCGCTGCCAATAGGGTCAAGCGGCATACCGTAGGCTTGTGTACGGTGCAACATTCCCCGTTTTTTAAGCCATTCGTTGCTTGTATTGATGAAATTTTGAGTAAAAACATGGTTTACAGCTTGGTCGTAATCATACATTAAACGCCATTGATTGAGGCTGTCAAATGAAAATGGGGAAGGTTCTTTTGCATACTGTGCGCCTAAATAAGTCGGGTGATTGTACCCTTTTTTAAAAACGGAACTCAAATAGGGTGTTATATCATAGCCATTGAGTTTTTTAAAAATACCTATAATATCAGGTGATACAATACGGTGTGTATGAAATTCGTAACTGTCATTGAAAACCGCCCGAAGCGGATTGCCATAATATTTATCCAAACCTGTTCTCGCACCCAATAGATAATCATACGTTTTTGATACAATAGCGGGGTCTAAATGGTCAATGACGTAATTAACGCCCTGACTTGCAATAAGCGAAGGTTGTTCGCCCGAAGGAATACTCCAAGTTACCACCATGCGCCAATCGCCTTCACTTGGCACTTGCCAATTGAGTTGATTGTCTTTTACCTTATCGGTCAGATTGATGATAGAATTGGGGTCTAAATGCGTTTGTTTGGCTTCTTTTTTCAAAACTTTTGCAGCAATTACACTCTGTACAATGCCCCATTCGGGTTTGACTTCATTACCACCACCAAATAATCCGCCCTTTTTAGGGCTTGACATCATCGGAATTTGACCATTGTATAAACTTCCTGCTTTCAAAACGCTGTCTGCTACGCCCAAAGTTCGCATACTTTCTTTGGGGTCAAAAAATGAGCCGCCGAGGGGCCAGCCACTTCCGCCGTTCATGTCCACCACCATTTTTGAGATTTTGGCTTGCTCCATGATAGCAGCCAAATGTTCGTAAAAAGAAGGTGTATCCCAACTATAAATGCGGTCTTTTTGCTCTTTTGGTGCAACCATGTTAAGCCCTACTGTCAAAGGTTGTATTTCAACACCCCCAAATCCATTATCTGCTAAGAGCTTAACTTCTCGTTTGAGTTCTTCATTTGAAAGGTCATTGCCAGGCAGCCACCAACGGGTAAAAGGGGCATATTCACGGGCAGCCTCTTGAAATTTTTTAGGCTCAAATTGAAAAGTAGGCAACCATTTTTCAGATTGATTTTGAGCAAAAACGGAGTTTGTTAAGATTAGAAAAAAAGCGATGGCGATATTATTTTTCATTTTTGATGACTATTTTTTGATTCAAATACTGAGGGGGTAAAACGCCTCGGATATTTTCAAAAATCCGAGGCGATACCTCAATTATTCTACTATCCGTTTGGCTGTTGATTCAAACATATTCATCAACATACCTTTTAAATTATCATTATCTACTTTTGCCAAATCTACTGAAACATCGTAGCCTTGTGCAGAAAAGTAAATAACAATTTTTTCTTTTTCCTCTTCGACATTGGTGAGAACAATTTTTTCGCCCTCACCTGTGGGGTTAACCAAATCACCTATCAATTTCCCATCTTTGCGCGTCAATGTCATGGTCAACTTACCGTCGCCATTGGGCGTACCGACAAATACTAATGCCCATTTACCAACGAAAAAATCGGCGTTTACTGAGGGGGTGCTTGCAGAGGCAGGTGTAGCTGTAGTTTGAGCAAAACTGTTTGTCAAAACCGTAAAAAGAAGAACGACGAGCGCAATACTTGCTTTTTTCATTTTTAAATCTGTTTTAATTATTGAAAATAAACTTAGGCAAATAAAAATACTGAGGGGATTATTCCCCCCAGCGTTTTCTAAACAACTCAATATTGAAATTACTTAAAACTTATAACTCACCGTCAAAAAGTAAGCACGCGGCGGCAAACTCAATGTTGAGTACACGGCATTGGGATTCGCATCCAATTGCGCTTTTGTGAAACCTTGTCTGTTCAAAGCCGCAGGAAAACCACCTGGGGCAGACCAACCCATCACACCGTCTTGGTTAAAGACGTTGTTGACATTGACTTGTACTTGTATTTTGGGTGTGACACTATAACCCAAATTTAGATTCGTTTGATTGAAAGCAGGTAAAGAAAAGGCATTTGGCACATTTGCGGCGCGTTTGCCCATATATGACCAATCTAAAGACGCAAAAAACTTATTAGATGTGTAAGTAGGTGAAATGCGAATGATTGTCCGAGCATTGTTGTCGGTTTCATTGCCCGAAAAACTGACAATCGTATCGTCTTTTCTGCCATTGCCTCTAACATCATAAATACTGTAATCCACAGCCGTTGAGCTTTGGAAAGTCGCAACTGCTTTGACGCTGAACTCTTTTGTGAAATTATAATTGCCTTCCAATTCAATGCCTTTTGTCACAAATTTATTGTATAAAACGGGTGTCGAATAGGTGGTACTAATGTCCGCAGTCTCTTGCCCTAATGCCGAAGTGGGTACATTACTCAAAATACTGTAAAATGGCGTGACGAAAAGGTTCAAATCTCCCGTTTTTGCTTTAAAACCAACCTCTATTTGTTGCGTTTTTTGAGCCAATGGATTCAAAAATTTGAGCGTTGCATCTGAATTGACATTGATGTACATATCCATATCGGGTGCTTTACTACCTTGTGAATAACGACCATAAACAGCCATATTATCTGAAAATTTATAGTTCAAACCGCCCGAAAAAGAGAAGGTGGAAAGTGGTTTATTGTAGGTATATTTTGACGTAATTTTACCTTCGGTTTGGTCATAAAGTGTCGTTGTGTCGCCATCAATGCCCCCTTTTTTAGCCGTTGGGGAAGAAGAAGCCACTTGGTTTGTACCACTAACACTAAAACTTTCGTAACGAATACCCCAATCAAAATTCAAAGCAGGTGTAATTGCCCAGTTATGACCAAAGAAAAGAGCCGTTTGATTTTGTTTGACATCTTGAATATTCGTCGCCGCGCTTTTGCCACTGCCACCAGCAATACCCGCCGAGTTTGTCAATTTGAACGTTTTACCACCAAAATCTGTGTAAGTAATTGTCGTCGCTGCAGGGCGCGGCGATGTCAATTGTGAATACATAACACCCGCATCAAATGAATTTAGGCGGTGAAGGATTGAGTTGGCATAGAATAACCCCGCCGTAAAACTCATATTGTCCAATTTCTTTGTAATCGTTGCTTGGTTAATAAACTCCTTCATATTGTTGTCTGCAAAAAGTAAAGGATTGAACAATACAGAAGTCGGTTGCGCTGAAGCGCCAGGCAAATTGTCTTTGTTTTTAATAAAATTAAAACCCGCAAATTGACCATTGATGATATTTGGTAATTGTGAAATATTGGCTAACTCCGTTCCAGATGCAGCATCTTTGAACGAATAGTTGCCAAAAGAACCCAATTGACCATTGATAGCATACCAAATCAAATTACTAACATCAAATGGATAGGCAATGGCGGTTGTATTCCAAATCGCCGATTTGCCTGAATAGCGCATTTTGTTGTCAAATGTCCAACCTTTGCCAAAACTTTGGTTGTAGTTTAAGCCGATGGACGCATCGGTTGAGTGAATTTTATCACGCGAATCATACGTTCTTTTCTCGCCTGAGTCGTTAATCGTAAAATCAGTTGAAACGGGTGGAATCAAAACGGAATTGGTTTGCTCAAAACCTGCGGGCAAAGTGGGTTTGTCAAAACCTTTAGTCGGTAAAAACTCAAACCAAGCGTTTTTATCGTTCAAATATTTTGCATAAAGTTTAAGTGAGCCACCTTTCAACTGTTTGACAATATTGGCTTTTACTTGACCACCGTTGTTCATCGGATAGCCGGGATAACGCGCACCGTCTGATTGCCGCCAAAAACTGCCGACATTATAAGTCAAAGTCTTGTCACTACTGAGGGGTCCCCCAACATTGAAGTCACTTCTGTAATAAGGATTGTTTTTACCTTCTAAGCCAAATTTTGCGCGAAATTCGCCTTCAAAGGTTTGTCCGCCCGTTTTTGATACATAATTGAAAATACCACCTGGCGCGTTATTACCCAAAATCGAAGCTGTACCACCGCGCACCGCTTCCAATCTACCCAAAGTTGCATCGGGACGTAGGAAATAGTCGGGACCATAATTGCCATAAGTCGCATTGGTTACAGGCAAACCGTCCTCTTGCATCGAGACATAAAAATAGCCCGAAGCACCGTCGTTTGAACCCACCGAAACGCCGCGCGAATAAACCGTATTCCGAATTTCACCCAAAGACGAATTGACAAAAACACCTGGGATATTTTTCAAAAGGTCAGCCGCACTACCTACTGAAATCCGCTCCATTTGTTTGGTACTCAAAACAGAAATAGCTACTGAAGACTCCATCCGTGTCCGTTTGTCGAACACACCCGTCACGACAACTTCGTCCAAAGCTGCACCTTCTTTCAAAGTGATATTCAATGAAGTTTGTCCGTTGAGCGCAATTTCTTGTGATTCAAAACCGACAAAACTGATGACAATTATACCGTTTTTGTCTTTTTCATCAATATTAAAAGAGAATTTACCGTCCGCATCTGTGACCGTTCCTTTGTTCGTGCCTTTCAAAACAACACTCGCACCGATGATAGATTGACCTTTTTCGTCCAACACTGTACCCGAAATCGGTACCGCAATTATCGGTTTGTTCTCCTTCAAATCGAGCGGTTTTGTCTCGGATACGGAGGGGGTCGTTTTCGCTAAAATAATTTGGCGTGCGCCAACAAGTTCGTATTGAACGCCCATTTCTTTGAAAATATCTTCTAAAACCTTTGCCAAAGGCTTGTCCGTAAAAGATAAATTGATTTTTCTGTTCGCTCCAATGGCACGAGTGCTGTAAGAAAAACGCACATTCAGTTCTTTTTCAATTTGCGATAGTACCTTTTTAACAGGCGTTTCGGTGACGTTTATCGTCATCTTTTGGTTCAATACGCCTTGTGCGAGGCTATTGTGTGCAAAAGAAATGCCCGTAAAAAGAATTGATAAGAGCATCTGAGTCAATGTAATTTTCATGACTTTTTTCCAGATTTTAGGTGTAATACCTTTAGTTTCCATACATTTGCGATGTTTTAGTTAATGAACAATTTTTATTAATGAAAAACGAATCCCTTGCGTACTGCAATCCATCACTGGAAAACAGACGCAACTTTGACAGCCCGTCAAAAAAAAGAGGGAGGCTTTGGAAATCGGTAGTGGTCGCAACACTGCCGATTTCTTTTTTTTAGGTTCAAAACAGATTTACTAAATTTTTTAAATTTAGTAAACCTCTACTCACCGACACCCCCTACCCGTAACAATAATTTTCGCATCTAATTCTCGGTAAGTTGCACCAATTGTTTTGCAAATAATCGTTAATTTCTCAAAAAGTGGTTCGTCCGTAAGCGAAGTCGTTATGTAGCAGTTTTGTAAAATATCTTCATCAAAAATAATGTCAATGCCATAAGCATCTTTCAATGCGTTTAAAACCGTGGCAACAGGCGCATCGTCAAAATATAAGTCCTTGATTTTTATATCTTTAACCAACAAAACAGGTACTTCTTGAACCGATTTATTGAACCGATTTGAAGCCGTTTCATAAGTCACTTGTTGGTTTGGAGTCAAAACAATCGCTTGTTTTTCAGATTCAGTTTCCTTTTCTTTTCCTTCATTTTGGGTAAAAACAGCCACTTTCCCCGTTTTTACCAATACTTTCACATTTTTATCAAAGGCTTTAATTCTAAAACTTGTACCCAAAACCTTGGTCATAACGCCACGAGCATGAACGAGAAACGGTTTTGAAGGATTTTTTGTAATCTCAAAAAACGCTTCACCTTCCAAAGTCACTTCCCGTTTATCGGCATCAAAATTATCGGGATACTTCAATTTACTACCTTGTTCCAAAGTCACTTTACTGCTATCATTTAAAGTTACAACAAGTGGTTGCCGATGCGTATTTGTGGTTTCTAAGATATTCGCTGTTCCTTTTGTCTTTTCTTGTTTATCAGAATATACAAAATCGGTCAACGCCCCCCCCTCAGTATTTGACCCTATTTTTTGATGATAAAACCAAAAACCAACAGCCGACATCAAAACAAGACTTGCCGCAATACCCATTATAAACCGCCTTTTATAAAAAGAAAAACGGGTTGTTTCCATCTTTTTTACTGAGGGGGTATTGATGCGTATCTGTATTTTTTCTAATTCATCATTTATTTCTTCTTCCGAAATATCCGCTTGATTTGCCCAAACATCTTCTAATAAACGCCTCGCGTGTTCCAGTTCTGGGACTTTATTAGGATTTTCAAGCGACCAATACCGCCAAAACGCATGGACTTTCGGGTCGTTACCCAATACAAAAGCACGAAATAATTCGTCTGTCGCAAAATCCGCCGCTTTGTAATGGGTATATTCTTTATTGAAATCCATTTTAGATTTTAAATTTTTATTGTTTAATAAGAGAGAGAGCCAAACGCCTTTCGTATAACTATGAAAGGCAAAGTTTTTTTTGAAAAAAATAAAAAAGCTTGAAAAATCGTCATTCAAATGATTTTTCAAGCCTTTTTTATACAATTATACTGAGGGGGGGACATTTACGAAATTTTTAAAATTTCGTAAATGTTAAATATTAATAACAAAGAAACGACCTCGCGCCACGAAGCACGAAACGTTTTCAGCGTCCGAACCAGTAAATTAGCGACACCTTGTTTCGTAATACCCATGATATTCGCAATCGAATCATTGTCTAAACCTTCATAAAAGCGCAATTGAATCACTTCTTTTTCACGGGAAGGCATTGTCGAAATAATATGTTCAACTTGATAAGTATTTTCTTGTATGCGTTCTGTCTCAATCCAATCGGCATCAAAACTATTTTGCACATTTTGATTGCTCAAAATATGTTCCCAAAACTGTTTTTCTTGTTTTGTTTGTTTCGATTCGCCTAATAGTCTTGTGCGCAATGAAAACAGCAGATAAGCTCTAATATTTGACGCATCACAAAGGCTTGTCCGACGTTCCCAGATATAGATACAAGTATCTTGAATGGCATCTTTAACAATCTCCCTGTCAAAGCCCAATGACACGCCGTAACGAAAAAGATGGACATAATGATATTTGACAAGCTGATTGAAAGCCTCCTGTGAGCCAGCTTTGAATTGCTGCCACAATACGGTATCGCATATTTGTTCTGTATGTAGATTTTCTTTCAAAATATTCTCTTACAATTTAGTTTATTGTCAAAACATAATGCAAATAAATGAAAACAACTTTTATTCTCGCTTATGTCTTTTGCTCTTTTCTATACACTTTTTGATAAATAAAGATGTTAGAGACGATGATGATTTAAATTTATGTAAATTAGCTACCCCTCAGTATCTTTGCAAAAAAAGTTGATAACAAAATCACTTGCTTTGAGTATTAAAAATCAGCACTTTATCACATTTCGTCGAGATATAACAGCTTTGAGTTCGCCCTTAAAATTTACTTTCCCGTTCCACTACGAGCAGCATCCGCTTTGTATCGCTGCGGCAGAGGAACTACAAGCCTATAACGGTGTTGAATATTTCTGCAAACCCGCTATCGCGCCTCGCTCAAATGAATCGTAATTAAATACCTCATTTGACTCTGTGGTTGCTCTTTTTGTCTCTCTCATCTTTTTCATCTATTAAAGGTTGCTTTTTTTTTCCCTTGACACACTTTTTTGAACAGTCCCAACTGGTGGAAAAGAATTACTTTTGACGCTCAATTAAGTTTGATTCAGTGCAAAACAAGTGCTGGTGGTCCAACGTTAATGTCATTATTTTTTATTTCCTTATCAGCAACGGTCGAAGAGATATGAAGTTAGAACGTTCCTTTTTTCAAAAATACACCCCCTCAGTAGGCGCAGCCATTTTTTTAGTTTTTATGCTGAGTGCTTGTGAAAGATTGTTCGTTGAAGCCAATCCAACGAGTACGCCGACTGAAAACTTCAACCATCTGTGGCAAACCATCAACGACAAATATGCTTTTTTAGATTACAAAAACATCAATTGGGATTCTGTCAAAACCAAATGGCAGCCGCGTGTGAGCGATACGATGAATGATGTTTTGTTGTTCCGTGTTTTGGATTCTATGCTTTATACTTTGCGCGATGGGCATGTCAATCTCTATGGGGCCTTCAATTATTCGCGCAATTGGCAATGGTATCTCAATTATCCCGACAATTACGATGCGTATTTGTTGGAGCGCAACTACTATAAAGGTGTTCAACGCTATACGGGCCCGCTTGTGAATTGCTTTTTTGATTCCAATCGCATTGGCTATATGCGTTATGGCAGTTTCTCTAATACCATTTCTGATTTTGATATTGATGTGGTTGTCAGTCGTTTTCGCGACACCAAAGGGATTATCATTGATGTGCGCAGCAATGGGGGTGGCGCAGTGAACAATATTGATCAGTTGGTCTCTCGTTTTGTCAAATCTAAAACTTTAGTGTGGCGTGAAGCAGAAAAAATCGGCACGGCACGAACTGACTTCGCCGCACCCACCGAAAAATACATCGAACCCAAAGGCTCTTTGCAATACACCAAACCCATTATCATCTTGACCAATCGGCGATGTTATTCTGCCACGACTTTTTTTGTAGCGGCTATGTTGAATTTACCTAACGTCAAAGTCATTGGAGATTGGACGGGCGGTGGCGGTGGTGCGCCCTCATCTACTCAATTGCCCAATGGTTGGGTTCTGCGTTATTCCGCAACTCGAACATTGATGCCCAATGGGTATAATATCGAGAACGGTACGGCTCCAACTATCAAGGTAGATATGTTGAAAACGGACAGCGATAAAGGGTACGATACCATCTTAGAGCGTGCTTTTCAGGAATTAAAATAAGGGACTCATCCATTCCAACGGGGTGAGGGCGTAGATAGTCAGCGGTCAGAGTTTGGCTTTTATCATGCGGTCTTTGCCACTCATGTCTTTGCGCAATTCAATGTCTGTGAAGCCTTTTGTTTTCAATAGAGTCGCCACTTCATAGGCATTGAATTCATTACATTCAAAGAAAAGGGCCCCCTCAGTATTGAGATGCGTCAAAGCAAAATCGGCTATCTGTTCATAAAAAATCAAAGCGTTCTCATCTTCTACAAAAAGAGCCACGGCGGGTTCAAAATCCAGCACATTTTTAGCCATCAGCGTTTTTTCAAACTGCGGAATGTACGGCGGATTACTCACGATGATGTCAAAAGTGCCGAGTTGTGTCCATTCTTTTTCGTTCAAAATATCTAAACGTTTGAAATCTACGTCGGCATTTAAACGATAGGCGTTGCGGCTTGCGGTTATCAATGCGCCTTCGCTGACATCAACGGCGGCAATTGTCCATTGAGGCTTTTTCACTTTTAAGGTGACTGGAATACAACCGCTGCCTGTCCCAATATCCAACACAGACGTTTGAGCTTTTTTGTGCGTCAGTATCCATTCTACCAGTTCTTCTGTTTCGGGTCTCGGAATCAGCACATTATTGTTCACTTTAAACTTGAAACCATAGAACCAAGCAAAACCAACCACGTACTGCACGGGTTCTGATTGCAGGAGTCGCTGTTTTATTTTGTCCAAGTCTTCGAGGAGGAAGGGTAAAAACGTTTCTGAATCGCTTTGAGTGCCAAAATAATCGTCGAATACGTAACGACACATGGCTCTGGCTTCACCTTCTCCATACTGAGGGGTCAATGTTGTGATGAGGTCGTTTTTGACTTCTTTTACTGTCATGGTTTGTACGTGTTTAGGCGAAAACATGAATGGTGTAGCCCTCAAAAACCACTTTAAAGCCGCCTCTGATTTTATTGCGTTTGCGGGTTTCTACTTGACCATTGACTAAAACGCGGCCGTCGGATATAAGGATATTGGCTTCGCCGCCCGAATTGACCAACGAAAGCACTTTGAGTAGTTGATTGAGTTCGATGTATTCCTGACCGTTTAAGTCGAATTGGAGGTTCTTGTTGGGTTTCATTTTTTTCGTTTAAAATCTAAATCTTGAAAGTCAAAACTAAAATCGGTGAGCGGAGAAATTGCGTTCATCTTGATACTTTCCGCACGCCCTTCTCTATCCAATGTGAATTCCACAAAAGCATCTGCGTCCATGCTTCTATCATCCCATTTGACGACAAAAGTATTGGCTTTATAAAAGAAGAGTTCTCCTGTCAGGCGTGGAGAACGTTTGGAATCGAACCGTGTTTTTCCGTTCTTTTGCGCAATCGTCACGTCGCCGAACCAAGCATCTGTGTAAGTGCCTAAAATAGAATCCACAGACAATTTTACTAAGGCAGTCTTTTGCGCAGCTTCTATGTTTGTCCACACTTCGTTTGTGATTTTTTTCGCTTCGGCTATGCCTTTTTCGTAACGGTCTTGCATTTGTTTCAATCTATCAATGCCCGTCACGCCGAGATAACTGTCTTTGATGGTATTCGTTATGGCAGTGAAGGCAGCTCCTTGTTGTTGATTGGTAAGGACTATGATGCCAAGTTTGAGTTCTGGAATCAGCGTGATTTGTGTCACGATACCTGCCAAACCTCCTGTGTGCGTGCATTGTTTGTATCCCTTCACGTCCGATAGAAACCAGCCTAAGCCATAACTTGCGAAATGCGTGTTGTAAGGATTTTTGCCTCGCACGTTGATGATTGTTTGTGGCGACCACATTTCTTCGTGCATGTCTTCACTGAATAATCTTTTGCTCAGATTTTCGCCGTATTTGCCGCCATTCATCTGCATAATCAACCATTTCGATAAGTCTGTCACGTTGCTGTATATGCCGCCTGCCGCATTTGCTGTTTCGCTCCAATCCATTCTTATCGCTTCCACTTTGCCTTCTACGGGTGCGTGCGCATTGATGATGTTGCTGCGGTCTTTCAATCGCACTATCGAAGCAGCACTTTTCGTCATGCCCAAAGGCTGCATGATGCGTTTCTCAATGAAATCTTCCCAACTCATACCCGATGCTTTGGCAATCACTTCTCCTGCGACGATGTAGAGATTGTTGTCGTAATCGTACTTGGTTCTGAAACTCGAAACGGGTTTCAGATAGCGGAGGTTGTGAATAATATCTTGACGTGTGAAATTATTGGAGTCTGGAAACATCATCAAATCGCCCGCGCCCAAACCCATACCGCTTCGGTGCGTCAACAAATCTCTGACCGTGAATTCTTCTGTCACATAAGGATTGTAGAGTTTGAAATTGGGGATAAAATCTGTCACTTTGCTGTCCCAAGTCAATTTTCCTTCATCAATCAATATCGCCAAAGCCGCAGCAGTGAACGCTTTGCTGTTGGAAGCTACGCCAAAGAGCGTATTTTCATCCACAGGTTTCTTATTCAGCAACGAACGCACGCCATAACCTTTGGCATGAATCAATTTATCGTCCTTGATGATGCCAACAGCAATGCCTGGCACGTCAAATATTTTCAAAACCTTCTCGACCAATGTATCAATTTGCAAAGAAGTGATGGGTTGAGCCGTTGTTTTTGAGACTTGTAGAACGAGAATAAGTGCAAAGAATAAAGCTGTTTTTTTCATGATTGAATGGATTGAAAGGATGATTTAGAAGGTAACACAAAACCCGCACAAACGCTACGTCCGTTTTTGAATGGTGGCGAGAATCACGTCGGCAATATCTTTCGCCGCGTTGGGCTTACCGAGACTGAGTATATTTTGACTCAAATCGGCACTCAGACTTGTGTTGGCGATGAGTTCCAATGCGGTCGGTATCATTTTTTCACTCGCTTCGACATCACGCACCAAGAGCGCGGCTTTTTTATTCACCAAAGCCATGGCATTTTTTGTTTGATGGTCTTCGGCAACATTGGGCGAAGGCACTAATACTGAGGGGGTGCCTGCAAGACATAATTCCGAAATCGTCAAAGCCCCCGCACGAGCGACAATCACATCGGCAACGGCATAAGCCAAATCCATGCGGTCAATAAACGGCCGCATCTGCACATTGGGCAATTGGGCAGCTTGCCCATTTTTAAAATCTTCTTCGTACAAACGTCCGCATTGCCACAAAATCTGTACGTTCGATTGGTCTTTAATCAAGGCCGCGCTCGTTTCCATAGCGACATTCAATGTTTTTGCACCCAACGAACCACCAAGAATCGCAATCGTCTTTTTATGAGGATCTAAACCAAAGTAATTGACCCCCTCAGTACGTTTGGCTTTTATGGCCAAAATATCAGAACGTACAGGATTGCCCGTTAAGACTAATTTATCGGCAGGAAAAAACTTGTCCAAACCCTCATAAGCCACGCAAATCTTCGCTGCTTTTTGCGCCAGCAACTTATTGGTGACACCCGCATACGAATTTTGTTCTTGCAGAATGGTAGGAATATTTTTGTTCGCAGCAGCTCTCAACGTCGGGCCCGAAGCAAAACCACCGAAACCCACAGCTATATCGGGCTTGAAATCATTTAAAATGCGCCGCACCTTCAGCATCGAGCTGACGAGTTTGATAGGTAATTGAAGATTCAACCAAAGATTGCGCAGCGTCAAACGCCGTTGCAGACCTGCAATCCACAATCCCTCGATGGCATAACCTGCTTTCGGCACACGCTCCATTTCCATTTTACCTTCCGCACCGACAAAGAGAATGTTTACTGAGGGGTCTCTTCGTTTCAATTCGTCTGCGACGGCAACGGCAGGAAAAATGTGTCCGCCCGTACCGCCTGCACTGATGATGATATTCATTTTGATTGATTCGATTTGCTTAAAATAACTGTCAATTTGAGACACAAACCTAATGGATATTTTCGGGAATCGGGTAGAATAAGAAGAACAAACCTTGCAAATCGCTACATTTTTTAGCACCCTTCATTTTGTTCTGAAAAAGTAAATGTCGCTCCTCTCCTATGCTCATTTGCCGCTAAGGCATTCAAAATCAATCGGAACACCCCCTCAGTATGGCGGTGCTTTTCGTGTTTTTGCTTCAACGACATTTGTTTTTGCTTCAACGACATTTGTTTTTGCTCTTGCATAAATAAATGTCGTTAAAGCAAAAACAAATGTCGTTGAAGCAAAAACAAATGTCATTGAAGCAAAAAGAAATGTCGTTGAAGCAAAAAGAAATGTCGTTGAAGCATAATTAAATGTGATTGAAGCATAATTAAATGTCGTTGAAGTGTAATTAAATGTGATTGAAGCATAATTAAATGTCGTTGAAGCATCATTAAATGTGATAGCGACATTGAATAGGGCTACCCAGATTTAGGAAAATTTAAAATTTTTCTAAGCTCAATGATGGTTTCAAGTTGCTGATATTCTTTAAACCCGTAGGGTTGGCATTGGGGTAGAAAATAGGAATAGATACGGTTATTGAATGCCGTAGGCATGGCATTATAAAGGCGTTAATCACTCATTTGCTTTACAAAATGCCATGCCTACGGCATTGAAAACAAACGGATGCTTTATTGCTACCAAAATGGCAACCCTACGGGTTTAAAGAGCATCAGCAACTTGGAATTATGGTTGAACAAAAGGCTCTTTTCTACCAACGTTTAGTACCTCTGGTGCATTGGACTTGTAACTTATGCGCCAGCGGTGCTAAATCTCTGATGCTGTGTCGTCACTACGTGACGAAGGAGGTGCATGGGGTGTGCGGGTTATAAACGTTTTGTCGCTGACGCGACAGTTTATATTCTTGACTTTACTTTGTGATTTGCGCGTGGTTTATACGAGATTCTTTAAACCTTCGAATTATGTAGCTACGCCCCTATAAAAAGCGGTAAAAGATTAAGCTCAATGATGGTTTCAATTTGCTGATATACTTTAAACCCGTAGGGTTGGCATTGGGGTAGAAAATAGGAATAGAGAAGATTATTGAATGCCGTAGGCATGGTATTATAAAGGCGTTAATCACTCATTTGCTTTACACAATGCCATGCCTACGGCATTGAAAACAAACGGGTGCTTTATTGCTACCAAAATGGCAACCCTACGGGTTTAAAGAGCATCAGCAACTTGAAATCATGATTGAGCAGAAGGCTATTTTTTACCAAGGTTTAGCACAGCTGGTGCATAAAGTACGGATTCAATGCACCAGCGGTGCTAAATATTTGTAGAAAACGCGACAAATGAATAGACCCATCGGGGCGTAGCTCCATAACATCAATAATCACAATCTCTCAAAATGGCATTTTATACTGAGGGGGCCAAAAAAAGCGGCGAGTCTTGATAAAGACCCGCCGCAAAGACATATAGTATAAGTGAACACAATTTACTAAGCTGAACAAGCCATGCAATCGGGATCGTCCAAACTGCAAGCATTGGGGAAGTTTTCGGCTTCTAATATCTCCTGTGCGGAAATGGTTTTGACAGCTGAAAAGTCAATGCTGACTTGGTTTGGAATGTCTTCGACCAAAGCAGGGCTTGACATCAAATTGACTGAGGGGGTTACTACGTCTGCATACTCTCCTACCCTTACGCGTTGGTGTTTGGCAGACAAGGTGAATTTGATTGGGTCGGCTGCTGGACGAGTGCGGAGGTAGTACATACCTGTTTTCAAACCTTTTTGCCAAGCATAGAAGTGCATGGAAGTCAATTTGGAGAAGGTCGCAGACTCCATGAACAGGTTCAAAGACTGTGATTGACAAATAAATGCGCCACGGTCGGCTGACATATCAATGACGGCTTTCATCGAAAGCTCCCAAGCGGTTTTGTATAAGGCTTTCAAAGTGTCTGGAATGCCTTCGATGTTTTGGATAGAACCATTGGCAGCGATGATAACTTGTCGGGTTTCATCATTCCACAATCCCAAACGTACCAAATCGTTGAGCAAATGTTTGTTCACAACGATGTGTTCGCCCGACAAAGTGCGACGGGTGTAGATATTGGTTGTGTAAGGCTCGAAACATTCGTTGTTGCCCAATATTTGAGATGTGGAAGCTGTTGGCATGGGTGCAAGCAAAAGTGAATTGCGTGCGCCAACCTGTTGAACCTTTGCGCGAAGGCTTTCCCAATCCCAACGTTTGGATGGTTTAACGCCCCACATATCGAATTGAAATTCGCCATTACTGAGGGGGCTACCTTTGAAGGATTCGTAATGTCCGTGCAACTCTGCTTGAGCAACTGACTCTGTCATAGCGGCAAAGTAGATGGTTTCAAAGATGTCTTTGTTGAGTTGACGTGCTTCGATGCTGTCAAAAGGCATACGCAACATGATAAAAGCATCTGCCAAACCCTGCACACCTAATCCGATAGGACGGTGTTTGAAATTGGAATAACGGGCTTCGGGTATCGGATAATAGTTGATGTCTATGATTTTGTTCAAATTGCGTGTGACAACGCGCGTAATCTCATAAAGTTTTTGGAAATCAAATTCTTGACGTTGCACATCAACATACTTCGGCAACGATAAAGAAGCCAAATTGCACACAGCCACTTCGTCTTTCGACGTATATTCCATGATTTCGGTGCAAAGATTCGATGAACGAATCGTACCGAGATTCTTTTGATTGGATTTTTTATTCGCTGCGTCTTTATAAAGAATGTAAGGTGTACCCGTTTCTATTTGCGATTCTAAGATTTTATTCCACAGTTCGCGCGCCATTACTTGTTTGCGAGCTTTTCCTTCGCGTTCGTATTGATGATATAAGGCTTCGAACTCACCGCCATAGGTATCGTACAATTTCTGTGCTTCATTTGGACAGAACAATGACCACGCTTTGTCATCTTTCACACGTTCCATGAAAAGGTCTGGAATCCAAAGTGCATAAAATAAGTCACGTGCGCGCATTTCTTCCTTACCATGATTCTTTTTTAAGTCCAAGAACTCAAAAATATCGGCGTGCCATGGTTCGAGATAGACAGCGAACGCACCTTTTCGCTTACCGCCACCTTGGTCCACGTAACGTGCTGTATCGTTGAACACACGCAACATAGGAATAATGCCATTCGACTGACCGCCTGTGCCTTTGATATAACTGCCTGTGGCACGAATATTATGTACTGACAAACCAATGCCACCTGCTGATTGAGAAATCTTAGCACAACGCGACAAAGTCTCAAAAATACCCGAAATCGAGTCATCCGTCATAGACAACAAGAAACAAGATGAGAGTTGTGGCTTAGGCGTTCCAGCATTGAACAAAGTCGGTGTGGCATGGATGAACCATTTTTCAGACATCAAATTATACGTTTCGATCGCCGCATCAATGTCTTCGCCATGAATACCAACCGATACACGCAAGAACAATTGTTGTGGACGTTCGACCACTTTTTTATTCATACGCAACAAATAAGAACGCTCCAATGTCTTAAAGCCGAAGTAATCGAACTCATAATCTCGGTCATAAATGATAGCCGCATCGAGTTTGTCCTTGTGTTTTTGGATGATTTTGAAAGTGTCTTCGCTTATCAACCCAGCTTTTTCGCCTGTTTTGGGGTCAATGTAGTGATACAACTCTTTCATCGTGCGCGAAAACGATTTATCCGTGTTTTTATGCAAATTGGATACGGCAATGCGCGCAGCCAATACCGCATAGTCGGGATGTTGTGCGGCTAAAGACGCAGCTGTTTCAGCTGCGAGGTTGTCCAATTCGGTGGTCGTCACACCATCGTACAGACCTTGGATGACCTTTTTTGAGATTTCAATATAATTTACGAGTGGATTCAACCCGTAACACAATTTTTTGATACGCGCTGTGATTTTGTCGAAACTCACATCTTCGCGTCTGCCTGTTCTTTTTATAACTTGCATAGTCCTATGAATTTGATTTTTCTTGATTTTTTTTTTAAAGATATATTGCTTGGTTATTATTCTGTTTTTAAAATGTTTTGGGACTATGCCCCGATTTCAATGTGCATTTGTTTTTATTTTCTACCAATGTTTTGCGCCTGCGGCGCAATTAACCTTGATTCGTCTGTTGGAATTTTTTCAGTCTTTACTGAGGGGTCTCTATCCTATGGACTTCAATCTAATTTTTTATGCGTTCGTTTTTATTTTCTACCAATCTTTTGCACCTACGGCGCATTAATATTGATTCGTTTGTTGGAATTTTTTCAGTCTTTACTGAGGGGTCTCTACCCTACTGACTTTACCCTAATTTTTATGTGCGTTCGTTTTTATTTTCTACCAATGTTTTACGCCTACGGCGCAAGGGTAAAACACATTGATTGTGGTTTTGAAAACTTTATAAATGTTCATTCTTTAAAAACCACAACGCCAAAGAACGACTCAATACAGTTGCGCCGTAGGCGTAAAATATTGGTAGCCCACAACGCTAAAAACATTTCCCAATCGGGGCGTAGCCCCAAAACATCATTCTAAAGGTTTGAAAATGTATTTATCATCATAATCAATTCCAAAACCTTTTAACACTTGCCGATATTCGTCTAAAAACGATTCCTTTTTATGATGCTCTTTCTGATTAAAAATGTATTTCTGAACTTGTGGTACATGGGATTTCGTATAACTGAATGCACTATATCCCTCTTGCCATGCGAATTTTGTTTTCAAAAATTTCTCTTGATTGATCCATTTTGATGAACTACCTTTTATCGCTTCCATCAATTCGCTAATGGATTGTGTCGGTCGCATACCGACTAAAATATGTATATGGTCAGACATTCCATTTATTGCCAAAACTTTGTGATTGAAATTTTGAACAATGCCTGTGATGTATGTATATAATCTTTCTTCCCATTCTTTGCCAATTACGCCTTCGCGATATTTGACTGCAAAAACCAATTGCACATGCAATTGCGTATAAGTGTTTGCCATTCTCTTTGTATGTTTTGGTTTTGGGGCTACGCCCCGATTTTAATATGCGTTCGTTTTTATTTTCTACCAACGTTTTGCACCTACGGCGCATTTCTACTCTAACTGTTGCGCTGTAGGTGCCAAACGTTGATAGAAAACCATCTCTAAAATATATTATTCGGGGCGTAGCCCTACAACATTGTTAAGTGCCAAAGTAAATGAACGAATTATGATTTATTGGCTTCTTCAATTTTCTTTTTTAAATTTTCAAATACAGAACGCACCCATTTATTAGCCACTTCTTGTTTTTCTAATTCTGTTACAACTTCATCATAAAGTTTGCTTACAATTACTTGATTTTCAAGTTCTATTTCATAAGCTGTATCGTAAAAACTCAATTTTATTGATGAATTTAAATAAAATGAATTTTTAGATTTTTTAAAGTTTTTCCAATCATAAAAAGCGGTTATCTTACTATGACTTTGATTTACGTAGGTTTGATTTAGCGTAGTTCTTTCTAAAATTTTAAGATCTGAAAAGTGAATTCTAGTATCTTTTTTGTCAAATAATTCATCAAATTCTTTTAGTTTTGGAATTGCCCTATCATAAATAGGTAATAAGACTTTGTAAACAATATCTTTTTCAATCTCAAAACTCCTCAATGTATATGTTCTCTCAAAACTCCCCTTAAACAACGCAATCTCCTTATCCAAATCTCCATCATCTTCAATGCTTTCGCCTTTTGCCGCTTTCAAATATAAACTCAACGAATCAGAAACGGCTTCTGCGATAAACTCAATCAATGGTGTATATTCATTTCTATCGGCTTGGTTCAAGGCTTGGTAATAATCTGTCCTTTCTTTCAACTTGACAATAGCGGGCGGATAACCGTTTTTCATCAATATCAAATTCATCAATATTCTGGCGAGACGACCATTGCCATCATCGAAAGGATGAATATTGACAAACCGATGATGCACAAATGCCGCCAATACTGAGGGGTGTATTTTCGGATTGCGTCGCGCTTCATTGTACCATTGCGCCAATTCATACATCTTTATCGGTGTCTCTTCCACTGTGGCAAAATAATGAATTTCGCCTGTCGGTGTTTTTACATGATTCGGTTGCTGTTTATATTCTCCAATGCGGATTGTTTTTGTCGTCGCTTGACCATCGGGCGTTTGTGCGGGCGATTGATACGGTTCAACCAAAATCATTTTATGCAGATTGCGAATATCTACTTCCGTTAAATCATTATCGTCTTTTACCAAACTTGTCAAAAACTGAATCGCATCGTTGTGTCCTTTTATGTCCAAATGGTCTTTAAAAGGTTTGCCTTTTGCTGTCAAGCCATACATCAAAAAGGAATAAGTCTCGCCATAAGTCAATTTATTGCCTTCTATCGCATTGGAATGATAGTTCCATTCCAAACGCAGTTTCTGCATCACTCTACCTTCGACATCAGACGGCAAAGGTCTGATGTCGTCCATTTGCTGTTTGAGAACATTTAAATTCTCTAAAACAGGTAATTGACTCAATAATTCAACTAATTCACGCCAATTATTCATTTTATGATAATCCTACATTTATAATCAATACAGAATACATACTGAGGGGTCTCCTTTCTCGCTATCAATCTTCCTCTCTTGGATACTTTGCTCGCCACTCTTTCGCCGTTTTTTTGGCGGCTTCCATTGTATCTTTGGCAAATGCCGTTTCCAATTCATCTGCCACGGTATAATATACATCCCATTCGTCTTGGTCTTCGTTGGCTTGTGCGATGAAGTCCAAAGGCATATTTTTAAATGTGTTTGTGTCCCAAAGAATTTGATACGTGTCGCTTTGCCCACGTTTGGGTGTTGCGACAATCCAACCTTGCCAACCACTCAAATCCCACTTGTCATACTCGGCATCCATTGTGCCTTTTTTCATTTTTACTGATTCACCTACTCGAAAAGAAGCCATCGTTTTTATTAGTTTTGTTAAGAATCGTTTTGTGGCGTGATGCGCCGATTTATTATTTTTTAGTCTGTTTTACTGAGGGGTCTCTACCAAGGTTTTGATTTGTTCCAAAATCGGTTGCCAACCCATGCCGTTGTTGTAGGATTCGTTGTAACGTCTTTCGCCTTCTGCGACGGTATCGTAATCGCCTTGCGTGACCGTCAATGTGGTTTGTCCGTTGTCTTCCGACAGTTCGTAAGTGACGGTCAGATAGTTTTCGGGAATATCGGGCATTGTCGCATGTGGGTCGAAGACCGTATAAGCCAAATATTCGTTTTTGTCCAACTCCACAATGTGTCCTTTGACAGGAACAAAAGGTTTGCCTTCGTATTCCATTTGCCACAACAATGGGCTGCCTTCTTGCCAATCAGATACCGTTTCGCAACCGAACATATACACTTTTGTCTTCTCTGGATTGACCAATGCGTCCCATACTTCAGCGGCTGGGGCGTTGATTTTTATGTCGTTTTGGATGTATTTTGGCATTTTTATGGTTTTATTAGTGCATGATTCTATTCTATAAAGCGTGTATTATTCTTTCACTTTTATATCATCACTCAACTCGAAATCTTTATCTGTTAATGCCATTTCTTCTATTTTCGTAGCTTCGGCATCCCAAATAAACATTTTATTGGTAACGATGTATTTTATTGGCAAAGCACCGTTCGCCTCTTGCAAATACCGATTATAATTACCCAAATCGTGCTTTTTGAAATTGTCTTTATTGACTTTCAATGTTGGGTCATAATAGTAGGTTGTGGTTGCTTTGGTCTCAGTTATGACAATTGATTTGCATGTACGACCCAATATTATCGTATCTTTCGTACCATGCACAATACTCAAAATACTATCGCCCGTACCAGATACGTTCATCACTTGTGCTGTTTTATTGGGTAAAACCATATAATATTTATTCGTTTCTCCCTTAAACATTTGCATTGTAATAGTTGTACCGTTTAAGATTGATTTATAATTACGCCCACTGATATAATAATCTTGTTCAGCTCCTAAAGCAACAGCCAATTTTGAAGTAATATCTTCACCATTTGGTCTGAAAAATGTATTTTTATACAAGATTCTACCTGAAAATTCTTTATTTTGGGCAATCGAAATTTGCCATTGAGCGATTAAGAGTAGTATCAAAAAAATATTTTTTTGCATTTTTTGTATTGTTTTGACTGTTAATGACAGATGATAATGTTTTTTTAGATTATACTGAGAGGTACTCTTAATCTTCATCTTCAAAAAAAGTATCTTCCAATTTATCTGCAAACTCTTGCGAGATGATGAGTTCTTCAGTGGCAAAAGTGGTTTCGACTTCCGATTCACCTGCATAATAAGTGGACCACGACAAACCTTCTTCGAGTGCTGTTTCTATGTATTCTGTGGGCATGATGCGCATCGTTTGACTGTCCCAATGGATTTCATAGATGTTTTCATCATCGTCATTGTCTTTGTCTTGTACGCCAATGATGTGTCCTTGCCAACCGCCGATGTGGTATTTGTTTTCATCGGCATCCATAATGCCGTCTTTTATCTTTACGAAATCGCCTATTTTGAACATTGTTTTATCGTTTTTTAATATCTTTTAACGTTGGCGAGGTTTGAAACCTCGACGACGTTTGATTTTATTCGTCATTTGTTTAAAAATCATCATCAATTGCGAAGGCTTTTTCTTCTGCTTTTTTACCAACGCCTGCTTTAGCGTATTCGCCTACACGTTTTTCAAAGAAATTGGTTTTGCCTTGCAACGAAATCATTTCCATCCAAGGGAATGGGTTTTCAGCTTTGTAAACAGGCTCATTACCCAACGACACGAGCAAACGGTCGGCGCAGAATTCAATATATTGAGCCATCATATCGGCATTCATACCAATCAAATTGACGGGCAAAGCATCGGTGACAAATTCTTTTTCAAACGCCACGGCTTCTGTGATGATGGCTTCGATTTCTTTTGGGTCGAGTTTGTTTTGCAACATTGAATACAAAAGGCACGCAAAATCGCAGTGCAAGCCTTCGTCACGGCTAATGAGTTCGTTAGAAAAAGTCAAGCCAGGCATCAAACCGCGTTTTTTCAACCAAAAAATAGAGCAGAAAGAACCCGAGAAGAAAATGCCTTCGACAGCTGCAAACGCAATCAAACGATGCGCGAACGTAGGCGCATTTTCAATCCAACGCAAAGCCCATTGTCCTTTTTTAGACACACAATCCAAGTTTTGAAGAGCATTGAAAAGGTAATCTTTCTCAACAGGGTCTTTAATATATGTGTCAATCAAGAGTGAATACATTTCGGCATGGATGTTTTCTATGGCGACTTGAAAACCATAAAAGCACCGAGCTTCGGGGATTTGCACTTCACGCATGAAGTTTAAGACTAAATTCTCGTTGACAATGCCATCAGAAGCCGCAAAAAATGCCAAGACGTGTTTGATGAAGTGCTTTTCGTCGTTGTTCAATTTGTTGTCCCAATCGTTGAGGTCAGGCGACAAATCCACTTCTTCAGCCGTCCAAAAAGAGGCTTCTGCTTGTTTATAGAATTTCCAAATTTGGTCGTACTTAATGGGAAAAAGTACGAAACGGTTATCATTTTCAGCAAGAATAGGCTCTACAAAGTTTGACATACAATTTATATATTTTGTTTTAAAATTCAGTTAATAACACATTCATTTGTGAGAACACACCCCTCAGTATCCAAAGCAAAATTTTGGACAACTTAGTCTGTTCCCTCTTTTAATTTTTTTTGTCTGCTGTTTTAAAATGTGTGCAAGTTGGTGTAGTTTCTTTCTCAGCTTGGCTCTAGCAGGTTTTGGTTTGTTACAGTTTGCTCACAATATCTTTATTTAGTAATGCTGCACCATTTGTGGGAATGGTTTCAAAATTTGATGATACGAAAGTAGAAAGTTTTAGGAAAACAAAAGAAAAGAAGTTATCCACAGTAAGTGCATAACTTCTATAAAATATTAAAAATCAATATTTTGACAGTGTTGATAAGTTTTCAACACTGTTTATAACAAGATGTGGAAAAGCTCGGGTTACTATCAACAAATAAGTGATAATTTTTAATAAATTAAACTAAAAAAAGTTGCGACGACGAAATAATAAAGCGACTAATGAACTGATAACCAATGAAATAATCAAAATCATAAAAAATGCGCCTTTGTGTTCTGTGTCGAAATAAGGGATTTTTACATTCATACCGAAGAACGAAGCAATCACAGTGGGTATCATCAAAACGATTGTTATGGTTGTCAAACGTTTCATAACAATATTCAAATTGTTTGAAATGATGGAAGCATAAGCGTCCATCGTACCGCCCAAAATGTCAGTATAAACCTTCGACATATCCAAAGCCTGCGAGTTGTCAATGATGATGTCTTCAAACAAATCGAGCAAATCTTCATCGTCGTTGACGTGTAAGAAATTGGTGCGTTTCATTTTCATTTTGAGCAATTCGTTGGCATTCAAGGCGTTGACAAAGTAAACCAAGGATTTTTCGATACTTAAAAGTTGCTTGATTTCCATGTTTCGGCTCGACTCATACAACTCTTTTTCAATCACATTGCGCTTGTGATTAAGTTTCCGAAGGCTCAAAAGGTAGCGATTGACATTCTGCTCTAAAATCTGCAAAACGAATTTACGTTCGTCGGCGGGGTCAAAATGGCGTACTTTTTCGCTTAAAAACTGCTCCAAAACAGGATTTTCCCAACCACAAATAGTGATGACATGTTCGATGGTGATGATGATACCTGTTGGCACAGTCATGTAAATCGCTTGATTCTCGCGGTCAATACCATTATTCAGAACGGGTGTAGCGAAAATAATGAGGCGCACGTCTTCGTCACGCTCATAACGAGGGCGTTCATCAATGTCTAAAGGGTCGGTCAAAAAGTCAATAGGAACGAGAAATTGTTCGGAGAATTTGTCAATTTCTTCACGGCTGAAAGGAGGCGAGACATTTATCCAGCAGCCCACCTCTGGCGTTGTCAACTCTTTGAGCCGCCCATTTTCTTTGGCATAGTAGCGAATCATAACCAGAAGGGTCCATTTTAAGTGGTTTAATTAAGAAATTTAGATTTTTTACTGAGGGGGTAAAGTGAGCGACAAAACTAAGCGAAAATTCGTAAAGCCCAAGTCTGTTTACTGAGTTTTGCATAAAATTAACAATGAATACCAAATTTTGTTCTGAAAAAAGAAAAGCGTCTTGGATTCAAGACGCTTTTCTTCTCTAATTGAGAATTTACTGTTTATCGCTGTATTTGCAAGAAACCTGTGAACGATTCACCATTTTCTAACAAAACTTGGTAGAAGTAAGTACCATCTGGCAGTAGAGAACCATTGTAATCACCTGTCCAGTCGTTTTTATAATCTTTACTCAAGAAGACTTGATTGCCCCAGCGGTTGTAGATACTGACTTGTGTATTTGGATAATCTGCCAAGTTTTCAATGATGAAAAAGTCATTTTTACCATCGCCATTGGGAGAAAAACCGTTCCGAATGACTAAACCTTCGCATAGCACACCAATATGTACCAATGTTTGCGCACAACCTACTTGGTTACAAACTTCATACACCAACTCATCGCGCCGTGTTGTTGAACAAAACTCATCGTTTGGTACATAAATGACCAAATATTCACTGCCTGCAATGCGCGTTGCCGCTTCACCATGACGTGGTTGATACTTGATATCAAAAGAAACAACATTGCCCGAAATGACATCGTTTTGTGAAACAGGAATTTCAATGCTCTTATTTTTGCGAGTCACGGCATAGTCTTCTGTTAAAACAGGTTTCAAAATACTTTTTGCCAGAATGATGACTTTAATATAAGTTGTATCGCAACGTCCTTTGCCGTCACAGACTTGGAAACATGCTTTTGATACACCGGGCGAAATGCCTCTGATGACCACACATGAACCATTACCCAAAAGCGTAAATGTCGCTGAACCGTTGGTTGAGTCTGGGCAAATATTGATGACTGTATAGGTGCTATCTCGGTTTGTGTTTTTAAAGCAAATCGTATCTGATTGGTTTTCAGATATTTCCATGACTTTATTATCTACGATAGAACCGCTTGAATGACTGTTTGTTGCACCACGTTTGTAGATGTTTTGACGTGCAACCGTGGCGTTTCCACATTCATCAATAGCCGTCCAAGTTCTGACAAATAAAGTATCGTTACCACTTTGAATGACTGTCAAATCTAAAGTCAATAGTGGATTAGTACAGTCGTCCGTTGTTGTGACATTAGCCGTTGGCAAATTGTCGGTACTATTGATGGTGACATCGGCTGGCACGTCATTGATTTGTGGTGGCGTTGCATCAGCCACTTTCAAATAGACTTTGAAAAAAGATTGATTGCCCGCACTGTCTCTTGCTGTCCATGTATAAGTTTTGAACGATAGATAACCATCTACAACACAAATGCCATTTCGGACAGTTGAATCGAATTGAACAACAGGATTCGGGTCGCGATTGTCAGAGACTGAAACGCTGTTTCTATCCAAACTCATACCACAAACAATCGAATAAATGGTATCACCACTTCGTGCGCCACTCAATGCAGGATGAACCATGGCATACTGAGGGGGTGTCGTATCGCGTGGGATTTGTACAGCGACCAAACGTTTGATGGTTTGCTCTGCCGTTGAAGTATTGCCACAACCATCTATCACAATCCATCTGCGTGTATAAACCGTATCAGGTGCGACAATACTTTGATTCATAACCATTTGCACTGTTGGCGTACTGCAATTATCTGACACATTGATTGGAGGTTCAGCGGGGAAGACATCCGTTGCTGCAATCGTCACATTAGCCGGTAAATTGCTCATAACAGGTGCAATAGAATCATAAATACGCAAATTAATCTTGTAAGTGGCGGTATTACCCGAACTGTCTCTCGCTGTCCAAGTGTATTTTTTCATACTCAAATAACCCTCTAAACGGCAATTGCCCAATATGATGATTGAATCCAAGCGCACTTGAGGATTTCGGTCGCGGTTGTCTGTCACGTGCATATCAGTGATGACAAAAGCGTAGTCGCAACCATTGTACTGAATGGTGTCACCGCTTCTACGATTGCTGCGTAACAACGCATTGCTTGGCTCAAACTGAGGGGGTGTCAAGTCAGGCACTAAAATACCAATCCCTTTTCTCGTAATGGTTTGTTTAGCAGTAGCCGTATTGCCACATGCATCGGTTGCGGTCCAAGTACGGACATAAACTGTGTCATTGCCTTCAACCGATTCTGTCATCGCCATATTGAGTGTTGGTATGCTACAATTATCCGTTGCTTGAACAGTTGGAATTGGCGGAAAAGCATCGTCAGCAGCCAAAGTCATATCTATCAAATCACCTGTAATGACAGGCACTGTTTCATCTTTGACCCGCAAATTAATGCGGAAAGTTGCTTGATTGCCTGAGCTATCGGTTGCTGTCCAAGTATAGATTTTCAATGCGATGTATCCATCTGTCAAACAGTTACCATTTTGAACAACAGAATCCAACACAACTCTCGGATTGGGGTCACGATTGTCTGTGACGCGTAAATCATTGATTTTTAATGAATAATTGCAACCATTATAATTTACAGTCCCACCATTTGCTAAGTTGTTTGCAAACAAAGCATTGTTCAATTGATACTGAGGGGGTGTTGTATCGCGTGGAATTGTACCATTGTTGCGAATTGTAATGTATTGCTTACCAGTCGAAGTATGTCCACAATCATCCGTTAAAATCCAAGTGCGGATAATGAGTGTGTCACCTTGATTGGTTTCTTTAAATTGAATACTCACTTGGTCGTCGCAATCGTCTTGACCATAAACATTGGTCGGACGAACGGGTACTTCGCTGAGTGAATTGACAGTAATATCAGGAGGTAAATTCACCACACGCGGCATATCGTTGTCAATGACTTTCACGTAAATTTTGAATGTTGACATGTTGCCACACTTGTCGGTTGCCTTCCATTGGCAATCCATCAGCACCAAATAACCATCTCGCTGGCATTGACCAAACCGTACCGCTAAGTCCACAAACGAACGAGTTGAATTTGGATCGCAATCATCCGCTACATCTACATCAAGTGCATTAAACAATGGAATATGTTGACAATCAACAGTTAAAGTATCGCCATTATGGAAATTTAACGATAGTAATTGTTGATTTTTCAAAGAAATTACTGGCGGAGTACTATCCATTCGTGTAATCACTTGTGTTGCAACAGCTGTTTTTCCAGAAGCATCTGTTGCTGTCCAAATGCGATAAAGGCGGTCACCACAAGGTTGCAACTGTACGAGGCTATCTCTGTAAGTTACTGAGGGGTTCGGGTCGAAATCATCTGTGACGATAGGCAGAATGAGTGGGAACGAGTCGCGGCAACCAATCGTCGTATCGCGAACAGTGATACGCGGTGCAGCCGAATCCTGCTCTGTCAAAATACGCACCATTGCAGGTGCTAAACAATTGCCAGAAGTAGATTCTGCTCTGATAATTGTTTCTGAACGCGTTGGGATATAAGACAAAGATTGATTTGTACTCAAAACTGCACTTGTTGCTACATCAATCCAACGTATAGATGTACCAGAAGCGGTCAAAACTACAGTTTCACCACGTCTGACACGAATGACACCTGCATTCAAAAGCGGAACAGTTGTGATAGTCAGGCTGTCCGTACTGAGGGGTAGGTTATAATATTGTTCGCCATCGCTTGTGGTGATGACTTCAATACGGCAAACACTTTGCGAAGTCGTACAGACCAATTCTTTCTCTGCCATCGTGGAAACACCAATAGTGCGCGTGCCACCATCGCAAGACAATGTATCGGGCGTAATGACAGTGAAATGCAAAACGCCTTGTTGATTGAGTTGCAAGCCGCGAGGTTGATACCACGTTACCACTTGAATATCGCCCACTAATTTGAGACGTGGCTCATTGGGTGTCCAACCAGCAGGAAGAACGCCTACTGACGAATTGGGCTTGTAACGAATACCCGATGGCAATTTGACACTCACTTCGTCGGAAGAGTCGCTGGGAGTTGATGTCAAATTGGTAAAATTCACTTCCAAAGTGGATTCACCACCCGGCACAAAATGATTGGCATTGTTGATGCCAACAGCATACAATTTTGGTACAGTCAAATCTGCACCTTCGATATCAATTGGTAATGATTCGCCTGTTTCGTTGTTAGAAAGTGTACCACACGATGATTTTCCTAAAAAAGAATAATACAATAACGAACCACTTTTGAAATCACAGTCATTCGCAAAACGGAAGCGGATTTTGACCTCATTTGAGTCATTGGGGCGATTCGGGTCAAAACCTTTCAAGCCGTGTTGATGTAAATAATTATCTAATTTTGAAAAATCAGCATATTGGAAAATACGTCCACGTTCATTCAAACCCACAACCGTCGGAACACCTGCCGCTGGATGATAAGGTGCGCTCGAAGGGTAAGCTACTTCTACCCTATCTGGAATGTAAGTTGCACCCAAAAGTGGCAGAATGATGCGTGTCCGAACGTCATAAACGGTACCTAAATCCGTATTTCTCAACAAAATTTCAAAAACAGTCGAATCGCAAATACCGGGCTTATTCAAAGATTGATTGATAAAATTGGCATCCAAAAACGGTGCTTCGGTGGTTACAATGCCTTCCACTGTCAAGTCTGTGCAAGGCGGATAAAGTGTTGGATTCCAATCTGTTTGAGTCGGTTTCACACAGTTCCAACCAGAGTTGATGTCCACATGACTTTCACCACAATCGCCAATCACCGCTTTGATTTCTACCACATTACAAATATCATCTAAGTTTTTCTCAGGCGTGGCAACTGTCAAAGGATTGGTGTAAGCAAAAGTATTGCGTCCATTTGTACCGTAAGTGTTGAAAGTCAGTGCGAATTGGTTTTGATTGTTCGTAATATCTCGCATACTCACCACTCTAAAGTCTTGTACTGAGGGGTGTGGTTCGACGCTGACCCATGTTGTGCCAGCCCCACCTTTGTTCGAGGTATTGCACTGTTTGACCGTCCAAACGGCTGTATCATTGGCAGTTGAAACACTCGGATTGGTGGTCGGTACGAAAGTCAAAGCAGGAGGGTCACTGTACACAATATTGCCATTCAAAACAGAGTCGCGACGATAAGGTGCGCATGAACCATCACCAATTTCTACGGCGTAGTATCTGTCTCGATAGAATATTTTAGGTTTGAAAGCAAAATTGTTATTGTTCAAAGAACTACCTGTCAACGAGCGACAATTGGGTGTGGCTTTGATACGCAAATTGAAGGCATAACTCGTCACACGATTGAGCGAAGGAACGATGCGCAGCGTGTCGAAACGTGCCACAAATTTGCCTGTTGAATCCAAATTACTGAGGGGGTAGAAATTACCACCTGCAAATGGATGATCGGGAATCGAAACATCCACTTTAGTCGTAAAAGCACGGATAAACTCAGGGTCAAACTGTAAAGTGAACGAATCAACACCGACAGACTGACGGTATTCGTTGCCAAAATGGTCGTAATAACCATTGTTTATCATAATAATCTTGTATTCCAAATTCGCTTCAGTACAACCTTTTGGATAACTGGAAGAATTAGGAAACGAGAAAACAGATTGCGATTTACCGACTCTAAATGTCTCTCCAAAATTGTCGCAAGCGAACTCCTGCCCGCCATCAATATGGTAGCCATAAGCACGGAATTGTGGTATCTTCTCAAATGTATTTTTATAAGGGCCATCTGTGAAAACGCTGAAATCGCCATAGAAATTCACTGAATCGCCCATACTGAGGGGGCCAATATTGAGCGAAGTCAAACAAGAATGTAAGTCAACATAAATGTATTTTGACGAATCGGTACGCACCACGCGAATCTTCGATGTATCAACAGGACACGTATAAGATTGTCCATTTTTTACAAAACGCACATAACCTTTACCGTATTGGAAAATGTCATTGAGGTGTGTTTGTGCCAAATTCGTAATATTGTCGTAAGAAATACGAACTCCAATAGAATCCGAAAGCGGTGCAGAACCAACCACGTTCAAAACTGTCATACGCACAGAATCGCACGACATCGCGACTTTCAAATTGGCATTTTGAGGAGAAATATGGGTGCGATAGGTCGCATCTGTATAACCCAAAGTGGTTCTAATAGCTGTAAAATCCGTTGTGGCTAAACCTTTTGGACAATCATAAGCAGGATTAGGACCACAAGCCAATTTATCATAATGCACTCGTGGACCAGCCAAAGTATCACAATACCAAACATGTTGACAACCACAAGGTGGACACGAAAAGGCCATTTCCATCGGAAAATTCGTCGGTCCTGGCACAGCTGCACATGTTGCTTTGAAGCCCATATTCACCTTAAAATCGCCGTTGATGTAATCAACTGCAATCATTTCTCCTGCACTACCTTTTTGTTTTACAGAGTCCAAACGGAACGCCATATATAATGTGTCGCCTGAAATGGACATCCGACGCAAAAACATCGTATCCGTAAAGCGCAACATGTACATAGAGTCTTTGATGGCTAAAATACCCTGTGGCATTTTCACTTTAACCAAAATCTCTTCTTGCCCATTGCAATCTCTGTCAAAATTGAAAATATTGCGGCGTTCCATATGCTGAATGGTAAACGGCTGTTCGTCGGTATGACAGTCTGGATCAGTACAGTTTTCTACTAAGTCGTTGACATTCAATGGCGCAAAATACCGAGGTTTGATGATTTGATTGCGGCGACCACACAAGTCTGTATAGTTCAATTGGGCATTGAAGGCTGTTTCAAAATCATTTTTACAATTGTCATCGCGATTGGTCAACGAAGCACTACATTCTACCTCATATTCAATCGTAATTTCAACTGACTTACCGAGCGGTAAATCATCGAAATAGCCGTCACCATCTGTATCTGCCAAGCCTACGCCTGCGCCATCAGGGTCTGTACGAAACAGAGGATTATTCCTCAAATCGGCCAAGGCTACTGAGGGGGTCGGCATGGTCACGCCAGCAATGACTACTTTTGTGATATGATAACCTTTATCCCGCAATAGAATAGAATCGCCCAAACCAACACCCAATTGCAAATCGTACATACCTGCCGTTCCAGGGTCAACTTCAATACCATTATTGGAAAATTTAACCGTCGAACGCCCTGTACGGCAATAGCCTCCCGTCACATCTGGCACTGAACCCACTCCAACAAAACCAACGTTCACTTGCCCTTCGCCCAATCGAATGAGGTCTTGACGTGTGAGTGTGTTGCAAAAACGCGCATCGCACCCCCAAGACATCGCATGTGTGCTGGTGCGCGATTTATCACAATTCATAACGCAAAAAGTCTCTACAATCGTTACAGTTTCATCGGGTTCAAACAGTTGGTCACCGTCCGCAGGTATCGTCGGGCCTTTTGTATTGAACACAAAAAGAGAACTTGGCACATTCACCGTAATTGTCGTATCGCCCGCAAAATTGAAAACAGGCGTTTTAGTCATCGTCACAGACTGCCCGTTGATGGTCATACTTTGAAGCGAAATGCCTGCACCCTGCGTATTTTTATACTCAAAATTTTTAACATAACCATCCAAACCAGAATTGTTGATATAAATGGTGCGTTGAAAGCACTGTCCAACTCTTGCAGCTGTGGCATTATTGGACAACGACATCGTAAAAAATGGCACTTTTATTTGGTCACGATAAGGCGTTGACAAATCTGTCTCCGTTACATTCGAGGATGTGCCTATGTTGTAACTAAAATCCCAACGGTCTTGTACCTCCAATAAGTCATTGCGCGACAAAGTATCCGTGTATTCACAATTGACACGAATTACATAACTGATATTGACGGACGATGTACTACTGAGGGGTGTCAAATCGGGCAGTGTAAAAGAGGCACCTCCTGCATTGGAGGTTGCCATGGTGACACCCGCAGAAGTACCTGCCGCATTGAATCGTACAAACTGTACCCCTTTGAAAAGTCGCAGATTGGCTAAAATATTGCGCCTAACTGCCGACAAGGAGCCGTCTGTGGACACGCTCATCGTCACAGTAGCTTCGTCGCCACATACATTCAAGTTACGTGGTGCGGAGGCTGCATCTTTAAAAGCAACTTTTAGATTATTATTTTGTGCCGATAGGTGGGTAAAGAAAAAAGCACAGAGTAAAACAGTAAAAATGGGTTTTGAATAGAATTTTCTCATGGAATGAGTGCGATTAGTTATGAGTTTATTAATTCATGTAATTACACAACAACTCGATTATAAGCTTTGATTAGAATCAATAAAAGCCAAATTCATGCCATTAAACAGGGAGGTGATAGGCAAAAGTCATTGCAACACTATAAATTCGGAAGAAAAAGTGTTTATTTACAAAATAACAGTTAAAAAACCAGTTTTAGCTTCACAAAAAACGGGAGGATAGAGAAAGTGGGAGGAGTTCTGTATCAGAATTAGGCTCAAAATTAGAGGAATCAATCGGATAAAAACAAGTTTCGTGACAATTAATTTTGAGAATACTTGCTCTATGTCAGCATCGAAATAAATATTATTTTCGCCCGAAATTGAGAAAAGTTAAATAAAAGTTAACCCCCTCAGTATATCCTGCCAAAACTTTCATTATTGCATCTCTATTTACAAACAGAATTTTTTCAAAAGAAAGCGCGACATTTTTCCGTTTTTTAGTCTAAAATGCAGCAACAAATCTAAATTTTAACGTTTAACAACTAAAGCCAAATGGCACGTTTCGATTTTTTTAACGAAGTCACACAAAGTATGAAGAAAATTATTTTTATCCTACCCGCTTTGATGCTTTTCGGCGGTCTCAATGCTCAAAACATGAAATTCAGAACGGACGACTACGCAAAGGAGTGGAAAGAAATCATCAGTTTGGAAGAACAAGGGCTGCCCAAATCTGCCTTGCAAAAGGTAGAAGCCCTGCTTGCCAAATCTAAAAAAGACGAGAATCCATCGCAACTCATCAAATGCCTCATCCATCGGTCGAAATACATCTCCGAGATGGAAGAAGAAGGCTTGGTGAAAGCTGTCAACGACTTGCGCAACGATATGGAAAAAGCCACATTTCCAACTAAGCAAATTTTGCAATCTATGTTGGCAGAAATGTATGGTGGCTATTTGGACAATAATATCTGGAAATTCAGAAACCGAACCACAACACCTAATTTCAAAACGGATGATATTCGGACTTGGACGATTCAGCAACTTGCCGACGAAGCGGCTCTACTCTATCGCCTGAGCCTCAACGACGACCGTTCCAAATCGGTTGCCATCAACAATTTCAACGCCATCACTACTGAGGGGTCTGATGAACGCCGACCTGTACTTTTTGATTTTTTGGCGCATCGTGCCATTGATTATTTCATGGATGAAAAATCGTATCTGACGAAGCCCAACTATGCGTTTGAGTTGACCGATTATGCTTTGTTTTCAGATATTCAAAAATTCAATTCTTTACCTCTCGAAAGCCGTGATTCGTCGTCTTTGAAATTATGGACTTTGAAACTTTTGCAAGAGGTCACACGCTTCCATGCCAGCGACGAAAATCCAACAGCTTTGATTGACGCGGACTTAAAACGTTTGGATTTTGTGCATGACAATGCCGTTATGTCCAACAAAGATGACCTCTACTTGAAGAGTCTTGAATCTTTGCGCACTCAGTACAGCAACAATCCTTCTTTTGTTGAAATTTCGTTAAAAATCGCGCAATTTTACCGAAATAAAGGCTCAAATTGGAAACCCAATCCTGAAAACATCGGCAAATTAGACAATAAAAAAGCCCTTGATATTGCCAAAGAGGCTGTTCAAAAATACCCTAAAGCCTATGGTTCGGCAGGTTGTCGGGCGTTGATTGATGCCATAGTGACCCCCTCAGTAGATTTTAGGGTTGAAGAGGTCAATATTCCCAATAAATCTATTTTGGCATCGGTTGGTTTCAAAAACTTAGACTCCATTCACTACAAAATCATACGCCTTTATGAGCGCACCAATCGCCGCGATTTTGAGAACGAACAGGATCGTTTGAAATACTATAACGGCTTACCTTTTGTCAAAAGAAGTCATGTCAAATTGCCCAACGATGGCGATTATAACACACATACAACGGAAATCAAAATAGACAAATTGCCTTTGGGTTTGTACCTTATTTTGGCTTCTGATAATGAAAAATACAGCCTCAAAGACGGCGGAAAAGTGAGCTACGCGATGTTTCATGTGTCCAATTTGGCTTATTGGCATCGCTCAAGTGCCGACGAACCCAATGAGTTTGTCGTACTCGACCGCACAACAGGTGCGCCGTTGATGGGCGTTTCTGTGGAGTTTTGGGAAAATAAATACAATGCAAGAACCCGTACTGAAGAAAAAGTAAAGGTCAACAACGCTGTCAGCGATAAAAACGGCTTTGTTTACACACGTCTGCCGAAAGACAAATATTTTACAACAAAATTCATTTATGGTAAAGATTCATTGGCAACGGGTGACGGTTTTTCAAACTATTTCTACAAACAAGAAAACCGCCTTGTCACTGAAACCCAGTTCTTTTTAGACCGTGCTATTTACCGTCCGGGTCAGACGGTTTATTTCAAAGGCTTGGTTTATTCCTACAATACTATGGGCGATAGAAAACCCACTATTAAACCCAATGAACCCGTCGAAGTGACGTTTTATGATGCCAACGGGCAAAAAGTAAGCAGTTTGAAACTCACAACAAACAGTTTTGGTACTTTAAATGGCTTTTTCACAACACCTTCAACAGGCAGATTGGGCAATATGACCATTCGTTCAAGTGCAGGTGGACAGACCTATTTTAAGGTTGAAGAATACAAACGCCCTAAGTTCGAGGTCAAAATGTTGCCTTTGGAAGGCGATTTTACACTCAATCAAGATGTGAAAGCCAAAGGTCAAGCGAAGGCTTTTGCAGGTTCAAACATTGATGGTGCTAAAGTCAAATATCGGGTTGTGCGCGAGGTGCGGTTTCCTTACTGGCGTTGGTGGGGTTGGAATCCTTGGGAGTCTGCGGGTCAAGAAATAACGCATGGTGAAACTGTCACCGACGCGAAAGGTGAATTTGAGGTCAAATTTAATGCTTTACCCAATTTGGCGATTCCAAAAGATAAAAAACCTGTGTTTGATTATAAAATCTATGCCGATGTGACCGACATCAATGGCGAAACACACAGCACAAAATCTTCTGTATCAATTGGTTATATTTCTCTTGATCTGAATTTAGATGCACCTGCCGAGCTGAATCGTTTGAAGCCTGAGCCGATTAAAATCACGACAAACAACCTCAATGGACAACCTTTAAGCACCAAAGGAACTGTCAAAATTGAGCTGTTGGCATCGCCACGTCGCCCTTACTTAAACCGTTATTGGGCTGTTCCTGATACACATATTATTGCCGAGGAAACTTTCAGACGCGATTTTCCGCTTATACCTTACCGCGAAGAAGACAAAGTTGACAATTGGGCTATTAAAAAAGTAGTATCTGAAACGAGTTTTTCAACGCCAGCGGCCCCCTCAGTAAATGCGGGAACAGACACGAATTTTGTACATGCCCAAGACATTCGTAAGTACGAACCCGGTGTTTATCGCTTCACTATCACGACAACGGACGCAACAGGTGAAAAAATAGAAATCATCAAACACATTCTTGTTTATGACACCAACGACGACATCGTGCCTGCCAACAAAACATTTTTCTCTTGGCTTGACCGTGAGTCGTATGAACCCCATCAAACAGCAACCTTGCATTATGGCACGTCGGCAGAGCGTCTGAACGTTTTAGTTGAGGAAGAGGTCAATGGCAAAATTATCGAACGCTCATGGCATCCGATTGAGGGCATGGTCGAGTATCCTGTGAAATTGAAAGAAGAGTATCGCGGCAATATCTTCCTACACATCAGCTATGTGATGGACAATCGCTCGACTTTGCAAACCAAAACAGTGATTATTCCTTATTCTAACAAAAACTTAAACTTTGAATATCAAACGTTTAGAGACAAACTCGAACCGAGTAGCGAAGAAGAATGGCGCATCAAAATCAGTGGCAAAGACAAAGAAAAAGCCTTAGCCGAAATGGCAGCGACTATGTACGATGCCTCACTCGATCAATTTGTGTCAAACCACTGGAGTCTTGGGCTTTATCCATCTCGTTATTCGATATATCAATACAATGCACCGACTTTTGGAGAGGCTCATTCCAATGCTTTTTACAGTCCTACTGAGGGGATCGAACCCGATGAAGAAGTCAAAAACTATCGCTCCTTGAATTGGTTTGGGTTCAATTTCTTTGAAGGCAGTCCTCGTATTGTGATGCGAAGTACCGCTATGATGGATTCTGCCCCCGTATTAAAAATGGCAAAACCAGAAGGAGGTGCGCCACCGCCGCCGCCAGCAGAAGCTCAAAACTATAAAATGATTGCTGCTGATGTTGATAAAGCATATGATTTAAAAAACGATAGTGATCCTTTTGGGGAAACAAAAGGACAAGCAACAGCGACACAAAAATCAAATCAAGACCTTTCAACCGTCAAAGTGCGCACCAATCTCAACGAAACGGTTTTCTTTTTCCCTGAGTTGATGACAGATATGGAAGGTAACGTCATTTTGAAATTCAAAATGAATGAAGCCTTGACCAAGTGGAAACTCTTGACAATGGCGCATACAACGGATTTGAAAATCGGTTTTTCAGAAAAAACCGTTGTGACACAAAAGGATTTGATGGTTTTCCCGAATGCGCCACGCTTTTTGCGCGAAGATGACAGCATCGAATTTACGGCAAAAGTCACGAATATGACTGCCAATATACTGAGGGGGTCTGCCAAACTCGAATTACTCGATGCTTTGACCATGAAACCGATTGACGATGTATTGGGCAATACAAATGCAACGCTGAATTTTGAAGCCAAAGCAGGCGAAAGCACGCCTTTAGCTTGGCGTTTGAAAATTCCTGTTGGCAAAGTACAAGCAGTGACATATCGCGTTGTTGCCAAAGCCGACAATTTCAGCGATGGCGAAGAAAATACATTACCTGTTTTGACCAATCGCCTGTTGGTAACAGAAACACTCCCCCTCAGTGTCAGAGGTGGCGAAACGAAAAAATTCACATTAGAATCGCTGAAAAATGCTAGTTCTAAAACATTGTCACACAATCGTTTGACTTTAGAATTCACACAAAATCCTGCGTGGTATGCTGTCCAAGCATTGCCCTATTTGATGGAATATCCTTACGACTGTACCGAGCAGATTTTTTCACGTTACTATGCGAATAGTTTGGCGAGTTCAGTAGCCAATTCACAGCCTAAAATCAAAGCCGTTTTCGACCGTTGGCGCACAGCCGAGCCACAAGCTTTGCTATCGAATTTGTCTAAAAACCAAGAGCTGAAAAATGCTTTGTTGGAAGAAACGCCATGGGTTTTACAGGCTCAAAATGAGGAAACTCAAAAGAAAAACATCGGTCTGCTCTTTGATTTGAATCGCATGGCAAACGAATCTGCCATCGCTTTGAAAAAAATGCAAGAACGCCAACTCGGTAACGGTGGTTATGCTTGGTTTCCGGGCGGTCGCGACAATTGGTACATCACACAATATATTACTGAGGGGTTCGGTCATTTGGATAAATTGGGCGTAAAATCGCTCAATGATGACTTAAAAACCAAAGAAATGGTGGCAAAAGCTGTCCGTTATTGCGACGAGCGCATTGTCGAATATTATCAAGAATTGGAAAAAGAAGCTGCCAAAGGTCGTTTGAAAATGGACGATGATAACCTTTCCTCATTGGCATTGCACTATCTTTACACACGCTCGTTTTTCCAAAGTCAAAAAGTAGAAAACAGCAAAGTTTTAGAGTATTTTTTGAAACAAGGTGAAAAATATTGGCTCAAACGCAGCCGCTACGAGCAAGGTTTGTTGGCATTGGCTCTGTTGCGTTACTCAAATGGTGATTTTGGTAAATTCACTGCCCCTGAAAAAATCGTCGCTTCGTTGAAGGAAAAAGCCATTCAAAGTGATGAAATGGGTATGTATTGGAAAGCAGCAAGCGGTTTTTATTGGTACGAATTGCCTATCGAAACACAAGCTCTGATGATAGAACTGTTCAGCGAAGTAAAAGACGACAAATCGGTTGATGCCTTAAAAGTTTGGTTGTTGAAAAACAAACAAACCAATGCTTGGAAAACCACAAAAGCCACTGCCTCAGCCGTTTATGCTTTATTGAAATCAGGCGACAATTGGCTGGCTGACGATTCAGATATTGCGATAACCGTTGGCGGCGACAAATTAGATGTATCGAAATTAGACAAAGAAGCGGGTACTGGTTACTTCAAAACGACCTTTAAAACGGAGGATATTAACTCAAAAATGGGAACCGTTGAGGTCAACAATCCTAATAAAGTTGTCGCTTGGGGTGCGATGTATTGGCAATATTTTGAAAATTTGGATAAAATAAAAGGTTTTGAAGCCACTCCTCTGAAAATGACCAAACAATTGTTCAAAGAAGAAAACTCTGATAAAGGCTTGATAATGAAACCTTTGAGCGATAAGACACCCCTCAGTACAGGCGACAAAATAAAGGTCAGAATCGAGTTACGCGTTGACCGCGACATGGAATTTGTCCACATGAAAGACATGCGTGCTTCGGGTTTTGAACCTATCAATGTCCTGAGTCAATACAAATGGCAAGATGGTTTGGGTTACTACGAAAGCACCCGCGACGCTGCGACAAATTTCTTTTTCGATTATTTGCCTAAAGGAACGTATGTATTTGAATACCCACTTGTGGTAAACCATCGAGGCGATATGTCGAACGGCGTGACGACGATACAGTGCATGTATGCACCTGAGTTTACGAGTCATTCGGAGGGGATTCGCGTACAGGTGAAATGATTTACCCCTCAGTAAAAACCGCCTCAAACAGCTTGTTTGAGGCGGTTTATTTTTTGTAAAAACAAGATTTGCGTTTTGGAATGATGCTATTTTTACATTAAGTAATCAGAAATAAGTTTTCGCGTGTTTGATACTCACTGTTTTGCGCTACGCGCAAAAGACGTACTTTGAAAGTTTTTCTATTGGAGCGAGCGATTTTTTGATTACAATTTTGGCAAAGCCAAAATTGTAATCAAAA
>JAEUUP010000062.1 GCA_016787525.1 Saprospiraceae bacterium | reverse complement strand
GCACAATCACGGTAACGGCAAGTGGCGGCACAGGTGCAATACAGTTTTCAAAAGACAATGGCGCAACTTATGCGTCAGGCACAAGCCCATTCACATTCAGTGGTTTGGTGTCAAACACCTACCAAATCAAAGTAAAAGATGCCAATAACTGCGAAACAACCGCATCAAGCGTAACCGTTGGGCAACCGACAGCCCTTAGTTTGATGACAAGTAAAACGGACGTGTCTTGCAACGGTGGTAGCAACGGCACAATCACGGTAACGGCAAGTGGCGGAACGGGTGCATTACAATTTTCAAAAGACAATGGCGCAACTTACACGGCTGGTACAAGCCCATTCACATTCAGTGGTTTGGTGTCAAACACCTACCAAATCAAAGTAAAAGATGCCAATAACTGCGAAACAACCGCATCAAGCGTAACCGTCGGACAACCCACACCCCTCAGTATCGGTATGGTTTCGACGACTCCTGCGACTTGCGCCACAGGTGGAACAGTGACGATAACAGGCACAACAGGTGGAACAATTGCAACTGCTTATACTTTTAAATTGAGCTCAAGCCTAACAAATACAACGGGCAGTTTTACAAATATTGCCTCTGGCAGCTATACTCTGACTGTCACCGATGACAACGGCTGTTCTGCTACGACACCCGTTAATGTCTCAAATTCTACTGCACCGACGATTACTTTAGATGCTAAAACCGATGTTCTTTGCAAAGGTGGTTCAACAGGTGCATTTACATTTTCTCTTTCGGGTGGTACAAGCCCTTTCACAACGGTGGTGAAAGACGCATCAAACAATACCATTTCTGGAACAGGTAGTAATCCTTATACATATTCAAATTTGGTTGCGGGTACATATATTTTCACAGTCACTGATAATGCCAGTTGTACGGCTTCACAAAGCGTTACGTTGACAGAACCAACGACTGCGATTATCCCCTCAGTATCCATCGCCGTCACAACAGGAAGTGACGATGTGTGCGCAGGTACGAGCATAACTTTCACAGCTACACCAATCAACGGTGGCACAACGCCCTCGTATCAATGGAAAAAGAATGGTTCACCTGTCGGTACAAATGCCTCAACTTATACCGATGCAACATTGGCTGGCGGCGACATCATCAGTTGTGATATGACGAGCAGCGAGACTTGTGCAACACCGTCAATGGCTAATAGTAATGCGATAACGATGAAAGTAACTCCTACGAATGTCACCATATCAGGTACAACAACCGCTTGTAGTACTGTAACATTGACAGCGAGTATCGTGAGTAACTCTACGTCATTGACTTACGAATGGTCAGGTGGCAATACGCCTTCAAATGCAACCAATACATTCATTTCCAGTGGTTTGTACGGTGTTACTGTGACAGATAGTGGTACAGGTTGCGTAGGTAATTCAACTGTTAATGTAACCATTCTACAAGCACCAACAGCTTTCTCCCTTACTGGAGGCGGTACTTATTGTGTAGGTGGCAATGGTGTGGCAATTGGTTTAGCCAATTCAGAAAGTGGCGTAAGCTATCAACTGAAAAAAGGTACGATGAATATAGGCAACGCCGTACCTGGCACAGGTGCAGCGATTAGTTTTGGCAATCAAACACTAAGCGGTGTTTATACTGTCGAAGCGACAAGTACAATTGGCAATTGTAAAACCACGATGTTAGGAAGTGCGACGGTTACAGAACCAATCGCCATCGTATTTAGTACCCCCTCAGTAACAAATGTAAGTTGTATGGGTGGCAATAGTGGTAAAGTTGTTGTATCATCAACAGGTGGTACAGGTACAATAACGTATGCGATTTCACCAAATATTGGTACACAAAGCCCATCAGGTACGTTCAATAATTTGACCGCTCAGACTTATACTTTTACCGCAACTGATGTGAATGGTTGTACTAAAACAACAACAGCCACAGTTGGCACAAATGTCAATATGCCGCCCGTAGTGACTTTGACCTCACCCGTAAATGGAGAGACCTTGACGAGCAGTACGACCTTGACAGCCACAGCATCAGACCCAGATGGTACTATTGCACAGGTCAATTTTTATTGGGTTGTTGGTAGAACGAAAACTGGCTTATTATCGCGCCAACTTCTTGGCAGTGATAACACCGCACCTTATAGTTACGATTGGCGCAATATAGTTGGTGGTAATTACGATATTCAAGCAGAAGCAGTGGATAATTGCGGTAATACAACATTCAGTTCTATTTCGAATGTAAATGTGCTGGAGACGTTCACAATCCTCTTATCGTCTTCGCTGAATGGTGGAGAATTTGTGCCTGGGTCGAATCTAACGTTGACAGCATCAGTCGTTGCTTTTACGAGTCGAACAATTACAAAAGTGGAATTTTTCGCAGGTAATATCAAATTAGGGGAAGATTTCACAGCTCCTTACTCTTATGTTTGGAACAATGTTCAGTTGGGTAATTATAATTTACGTGCCGTAGCAACGGATAATATGGGCGATTTGTGGTATTCACCCTATCTGTTTATCTTTGGAGCTAATGCGACTGGAGGTGATATACGACAACTTTTCATATCTGGTTCGGCACTCACAGAGAATAATATAGCTGTCAATAATGTATCAGTTTTTGCCAACATCAACGGTTCCCCTGTAGCGGGCGGCAATGTATCGAATGGTTTTTTCAATATTGCAACAGATACAGCAGAGAACATACAAGTACGCTTGGTTAAAAACAATAACGAAGATGCGACGAATGGTGTGACAACGTATGATATAGCGAAGGTCAGTCAACACATCTTGAATATTGCGCCGTTGGCAACCCCGTACAAAATAATCGCCGCCGACGTTGACAGGTCGGGCGAGATAGATGCAGCAGACATGCTGCACATGCGTCGCTTCATATTGCGAATGTCACCGAGTCTGCCAGGTGGTAATTTCCGATTTGTTGACAAAGCTTATACATTCCGTAACGCAGTAACGCCATTGAGCGAAACGTTCCCCGAAGTTGCGAATATCACATCGCTGGTATCCAACACAGCCGTGAATTTTGTAGCTGTCAAGTTGGGAGATGTGAATGACAGTTACAATGCTTTGTCACCGCGCAATGCAGGGTCATTGACATTCAATGCCAATGACATGGATTTAGTTGCAGGCAATGAATACACGGTAAATATTTCAGCCGAAAAAATGAACGCAGCCGCTTTTCAAGGGACATTCAGTATCGAGGGTGCAAGAGTTAAATCGGTACAAGCGGGCAGTTTGAACAATATGGCAAACGGCAATTTTGGTCTTTTTGCAAATGCAGTAACAACAAGTTGGAACGGTAAAGCACAAGATGCCACTGATGTGTTAGCAATCACATTTGTCGCCAATAAAACAGGCAAATTGAGTGATATGTTGACAGTGAACAGTGCGTTGACACAAGCCGTTGCAAACGATGCAATAGGTAATGAAATGAATGTTCATTTGAAATTCAACACAGGAAAAGTGACAGGTGGCGAGTTCGCACTCTACCAAAACCAACCGAATCCTGCTGCAAATGAAACGAGTATCGGCTTCAATTTACCAAAAGACGGTCAAGCACGCTTGACCATCACGACAATTGATGGTCGGGTTGTTAAAATCGTCAACGGCGAATACAAAGCGGGCTACAACAATATCTCGGTTAACAAATCAGATTTGAACGCCAGTGGCGTATTCTACTACCATTTGGAAACAGCTGATCACAGTGCTTCTAAGAAAATGGTGATTATGAATTAAAACGGCTTCTTATTATTATACTTGTTGCAAGTTGAAAATCAATTCATTAGCTATTACTCACTGTTTTGCGCATAGCGCAAAAAGCGTACTTTGAAAGATTTTCTTTTGGAGCGAGTGATTTTCAATAGACAACAAGTCTATTGTATTATTTATCAACATGAGTCATCTGGATTTTTCTAACAAAAATCGAGATGACTCATGTCTTAATATAAAGAAATTTTGAGTACCTCCTCAGTAATCTATAAATGTAGCATCAATATTGTAAGTCATCCTCAGTGTTGTGCCTTTCAGTGCTACAATACCCCCCGTAGTACCGTTCCATATCAAAGGCGTAACCTTACCTGTGATATTGCTTTGCTGCCTGTTAACAACCTGACTTTTGTGCCCATATTGGTAATTTAGAAAAACCGATCGAACAGCCTATCAGACTTGATAATCGCTAAATATCAAACATCCCTAATTTCTTGTGTTAGAAATTAGGGATGTTTGATACTATTGGTCTTGTAAAACTGATACCAACATTAAAGTGTTGGGTCTGTTGGTGTATTTGAGTTGTTATCTCTTTCTGCTTGCGGATATGGGAAGAAGTTGCGTCCACGCTCGCGAATGCTTGCCGCTTGGTCGGGTCCAGGACGACCCAAGCGGCGACTGTCATCCAGTCGCAAACCAGAATTACACAATTCGATACAACGTTGTCTATAAATTTCAGTCAATACGGCATCTTTTGTTGCTGCACCTGTATAACCTGCTGCTATGTCGGCACCGATACCCCAAGCATCTTCTGTCGCTTTTTTCTTAATAACATTGTTTAATTGAGCTATAGCTCCTGCGATGTCTGATTGGGCCAAACATTCAGCCTTAATCAATATCATTTCGCCTGGCAGATAAACAGGAATATCAGTTGTATTGCTGCGGAAATGACCGAAGCCCAAATTGACTGTGCCAGAAGCAGCGGGGTTCAAATAAAAAGGAATGCGTTTATCCAAAGTATCTAAAACCAGCGCAGTAGGCAAACCCAAGTTTTTGTTAGTCGGCTCCAATACGTTTCGATTCGAGTAAGAGACGAAATAGACAGGATTGGCATTTACAGCATCAAAACGGAAGGCAGATTTTACTTTTAAATCCACTTTGTTGGCGGCAGCCAAGGCTTTTGTATAGTCTTTCAACATCAAATTGAAGCGTGCTTGCAAAGCAATAACGCTATTTTTCAAATCAAAACCGGGCACAAATCTACCCGAACTGAGCGTTGCAATGGTTGCACTGGATAGTGAACTCAAGCCACTTTCAGCCGATTCGAGCAAACTAATGGCGCTTTTCAACGCATCTTCTCTTGATGAAAATACTTGAGATTTGCCCACAGTCAGAGGCATTTTTTCAAAATAAGTTGCCAAAGTACCTAAAGCCATGGCTTTATAGAAGCTGCCATAGCCCGAAATAACAGCTTTCATGTTAGCATCTGCTACGATGTTAATATTGTCCAAAATCAAGTTGGATTCGTTCATCATGGCGTATGACTGTGTCCACAATTGATTGACAATAGAGTTGTTCGGCAATACTGCGGCTAAACCTGCTCCTAAGTTTAGCTCATCGGTATTGCCCAAGTTAAGTACTTTTAGTTCATTGGTGACCAACCCACTCGCTGAAAAACCTTCGTACAAAGGGCTTTGGCGGCCGACGGAATAACGAAACTGCAAACCATTGACAAGTCCTGTCAAACCATCTACGCTTGATACCACTTGCAGGTTTGTGATGGCAGATGGGTTTGTATATTCTTTAATGCAACTGCTTTGTGTCAACAAAAGTGTTGCTACAAAAGAGATGATAAAATATATTTTTCTACGATTCATTTTAATCTAAATTAATTGAATTTAAAATTAAGTCATTAACCAGAAACAAAAACTATAAAAACGCCCCTCATACTGAGGGGGTCGAACCAATCATTAGAAATTGGCCCTAATCATAAATTGATAAGAACGTGGAATAGGTGAATTACCAAAATCAACACCACGAGCTACAGAGCTTTGACCAGTTGAACTTGTTTCAGGGTCATAACCGAAGTAATTGTCCCATGAGTATAAGTTACGACCTGTCAAAACCAATTGTAAATTGTTGACACCTTTGACGATATTACCCAAATCATAAGATAAGGACATCTCACGCAATTTGATGAATGAACCATCGTCCACACGGAATTCATCTATACCTGCATAAGCTGCCACTGAACCACGTGGGACTTCACCTTTGAGTTCTTGTTCTGCAATCTGACCAATACCTACATTATTGCGTGTGCGTTTATCAGCGTTCCATATTTCCATACCTTCTACAGCATCTAACAAAGCTGTGAAAGTCAATTTACCATAGGTTAAATTCGTACCTAATGACCAAATATTACGTGGATTCGGATTACCAATCACTTTTCTCAAAACTGTACTATTCGCACCAGTGATAGAAGGTTGTCCATCTGCACCTCTGGCACCTGTTGGGTTCAAGAAATTAGTGCCTTGTGCTGCACCACGCTCGACTTGAGGTAGTTTATTGACCTGCACTTCTGTTACTTTACCATCTTTCAAAATAGATACTTTAATCGGACGCAGCAAAATATTACCTGCATCATCACGTGCATAGAAATTGCCGTAGAAGACACCAACAGCCGCTCCTTGTACCAAAAAAATAGGCGCACCTGTCGGCGAAGCCAATTGTGTCAAACCACCTGGAAGACTTGTGATTTTATTGTCATTGTGGCTCAAAGTGCCATAAATAGACCAATTAAGTTTTTGAGTTTTGATTGGATTTATATTCAATGTCAGTTCAAAACCTTTGTTTTCTAAAGTACCAACGTTCGTTTTTGTCGTCGAATAACCCGTAGAAGGTCCGACAGCAATCCCCAACAACAGGTCTTTAGCGGTTTGTTTGTAAACATTCACACCTAATGTGACAAAGTCTTGAGCAAATGAAAAATCACCACCGACCTCTAATTCTTCGTTGCGCTCTACTTTTACATTGGGGTCAGCCAAGAGCGAAGAAGCATTGAATGCGCCCAAACCATTGAAACTTGTGCTATTGAATGAAATGAAACGGTCATAAACACCAAAACCTGTCACATTACCTGTTTGACCCCATGCTGCACGCAGACGTGCTTTTGAAACGACGTTTTTCAAACCGCCCCAGAATGGCTCGTCCGAAACCATATAACTCAAACCGACTTTTGGATAGTAATTGCCGCGTGTTTCTTTCGGAAAGCGAGAGGATACATCATAGCGAATCGCACCTGTTAAGAATACACGGTCGTTCAAGCCAAAAGTTTCTTGAATGAAGCCGCCTGCTACGGAACTTGGTGCATCTGTAAAAATAGACGGTAATGGCACAGTTGCACCATTCACAGTTTCAATAAAAGGAGCTAAATCACGTCCTTGAGTCAAACCTATTTCCTCTCTTGAGAATAGATAATTGAATCCAGCTACGGTATTAGAACTCAAAATGCCCTTTTTGAAATTATAAGTGGCGTTAATATCGTTGTTGTACAATATCGTATTAGCCGTATTATTAGCCGCATAACCCTTGTTAAAATAAGCCACATTGACTTGATAAGGGAAAATCGGGCTAAAATTGCGACCCAGCTGATTGGTATTGTCAACACCCAAAATGTAGGTGAGCGTCATTCCTTCAATCGGTCGTGCGGTCAATCTCAAATCCGCAATAACCCTGTTGGTTCTTTGCGTGTTTTTGATGCCATCAATAATACTCATCGGATTCAAACGTGAGAGGCGTTCCACAGCCTGATAGTTGCCATTCGCATCTTTTTGAGTAATATCGTAAATATTATTCGTGATATTGATAGAGTTTGTCGGACTGAAAAACACGTTACCATTGGGCATTTCGTGGCTAAAACCATTCGTATAAGCCAAACCAATAGACGCATCCAACCAATTCGTTATTTTTTGATCAATTCTGACACGACCTGTAATGCGTTGAAAATCCGTATTTTTGATAATACCTTCATTGCGCATAAAACCAAATGAGGCATAATATTGTGTATTTTCAGAACCACCTGAGACAGAAAGATTATTATCTGTGCCACCAGCATCTCTAAAAATATTGTCTTGATAATCGTAACGTGTCACATCAACCAATGAACCCCAGACGGCAATACTATCGTTCAAAATATTGCCCCCTTTAGCCGTTGGATATAAAGTTTGTAGTTTGGGGTCAAAGGTAGTGGTATTGTCACCAGGGTTAAATTGTTTATTATAAGTCGAAATAAACGATTTCTTTCGCAATTGATTCACAGAATAGGAGGTCGAGAAGGAAATCCTCGGTTTGCCACTTTTACCTTTTTTCGTAGTAATAATGATAACACCATTGGAAGCTCGTGAACCATAAATAGCAGCAGCAGCAGCCCCATTGAGTACATTGACGGATTCTATATCATTGGGGTTCAAGTCTGCCAAACGGTTTTGACCGATAGAAGAGGTTGTTCCTGCATCTACATTCGCATTGGTAATATTAACCGTATTGTTGTTAGAAATTACCCCATCTATCACATACAAAGGCTCAGAAGAACCTGCTAAAGACTTCGGTCCACGCAAACGTACAGAAATACCACCAGCGGGGTCGCCAGAGTTTTGAGAAATTTGCGCACCCGCGACCTTGCCTTGCAAGGCTTGAATCGCATTGGATGTCCCCGATTTTTCTAACTGCTCTGCCCGAACCGTCGAAATGGCATTGCCCAACTGCTTGCGTTCTTGCAAAACGGAAGAACCGACCACCAGTACTTCACCTAAGTTCAAGACATCTTCGGTCAGTGTCGCATCCAAGACATTCGAGCCTGCTTTGATGGTGACTTTTGTGCGTGTGGTTGAATAACCAATAAAACTAACAGCTACCGTATGCACCCCCTCAGTAATTGAGCCTTCGATGCTGTAATTGCCGTCAACATCTGAGACACTGCCCAGTCCAGTGCTTTCAATGACAACACTTGCCCCGACAATGGGTTCGGTAGCACTGACTTTTCCTTTCAAAGAAAAGTTCACTTTGTTTTGAGCCATTGACGTGAGAGAAACCAAAAGCATCACTACTATCAAGGCTAAAGGATTGTTAAAAAAATGTTTTTTCATTTTACATTCTTAAAATTTGATTAATACAAAGACATGAAAATATTGTATAAATAACGATTGGTGAGGAATTGCCCATACTGTTTTTTACTATGTCCACCTCATGACAAATTTATTTCGCACACATATTTGCAAAATTTGCAAATGTATTTGCACTTTTTGCATAAAGCTATGCAAAGTTTGACATTTTATATCCAAGAATGTAAATAATTTTTGCTGCTAGAGCTTATAACAATCATTTGCAGACAAACACATTTGAATAAATAAACATTTATTTAGTGTATCTAAAAGAGGCTTTTACAGTGCCCTTTTTATGCTGAAAATTATCAAAAACAGTATTGAGTTTTACGCGAAGCCCGACTTTATTTTTAGAAAGCACTTTTTTCATATCTACATTTTTAGCGTGATTCCAAAGTTGCACTTTAGACAAATAAGGTTAGAACGCTATACAAAAAGAGGCTTTTAGCGTTTATTTTGGGCGTAACGCCGCGTCATCTCAGTCGAATCAGAAAAAAAATCACTAAAAATTCTTTAATGGACATTTGTCCAGTAGTTCCGAAATATACGCCGCTACCTTTGTATCATCAATTAAAACAAAAGGCAAATGACCATAAAGAAGCTTTTAGTTCAGCTGATAAAAGTCCTTATTCATTTGTCTTTATCTTTTACACCTACTTATATGTACCGCTTTTTGTGTTAGTTCCTTTTGTGTTTTAAATCTTAAATAAAAAGAAAATCATTTTAAAAAACGGCAATGGTCACTATTGCATGAGCCTTTACTATGTCCTTACTCTTTAAACACAGGCTCAGGCTATTCACATATTACACAGACCCCCCTCAGTATTTTTAACAATGTATAAATCTTAATTTCTTAAAATTCAATAATCAATTATTAAAATGAAACAGTCACTCATCGTATTGCTCTTATTAATATCTGCAACCGCTTTTTCACAAAGCCGTTTTTCTAAAAATGAATTCAGTATCAATGGATTCCGCAATCCATCAATCGGTTTGGAATATCGAATGAAAAATATGTCTGTTCACGCAGGCTATTACATTACCGCTTTGGAAGCAGGCATCACAACAAAATTTGTAAAAACAGGACTCACTGCATGGTTTCTGCCTGTTGGCAAAAAAGAAAACCCTTCGTCTTTCTATGCGGGTGCATCTTATTTACGCGGCATAAACCTCGACTATAACAAAGAGAATGCTCTTGGCTTAGAAGCTGGTTTTCGCTGGATGATTTGGAAAGGATTCAATTTCAGAATTGGCGGTATTGCTTTAATTGCTAAAGGACATGATGTGAAAATCAATCCGACACCGGGCATCAGTTATTCTTTCTTTTTTTAAAACTAAAACAAACCATTCATTTATATCAAGCAATCAAAAAATGGAAAATTCATATTTTAAAACAGAAAAAACAATCGGTCTTTTACTCATTATAGGCGGTATTTTATTGTTTATACCTTATACTATCTTGTCTATAACTTTTGAATATCCTGTTATTTTACGTCAAGATGTCGGCGTTATTTTAACCAAATTCCACGAAGGCGGCAATGCGCTGATATGGACTTGGTGGTCTTTTGCAATGGTCGGTTTGCCACTTTTGCCAGCCTATATTTTATTGGGTCAAAAATTAGAAAACAAACTTCTCTTTGTTCGTTGGGCAACATATATCGGTGTCATCAGCCTTATTGTTCAAATGGTGGGTTTGCTGCGGTGGACTTTTGTCGTACCTGTTTTAGCAAAAAACTATATTATCGGCAATGAAATGACCAAAGAAGCCGCTAAAATGGCTTTTCAAGTGATTCATCAATACGGCGGTGTCGTTCTCGGTGAACATCTCGGGCAACTCTTCACGATTATTTGGACATTTATGCTGTGTTACGCTTTCGCCAAACTTCAATTATTGCCCAAATGGTTGATTGGGTTTGGTTACATCGCTTCAACTATTTATCTTTTAGCTCAAACAGAGCTTTTTGAAACGGTTATGCCTGATTTTGCGGTTGTTCCTATGGCTGGTTTTATCGGCAGCACGTTGTGGCTTGTGTGGTTAATCATCGTCGGTTTTAAGTTTTTAAAAATAGAGATTAAATAAGCACCCCCTCAGTATAAATAGCTAAAATACGCCAATTAAGCGCGTTAAACAATCTAAATTTCATCATTAAAATCATTCAATCATGTCAATTAAAATCCTTACGCTCACGACGCTCGTTATTTACAGCGTTATCGTCAGTCAATCTTTTATGTATATTCTTTCATTAAAACAAGTCCAATTGAGCCTCGATGCCAACACTTATATGTCAGTACGCAAACTCATTGATACGTATATGAGAGCCAATTTTACATCTGTCGTGTATGCTGCGCTCATTGCCAATCTCGTGTTGGTTATTTCAACCATCAAAAACCCAAGCAGTTTACTGTTTATTACAGCAGCTATTGGTTTTATCGCTTTGATTGTGGACGCATTGCTCACCTTAAAAGGTAATTTACCCGTCAATGACATCATCAATACATGGACTCCCGACCATTATCCAACCGATTGGGCAGATTTCAGAGCGAAATGGTTCAGTATTTTTCAATATCGCCAAATTGTCAATATCATAGGCTTCGTAAGTCTATTAATCGGGGCAGTGTTTGGGTCAAAATAAAGGAAAAGGGTAGATTTACGAAATTTTAAAAATTTAGTAAATCTACCCCCCTCAGTATTTTCATTAAAAATCATTCAAATTAAAAAGACTATAACAATGATAAAATCATTTTTTTTATTCTTCATAATTGTTTGTTCAGCAAATATGGCGGCAAACGGACAGGTAGCAAAAGACTCAGAACTGTTTCTGACAATGAAAAAGCAAGACAGTATTTTCTTTGAACGGGCGTTCAACCTGTGCGATATGGCATATCTGAACAAAGCCATCCACAAAGACCTGTTGTTTTTTCACGACCAAGCGGGTATTCAAACCAAAGCAAATTTTCTTGAAAACACCCAAAACAATATTTGCTCAAACCCCAATCAGAAACCCATCAGAAAAGTAGAAGAAAACAGCCTCGAAGTATTTCCGCTGTACAACGAGGGTAAATTATACGGTGCTATTCAAAGCGGCATTCACAATTTTTATATAAGAGAACGGAACAAAGAAGATAGACATACCAGCAGGGCGAAATTCACGCACGTCTGGTTATTGGAAAACGGAAACTGGTTGCTGAAAGAAGTGTTGAGCTTTGACCACAACGACCCTTCAAAAATTGTCACCCATGAAAGTTTTGACAATGACATAAAGCAATTGCTGATACAGGAACACGTTCCTGCCTTAGGTTTAGGTATCATTGAAAATGGTAAATTGAAACACATACAGGTCTTTGGCAATATAGACAAAGAGGTACCCGCTTCGTATAATGCCATTTTTAAAGTCGCTTCATTGACGAAACCCGTTACGGCTTTGGTTGCATTAAAATTAATCAGTGCTGGAAAATTGGGATTGGATGAATCATTGAGCAAATACTGGACAGACCCTGACTTAAAAAATGACAAACGCACCCAAAAACTAACACCGAGAATCATCCTTTCGCACCAAACGGGTTTTCCCAACTGGCGTTACTTAACCAGCAGTAAAAAACTGACTTTTGAATTTGAGCCCGGCACCAAATTTCAATATTCAGGCGAAGGATTTGAATATCTGCGAAAGGCATTAGAAGTAAAATTCGGTAAAAAACTGGAAGAATTGGCGGCTGAATTGGTTTTCAAACCTGCAAAAATGAAGGACACCCATTTTTGGTGGGATAAATCAATGGATGAAAAAAGATATGTCAAAAACTATGATAAAGACGGAAACGCATACCCAACAAACAAGTATGACAAAGCAAATGCCGCCGCTAATCTTTTAACAACCGTAGAAGATTATGGCAACTTTTTGACCTATCTGTTAAATGGCGGTGGTTTATCCCCCTCAGTATTTGATGATATGCAAAAAAATCAGGTTCAACTCAAAGAGAATGATTTTTTTGGATTGGGTTGGGAAAAATTAACAGGATTTAGCAACGATGAATATGCCCTGCTGCACACAGGCAAAGACCCGGGTGTCAATACAGTCGCCATTATGTTCCCTAAAAGTAAAAATGGTTGGTTGATTTTTCTGAATGGCGATAATGACATGAAAATAGTTGAAAAACTATTGACAGAAAAATTGTATCTCGGCAATGAGCTTTGGAATAGAAGATAAAATAGTTGAGTGTATGAGTACGAAAAGTTGATGTCACGCTTAATGTCGTCGTTGTAAAACACAAAAAATTGAATGAATTGACCGCGATTCGACATAGCAGCCATTACATACTACTCATTCTACTACACTCAGGTTGATAAAACTATATCGTCAAAACAGTGCGCCGAACAGCATAGCTACTGTCCGACGCATTTGTTTTTACCCACTTTTTAGTCAAATATAACCTTTTTGAAGCTTTTACTAATTTCCACCAGGTGTGTTATTGGTTGCACCGCTTACAGATTTTACTGTGGGTTTAGGTGTCAAGTTGCTGGCGTGTAGAAGACGGGTTTCTTCTTCAACAATATCCATAGCCGCACCAATGTTCTCAAAATCTTGTCTTGCCTGTGGTTGATAGTTGTTGCCATTCATAAAATTACCCGTATATACATGTGGATTGTTGCCTGCGCCCACATCCTCTAAGCCTAACCATGTGGATTTGAAGTGAATCAAATTTTTACCATTGAAAGGACCACCAACAGTTGTATTCGGATGCTCTTGTACCATGATAAAGTCGTCAGGATCTACAAAATCTGGAACGAATAAAGGCGCAGACAATGTCAAACCTTCTTCCCAAGTCAACTTGATGGTGGGCGAACCTGTCACTTTATTGTCGAAACCTAAGCTCAAACCACTCTCCACTTCTGAATCCTTTTTAGCTTTTACAATTTGCAGAGCTTTCACCAATTTATCCGTCAATTTGGTGTGAAAAGCCATTGCATCAGGCGTTTCGTATTTGAGTTTTGCTGGACGATAAATGTACTTTCCGCCATACATGAGTTTGGTGTATGGATACAAATCGTAGTAATCGAAACGTTCGGGACCGCGTTGACGGATTTCTTCTGTATAACTGATGGTCGGTTTGTACGAAGCCGATTGACCTAAGAAAGTATTGATAGCTGTAATAGTCTGTGTTTGAGATGCCAAATTCGCTTCAGATACAGTTATGGAAACACGACTGTTGCCAGTAGGTCTTTTGACTTTATACACCACTTGACGCGTGACTGTATTATCCAATTTGTGCATGTAGTCGTTGTATTGGCTGGTGCGGAAACGGATTTCGTAGAGTTTCATTTCGTTGCCAACAACGGCCAATTTATTTTCATTCAAAAGACGCGATTTCACGACAGCATAAGTCACAGCTTGATAATTCATGCTTGATTTGTTCACCAAATCTGTAAAGTTTTGTTTCGGGTTGGGTTGTTGTGGTGTTGGTGCTTTCGTCCATTTTGCAATTAATTGAATGGCATAATAAGTGCCTTTACTCAATGTTGTAGGATAGTTGAACGTAATTTCCTTTTTACCTTGAATATTGGGTACTTCAACTTTTACCATGGGACTGTTATTACTGAGGGGGATAAAACGCGCCTCGTAAGACATAACCGCATTGGCTGGAAACTGATAGGATGCTGGCTCGAAATTCTGACTCAATACGATTTTAGGTTGTCCCCCTTCCGATTGGATGTGCATACGCGACATTTGGTAAGGCGTGGTGTATTCAACCATGTCTTCATTGATGGTTTTCAAACCGTTGTTGGTTTTGAAACTTATGGTGCGTTCTTCTTTCCATATCTGATTGTTCTTTTTTGCTAATTCCCAAGAGGCATCGCCGCCCGTACAAGTGGACAACTTGGTCGTTGGGTTATACGACACATTAGCGGCTTTGCACTCTTGTATGTTAACAGTCACTTTAAACGTATAAGGTGTTTGTTTCCACAAAGTTGTTTTTGGCAACAATAAGAAACTATAATCATCCAAACTTGTGATGCGTTCGAAACTGTCCACAGGCATCAAGATATTGTTGCGTCTCACTTCTGTTTTAATCATAGATTCGTCGAAGCGGAACAAACGGTGTCTGCTTGTGCCATCGTCGTATTTCTGAACGAGATCAATTATTTTGTTTTTATTCATCGGAATGGCTGTCGCTACTGAGGGGGTCGCCGTCACCTCTGCATTGGTTGAACCATTGGCTGGTAAAACGTCTGCAATGATGTCAACTTTGTCCAATGCATTGGTAGTAGCAGGGCGGCATTTATCACCCAATTCGAATTCGTAGTGGAAACTACCCGAAATCAAACCATCGAATAGGTTGTATTGCCCACCGACATCACCTTCTGCCCACGTCGGATTGACGAATCCAGCTTGTAAAAGAGCCGCTGCGCCCACTTCTGCAATCGTATAACGGGCTTTTGTGCCAAACATCTCTACATTCAACCCAATTTCGCCTAAAATGCCTGCATAAGCTTGACCTGTTGCATACCACCCTGCAATGCCTGGTTTTGGATACGCATCACAACCGATTGGGTTTTGTGTCAAAAGCATATCGTAACCCAAACCTAATTGGAGTTTGCCGTAAAAAATCAAAAATTCTTTTTCAATATTTGCCCCAGCCCGTCCGCCATGGATGATGCTGATGGCGTTGGAGTCGAGAGTCATACCACTGCGTTGGGTAGCAGATTGCATTTTGTTGCCAATTCCTGCCAAGTTTGCCACAAATGCAGGGGGCGCAGGCATGGGGTCAATTTGGAAATTCCCTGTTTGGAAATATGTTTGCACATTGACCAAACCTGCTAAGTTCACATTGATGGGTTGCCCTTGATTGACGCCTGGAGCGCGTCCAAAACGCACATGCCATTTGAGTTGGTTGTTTGTGGCTGCGCTTTTTTGGAAATGCACATCCAAAGTACCTGATGCGGCAATCAAGGCTTGTCCTCCTACATTACCATAACTCATATTGGCATTTACATTGGTAAAGAAAAGTCCTTGTGTATGATCATATCCTGCCTTCAAAGTACCTGTGACGGCGGCATTTTTCATTTCACTGTTTGTCATAAATTGTGCATCACCGTCCAACAAAATCTTGTCTAAACCATTGTTTTTGAAAGCTACTTCAAGAGCCACACTACCGTTGAACACTTTTCTATCCGTCAAACCGATAAAAACTTTGGCTTTTAGACCAATCGCAATCTGTTTATTGGGTTCATAAACAACGCCCGACGGTGTCATCCCGATTCCCGATGCGTTTTGAGCCATTGAGTTCATGTCGAAATTCGGTACATTCTTGCGCTCCATATGGTAATAAGCACCGCCGCCAAAACCGTACGCCTCCACACCTGCGAACAGCGGCACACCTGCACCAGAAGGCATGGTCAAAAGAGCGTCAGCATACCAATAGTTGTAGTTGTTGACATGACCAAACTGCACTGTTGCACCAACTTTCATTTGTGGTGGGAAAGTCACTTGCAATGCCCCCCTCAGTCCATTCCCGAATTTTGGGTCATTTTCAAAGAAAGTGACACAGCCATCAAATTCTATCGCCGAAATTTTTCCCTTCACACACACTTCATCTAAGGAAGCGTGGTCGAAAACAGGTTGTACTTGACCATTTTGGACATCCAAGCGACCAAAGAAAGAAAACTTACCACTGGCTTGTGGAATCATACCCAAACTGTCGGCGATTTTGACACTTACACCAATTTGAAAGCCGTATAGAGGTCCTTTTGCACTTGATTTTTGGACAAAATCAAATGAATTGAACGATACAGGAAAACCGCCGATTTTCTTTTGAGGGCTTGCCAGTTTCATTTGCAAATTGCCCATCGAGAAGTAAGGTGCATTGGACGTGACACCCATACCTTGGAACTGAACGCCTGCGCAATCAATCGTACCCACACCTGCTAAAGCTTTGACCGTGAAGCCAAATGTACCATTCAGCATTGCTTGTGCGAAAAATGCACCATTTTGATTGGTGACTTGCACAATTGAGGTTGAATCTAATTTCAAACCGAGCATCCAAATCGGTACTTCAAGGCTATCTTTGGGCTGCATGACAAAATTATAGTTCAATCGTGCCGAATCAATGATGCCATCGTTGTCCAAATCACCCGGAGGCATATAGCTTATCAGAGCCGAGTAAGGAATTAGATTCTTTCGCGTTCGCGGAGTCATATCTATCAAGCCAAAATTATAATCACCCGCAGCAATATTGAGGTGCATCGCCCCCGATAGCTTGCCATACAAGAAGGAGTTTTTGAAAATATTGACCTGAATAGTATCCACTGTAAAATTAAACGTACCTATCTTGCCTTGATTGATGTCAATAATGTTCAAAGCATTGATATTCGCTGTCACGCCTGTTGTGTCCAAAATCATGTTTTGGATTTCGATGATAGTTGGCTTAGCTGTCAAACCGTGAGCAAAACCAACAGCGATTTTTTTGGCATAAAAACCCTTCCAAGCCAAATCACTATTGATGTCCATAAAAGTAATTGTGTCAGGCAAAACAGGATTGATGCTGTCAGACAAGTCAACATACATTGAATCGGCATAGAAAGTAAAGTCGTTATGTCCTGCGATGTGGAAGCTGTCCATTTTTGCCATAAACATCCAATCCAACACATTGTCGGCACGCATGGTCAATTGCGCTTGCACATTTGTGGGTGCGCCATCGGCACGCACGATTTTGTTTTTAGGAAAATTGTAGCGTGCATCAATATGAATGTGTTTGACACCGCTTGTATCGAAAAGCATATAAGTGCCTGTTTTGTCCGTCGAATTGGGCGTTGAACCTTTGAAAACCAGTTCCATCCCTGCATTTTTAGTATCGAGGTCAATACCAAAATCTGCTGCCAAAAACATTTTACCCTCTTGACAGAATTTTTTACTGTTCAAACACAAGTCTCCAACGCCCAAACCGAGCCTTGTTACTGAGGGGGTGTAATTAGGCAAAGGCACAATTGCCATCGCATCTAAAGTCGCGTAATTTGGATGAAACCAAACCTGTGTCGCTGCCAAAGTATAACCATTCACAGTTGCACCGAAAGGCATATCCCAACCATAAGTATTGCCGATGGTATCCACAGCATTACCCGCATTGGCCCATATATTTTTCAAATAATCGTCAATAGTTGTCAAAGTCGTTTGCGACAAAGTTTGTCCCGACCATTGTGGACTATCAAAATCGGGTAATAAATCTGTCGTAAAATTCGGATTGTTCATCGCATGTGCCGAACCCGACAAAACACGTTTGTCCACACTCAACACAATCGTGTCGAACTGAACACGCAAACGGAAAAAACGGTTATTGATAAACGGTACGGCAATCAAACCTGTACCTGATAAACGGCTGTATTTTTTGCTCGTATCTGCCGTACTGCTGATGATTTTCATCGTAAAATCACCGATTTTCACACTGTCATATTGAGTCAACACAGGTCTGTCCCAAATCATGCCCGACACATCCACTTCGCAAGCAGATTTACATGCTGTTGGCAAAGGTGGCAATGTATAGCCATCATCGTCTTGTACTGAGGGGTCTTTATAAATAAAAGTACATATCTGACTCAAGCCTTGATTTTGGAAGTTCACACTGTTGTTTTGGTCGCGCACACGCACCGCCCACACATATTTTTGATTGTGAACGAGTGGCGCATCGAAAGGCTGATAGACATAACTGGTGGTGGGGATATTGTTGATTTGCCAAAGGTCTTGGATATTGTTGCCGTTCACAGCAAAAAGCATTGCATCGTTGGGGTCAATGCCGTCGGGCACTTTCACCACAAATAAATCATAGACCAAACTCGCATTCGGAAAATTACCCACTGGTGGCAACCACCCAAATAGAGGCAAAGCGACAGTGACAGAATCGCCACAATTCGGCAAGATGGGTGTCGGTGGCGCAGGATAACCCACCGAAATAACTTGACAAGTTGATTGTGACAAAGGTGCGCTTGTCGCATAATCTAAGGCTTGTACACAGACATCATAAACTCCTTCTGGTATCATACCTGTGGCTAAAATGGTCGCTTTTTCAACCAAACCATAACTTGTTTCGATGTTGTTTTTGTCCAAAAAGCCTGTGTTCCCTTGGTTCGCAAACAAGGTTTTGACCTCGTTAGGCTGCAAAACAATGGGCTGAGCAGGTTGATACTGAGGGGAGGTGCGCACATAATTGTTGTTGTCTTGATTGGTGATGTCACCTTTTAATTTGACCTGAACGGTTTGAGCCGATGTGTTGGTCAAAGTCATAATCATTTGGTTTTCGTAGTCCGAAAAATAAGGACTATGAGGCGGAGTCAAAGCCACTTGAATATTGACTTGAGCTGCCAAATGCGTTGCCCAAAAGAGCGCAAAGCTCGTTAATAAAAATTGCCAAGGTGTTTTCATTTGTTATTGGCGGATTTGTCGTTATTTAAATTGTTTTTCATTGCCCAAAACTTGTCAATACTGAGGGGGTGGTTTCGACGATTCTAAGCTTTGTTCATTTAGTTTTTATTGAATAACTTTTATTTTGATGGAACAAAAATGCGACAACTATTCAAGGGAGCGTATTTTTAGGAAATGAAGCGTGGTGAATTTGGAACGAATGGTGGTGAATAGAGAATAAAGCGTCGGAAAGCACCGCGATGGCAGAAAAACCTACAAATCAGTCTAGGTTAACAACGTTTAGTGTTGGATTTTAGAATATTATGACTGTATCGTTTTAGAATTAAAATTTAGGGTATTTCAATATTGTGTCTGCTAATCCAGCATTTTTCCCGTTTGGATATTGAGGATAAAACCCACGCGAAAAACATTGTCAATGCTGACATTGGCATCGTGTTGGAGCATTTTTCGGAGTTTGGAGATAAAAACATCGAAGCTACGACCCAAAAAATAATCTTTTTTGCCATAAATCTTTTCTACCGCTTCGTCGCGGCGGAGTATTTGGTTTTGATGCTGACACAAGAGTTTCAAGACTTCGTTTTCAGTTTCGGTCAATCGCCAAATATCGTCTTGGTAGCTCAATTCTTGCCGCGAATAGTCGAAAACATACTGACCAATCGGAAAACGCTGCGATACTGAGGGGGTCTGGCAGTGGTGTCGGCGCAACAGTACCTTGATGCGGCACAACAATTCGTCTTCATCGAATGGTTTGGTGATATAATCTTCCGCGCCCAAGTCAAAGCCCTTGATTTTGTCTTCTTTGAGCGACCGCGCTGTTAGGAATAGAAGCGGAATGTGAGCATTTTGTTTGCGGCAATGTTGCGCTAAGGTGAAGCCGTCCATATGGGGCATCATCACATCGAGGATGCACAAATCGAAATGATTGCGCCGAAAAGTAACCCAACCGCTTTCGCCATCGCGGCACAGTTTGACCTCAAAACCGTTGTCTTCCAAAAATTCGGTCAATAAAAACCCCATACTGAGGTCATCTTCTACCAATAAAATCTTAGCTTTTGTTGTCATTTTATGGACAAAATTCATTTTTTGTTGGATACTGAGGGGGTGCTTTGCTCCCTCAAGCAATGGTTGGTAAAAACACCTCGAAACGGCTGCCTTTGTTTTCTTCGCTGCTCACGTGCACCGAGCCTTTGTGGAGTTCAATCATGTGTTTGACATAAGCCAAGCCCAAGCCAAAACCCTTTTGGGCATATTCGTTGCCGCGATGCACCCGTTGGAATTTCTCAAAAATCATCTCGTATTGGGTCTGTGGAATGCCAATACCATTGTCTTGAATGGCGACAACGATGCCTTTGGCTTGCGGTTTTGCCGAAATCTCGATGTGTGGTTGGGCGGTGGTGTATTTGAGCGCGTTGTCGAGAATATTCCGAAAGACATTGCCCAAGTGTTGGCGGTCGCCTAAAATCTGAGCATCGTCTGGAATGGCATCGAGATAAACCTGCGCTTTGCGTTCGGCGATGGGCATGGTGAGGCTGTTGATGGCGGATTGCAGCAGGGTTTTGAGTCCAATCACTTCTTTTTGCAAAGCATAATCACCGTTTTCGACATTTGCCAAATGCAGCACCCGTTCCACTTCACCAAGCAGTTGGGTATTTTCGTGCCGAATGACATCTACGAACTGATTGCCTTTGAGTTCTGGGTGTTTTCTGGTCAATCTATTGATTGCCAAGCCGATATTACTGAGGGGGGTGCGAAATTCGTGCGCCATGTGGTTGAAAAAATCAACATTGGTTTGGAGCAACCGTTTTTGTTTCACCAACGACCAATTGACAAACAGCAAAATAAGGGTGATGGCAATCAAAATCAAAATGGTCGAAACCACCATAAAACCCATGTTTTTGAGCAAAAATCCTTTTTTATTCGGAAAAACAATGCGCAAATACGCCTGTTGACCACCTGCCATCGGCAAACTAACGGCGGTCTGATACACGTCCTTTGAACACTCCGATTTGACTTTCGACAAACTCAGGGTGTAGTCCAGATTGATTTGATTGAAACGCAATGATTTGTCAAATTCTTCTCGAAACGCCGCTTTATCAATCAAATCAACGGGCAATTCGGTCAGATTGTCCATCAAAACTGTGCCTTGGGTGTCCATCGCGGTGCATCGGCCTCCTTCACACAGCGCGCCGCCGTCGTAGGCTTGAATGGACGCACACAGTGCCAAGGATACCCGCTGATTGAAAATGGCTTCTGAGAGTTGCCACGAATGGTTTATCCAAATAACTTGTGAAATCACCAACCCGATGACCCCCAAAGCCGATGCAATGAGTAGGACGGATGTATTGTTTTTCTGCATTGTCATATTGCCATTGTTTTAATCATTCATATCTTGACCGTGGTGTATGGGATTTTGACTGATTCTGCCAAGGTGTCGTGCCTAATGGCATTGTCAACTCATTTATTCGGGTGATTGATGACAAAATTACGGTGCTTATCGCGAATGGAGCTGAGAATAACAAGTTCATAACAAGTGGGTAACAGCCCTGTGACACCAAGCGATACCCTGTGCCTGTAACTTTGTGCCATGAAAAAATCATTCAATAATAATTTAAAATTCTTAAAACAATGAAAAAAATCGTTCTTTCTGTTTTGTTTTTCGCGGGTCTGTCAATGGCTCAAATGTCGGCACAAACTTGCACGCCCACACCTGCTTGCGATGTCAAAAATTGCAAACCCAAATGTGAAAAGTCGGAAGCGTCTGCCGCTGTGAATACGGTCAACACGTCCGCAGCCACAGCAAAGGCTTGCACGCCCAATTGTGTGAAAACATGTAAACCCTCATGCAATACAGTTGAAAGCACTGCCGCCGTCAAACCCACTGAAACAAAGACGACTAAGATGAAGTAATTGACAAAAAATGTGTGTTCAAAAGTCCTTTCGACCTTGTGTTGAAAGGGCTTTCTTTTTTTGTCCCACCTATTTTATCGCTCTGGGTCTTAGCCTCAGAAACTGTTTTTAAACCTATTTATCACATAGAGACATCGGTAAGAGCTACATAGTGCGCATAGGAAATGACGCTTTATTCAAATTTTACCACATTTCGGTAAGAAAAAATGGGATTGTGCAATAATAAGGTCGGATATTTGGTGTGTGTAGAATAAAAAGAATGTGATGACAGCGCAAGAAATAAAATTGATTAAAAATAGTTGGTCGCTTTTTCGACACGTCAAACCAGAGATTGTGGCCGATACGTTCTACAGTCGGCTGTTTTTCGCACATCCCGAATTGAGACCCCTATTCCCAAAAGACATGACACAACAGTACGAGAAACTGATTGTCACCCTTACCACCGTTGTGGCACGCCTCGAACGGCTGCACGAGTTGACCGAAGACATCGCTGCGATGGCCAGTCGGCACAGCGGCTACGGGGTACAAGCCAGTCACTACGCTCACGTGGGCGAGGCTCTTTTGTGGACTTTAGAACGCGGTCTGGGCAACGATTGGGACGACAAAACCGCCGCTGCTTGGACAAAATGTTACAATATATTGGCAGATACGATGATTGGCGCAACTGTTGAGACCCCTCAGTAGTTGTTGCCCACACTGTGTTATACGGAAAACGGACTTTATCATGCGTTTACTCATTTTCATATGCCTCTTGTCTTCTCAGGTCATTTTTGGACAAAAAGACTACCATTTTTCCAAATTGACGGTGGCTGATGGTCTGAGCGATGGCTATATCCAAGCGATTGGACAGGACAAATACGGCTATATGTGGTTTGCAACGCTCGGCGATTTGTGCCGATTCGATGGCAAACGCATGACGCATTTCCGACACCGCGACAACGACTCCACCAGTCTGTTGTCGGGTTATCCTCAAACCATCGTTTCGGACAGTGCGGGGCGGCTTTTTATTGGTTTTTCAAATGGTTTGGCTGAGTTTGATTTCAAAACACGCACTTTTCATGCCATTAAGGGTCTGACAGGACATTGGGTTTGGAGCATCGTACCCCTCAGTAAAGACCTTGTTTTTGTCGCTACGGCGGAGGGCTTGGCGCGCTTCAATCCGACCACATCAGAGGTTGTTTTTTTGAAAAACGACAACCTCAATCTCGAATTTCGATTCGGTTATTGGCACAAAGACAAGTTGTATCTGGCGCATCGAAAAGGCTTGGTCGTGTATGACCTCCAAACTGATAAAGCCCGAAAGATGCTATTTCCGACCATACCCGATGCAGATTTTAGGCAGATTGCGATAGACGACAACGACCATATCTGGGTAGCTGCCAAAGGTACGTACCGCATTCTGCGACTTTCGCTCGATGGCTCTGAGGTAAAATCTTATGATCAGTTTTTAGTAAAAAAAGACCTCAGCGTTTCCACCAATCAAATCGTGAAGGACAAAAAAGGGCGCATCTGGATAGCCATCAAATACAATGGTTTGCTGCAATACGACCCTCAAAAAGATGTTTTTGTCTCTCATTTGCACGATTCAGAAAAGTCGTGGTCATTGTCGAGTGACCAACAGTATTCTTTGTTTTGCAGTCGAAAAGGACTTGTGTGGTGCGGTGGCGACAATGTCAATTTTTTTCATCCTGACCAGTCATTTTTTAACACCATTTTGCCCTTCGATACCGATTTGGAAATAAAACGGAAAGGTCTCTCCCCTGCCCTTGCACCTAAAGGTAGCAATTCGCACCCCATAACAACTGACAAAAGTCAAAATCTATGGTTAGGTACACGCGAAGGTTTGGTCATGTATGACCCCAAAAACCAAAATCGTCGTGTTTGGCGCAATCAGAATGGTAAAATATCTCTGTGGGATCACAATATCTGCGATATAGCTTGCGACAAAGAAAATAATGTGTGGATAGGTACATCGAAAGGCTTGAATCGCTACAATCGTCGGACAGGACAAATGGAGTTTTGGGACATGAAAGATTCTTGTCCGAAAGAACTGTACATGATGATTTATACCGATAAATTGGGCAATGTGTGGCTCAGTCCGCGCATTTCGCCTATTCGTTATTACAGCTATTCGGATAAAAAAGTGCATACCCTTGCTGAACATCCTGCCCTGAGTGCGCTCCAAAATTACAGCGTTTGGACGATGATTCAGGACAGCAAAGGCCGCTATTGGTTTGTGTTGGACGATGTGGGTTTGATGATGTACGACCCTTCGACGCAAAAAACAGAAAAATGGCAAGAAAATACTGAGGGGGGTAATTTGCCTTTTGGCAACAGTATTGTTGATATAAAAGAAGACAAAAACGGCATCATTTGGCTGGCATCGTATTCGGGTTTGACCAGTTTCGACTACACCTCAAAGGTATTCAAATCCTATCGGCACGAAAATCTGATGGGAACGCCGTTTAGTTTGGAGGTGGATCAATTCAACCGCTTGTGGGTCGGCACAGGGCGTGGTTTGGTGATGGTGGACAGCAGTCGAACACTGTTTACGCCTTTCGGCATCAGCGATGGTTTGCCATCTTTGGAGTTTATGAAAACCTTTTACCACAGCCAGAGTGACGGTTGGATTAGAATGTCCACGCGCAATGGTTTTGTTATTTTCAATCCGAATGATTATGCGACACAAAAATGGTTTTTAGACTTTTATGTCACCTCATTCAGTTCCAATAAAGTCAATGAGCAACCCATTTTGGAAGATAACGGTCATCTGAACATCCAAGTCAGTCTGGACGCAGACGAGAATTTTTTTCAATTCAACCTCACCGCTATCAATTTTTTGACACCGAGCCAAACATGGTTTGCCTACAAACTCGAAGGCGTGGACAAAGATTGGCGTTATACCCAAGACCCAAAAGCCGTTTACACCAATGTATCGGGCGGCGATTATATTTTCAGATACAAAGCCACTGCTAATTTGAACGATTGGGAAGTGCCAGAAAAGACGATAAAAGTGCATATCAACACCATTTTTTACAAATCGTGGTGGTTCTGGTCTTTGATTTTGGCCAGCATTGGTTTTATGCTGTACCGATTCTACCAATTCAGAGAACAACAACGGCAACAGGTGTTCAATTTGTCGAGCCGTGCGCAATCGTTGGAAAGAGAAAAAGCCATCATGCAATACGAAGGTTTGAAACAACAACTCAACCCCCATTTTTTGTTCAACTCGCTGACTTCGCTGGGCAGTTTGATTACGATTGACCCCTCAGTAGCGATGCGTTTTTTAGAGAATTTGAGCAAAACCTACCGCTATATTTTAAAAAGCAGTGAAAGCGAAACCGTGCCTTTGCGCGATGAGATAAAATTTGCGGAAGCCTTTGCAGCCCTCCAAAAAGTACGGTTTGAAAAGGGCTTCGATGTGGTGTTCGATGTGCTTGAGGGCGATTTGGACAAAAGAATTGCGCCCGTCACTTTGCAAAACATGATTGAAAATGCCATCAAACACAATATCATTGACGACGAAAGTCCGCTGATAGTCCAAATTTACAGCGAAGGCGACTATTTGGTGGTCAAAAACAATTTACAGAAAAAACGTTTCGTCGAAACCAGCAACAAACACGGTCTGACGAATCTGACAAGCCTCTACACCTATCTGTCCAACAAACCCCTGGTGACAACAGAAACGAACGAGTGGTTTATTGTCAAAATTCCTTTTGTGGTGGCTTGATAAGGGCTAAAAACACCCCTATCCTATTGGATAGATGCTTACAACTTGAAAACATAACCGAAATAGAGTGTTATGAAATTGGCTCTCAGACTCAAAGACTCGGACAGTTGCCCACCTCTTTCTATTTTGAGTTCTGCTAAAAGATTCTTTTTTATGACCCCAATTCCTGCAAAAGAGGTCAGCAAATCCACTTTTTTTGTATTGTATGAGCGGTAGCCATTGTCCGTACCTTGGTTGTAGTAGTTGAATGTAAAATCAGATTTCAATAAAAGGTTGCCACCAACGCCTATTCTCGCATAAGGTTTTAGGGCGTTATCCGACAATCTGTAAATGAGAGATACATTCAGTTTGAGTGCTGCTGTTTTGTAATTGGCAGCTATTGTTTCGTTGGGTCGGATATAGTCTTTTTGACTTTTGATGCGTCCAGCTAAAAGAAACACATCAGAGCCAAAACTCAATCTTTTGTTGTTTCTCAAAAGCAACCAATTGCGCCCTACACCGATTATGGGTTTGGGTAAAGCCACCCAACTTTGCTTGCCTAAAGCAATTTCTTCGGCAGTCAGGATGGGCATAGAAAAACCCACATAGGGTGTCCAGTATGTATCGCTTTCGCCTTTGGGCAGCGCGTAAGTGGCTTGACCTGTGTAGTTGTTGTAATTGGCGACCATTTTCATTAAGTCGGATTTCGTGTATTTCAAAGTGGACAACCCCTTCTTGATGGGACAATCCACCATCAGTTCGGACAACTGCTCTTTGTAAGTCTCAATGGTGAAAAGTTTGCTACTACTGTTCGTTTCAACAATGAGTTTACGATAAATCAATTCCTTGATAGGTTTGTCTTTGGTACTGATGAAATAATGGTATTTCTTGTTTTTATCATAGTATTCGTAGAGGTTGATAGCCCCTTTGACCAGCACAGACAAAAACACATCGGCTTTATCCAATGTCAGTTTGTTTATATCGTTGGGCGAAGCCAGCTTTTTTAGTTTATCGGCATCCATAGGCTCATTATTCATCTCGACGGATGCCGATTGGTAAAACCTTTTAAATTGTACCACCAAAAAGCCACCAATGTCTTTGGGTGTAAACACCGTTTCGCGACCATTCGAGGCAACAAAAACAATGTCTTTAGGCTCATATTCCCAGCCGCCTTCGGGATAGTTTTTCAATTTTCCTCCGAGTGTGTCGCCTTTGAGTGTGATGATTTGTACATCTGCGGTGGTGTTTTGGGCAACAGATGCCCAATAGGATGCGGTGCATAGGATGATGAAAAAGTATTTTTTCATAAGCGTATTTATACAATTTATCCCTCTATACTGAGGGGGTGTTTAGTTGTGTACCTTGTGTGTTTTGGAAGCCATTTACGATATTATGGTTTTCTTTGCTTATCGAACATGTAGGCTAAAAAGAACTCCCATCTATTAACTTTGGTCTGAATAGCACCATTTGTTGATTCGAAATATTGAGTATCGTAGGCGTATTTCATACCCATATTCACGTAAGTATGTTCTGTAATTTTGTAAAATGTACCCACAGACGCGGAGAACGAATAGTGGTCTCTCCCAAACACCTTTAGTGGCATAGACTTAAAGGAAGGAAATTCTAAGCCCAATGATGAAGGCGAAGGCGTTGATGAACTGTATTCCACCTTTTGTGGTAAACCCAAATCTTTTCTTACTTTAAAATTGGTCGAATACAAAACAGAAAAACCTGCCGAAATATAAGGTTTCCATTTTTGATGCACTTTGTTGAAGTGATAATTCAGATGCCAAGGCAATTCCCATGTCATAAAACGCGCATCAATGGGAGAATGGTAGTATAATCTATAAGAATAAAGCGGTTTTTGGTCACGATAATAGACAAGATTTGTGATGAGACCAAACGAATCCACCAATATTTTTCGGCGAGATACCAACAAACCAAAATCCAAGGACAGATTTTTTGTAAAATGAAGGCTGGCATCTATACCTATACCCAAGTTTTGATAGGTGTGTGGTGTCAATGTATTCCACCAAAGTTTTATTGAAGGTGTATTGTTCGCCGTTGCGAGCCTTACGCCGAAACTCATGAAAATTTTACTCAAGTCTTTATTTTTCAGCACTTCTTTCCGTGGATTCAAACATTGATTCAATTGAATGACGTTTTTTGTTAGGTTATCCAAATTGTAGCGTATGCTGTTTGACAAGTCTTTGGCGCACTTGGGATACAATGCAGCGAACAAAGCCCCTGGATTGGCTTCGTTTATTCGTTTTATCTCATTTTTGTGGGAGGCACTGCGCAAATAAAATATCTCTCTTTCCGATGAAGAAAGCCTTCCGACGAACAGGCTCGCTTCGCCCAATATCAAACTGTACAGAAAAATCCTTTCAGTCGAATCTTTTGTGAACACATCTTGAGCGTAGATGGTTGTTGAGTCCTGCGTGATGATTTTCTTAACTTGCCAAGGCGTTAGCACTTCTTTGTCCTGTTTATCAGAGGTGCGGTAGAAGTTGATGCGGTTACTCTTAATTTTTTCTATATTGAAATAGCCCATAACCGAATCGTTTGTCTGTGTGATATAATAACCTTTCTGTAAGTTGGGCGTTTGAGCGAAAAGGTGATTGATGAGGTTCAACAGAACAAAAATAGCAACTATTTTAAAGGTCTTTAGTTTGAGCATTTTAAAGGTCTTTTAATTTTTGTAATATACTTTATGATACAATTTCCTAATTTCACAAGAATTGTACCACAATATACAACAATTAAAAAACGCCTACTAAAACGGCTTTTCAAGCCTCCGATAAAACCGAATAGGGTCTATGAGCCGCGTAAAATCTTCTCCATCTTCCACCCTTTTGCCAACTCATCCACCAATTTATCCAAATACCGCACTTGTCGTGTCAGAGGGTCTTCGATGTTTTCTATGCGATAGCCGCAGATGACACCTGTGATGCGGTGCGCTTGGTCATTGAGCATCGCCTCTTGGAAAAACCTATCAAAAGGGCTTTTTCTTCTATCAATGCCTTCAATTTAGGCGTATCGTAACCCGTCAACCATTCAATGACTTAGTGCAACTCTTCTGTGGTTCTGCCTTTTTTCTCCAATTTAGCCACATAGTGCGGATAAACTGAACTAAAAGTCATCGTGGCAATACGCTGATTCTGTGTATTCATGTACAGGTATCGGATTTTGATTTCGCCTTCAGCTAATACCGAGAGAAACAAATCCGCTTTGTCCAATGTGAATTGTCTATATCATTCGGTGAGAAAACTTTTCTCAATTTGCTGTCATCAATCGGCTCGTTGTTTATCTCAACCGAGGCAGCTTGATACAATCTGTGCGATGGCACGATGTCAAAACGGCGAATATCTTTGGGTGTAAATATTGTTTCTTTGCCATTCGCCGACAGAAAAACAATGTCTTTCGGTTCTTACTCCCAACCACTTGTTGGATAGTTTTTTAGTTTTCCTGCCAAAATATCACCTTCCAATGTGGTGATTTTGACATCTACGGTGGTGTTCTGTGCGCCTATGATTAGTTGCACAATGCTGAAAATCAAGACTAAATAGTTTTTCATCGCCATTTTTTATACATCTAAATTTAATTGTGAATACTTCTTATTCAAAATACCTTAGTAACTGCACTGTTATTTGTCATGCAATTTTGAAACCAAATTGGCGAATAACTTATAAAAGAACTTTCTGACATGATTCTGATGATTGCAAAACAATATTCCGCGTAGCGTGTTACAGAATCCATGCGAATCTTATCACACCATGATATTCATAAAATGGAGCGTATTGCACGTCTGACGCTCATCAATAGCCTCACAGGCTTCAAAAGTGGCAACTTGATTGGCACACAAAACCAAAATGGCGTAACAAATCTGGCGATTTTTTCCTCCGCTGTTCACCTTGGCTCTGAGCCACCGCTGATTGGCATCGTCACACGCCCGATTGTGCCAGATGGCAAAACCTCACGCCACACCTACGACAATATCAAAAATACGGGCTTTTTCACCCTCAATCATATCAATTTGGCGATGATTGAAAAAGCGCACCAGACATCGGCGAGTTATCCCGACGGTATTTCCGAATTTGAAGCTGTTGGATTGACCCCTCAGTATTTGGGCTTAAAAAATGTGCCTTATGTGTTAGAAAGCAGCATCAAAATGGGTTTGGAATACGTGGAAGAATATGTCATAAAAGCCAATCAGACCATTATGATTATCGGAAAAGTTCTGGAGTTGATATTGCCCGAAAACTGTTTGGACGAACGTGGCAATGTGGATTTGAATCTCGCTCAAACGGTTGCTGTTAGCGGGTTGGACACCTATCACAGCACGCAAAAAGTGCTTAGATTGCCTTATGCACGCGCTAAAAAGGATTAGAATATGAAAAAACTGCGTCTTATTTTAGGCGACCAACTCAATATTCACCATTCGTGGTTTAAAGAAAAAGAGTCAAATACTTTGTATGTGTTGATGGAAATACTGCCCGAAACGGCGTATGTCCGACACCACATTCAGAAGATTGTGGGCTTTTTTCTAGCCATGCGTCATTTTGCACAAACACTTGAACATCAAAATTTTAACGTCAAATATTTTGCTTTGGACGATGCGGACAACACCCAACGTTTTGAGCAAAATATTTTGAGCATCATCCAAAAACACAGCATTTCTGAATTTGAGTATCAATTGCCTGACGAATATCGCGTTGATGTTTTATTGAAAAATATAGCCCAAAATCTTGAGTCGCAACATGGCATCACCACACGAGTGTTTGACACCGAGCATTTCCTAAGCACACGCGACGAATTAGCCCATATTTTTGAAGGTAAAAAGACCTATTTGATGGAGACTTTTTACCGAAAGATGCGTGTGAAATACAATATTTTGATGGAAGCCGACGGCATTACCCCCCTCAGTAATCGGTGGAATTTTGATGCCGAAAACCGTCAAAAATTGCCTAAAAATATCGTCGTGCCACCCCCTCAGTATTTCTACCGAAATGTATCTGATTTGGTGGATGTGCTGGAAAAAATGCAGGTAACAACCATCGGTAGAATCGAAAAAGAACATTTCAGTTGGTGCGTAACGAGAGACGAAGCCCTACAACTGCTCGATCATTTTGTAAAAATACGCTTGGCGCATTTTGGGACGTATCAAGATGCCATGACCCAAAGAGACACTTTACTTTTTCATTCTAAGCTGAGTTTTGCAATGAATATAAAACTCATTTCGCCCTTAGAGGTCGTCGAAAAATGTATTCATTACTGGCAAAATCATCAAAAAACAATCCATATCGCTCAAATTGAAGGCTTCGTACGACAAGTGATAGGATGGCGAGAATATATGCGTGGCGTGTATTGGGCGCAAATGCCCGACTACGCAAACCTCAATTTTTTCAATCATCAAGCCGATTTACCCTCGTGGTTTTGGACAGGCGATACCCAAATGAATTGTTTAAAACACGCCATCGGTCAATCACTCGATAAAGCCTATGCACATCACATACAACGCCTGATGGTGACAGGCGCATTTTCCCTATTGTTAGGCGTTCATCCCGACCAAGTGGACGCATGGTATTTGGGCATTTATATGGACGCGTTGGAATGGGTTGAAATCACCAACACACGAGGCATGAGTCAGTACGCCGATGGTGGCATCGTTGGCACAAAACCCTACGCAGGGTCAGCGAATTATGTAGATAAAATGAGCGATTATTGTCAAAATTGTGCCTACGATAAGTCACTGCGCTATGGACATAAAGCCTGCCCATTCAACAGCCTTTATTGGGATTTTTACGACCGCCACCGCGATAAATTGTCCAAAAATCCACGCATCGGCATGATGTATCCACTATTGAACAAAATGCCCACAGAAGAACTAGAGAGGATATTGTTACAAGCCGATTTTTATAAAAAAAATGTGGAGACATTATAAATCTATGAATACTTCTATCGTTTTAAGAACGCTACAAAGGAAGGGTTTTATTGCGACTATTTAATATTTGAGTTTTCTCGAAACTGCCTTGTGCAGGATTTAGCGTCCTATCAAGGCAGTTCCTATCTATTTTCAATCCATCTCTGCTACATAACAGACTACATATGATACTAGAAACTTAAACTGATACCCGAATTGCCGAACCACTCGCCGAATGTTTTGCCTTCGGTTGTCGTTTTTTGCCACTGGGTATTGAAGAAAAATGCACTTTTTTTGGAGATGCGATAACTCATGTTACCACCAATTTGAAATGTATGACTCGTCGTCTCGCCGCTACTGTTTTTGAAAAAACCTGTGTTCAGACTTGTGACCAATTTGTCTTTTGCCAATGTTTTTTGAAAACCGCCATGGAAGCCTATGTTTTGAATGGTGGCCAAACTATTAGCAGAACTTTGATATGTGACACTCGTATTAAAACCCATTTTACGCTGCGGGAAATGGGTCGAATAATAGACATTGCTCACGATTGTTTTCATAGACGCTTTGTAAGCAGAGTATGGATTGAGGTCATCGAGTAGGCTGTAATTCATGGTCATACCAAAATTTTGCTGACGCAATTTACTATTGAAATGCCATGCAGGTGTGAGGCTTATAGACTGACTCACTTGCACTGCTCGGAATGTATCCACCGCATTGATGGGATTTAATTGAGCACGCGGCTGCATAGTCATGCCAAAATTGCTGTAATTAGCCTGCAAATTGAAGTGTTTACCTCCCCTCAGTGCCAACGATGCAGAGCCAATAGTACGATTGGTCGTACGGCTTCGCGTCTGACTAATATTATTGCGTTGCCAACCATAAGAGCCGTTTATTTGAATTCTATTTTTTAAAAGATTGAATGAAGGTGCAATCAACCATTGTTCCATATCTGTCTGAAAAAAGAAGGCACCCATACTTCTAAAATCGGGGTCAATACGCCGATACAACACACGCAACCCCACATGCCTGTCGCGATAACCGAGACTCGTTTCGCCTGCTGTTTGCACTTGTGTGCTGCGTTTGGGCAACAAAATTTGTCCCAGAAAACTAAATTTTTCGGGCAAAACGACAGTATCAGAGCTTATATCGCGTGTATAGGCACTCAAACCTAAGTCAGCTGACCATGTAAACTTTTTCAAAAAAGCCACCTGTGTATTGATACCCAACACCGCATTTTCGGCAGGGCGTAAGGTTTTAGCCACTAATTGCGGCAATTGGATGGAACTTTCACGGTCTGCGGCTTTCAAATAGCTGAGGTCAATGAATGATTTTTGTGTACCAAAGCCCAATTTCGCAGCATAGCCGTAGCGCGAAAAAGCTGGCACTGGTACATTCGACGGGAATTGGTTGGGGTTGGCAATTGCCAAACTATCGTAGCCAACGGCTTTTTGAAAACGTCCTTGCACATAACCTAATCGCCATTTACCAGGAGTGAGCTCGATGCCACCGCCTAAAAATTGTCGCCCAGCTAAAGTGTATTGCGAAAAACGCGCTGACGAATACCCTGCATGAACTTTTACCCATTTATACTGAGGGGTCAATCCAATGCGGTTGAATGGTTGCTGAAAACTGCGGTTTTGATTTGACAAAGCAAACGAAAACGGCACTTTGATGCCATAAACTTCCAAAGTAGGGCTGCCTGTTAGTGTCCAAGCAAAAGGCGCACGGCGTGCTTCGATGCCTTGTGCATCATAAAATGAACTCGATAGCGACAAGCCTGATGAAAAACGTAGTGGTTTTTGATTTTTTAGACCCTCAAGATTTTGCGCAAATACTGAGGGGGTTATCCACAGCATAAAAGCTGTGAAGAAAAAAAGTTTTTTCATTTGGTTTATAATTGATACGTGAATGAGGAATAATGAACAAGGATTAAAAGTTATGTGAATGAAGGTTTGGCGCAACTGAATATGGCTAAATAACCCAGATTTACAATCTTATGGCATCATACGCACCCATTCACTTTGTGCCAATTGCGAAGTTTGACCATTGGTGTGAAAAGCTTTGATGGCGTAACGGTACTGTTTGCCACGTTCCACTTTAGTATCTTCAAAAACCAGGGGTTGCCCTTTTTCAATCTTACCAATTTGCGACAGTTGTGCTTCTCCTGTGATGCGGAAAACCTTATAAATGGCATCAGCTGGGGTATATTGCCAAGTCAACTGTATGCCTGAGTCTTTTGCTTTGCCTTGCAGGTTGTCAATTTTTGAACGCACATCTATGTACATTGATTGAACAATTAGTGTACGCAAACGAGGTGATTGCAAGCCTGCATCGTCGGTGCAGTAAATCCAGTATTCGTAAGCGGTTTGGCTTTCTACTTTTTCGTCCAAATACCCCTCAGTCAATTTAGGCAAATCGGCAATTTTTTCCCACTCTTTTTGACCGACTGTACGACGCATTAAAGTTTGAGTTTGAGCATCGTCGCTTGAGCTTTTTGCCCATTTCAAGTGAATGCCTTTTTCTGTCACCGAATAGTCGTGAAAAACAGGTGCCACAGGCGCAATTTTATCGGGTTTGTGCAATTCGAGTGTTTCAGATGATGGACTCAAAGCGTAGTTTTTATCCACCGCCATGACACGGAAGTACATTTTTTCGCTCAAATTATTCAATGGAATCATGTAGGAATAAGTCGTATCGGTCAGCATCTCGCCTGTTATGGGTAAAAAATCATGATCGGCTTGATTGGCGTAATATACTTGATAGCCCCATAAATCTGGTTCTGTATTTTCTAGCCAAGTCAAGGTTACTTTGCCCGTCGTATCAATGCGGCACTCTATGTTTTTCCAATTGGGTGCAGCGGGTGGCGCTTGATTCACCATTTGGACATAAGCAGGGTAAGAACCTTGACGATTGTTGTGGTCGTCAATCGAATACACTCGGTAGAAATTGATCCCAAATTCGTCACCATTCGTATCTGTAAAGGCATGAACTGAGGGGGCAAGCGGCTTGTCTGTCAAGTCAACCCAAGGTCCTTCAACCGACCCTGATTTTGCAACCATAAAGCCACTCAAATCTGCTACCATCGGACAGTCCCATTTCAATTCGATGGTCGTGCCTTTGGTATTTTCGGCAAAACGGATGCGTGGTTCAACTGTGGGCGTGAGGTCTATACCTTGGCTTTCTACTGCCGCCGAAGCTTCTGTAACCTCTGCAAATGGCGTGATGCCTCGCAAGCGGTATTGGAATTTGACATAATTTGCCGCCAAGCGGTCTGTAAAAAACACCCTATCAGGGTCACCAACAGCTTCGCTCGACATATTTAGAAATGGTTTTTGGTTGAGTTGTTTCCATGTTTTACCACCGTCTGCCGAGCGTTCGATATGATAAGCAGTAAATCCTTTGACTTTGAACCAACTAAGACTCACGAGACTATCGCCTGGTACAGCCTCTGGTGCATCGGGTGTAGGCATCTCATACACTTGATTGGAGTTGATGATTGCCAAAGCTGTATCTGATTTGAAACGACTGTTGGCTTCACTGGGAATGTGCAAACGATACACATATTTGCGATTGGGATTGACATCTGAATCCGTAAAACGCAAGCCCAAACCCTCTGCTGCCACCACCGACAAATCAGCTGCCAACATTGCAAATGAAAAACGATTGGCATCGTCTTTTACTTTCAAATCCATCTGACGCACAATACCTGCCGCAGGCAACTTACTCTCACCCAACAAACATTCTGCGGCGATGAAACCAAAAGAATCACGTGCCGTCAAGTGGCTTTGCCATTCTTCTTTTGCCCATGGTTTGATGGGTGTAGAAGTCAACGGCTTCAATGAAGCACTAATCGCTTTGTTGGTGGTACCATCGAGTTCAAAACGTTCCAAAACCCAACCTTGTGTGTTGACCCAACGCCATGCTTCAGGTTCTGAAAACGCCCAGCGCAGTACGATTTTATTACCGTAGTTGCGGGTCAAGAGTTTGAGATGGACAGGGATTTTTTCTGAATACTGAGGGGGGGTGTTTTGTGCCGTCAATTGACGGACGAAAAGGCTCATAACGATGGCGACAATGTAAATGACTATCTGTTTCATTTTATGGTTTTTTGTTCTTAAAAAAGCTTTTGATGAAAAGGATGCGGTTGATAACTGATGATAAAGCAACCGCATCATGATTATTTTTTTGTTTTCACTGGTTTAATGCCTCAAAATTAGGTCGCATACTGAGGGGTAAAAAATTTGAACTTATGAAGTGTGGTTGTTTTAAAATGAACCGTGGCAAATCACCTTTGAACCGTTCAGAGTAATAACATTAGGCGTTTGATTAACTCTGGGTATGTCAAAAGGCATAGTACAACACCCCATCGAAACAAAATAGTGGGCAATCTGCCAGGTTTATCGTCTAGCAAGGCGGCGGTGCGGTTCGATTTATTAAATTTGTACCAAATCTGTACCTGTTGCCCAACTCGATAAGCGCAAGGCGAGGTATAAGTCGTTGAAAAATGGCGATGAGACCCAGTTTGTGTCTTAAAATCCACCACAGGAGCTTCACCTAGCCCTCCTGAAGGGTTTTGTCGAATCTCTATCACAGTGCCAGATGTGCGAATGCCATTTAGTAATACCCGCTCGATTTCATGTTGTTTTTCGTTTGCTAAAATCAAGCAATAAGTACCAATCAATGCAAAACTGGGCGAAATATAGGTCGGTAGCATGTCGAATAGGTTCATCTTGTTTCAATTTGATTTTTATGAATTATGAATACAAATGTAGCCTTGTTGGCATTTCAATAAAAAATTAGCTGTTTGAAGTGTATCTATTTCAAAACGAAGCGCATTAAAAAAGAAATAAAGTGCCTTATACTGAGGGGGCAAATGACACATTTGGAAAAATAGAAGAGAAATAATAAAGACAAAGGTTGATTGAACATCTATTCGACAATACATTCAAAAATCAATAAAAAGATAAGAATACATGGAAAAGTTAAAAAAATATTTTGAAACCATAGGCTTCAAAAGCACTGATTTAGAAAGAGTTTTAAATGCTTTTGAGCTTCATGTGTTTAAAAAAAATGATTTTGTCGTCAAAGAAGGCAAAGTAAGCAGGCATCTGGGCTTTGTTGAAAGCGGTCTGTTTCAATATTATGTTGTGAGAGAAGGAGAAGAAAGAACAACCTATGTATCTGTTGAAAATACTTTTTTTTCGTCTGTATCAAGTTTTGTCGGCGAAAAACCTGCGCTCGAAAATGTCCGTGCTCTGACCGACGGCAGTATGAGTTTGATTAGTAGGTCAAAACTCAAACAATTGGTCAATGACATGCCTCAATTCAAGGATTTTTACATTAATTTATTGGAGCATACAGTTTGTGGCATTGATACCAGTCGGCACAATCTAATTGTGCTGACCGCAGAACAACGCTATGAGAAACTGCTCAGAGAAGAGCCTCACTTTTTACAACAAATTCCACTGCAACACTTAGCCTCCATGTTGGGGGTAACGCCTCGCCACCTGAGCCGAATCCGAAATAATATTCGCTAATTCTTTTTATAGACATTTGTCCAGTGGAATTTTTTCTATTACTATGACCTTTGTATCGTTAAATAAAAATAATAAAACGATATAAAAATCATGACAAAAATCTCAAGCCTTATTCTGTCATTAGCCTTTGTCGGTAGAAACGCACCGATATAGAATCCTTAAATATTGGCTCAAAGTGACAAAAATGAACCAAAACGTGGGTTAAGTTGGACGTTTGACATCAATATTTTAAATTGTCAAAGCAAAAACTGTTGGCATCTTTTTAAATCTATCAATTCAATATTATTATGAAAACAATATTAGGTACAGGGCAATTGGGGCTTACTGTTATGGAAACCTTATTGCAAAACAACCCCTATGAAAAGATTTTGTTGGTCAATAGAGAAGGGCGATTAGCACGACCCATTCCGCAGAATGTCAAAATTGTGGCAGCAGATGTGACCAATCGAAACGATATGACTGCCATAGCTCAAAAATCAGAATTAATTTTTAGCTGTACAGACGTACCTTATCCAATCTGGTCGGCTTTTTATCCCGCTACTGCCTCTGCTTTAGCTCACGCACTCAGTAAAACCAATGCTAGTCTGGTTTTTGCAGACAATCTCTATTCGTATGGCAATCTTATGGGCGCAACTATAGACGAAAAAATGCCCCACAATGCCTCAACAAAAAAAGGAAGAATAAGAGCCAATGCCCTAAACACACTTCTTCATTCTGATCAAGAATTCAGTGAAGGTGTTGCCATTGTGAAAGCATCTGATTTCATTGGTCCGAAAATACATAAAGGTGTATTCGGGATAGATTTTTTACAGAAGCTGTACAGCAACAAGGCTATCATTTTGGCGGGTAAATTAGCTTTGCCGCACACATTTACTTACATCAAGGATTTTGCAACAGCTATGATAAACGTCGGCACAGCTACAGACACATTCGGACAAACATGGCATGTTCCGAATGCACCTGCTTTGAGTTTGACAGATTGGGTTCGCCTTTTTGAAGCCGAATCGCATAAAAAAGCCAAACTCATTGCACTGCCTAAAAGCATCGTTTGGCTAACAGGTTTATTCAATCCTATCGTAAAGGAGTATTACGAACTCGCTTATCAATATGAATATCCTTATTTGGTGAGCCACGATAAGTATGTGGCGCGATTTGGCAACCATGCTACAACGCCCTTAACGATTGTGAAAGAAACAATTCAATGGTATCAATCAATTGAAAAATAAAACGCCGTTGATTCGAACAGCAACAACAATAGGTCTTGTTGGCTTGAGTATTCAGATGATTGGTTTGTTGCGTTGAACATTTGTTGTGCCTGTTTTGGTAAATACTTTTGTCCCTGCGACTGAGGGTGCGATGCAGGCTCCTGCCATAGTTGCCATCGAAACGATACATCAATAGAACGGTGTCATTTTGATAGCGACATTTACAAGTGCTAAACACTCACTGTTTTTCGCTTCGCTCTCCGAAGGAGTCCTTTGGACAAAATGCGTGCTTTGGAATAATTTTTTCAGAGCGAAGCCCCTTTTTGAGTTTTTCAAGCTCAAAAAGGGGCTTCGCTCTATAAAAAATTATTTTTGTAACGAGGGAGCTTGCGACCAATGTTGTGTATATTCTTAGCATTTGTCTATGTCGTTATCAAATTTTGGGTAAAAAAGCTCATGCAAAATATTTCGCATGGGCTTTTTTACTGAGGGGTATCGCACTCACTTCAACAAAAACGTCTTCCCATTTGTCGTCTCGGCATGTGCGCCAATGAACGCAGTGAATGCACCTTTTTCACTACCCCAAGTCATGTCTTTTCGATAAAAACTCAAAGTTTCGTTGTCAATTTTGAAAGAAATCGTTTTGCTCTCACCCGATTTTAGAAAAACTTTTTGAAAACCTTTTAACTCTTTGACAGGGCGTGTGACACTGCTAACCATGTCGCGGATATAAAATTGTACCACTTCTTCTCCATCGCGTTTACCTGTGTTCGTGATGGTGACAGAGGCAGTGACAGTGTCGTTTTGTGTCATTTCTGTTTTGTCAAAACTGACTTCTGAATATTTGAATGTGGTGTAACTCAAACCGTAGCCAAACGGGAAAAGTGGTGTGTTTTTGACATCTCGGTATCTCGACTGATACACCCGCTCGCTCGGTGGCTCATTGTAGTTCCCTTGATAGAAACGACCTGTGGATTTTTGATTGTAGTAAATTGGCAATTGCCCAACCGAACGAGGAAACGACATCGGTAAACGACCTGACGGATTGTAGTCGCCAAAAAGGAGGTCGGCAACAGCGTTGCCCGTTTCAGAACCTAATGACCAACACGCTAATACTGAGGGGGATTGATTTTCTAAAAAACTCAAATCCAATGGGCGACCGTGAAAGGCGCAAATGACCATAGGTTTGCCCATTGCCATGATAGCTTTGACCAAACTTTCTTGTGCCGCAGGCAAACGAATATCCGACCGACTCGCCCCTTCCCCACTCATCACCGCCGATTCGCCGACTGCTAAGATGACTATATCCGCTTTTTGAGCCACTTTGATGGCTTCGTCGAAGCCCGAATTGTCGTTATTATAAAAATCACAACCTTGGGCAACCATGATGTTAGCACTCGCCCCAACTTTGTTTTTGATGCCTTCTGCAACTGATACGACATCTTTTCCTTCGCCAAAAAAAGCCCAACAACCGTTATGTTCTACTTTGTTTTCTGCCAAAGGTCCGATAAGAGCGATGTTTTTCACCGATTTACTGAGGGGGAGTATGTTTTTTTCGTTTTGTAATAAAACAATTGATTTTCGAGCTATGTCTAAGGCCGTCGCACGGTTTTCTTTTGACAAAATGACTTTTGCCTCCGTCGCAGGATTGCCATATTGGAAAGGATTGTCGAACAAACCTAAATCGTATTTCAATGTCAAAGTCCGACGCACCGCATCGTCCACGAGCTTGATATTGACTTTACCTTGTTTGACCAATTCTGGCAATTCTTTGATGTAGATAAACGACATCATATCCATATCGCAACCCGCATTCATTGCCAACGCCCCCGCTTCATTGCGGTCAGCAGCGACACCGTGCGCCAACATCTCTTGAATCGAAGCCCAATCGGACATCACCAAACCTTTGAATTGCCATTCTTTACGCAAAATTTGATTGACCATCAAAGTATTACCCGTTGCTGGCATTCCATCGAGTTCATTGAAGGAGTTCATAAAAGTCGCTGCACCTGCGTCAACGGCAGCTTTGAAAGGTGGTAAATAAACCTCTCGCAAACGGCGTTCAGACATATCCACTGTATTGTAGTCGCGTCCACTTTCAGCTGCACCATAGCCCACAAAATGCTTGACGCAAGCAGCAATGGTATTATCTGCTGCCAAGTTTTTGCCTTGATAGCCTCTTACTTTTGCTGCTGCAATGGCACTGACCAAGTAAGGGTCTTCGCCCGAGCCTTCGACCACCCTACCCCATCGTGCATCGCGTGCAATGTCCACCATAGGTGCAAAAGTCAAATTGATACCCGTTGCTGCACATTCAGCAGCAGTCAAAGCAGCCGATTTTTCAATAGCTGCCAAATCCCAACTCGCCGCTTCGCCCAATGGCACAGGTGTGACAGTCTTGTAACCATGAATAATATCCGCCCCAATGAGCAGAGGAATACCCAAACGCGATTGTTTGACCGCTATTTCTTGTAAATGCTGTATGTTTTTTGCGCCATTAGTGTTAAAAACACCTGTAATTTGCCCTTTTCGGATTTGATTTTCCAAATCTACCGAACTTTTGGCTTCTTGCAGTGCGGGTCCCGTCAGTATTTCGCCAACGACGAAATTGAGTTGTCCGCATTTTTCTTCCAAGGTCATTTTTGCCAGCAGGCTTTTAATTTTTTCTTGTTTGGCAGTAATGGATTTTTCAACGTTTTTGACCAAAACTGTTTGCTTTGTACAAGCCGCTATGCAAAATATAACGACTATGAAATGGCTTATTTTTAACTTAAACATTGACTTGTTGCTTTAATTTTTCTTAAAAACACGAATATAATCCACTGTCAATTGTTGTGGAAAAACGGTAGAAGCATCGGGCGAACCTGGCCAATTACCACCAACAGCCACGTTGAATAACATAAAAAACGCTTCGTTGAATGGATAAATCGCACCGACTTGCGTGCGGTCGGTTTTGAAATACGAAATATCATTCACCAAAATTTCGATGTTGTCGGCTGTCCAAATCAATGAAAAAACGTTGAATTTTTGCGAAAAATCGCCAGAAGGTAGTATGTACGAACTTGTTTTCTGTGTACTACTTGTCGCACCTTGTGGACCATAATGCAATGTGCCATGTACTTTGCTTGGTTCAGAACCAATGACCTCCATTACATCTATTTCGCCACAATTGGGCCAACCTACTTGGTCTATTTTTTTGCCCAACATCCACAAAGCAGGCCAAACACCTTTGCCTTTTGGTAATTTAGCGCGAATATCTACTCGCCCGAAGGTAAATTCTTTTTTGCCTTTGGTTATCAAACGAGCAGAAGTATAGTTTCGCCCACCAAAGCTCTCTTGTTTGGCCTCGATGATGAGATTACCATTGGTTACGAAGGCATTGTCGGTGCGGTTGGTGTAGTACTGCAACTCATTGTTACCCCAACCACCGCCGCCTGTTTCGCGTGTCCAAGTCGTGGTGTCAAGCACCGAACCACTGAATTCATCGCTCCACAATCGAGAATAGCCCGCATAGTCTGCGGGCGTTGTATATCCATCATTGAGAATGAAAATATAAGTGTCATCGTTGCGAATTGTACCTGTGGCCGTTGCTGTTGACAGCGTGGCATTGGTCGCATTGGACAACACAACATCAAACAGTTTGTCGGCTTGTTTGATAGTATCACCCAACACTTCGATGTTGATGACCCCCTCAGTACTTTTAGCTGGAATTGTGAGCGTACCTGTTTTGGCGACATAATCCGTACCAGCCACAGCAGTATTGTTCTGTGTCGTGAATTGAACAGTCACATCTTTATCTGTTGCCGCACTCAGATTGACTTTGAAAGGGAACGTCGTTTTATCATTTCCTTCAAAAAGTGTTACACTACTGATGGATACTGAGGGGGTCGTTGGCGTTGGCACAACAGGGTCTTTTTCTTTGCAAGATGACCATACAAATAGCGTTAATAACAAAATTATTTTAACACTTGCATGACTAATATAGGATTGAATGGGTTTCCTCAATCTAAACCCGACCTTTTGTTTTAATAAAAAGACCATTGAGAGTATCAATGTATAAATAAATGTCGCTGTCATTTTTAACCTGTTTTATGATTGAGAACTATTTAGGTACAAGGGTAAATTGCCAAAAACCTGGACCGAAATTGATGAGTACAACCAGTTTTGAAGCCGTCAACTCTTTGATTTTATAAGTCACAGAGGCTTGTGGTGTTGTTACTTCAGCACCCGTTGCCACTTTGTACAATCCGATAAATGCCCCTGTGCCAACCACTGTTAAATCCGTTGAAGTTAATGAAAAACGGTGGCTGTTTGTACTCCAAGCCTTGAACTGTGTCGGAATAACAGAAGCTGGTTGACAACCTACTGAGGGGGCCATACCTGCTGGTGTGACATTCCCATTGTTGTCAGCATCTGCCCAAAAATCGCCTTTATTGTCGTAATTGAATACGCCACTGCTTGTGAAAGTGTATTCATCGTCGAATTGACAAGCGCGACCAGCCACGTCACTCGCACCATTCTGCCACCAAACCGTAGAGAAATTGGCATCAGGACCTACCAAAAGTGCGCCTGCTTGGGGGGCAAGTTTCCATGTTTTGCTGCTGCAACCTGTGAGCAATTGCAAGTTGCCCGCACATGCTGTCGGGTCATCTTGTGCAATCACAACATCTTTTGTGGCTGTACCAAAACCGCCTTTGTTGAAAGCTGTCAAAGTGACTTTGTATGTGCCTTTGAAGGGGAAATAGGCATCTACGACATTGCTGTCTTTGGTTGTGCCATTACCCAAATCCCATTTGAACAGAAACGCATCGGGTGTCGTATTCACCAATTTGACACGATTGGCATTGCTACCCGCTTGCACCGTAAAACTGGCAGTTGGTACGGCAGGCAAATCTATTTTATCGTCTATCGTCGGTTTACAGCCACCCAAAAAGGCGATTGTGGCAGCAAACAGCGTGTATATTTTAAATTTTTTCATTTTTTAAAATTTATATTGTCAATAGTTATTAGGTCATTCGTTTATAACGGTCAAATGACCTAATGACTAATCAACCAATAACCAATTAATAACCAGGATTTTGTTTCATTGCACCTTGCGAAATATCAATTTCTTGTTGTGGAATTGGCAAAAACTCGTGCTTTCCAGCTTTAAAACCTTGTCCTCCCAAGACACTTACAGCTTTATTTGTCCGAATCAAATCACTAAAACGCACCCCCTCAGTAGCCAATTCCAAACGGCGTTCGGTGGCAATGTCGTCGAGCAAAGTCGCGCCTGAGGATGTGCGCGCTGCCAGACCCACACGGCTGCGCACTTGGTTGAGGTATTGCTTGGCTTTGGTCTCATTGCCTGAGCGCGCAAAGGCTTCGGCAGCCATCAACAGAACATCGGCGAGACGAATTTCTTTGATATTGTAGCCCCAGTTCAAAGCAGATTCGCCTGTTGTGGCTTTAAACTCTGCCAAAGGTGCGTATTTTTTAATGAAATAATCGGTATTTTGAAAACCTGCGGAGTAAGTCGCTCCTGCTGCTTTGAGGGCTTTACCGTCCACGATGGTGTGGGCAAAACGTGGGTCATTTTTCATAAAATTCGCCAAATCTTCACTCACAGGGCAGAAACTCCAACCGCTGGCGTATTCTGAGCCGACAAAATCGCGCATACCAAAGTACTGCACATTATAGTTCCCCTCAGTAAAATTGGTGAAATTCTCCCAGCCGCCACGTTGATTGTTGGAGTGGACGATTTCAAAGACAGACTCGACACCAAATTTGTTGTTGGGTTTGAAAATATTGCCAAAATTGGTCTCCAAACGGTAAATGTTTGATGTGATGACGCTTTCCAATTGGCTGGCAGCCTCGCCCATTTTGGCGTTGTCGTTCTGAAACAACAGTACTTTGCCCAACAAGGCTTTCGCTGCGCCTTTGGTGATGCGGCCCAATTCGTCGGTCGGTACGGTTTCGGGCAATTGGCTGGTGGCAATGGCTTCTTTCAAATCTTTCTCAATTTGAGCATAGATGACTGAGGGGGTGCTTTGCGATTGTTTGTAAATCTCATCTGCTCCTAAAGTCTTGACAATCAATGGCACATTGCCGAAAAAGCGCACCAAATCGAAGTAGAAATACGCCCGCAAAAACTTAACTTCGGCAGCATAACGGGCTTTTTTGTCAGCCGTCATACCTTCGATAGTGCCTGCGTCCATTTTTTCTAAAATCAAATTGGCGCGATAGATGCCCGCGTAGTTTTTGTTCCACAAACCCCGTTGCGGACCCAAATTGGGGTCGAGCGTGAATTTGTCCCAAGCCACCCAAGCGGGTTGGTCAGAGGCATCGCTGCCACCAGCGTGACAGTCATCAGATGCGGTGTTGAGCAACCCAAGTTTCATCGTCCAACCGTTTGTGCCGCCCCATTGCAATACATCATAGACGGCAACCACGCCTTCAAACACTTCTTTATCGGTTTTGTAAAAATTGGTTTCCAATTTTGTCCCGATGGGTTGAAGGTCGAGAAAGTCCTTTCTACATGCTGTTGCGGACAGCAAAGCGAGGACTAAAAGCAGAGTTTTATGATTGAAAAAATTCATTTTCTTTATTTATTTTAGGAATTTAACGTTGTCGAGGTTTGAAACCTCGACAACGTTTTTTTTATATTAAAACGCAACACTACCACCCATCAAGAAGAAACGGGCTTGCGGATAGATGCCTCTGTCCACACCAAAACTGCCGCCACCGATTTCGGGGTCGAAACCTTTGGCTTTAGTCAAAGTCAAGAGATTGTTGCCCGATACATAAACACGGCATTTTTTGATACCCACTTTCGACGATATACTGAGGGGTATCGTGTAGCCCAATTGGAGCGTCCGAATGCGGAAAAATGCGCCATCTTCAACATAAAAATCGGAAGAACGGCTGAAATTGCGGTTCGGGTCGTTCATCACGAGGCGTGGATACGTGTTGGTCGAGTTTTCGCCAGTCCAACGATTGAGGGCATCGGTGGTCATATTCGCCATTTGCAAATCGAAGCGACGGGTTGCACGGAAAATTTGGTTGCCTGCCACACCTTGACCAAACAAAATGAGGTCGAAGCCTTGCCAACCAGCCGCGAAATTGAAGCCATAAGTCAAACTCGGCGTAGGGTCGCCAATCTTGGTGCGGTCGTCTGCGTCAATTTTGCCATCGCCGTTGATGTCCACAAAGCGGAAATCGCCTGCACGCGCATCGGGTTGCAACAGTGCGCCATCTTTGCTTCGGTGCGCACTGACCTCTGCTTGGTTTTGGAAAATACCGTTGGTTTTGTAGCCAAAAAAGTAACCAATCGGTTCGCCCACAGACGTTCTCGAAATTTCCAAACCTTGAGGGCTGAACGTTTGTCCGACCAAATATTTTTTGTCGGGTCCTAAATCCGTCACTTTGTTAACAATGTGTGAGATGTTGCCCGAAAATTCGAGTTTCAATCCACCTATTGTTTTGTTAGCACCTAATTCCAATTCAACACCTGTGTTTTCCATCGAAGCGATATTGCCCACGGGTCCTGCATTGCCGACATAACCTGGTACGGCAATATCGAGCAACATGCCTGTTGTCGCTTTTCTAAACCAGTCTAAAGTGATGGTGATGTTTTTAAAAACTTTGGCATCGAAGCCAATATTGGTTTGAGTGGTTTCTTCCCAACGCAAGTCGGGATTGGCTAAGGCTGTCGGTGTCGAGCCATTGATGAGTTTTTCGGATGCGCCAAAAGTGTAGTTGCGGAAACCGCCAATGGTGGAGACAAATCGGAAATCACCGATTTTGTCGTTGCCATTCACACCCCAAGAACCTCTAATTTTCAAGAAGTTGACAAGGTTATTTTTCTTTAAAAAGTCTTCTTCCGACACAACCCAACCTGCTGATACTGAGGGGAATGTGCCGAAGCGATAATTTGCACCAAATTTGGGTGAGCCGTCCATGCGGAAAAGAGCCGACAATAAGTATTTGCCATTGTAATCGTAGTTCAAACGACCCAAATACGAGAGTAATGCGCCTTGAAATTCGTAGCCGTAAAAACTTTGTTTGTCAGGCGCGACAGGATACAAAAGCGACGCATTTTTGATGTCCGATACAGGAATGTCTTGCACTGAGCCGCCGATGGCATTGCCGCGATTACGTTCAGCCACTGTACCCACCAAAAGTGTGAGGTTGTGTTTTTCTAAAAAACGTTTGTTGTAAGACACCGTATTTTCCCAAATCCAGTAGATGCCTCGGGCTTGTGAGCGCGAGTAACGATTGAGGTCGAGACGGTTCGACGCATTGAGGTAATAAACGGGTGCAAAACCTTCGTCGCCCCAATAAGCGAAGTCAATACCATAGCTGGTACGGTATTTCAAGCCTTTAATTGGTTCGATTTCGGCAAAAGCATTGCCTGCGATTTTGTCGCCCCAACCGTTGCTCTGATTGACTTTAAGCGCAGCCACAGGGTTCAAAACCTCAGAAGTGACATAGCTTGAAATGCCATAAGGCTGTCCGTTGGCATCTCTAACAACGGGGAAGTTTTTGAAAACCGTGCCGCTCAACACGTCAGGACGTGTTTCGATAAGCGGTGTAATGGGGTCTAAATTGATGGCTCTACTGAGGGGTGAGCCGTATTCAGTATTGTCGGGAACGCCTTTGCCTGTGTTGCGTGTATAACCCAAAGTGTTGCCAACAGTGATAAAATCGTTGATTTTGTGTGTCGAATTGAACCGAACAGAATACCGTTCAAAATTGGACTGAGCCGATGCCACGATGCCCGATTGATTGAAGTAACCAAACGATGCAAAATACTGTGAACGTCCAGCCCCTGCTGCAATGCTCAATTCGTGGTTTTGAATGGGTGCATTTTTTGTAAAAACAGCGTCTTGCCAATCCGTTCCTGTGCCTAAAGCATCAGGATTTGGGAATAAAATAGCACCTCCTGCGGCAGCTGAGGCTTCATTCATCAAGATGCCGTATTCACGGGCATTGAGCAAGGAGAGTTTGCGTGCGGCATTCTGTACGCCGTAGTAAGTGTTGAAAGAGACCTCCATTTGGTCTTTTTTCCCCTTTTTGGTCGTGACAATGATGACACCATTGGCCGCCCGTGCGCCATAAATAGCTGCAGAAGCTGCGTCTTTCAAGACTTCAATGCTCTCAATATCGCCTTGGTTGAGGTACTCGATGCCCCCGTTAATGGGTACGCCGTCCACAACGTAAAGTGGCTCAGAGTTGTTGATGGTGGTCGTGCCACGAATGCGCACCGTTGCACCACTACCAGGCGAACCAGAATTGGTGGTGACGCGCACACCTGATGTGCGACCCAAAAGCGATTGTTCGATGCGTACAACGGGCATATTTTCCAAATCGCTGGAACGGACTTTGGTAATCGCACCCGTGGTCACACTTTTCTTTTGTGTACCATAACCCACAACGACGACCTCGTTGAGAACGTCCGCACTTTCGAGCGTGACAGCAATGTTAGTACGATTGTTCAGAGCCACTTCTTGACTTTTGTAGCCCACAAACGAAACGGTGAGAATGGCTTTGCGGTTGGTGACATTGAGCGTGAAATTGCCATCTACGTCGGTGATAGCACCATTTTGAGTGCCTTTCTCTACAATCGCCGCACCGATAAGCGACCCGCTGGCATCACTGATTTTACCTGTTATCGGTACTGTATTTTGAGCATTTAAACTCAAAACACTCAATATAAACAGAATGAAAATACTGTATTTGATTGCTTGCATGTGTCTTGATTTTTCTGAAAAGAGTCCTCTGACACCCCTCAGTATAACAAAAATGTATGAAAAAATAGACGTTTCAAAAAGTCTGCAACCATATTGAGGCGCGTAAAAACGCCTCAATAGGCACAGAATGTCTGAAAAAAACTTTACTTCTTAGTGTTGAATTGTGAGTTTGCGTGTTTGTAGTGTATTGCCTACACGCACAGAAACAAGATACAAACCGCTCGGTAAATGTTGTGTTGATATGGACTGAATCGCATCTGAAGTCAAATTTTGGCTGTGTACAATTTGACCCAATGGGTTAGCTATTTGTAAGCGTGCCTGTGCCTGCGTACCACTATTCAATTCGAGTGTGAAAGAGGCATCGCATACTGAGGGGGTCACTGTAAACAAATTATTGGCATATGTTACTTCTTTTGTGCCAACACCTGTTTTAAAGAAATAGATATTGTCGAGATAAGCTGTACCACTACCAAAAGGGACACTTTCAAGTTTGAGCTGTCCAATGCCTGTTTTAACTATGGTGTTGTAAGAAGCCAACGGAATATCAAAACTGTTCCAACCTGACAAAGTGGGTGTCAAAGTAACTGCTTGCTCAGCTTGTGTGAGTGGTGGAATATTGATTAAGAAAACTTTGAACGAAGTCATATTTGGTGTCCAAAGGTCAATGTGCAAATAGTTCATAGTTGTCACATTGATAGGTGTTTGGAATTGTACACCTTGATAGTTAAAATTAGTGTATTTTTTAGTTGTATTTCCTGCAATTTGTACATCTGCTACAACTGTTGTTTGACCCCAATTGGGAAACCAATCTGTACCTGCTACATCTGTGTAAGCATTACTAAACAATGAAATCACATTAGCCGCAGGGCGCGTAGGCGTAGGTGCTGCCGTGGTAGGCGCAGCTGCTGCTGTGACGTTGACAGTCAAAGTACCTGTGGCGTTCACGCTGCCCAATTTGGCAGTGATATTGGTTGTGCCTGCTGCCAAGCACGTACCCACACCCACATTACTGACCGTTGCAATGGCGGCATTGGAACTGGCATAAGTAAATACGGCTGGGTTAACCGCCAATTTTGTCGCTACTGAATTGACAGGGAAAGTCGCTGTCAAACCATTGGGCGTAAAAGAGTCGCCAATGCTTTTGTTGATGGTTTCGGTAGCAATAGTGGCTGTTGCCGTACCGATGACACCCCCTGTGATGTTTTCGTACTGGATATTGTCGAACCAGATGGTGTAAGTGCCTTCCTCTGACCCTTCTGCAAAGTGAAACAGACCTTTTTCTGCTGTCAATTTCGACGCATCTGGAATGGGGATGATGATTTTTGTCCAAGTGGTCGTGACAGGTACGTTGACCAATTCCGCTTGATATACATTGGTAGCAGCATTGTTCGATATGCCTGTTACATTCAAAGTTTTAGCGGCACTGCCTTTAACCCAAAAAGACAAAGCATTGTAAGTGGATAAGTTTTTAGCCGTGTCAACTGTAAATGCCCCCCCTGTATAACCCGCTGCAGGCACAACGATTTTGAGGGAAGATGTACCTGTTTGAAATACGGTATTGTCCACCGTGACATCGTTAGCTGAGCCACCAAAAGCAGAGAATTTAACACCCGAACCATAAGCATCGGTGAAAATAGGCAGTTGGGCTGAAAGGTTGGTTGTTGCCAGAAATACAAGGCAAGCGACGATTGCTGTAAAGTTTTTCATCATTCTTTAGATGTTAATTGATTAAAAATAAAAATTTGGTTTAGCATGAATTCCCGTGTGAATTCTTTGGCAAACATTCAAATTTTCCCTTTTATTATCTAAAAAATGACTTGGACAATTGCTGGACAGGGTGAAATAAGCATCAAAACGCTCTCAAATACTCGCCCAAATCATCTTCGGTGGTCAAACTCAAGCGTTTTTTCAAGCGATAACGACTTTTTTCGACACCCGTTACGGAAATATTGAGCAGTGCTGCCATTTCTTTATTGCTCATGTTGAGGCGTGTGAGTGCGCACATCCGCAGATCATTTTGGGTAAGACTCGGATGTTTTTTGAGTAACTCAACTGTAAAACTTTGATTCACTTGATCGAAATAAAGCGTGAATTGTTCCCAACTATGCTTGCCTTCGATTTCAGTTTCCAATGTCGTTTTCAGCCCCCTCAGTAATTTGGTCTTTTCAACATCGTTGGCACTGCGAATTTGACTGAGTTGTTCTTGCAGACTGATGAGTATTTCGTTTTTGTGTGCCATCTGCACAGCTTTTGACATCAGTTCAGTGTTTTTAATGTCAACTTCTGTTGCCAATTTTTCATTTTGCAAATGCAAAATAGCTTGTTCGGCGGCTAAGTTTTCGTTTTTTAGGGTCAAAATTGCACGGTCTGATTCCAAAACCTGTTGACGTAAAGCCATTTCGCGCCGCGTCGTATAAATACGTAGAGCCAAAAACGCCAACGCCACCAAAACAGCCAAAACCAAAAGTTTGAACCACCAAGTTTGCCAAAAAGGCGGTGCGATGATGATTTTTATCGTCTTTTCGTCGCTCCACACGCCGTTGTTATTCGTGCCTTTGACTTTAAAAATATAAGTCGCAGGGTCGAGATTGGTGTAGGTGATGAGCCGCTGCGAGCCATCGGTGCTGCGCCAATTGCCATCGAACCCTTCCATTTTATACAGGTACTGATTTTTCAAAGGGTCGGTAAAGTCCAAAGCGGCAAATTCAATGGAAAAAACATTATCGTAGTATGACAAATGTATTTCGGTTGCCTCCTCAAGGCTTTTATGCAAAATAGTGCGTCCATCCGATAGTTTGCCAACGGCAACTGATTGATTAAAAATTTTAAAATCTGTGAAGACAACCTGCGGTCGGGTGTTCAAAAACTGAATATCGTCAGGACGAATCAAAGTCAAACCGTTGATACCTCCCAAAAAAACGACCCCCTCAGTATTTGTGATGCCAGTGGCTTGATTGAACTGATTGGCATTGAGATATGGGTTGTTACTAAAGTCAAAATTCAAATAATTTTTGGTGTCCACATCAAAACGTGTAGCACCTTTGAATGTACTGAGCCACAAATAGCCGTTTTTATCTTCTTGAACGCTCATGATGGCATTGGAAGTCAACCCATTTTGCACCGTAAAATGCTCAAACTGTCCATTTCCGAGCCACAAATTGAGTCCGCCACTTTCTGTACCTATCCACAACCGCCCTTTTGAATCTTGAAAAATACAGCGTACATCATTCGCCGAAAGGCTTTTAGTGTCGTCGTTTTTGTGCTGAAACCGTGTGAATGTACCTGTGTTTTTATCCAACAGATTCAAACCTTCAGTATCTGTACCGACCCAAATTTGATTGTTTTTGTCTGCAAAAACCACTGTCACCACATCGCTCGATAGGCTAAGAGGATTGTTAGGCTGCATATTGAATCGCTGAAATTGCCCTTTTTCCCAACTGTCCAATCGCGACAAACCGCCCCCCAAAATACCAATCCAAAGCTTTCCTGTTTGGTCTTCGGCGATAGACCAAACATTATTGCCACCAATACTGAGGGGGTCACTTGGATTGGTTCTAAAATGTTTGAATTGGCGCGGTTCGGGATTGAACAAACTTAAACCGTCGCCAAAGTAACCCAACCAAAGCCGTTTCTTCGAGTCTTCAAAAATGGTTTTTACGACATTGCCATAACCCACAGGTTGATTGGGAATAGTAGAGAACGTTTTAGTATTTTTGTTAAATCGGTTTAAACCACCGCCGTCTGTACCAACAAAAATATCGCCGTTGTACGTTTCACAAATGCTCAAAACAGAGCGGTGACTCAACTCCCCTACCCGATTGCCAGTCCAAGTAAAAGCCTCAAATTCTGTTTTGTGTGCTTTGAAACTGTTGATACCACCATTGTATGTGCCAATCCAGACATTTTTATCGCGATCAATCAACACATCGAATAGGGCGTTGGTATTGAGTTTACCTTTGGTTTTGCCGTAGAGAATGGCGGAAAAGGACAATGTTTGAGGGTTAAAAATATTCAGACCACCGCCATCCGTTGCGAGTAAAAGTTCTCCTTTATCATTTTCAGCTATGCCCGTCACATTGTTGGATGTCAATCCATCTTGCATTGAATAGCGGCGAATTTGCAAATCAGACACACGGATTTGGTACAAACCTGACCCCTCAGTACCGACCCACAAATACCCTTTTTTGTCGTTGAAAAAAGTTTTCCTAAAGCTAGCGAAGTCAGTATCACCTGCACCTGTGGCATGTATTTGATTGAAAACTTGCTGCTTTTCGTCAAAATAATAGATACCTGTGCCACTTGCAGCAACCCAAATACGGTCAGTTTCATCTTGTGCGATGCGCAGGATGGCGTTGTCTTTGAGCTGAGAATTGGTTCTGTCGAAATGTTGCAACTGCTTTGTTTTTGGTTCAAAACACCACAAACCCGCACCGATTGTGCCAATCCAGATACGCCCTGCACGGTCTTCAAAAATGTGTTTAATCCACATTTTCGACAAAGGAGCAAAAGCCGTTTCGCTGCTCAAATGTCGAAATTGTCCCGTTTTTATATCTCTGAAATTGATACCATGTGTTTGTGTTCCAACCCATAGGTTACCTTGCCTGTCTTCTAAAATACAATGAATGCTTTTGCCTTGAAACTGTGTCGAATCATTGGTTTTTTGTTTAAAAATACGGCATTCGTAACCATCATAACGCACCAAACCATCCTGTGTGCCAGCCCAAATAAAACCATTTTTGTCTTGCATCAGACAATAAACAGTGCTGTGTGGCAACCCCTCAGTAATGGTGAGGTAATCAAACTGTTCGATATTCGATTGCCCTGCCACAAAAAGGCAATGGCACACCCATAAAATGAAAGCCAATATTTTTTTCATGTGTTCCGATAGTCAAGAAGTCAAAGGTAAACATTTGCCTTGAGTCCCCTACTTATTTTGGTGTCACACAGCGAAACAACCTCATGTCTCAACAAAATTGAATGCGCAAAGTTTCAGTAAATTGTCTAAAACTAAAACCAAGCAAAGCCTCATGGAATTGAGAGCAAGTTTCAATTGACAAAAACTCTACTGCAAAAGGAGTTTCAGGTCAGACAGCTGACTTGCATAAATCCAAGTTTTATAATCGTAAAAATGGAAGTTTCGGCTCTATAATTCCGCCTGAGTGCAATGCTCAGAACTGTTAGCCGACATTTAAAACAACAACTGACATGAGAATAAACAAAAATACTGAGGGGTAGGTAGCATTTCTCTATTCATCGGAGGAAGGGGGCAATTCTTCTTTTTTTTCACCCTCTTTCAAGTGCAAAAAATTCTGCGCTGATACCACTTTTTGTCCTGTTCCTTCCTCAACATTCTGTAATGCTTTGCGCCCAATCTCCCCACCTCTGACGGCAGCTTCGTGGTTTTCATGGAAACCTTGTGCATCATCATTGATGGTGATAGTTCGGGTGACTTCTTCGCTCAAGGCTGTCAAAATCAGCTCCAAAGGAGTCATGTGGTCACGTAGATTTTCTTTGTCCAAACTTTTAAGTTGTGCATGTTCGCTGGGTGTCAAACCGAATGTGCCTTTGGCGATGGTTGCAGTAAGGAGACTATACTCCTGTCCTTCTTTGATGCCCCGATTTTTCCACTCATCTGTCAATCTTTTTCGGGTATCAATGGATTTTATGCGCCGGTCTATCCACTCATCGCTGTAGCCTTTGGCTTTATAAATTTCGGCTTGACGCTCAGTTAACAATTCGGGGTTATTGACCTCTTCGATGGTGCGTTTGCCTTGTTCTGCCAACCACAATTTTAAAGGTTCCGCTTTGGTCGATGGGATTGACATGATGATTCTAAAAATCCCTTCAGTGTTAGCACAATCCGTCAAACGTAGCCGCCCATCTGTAGCTGTCAGTTTCAACTGTACGACAAAATCGTACAGTTGCCCGCTTCCTTTTTCTTCTTTCCGCTTTAAGTCTGTCCAATAACGGCGTGGTGTTGTCGAATTTGTCAAAACTTCAACAATATCGATGACAGAAAAAAACCATTGATCTGTGTGCCAGATTTTTCTAATTCCTTTATCCTCAAATGGAATTAGTGATTGATTGTCCATGATTTTAAATTTTATCTAACTCACTATGCGTCAAAATCTAATACCGTCTCTCTAAACCTATTTAATTTTTTAGTCTAATCATAAAAATACAACTACTATAAAAATGGTTTTTATAGCACTCTATTTTTATCTTGGTCAATCAAAAACTCGATGTACTTGCCCAATTTCATGCCCCGCATGGCGGCATTGATTTTGGCTTGCGTGTGATGCGGTGTATCCACATAGATGATTTGTAGTTTTTCTACTTTTTCAGATTTCGGAGGTTCAACAATGGTTTCTGGTCCCACTACTATCGTATGGATTTCCTTTTTCGGCACAGGAATATGGTGACTGGCTTCTTGTTGCACCTGTTTGGCGGCTTGTTCGACTTCATCCTGTGGAACATCCCAAATTGATTTTTTACTCTTTGCCATACTGTTTACAGTTCAAATTTTGTGATAAATTCATTAAAAAATGGTTCAAAACGGCTCTTACCGTCTTTGTTGTCCAGAACGCTTTCGCAGGTATAAGGTTTGGAAAGTGCTTTTACATCGGCTAGAGTATTATCAAACATCGGCACTTTGAGTCGGCGCATACATTCGATGGCATCTTGGTTTTCGCTGCGTTGGTTGCGTTTGTTCAACAATCCGTAGTAGCGAACGAAAACTTTTTTGGGTTACCAAGGTCGTTGCCAAATGAAGTGTGATAGAAGTTTTTTGCCTATCCCACCCTTGTGGCAAGCAACTGAAATAATTTTAGCACCCATGTTTTTTCCATTTTGGGTAAAAGTAATATTTTTTATAATAAAAATAGTAAAAGCAGTAAAAATAGCTTTTGTTTTAAAAATTATTTTTACTATAAAAAATATAAAAACAGTATTTATTGTTTTTATAGTTTTTATTACAAAGTCGTGAGACGCTTTTTAAAACAAAAAACAAAAACCTAACTCCTATCACGATCTCATTTGAGATTGGCTAATTCAAATATTCGTTGCTACAATTTTTATGACAGCACTGAGCATTTTCTACAATAACAATTGATACACCTGCCCTATTCGAGAGTCTATTTTGTGAGTTATACTGAGGGGGTACTCACAGCACAGGCAATTGTGATTTTCGCCGCATTTTAAGTTGTAAAGAATCAATCATTTCGCCCCATGCTCTGAATGTCCAAACCTGATACAGACTACCATGGATAATGGATAACCTAAAAGACGGAATAACGGCATCTCACACTACTGAATGCTCAAACAACAACACCCTTCCAAAGGGTTGACAAATTTTGAGCGGTTTATATGCGAAATAGCTCTATTTTAGCGAAGAAAGCTTTAGTGGTATAACCAAAATCGGACTGGGAGAAACTTCCATTTATGTTAGAAAAAACAATTCCTATAACTTAGTTTTCATCAAGTTATATGTATAATTGCAGATGGTTTTAACGATAAATCAAGCAATATGAAAAAATCGGCAAAAGACGTTTCAAAATTGACGATTTGCGTTTGATTTTGGGTTTGACACAGGGCGAATATCCTTTATACGCCAATTTCAAACAAAAAGTGATATTGAAAGCACAAAAAGATTTGGAAACTACCACGAACATCAAATTTTCATTTGATGAAGAGAAACAGGGAAAAAAAATTGATGCCATTGTAAAAAAAGTTGGTCAGCCATTGGAAGGTTTGGGCATGGATGTGTAGCAGAGTAATAAAGTGCTGCGTGATGCGGTTATACGGCAAATAGAATTGATGAATCCAGATGCGTTCAGAGATGCATCGAAAAAATTTGCTGCGCTCATCAAACAAATCGCTGCTCAGATTGAAGACTTGAAAAAAAGTATTGCATAACAAAACCATTGCCCTCAGCATGCATAAAAATGTCAAAATGACACACTCACAAATTGGCTTGTGGCTCATTCTCATTGTTTTACTGTCTAACATTAAATTATCCGCTCAATTCAAGGCAGAAAAATTACTTTTTGGTGTCGCTTATTATGACGAATACATGCCTTACGACCGACTCGAAAAGGATATTGCGATGATGAAAGAAACAGGCATCAATGTGGTCAGAATCGCAGAATCAACATGGAGTACCGTTGAGCCGCAGGACAATGTTTTTGACTTCAGAAGTATTGACCGTGTTTTGAATGCGATGCATAAAGCAGGCATAAAAGTCATCATTGGCACACCTACTTATGCTGTTCCTACTTGGTTGGCGAAAAAATATCCTTCATTATTGGTGACGACACCACAAGGTCAACGGCAGTATGGCGCACGGCAAAATATGGACATCACCAACGAAAACTACCGGTTTCATTCTGAAAGAGTGATTCGACAAATTTTGGCGCATGTCAAAGACCATCCGGCCATCATTGGCTATCAAGTGGATAATGAAACCAAACACTATGGCACATCGGGCGCGAATGTACAGAAGGCTTTTGTCGCCTATATGAAAAATAAATTCCAAACTTTAGACGCGATAAATAAAGCGTTTGGCTTAGACTATTGGAGCAATAGAATCAATCATTGGGATGATTTTCCTGTGGTGAATGGCACGTTCAACGCTTCGATTAATGCCAGTTTGAACGCCGAATTTTCAAAATTTCAACGTCAACTGGTCACCAATTTTTTGGCTTGGCAAACAAAAATTGTGAAAGAATATGCCAAACCCAACCAATTTGTCACACAAAACTTTGACCTCGAATGGCGCGGTTATTCCTATGGCATCCAACCCGATGTTGATCATTTTGCAGCAGCACAAGCATTGGATGTTGCAGGCATTGATATTTATCATCCGACACAAGACAATCTGACGGGCATTGAAATTTCATTGGGTGGCGATTTGGCGCGCTCCATGAAAGGCGGGAAAAACTTTTTTGTCATCGAAACAGAAGCGCAAGGATTTCCTCAATGGGTGCCTTATCCCAACCAACTGCGTTTGCAAGCTTTTAGTCATTTGGCTGCGGGAGCAAATATGGTGAGTTATTGGCATTGGCATTCTATCCACAACTCGGCAGAAACATACTGGAAAGGACTTTTGAGCCACGATTTTGAGCCCAATCCGACCTACAAAGAAGCACAAACTATCGGAAAAGACTTTCTTAGATTATCGGACAAACTCATCAATATAAAGAAGAAAAACGATGTTGCCATCTTATTCAGCAATGAAGCACAAACAGCGTTCAATGCGTTTAGTTTTGGTTGGGGGGCAAGCGAAAATTACAACGACATATTGCGCCCCTACTACGACGCTCTTTACAAAATGAATATAGGCATTGATTTTTTAGATGCTACAAAAAATACTGAGCTGAGTGCATATAAACTCATAGTTGTGCCTGTTCTTTATGCAGCTTCAGACGATATTTTGAAAAAACTCAACCAATTTGTAAAAGAAGGCGGTCATGTGCTGTACAGTTTTAAAAGCGGTTTTTCAGACGAGCATGTCAAAGTCAGAAGCAGTATTCAACCTGGCATCATCAATGACGCGTGTGGCATAACTTATAGCCAATTTACTATTCCTCAGAATGTGAAGTTGAAAAATGACCCATTCAGCGCAGGCAATGCAAATAAAGTAACGACATGGATGGAACTGATTACACCCACAACAGCCAAAGTTTTGGCTTATTATGACCATCCAGTCTGGGGTAATTATGCAGCTGTGACGCAAAATACATTTGGCAAAGGCACAGCGACATATGTTGGGTGTCTGACTTCTTCGGTTTTGACCGAAAAGATTCTAAAAAATGTCGTCGAAAAAGCCAATTTATGGAAAACGGAGCAACAATTTGCTTTCCCAACCATCGTAAAATCAGGTGTGAATCAGCAAGGCAAAACCATTCGCTATATTTTTAACTATTCGCCAACACCGCAACAAATGAAATATGTTTTTGGCAACGGTACAGAATTATTATCGAATCAACCTGTTAGCAAAGAGAGCAACCTCAATTTGGAAGCGTGGGATGTGAAGATTGTAGAAGAAAATTAAGTAGTCAAAAATAAGTTTTCGTGCATTTCAAACGCCGCCTTTGGCGGCGAAAAGGACTTTGAGGAGCGAGCGATTTTTTGATTAAAATTTTGGCAAAGCCAAAATTTTAATCAAAAAATCGCTCGCTCCAATAGAAAAACTTTCAACGTACGTCTTTTGCGCATAGCGCAAAACAGTGAGTATCAAACACGCGAAAACTTATTCCTAATTACTTAAACTAAATGAATGGTTTTAACTGAATAGTGTCAACTTATTTCAGGGCGATACAGTCAGTTATCGCCCCCCTCAGTAAATTAAGCCAAAATTCCTTTCACGACCTGCCCATGCACATCTGTTAGGCGATAGCGACGGCCTTGGAATTTAAACGTCAATTGTTCATGGTCAATGCCCATTAAATGTAGCAGTGTGGCTTGAAAATCATGTACATGAACAGGGTCTTTGATAATATTGTAGCTAAAATCGTCTGTTTCACCATAACTTATCCCTGCTTTAACACCTGCTCCCGCCATCCACATCGAAAAACAACGCGGATGATGATCTCGACCATAATCTTCTTTTGCCAACTTACCTTGTGAATACACTGTTCTGCCAAATTCGCCACCCCATACCACAAGCGTATCTTCCAATAAACCACGCCGTTTTAAATCAATAATTAAAGCAGCGGTGGCGCGGTCTATTTGTTGGCATTGATGCCTCATAGCATTGGGCAAACCGCCATGATGGTCCCAACCTTGGTGGTACAATTGCACAAATCGCACATCACGCTCCAATAATTTACGGGCTAAAAGGCAGTTCGCAGCATAAGAGCCCTTGTCTCGGCTATCTTTTCCATATAATTCAAAAACTTCATCGGGTTCGTTCGAGGTGTCCATCACTTCAGGCACAGACGTTTGCATCCGAAATGCCATCTCATATTGGGCGATACGGGCATCCACTTCTGGGTCGCCCCAAGCCTCATTTTGCATTTGGTTGAGTTTCGACAGATAATCTAACATCTGTTTTCTATCCGCACCATCATATCCTTCGGGGTCATTGAGAAATAAAACAGAGTCTTTGCCACTTCTGAATTGTACGCCTTGATACTCTGACGGTAAAAAACCATTGCCCCACAAACGGGCGTATAACGGTTGGTCTTTAGGCGCATTTTTAGAAACTAAGACGATAAACGCCGGTAAATTCTGGTTTTCAGACCCTAAACCATAACTCAACCACGAACCAATAGATGGTCGTCCGGGTAATTGATGCCCCGTTTGAAAAAAGGTAATAGCTGGGTCGTGGTTGATTTGTTCGGTATAAATGGATTTTATGATGCACAAATCATCCACTACTTGCGCTGTATGAGGCAGTAATTCGCTTACCCAAGTTTTACTTTTACCATATTGTTTAAAAGAATATGCCGAAGGCGCAATGGGTAAAATGGCTTGATTGGCACTCATACCCGTCAATCGTTGTCCTTGTCGCACACTATCAGGCAAGCCTTGACCCAACATATTTTGTAATTTGGGCTTATAATCAAATGTCTCAAACTGAGAAGGTCCGCCAGCCATAAAAAGATACACAACCCGTTTGGCCTTGGGTACTATCTGCTGAATATCGGTCAATACTGAGGGGGTATTGCTCAGCGCATTGGTACTACCCAAAAGACCATTCAAAGCCATCGCCCCCAAACCGAATGCCGTTTTTGAGAGAAAATGCCGCCTATCGAGTTGCCGATTCAAATCGGCAAAATCGGGCGTATTGAGTCTGAAATCTTCGTCGTGATGGTGATGTGACATGCGTTTCTTTTTTGTGTAAATATATCTATTTGGGCGTTATTCACCCAGATATTCTCCCAAGAAACGCTGTATTTTATTCATCATTTATTAGTAAAATCAGCGATTAGGCAAATTTTTATACCGTCGCATCGCTTCCAAGTAGTAATAATCACCATAAGTCAATGGCACATCTACCTCCGTTTTTTGTGGAATATGCCCTACGCCGTGTTGGATTAAAAAACCGCCATTTTTCTCAAAAGCCGCTTTATAAGTTGGATTTGACAGCGATTTGAGCATCGTTTCGGCGGTTTTGAAGTAGTTAGAAGCCATTTTGGCATCACTGTAAGTGGCTAACTCCAGTAAAGCCGATGCCGTAATTGAAGCCGCCGATGCATCGCGCAGGGCATTTGGAATGTCGGGCGCATTGAAATCCCAAAATGGAATTTTATCGGCAGGCAAATTGGGGTGATTGAGCAAAAAACGAGCGATGTTATGGGCTTGTTCTAAATATTGTTTGTCGTGGGTTTCACGAAACATCACCGTGTAACCGTACAAACCCCAAGCCTGTCCACGCGCCCAAGCTGAACCATCGGCATAGCCTTGCGCTGTTTTTTTCTGTTGAACACCGCCCGTTTCTTTGTCGTAATTGATGACGTGGTAGGAGCTAAAATCGGGACGAAAATGGTGTTTCATCGTGGTATTGGCATGGGTCACAGCGATTTTGTAGAAAGAAGAATCGCCCGAAACGCGGGTTGCCCAAAACAACAATTCGAGGTTCATCATATTGTCAATAATGACCAAAAAGTCTTTGGGATTGCGCGAATCCCACGATTTGATGCAGCCTACTGAGGGGGCAAAACGGGTACTCAATGACTTGGCACTTTGCAACAAAATACTTTTGTAATCCATCGGATTGGCAGATTTGAGCAAGTCTTTGGCATTGCCAAAACTGCAAAACATCATAAAACCTAAGTCGTGGGTGGTGGTATTGTTCTTTTCTTTTTCCAACACCTTCAAAATGCGCTCGGCTTCGGTCTGCAAAAAGGGGTCTTTGGTGTGTTCATACAAATAAATGAGCGACCCAGGATAGAACCCACTGCACCACCACTCCGAATTACTGAATTCGTATGTGTCTGTTTTAGGAAAATAAGTTTTGGGAAACTTATCAGCAGGTAGGTTTTTTGCCAGAAACTTGTATTGCTCGACTGCATCTTTGAAATTTTGGTCAATTGCTGTTAACAAGGTTTTGTCTTTGGCAAAGCGGGCGGTTTTGGTAGTCGTACAACTCATAATGAGCGCGAAAGAGAAGATTAAAAGCCATTGATTTTTCATTATTCTGATTGTTTTGTTATTTGAACAAAAGGTGGTGAAAAAAGCGTGTCATCATGTTTTTTGTATAAAAAATACTGAGGGGTAAAATCAGTAGCCCACTCGATAATCCTTTTTCACAGACTGTCCTGCCCATGCCTTTTTGGCTGTCCAATCTGCTGCGGGGTCTGTCCAAAACCGATGCGTTGCGGGTAAACCCAAAGGCAAAAACCCAAGTGTTGTCAGATACAAACTGCCCGTTGAGGTGTAAGCGTCCGCAATCATCGGTTGTGACCCATTGAAACCCAATAACAACCACCCATTTTTATCAAAATTTTGAGAACCTTCAAAAAACTGCCGCAACATTTTGGTCAAACCCGACCGTACTTGGGCGGGTGCGATGTGTTCGGGCAGTTGTTCCATCAAAGCAGTTTGGGCTAAGACTTGAAATGCACCCGCCCGATAGGTCATCGAACGCCCAAAAACAGGAAAAGTCCCTTCGGGCGACAGCAGACGCTCCTGAAAATCGGCGTGGCGCACCATGCGTTTGAGGGCTTCGTCGTACTCATTTTGCGTTGCCATTTTGTGTTCGACGCAAATTTTGAGCATATCCACGAGCATCGGATGAATCACGAACGAATTGTAATAATCCATCGCAAAGCGGTCGCCGTCGCTGTACCAACCATCGCCCACATACCATTCTTTCATTTTTTTTATGGCTATATCTATCCGAAATGGGTCAGCTTGTTCGCCAATTGACAACAAAAACGCCTCTGTAATGCCCGAAAACAACAACCAATTGCTGTAAGCGGGTTTGCGGTCGCGCAAAGATTTGAACTCTTCCACAAAACGTTTTTTAGTCAAATCGTCCAAAGGTTGCCACAAAACATTGGGCGCACGTAAAAAACCATGTGCCACAAAAGCCGCATCAACAATCGGCTGCCCTTCGGTGCGGAAATTCAAATAATCGGGGCTCTTAGGGTCCACACAACGCGGCAACCCCCTCAGTAAATCGGCTTTTAATTGTTTCCGCAGCCGACCTTCGGGTGTGTCGTCATCGGGCAACGCCAACCAAGGCGCAACGCCTGCCAGTGTCCGCCCGACAGCCTCCAAATAAGTAACTTTTTTAACTTTTAAAAAGTAATTCGGTGGTGTTTCAAGCGGCATTTTCTCCACCAGCGTCCCTTCTGCCAAGTTTTTGATGACAGGATTCACGATTTTGTGCAGCGTACTCGCCCAAAACCAACGGTCGTCACCCATGACTGAGGGGTAGGACGATTGCGGTTGAGCAAAAACCGAAAAAGGCGTTCTCAAACTCGCCAAAACGCCCGTCAAAGACAGGCTTTTCAAAAGGCTTCTGCGTGTAGTCATATTGGAACTAAAAATTAAGTAGTTGAGAATAAATTTTTTTTGTGTGTCAAAAACATTCACTCCGAAGAGAAACTTTTTACATCCACGCCTTATAAACGTGTCAAACACACAAAACTATTCTATTTTTTGATACACCCGCACATAATCCACTTCATACCGAATTGTTTGGGTGGATTCGCGGGGCGTACCGCCGTGATCGCCGCCAATTGCCAAATTCAACAACAGATAATGTGGTTGCAAAAAAGGGTTTTTACCGTCTGGATTGATGGTTTTTGTAAAATCCGCCTCATTTATCAATTCATCGTCGAGATAGATTTTGAGGCTGTTTTTATCCCAATCCATGCGCCAAATGTGAAATTCGTTGACCCATTTTGGGTTGTTTTTGGTAAAATGACTGAGGGGTACATCCATTCCGTCCCATTTAGCGACATAAGGTTTGCCTGTTCCCCATGCAAAATTGCCCAAAACAATCGGTACATTGTTGCGGCGATAAAACTCCATGATGTCAATTTCGCCTTTCTCGGGCCACGGTTCTTTAACGCCCAAAGTCCAAATTGCGGGCCACGCCCCCAGCGTCGTATCTATTCGAGCACGAATGAGAAATGTCCCGAACAACCAATCTTTTTTGCCGCGTGTATTGATACTCGACGACGTAAATGTGATGTTTTTACGATTGCGCCAATCATTTTGCCCTTCCTTAAAATTCGGATTCGGCTGATTGGTGCGTCTGGCTTCGATGAGCAAGACCCCGTTTTTGCAAACAGCATTGTCGGGTTGATACCATTGCAGTTCATGGTTGCGGACAAAACCGTGTTCGTGTTCCCAAGTCGCCGTGTCAGGCACCCCCTCAGTATTGAACTCGTCCTGCCAGACCAGTTTCATGCCCGCGAGGTCTTTAGGTTTAGAAAAATCAGCCTTTGAAACACCCGCTTCAATCTTTTTTGTGGGTCGGCAAGCTGTGATTAGCAAGAGTAAAATCAGCAAGAAATGTATTTTTTGCATGGTTGTATTTTATAAACTGTTTTAAAACCTACAAATACGATTTCTCACTGTTTTTCCATGCTGTTAGCTTGGTGGCGCAATATGTGCGTTCACTGCAAGCAGAAAAAAACTTACAAAGAGGATTTTTTATAGAGCGCATTTTGTCCAAAGGATTCCTTCGGAGAGTGTAGCGAGAAACAGTGAGTGATAGGTTTAAAACAGTTTCTTAGATTATCATTAATTAAAAGTCAGCCACCACAAATATGGTGTTTTTAATGAAACACAGGGAGTATTCATTGAATATAAAGCCACAATACCATCTACTCTGAGGGGGGCGTTTACCAAAAATCCGTCAAAACCTACCAAAAAACGAAAACACAAGCCCTACCAAAGTCTCTTTCTTGACCTTTGTAACATCAAAAAAGAAGAGATAGCAATGCTCAACACCATTTTACAACACATCAAACGACCGACACCAAGCGGCGCAACCTATCTCGCAGAAGTGGACGGGCTGCGGTTTGTCGCCATTTTTTTGGTCATCATTCAGCACCTCAGCGAACGAATGGTGCGCTTTTTTCCAACTGACTTTGCCACGCCTCTGCGCGAGGATGTGGTTGCTTTTTGGGTCAGCCGTGGCACAGTGGGCGTGTTTTTGTTTTTTGCCATCAGCGGATTCGTTTTGGCTTTGCCTTTTACAGAAAAAAGTACCCCCCTCAGTATAAAATCATTTTACAGCCGCCGATTGACACGCATCGAGCCACCTTATCTGATTTGGATGTCTGTTTTTGCCTTGATTTTGGTAGCAAAAGATGTGTTTTCGGCGACTGAAATACTGCCTCATTGGCTGGCTTCGGTGACTTATACCAATTGGTTTTTCTTTGGTGACTATTCTGTTATAAATCCCGTGGCGTGGTCATTAGAGATTGAAATTCAGTTCTACCTCATCGCTCCTTTTTTGGCAAAAGCCTATTTCAGCATTGACGATTGGGCCAAAAGACGCTTAGGTTTGGCTATTTTTATAGGCCTCTACATCGTTTTGATGGCAAAATGCGGTTGGCTGCATTTTCCGATGAAAGCTACTTTATTGGGGCGTTTGCCCAATTTTCTCATTGGGTTTTTAGTGGCCGATTTGTATAAATTTAAAGATTTTAAAAGCTTGAGAGCTTTTGACCGCCTCCCCAAACTCAGTTCACAACTCAGGCAACAACTTTGGGATATAGTCGCCATAGCCGCATTGTTCGCGCTGTTTTACACTTGGACAGAAGAATTAGTCAAAACAGTGATTTTCAATTTGGCTCTTTTTCTGCTCTTTGTAGCTGCTTTCAAAGGCTTTTTTATCAAAAAAATGCTTAAAAACAATTGGATTGCGGCTTTTGGTGGCATGTGTTACACCATTTACTTGACACATTTGCCGCTGCTCGAAGGTCTGATTCGATTCACGCACCCTATAACTCTGACGAATATTTACGCCCTCAATCTGCTTCTACAAGCAGCTTTTGCTTTGCCCATCATCGGGGGTCTTTCAATCGTGTTTTATATATTTATCGAAAAACCGTTTATGCGGCAAGGCAAATGGCGATGGCCCAAGATTGACCCCAAATTTTCTTTTCCTCGTTTTAGATACCCCTCAGTATTCAAGTAAAAATTAAGCCTATTTTCAATTGTAAAAAAGAGACTTTTCAAACTTAAAAAATTAATTTTCAATGACTTACAGACTCATTGCAACGCTCGTTGCCAGCTTATTTTTTTGCTCAAACACCACAGCACAAGACCTCGACAACGAAAAAACGCTCAAACTACGCCCCCTCAGTATTCTGACCGAAGCGGCACTCCAAAATGCGCCAGAAATCCGCGCCAATGCCGTGGATGTCACCCGCCAAACCTTGGCTTGGCAGGTACAAAAACGCAGTTGGGCTGACCTCATTGTGGTCAATGGTCAAACCATGTATGGCAATGGTAGTGTGTTAGATGCCACCGACAATGGCACTGTAACACGTTACTTGCTCAACGACCGCAAGAATGTCAATACGAATATTACGCTCGGTTTTCGCATCACGGGCGGCGATGTGGTCAATCGCCGCGACAAAGCCCGCCTCCAGCACATGCAGCTCGACCGCCTCGCCGAAGAACGTCGGCAAACAGAACAAGTGATTCGCGAACAAGTGGCGACGCTCTACACCAATCTGGAGTTGGCACTCAAAATCATAAAACTCAAGGCAGAAGGCGTTGAAAATCATCGTTTGGCACTCTCTGTTGCCGAAAAATATTTCAAAGAAGGCACTTATCAGCCTACCGAATATGCGACGCTTTTGGCAAAACTCAACAGCGCACAAGAACAGTACGAACAAGCTAAGTCTGAAGCCAAAAAACTGAGTTTGGTGCTGAAAAACCTTGTAAACATACCAATTTACGAAAAGTAACGCCCCTTTGAAGGCAAAAGGCTGAGATTTGTACCATCAATTTTAAAAAAAGAAGAGACAAATATTTAAAAATGAATTTTATCAATTTTCTCCGCCTCGTCAGTCGCAATTGGCTTTTATTGAGTTTATCAATGTTGACAGCCGCCGCAGTCACTTTTCACTTGACCCGCGACACGCCTAAAGAATATCAATCGCACACCGTCATCAACACAGGTTTGGTGTCGGGCTACAATATCGAATCATCGAATGGTGGTCGTATTGATTACGCCTACACCAACAACGAAATGGAAAATATCCTCGGCATTGCACGTTCTCGCGAAACCCAAGAGGAGGTTTTGGCCCGACTTTTGGCACAAGCCTTGATCCAAACGGCCCCCTCAGTAGAAATCATCAGTGCAGCCGCTTTTGAAGATTTGAAAAAAGACATAAATAGCACCGTAAGAACACAAATCGTTGACAATCAGTCTTTTGAAACAACGCTAAACAATATCAAAGCATGGCGTGACAATCCAGAAGACAACAACATCAAAGCCATTCTGTCAGGTAAACATCCGCTTTGGGGCATCGAGCATCTGCAAGAAATGGTCATCAAACGCGAAGGGAACTCTGATATGGTGCGCTTCTCTTACACCTCAACCGACCCCTCAGTATGTCGCAATACCATCAAGATTTTGACTGATATTTTTTTCCAAAAATACCGCGCCAACAAAGAAGGTCAAACGAGCGATGTATTGGCATTTTTTGAGAATGCGACCCAAGAAAGTGCTGCCACCTTGAATGGCAAAGAGGACAATATGCTGAATTTTATGGTGAACAACAAAATCATCAACTACTACGAGCAGACACGTTTTATTGCCGCCAAAAAAGAAGATTTGGACGAATTGTATTTCAAAGAGATGATGCGATTGGCAGCAGCCGACTCGGCACGCCGCAATCTGGAAGCCCAAATCGGCAGTCGGATCAATTTGCCCAAAATCAATCAAAACTTGGCACGCCAACGCAATCAATTGGCACAGGCATCGAGCCGAGCAGCAGCTTTGGAAATTGGTTCTTTGGAAGATACGACTGCCCAAATTGATACGCGACAACTCAACCAAATCAATACTCAAATCGAATACTTGCGCAAGGAAATGCGCCACAACGCCGATGCCACCTTTGCCGTCGAGCGCACACCCGAAGGCATTGACACCAAAAATGTGCTGGCGCAATGGCTCACGCAATGGATTGACGTGGAACAAGGTCTGGCACGATTGAATGTTTTCAGAGAAAGAAAATCAGAATTTGACCGTATTTACAGCCGTTTTGCACCGTGGGGTTCAAAAATCAAACGATTGGAGCGCGAAATTGATGTCGCTGAACGCGCTTACCTCGAAAACTTGCACAGCTACAACCAAGCCCGTTTGCACAAATTCAACATGATGTTGTCGGGCAATCTGAGAGTGGTAGATGCGCCTTTTTTCCCCGACAAACCCAAACCCTCGAAGCGGGCGATGTTGATAATTGTGGCGGGTTTAGCAGGTTTGATTTTACCCTTGGCATTGATGATTGCTCTTGAATTGCTCGACAAATCGCTGCGCGACCCAGAAAATGCTGCGGCAACGACAGGTTTGGCTCTTTTTGCGGCTTTTCCCAAATTGCCTAAAAATTGGATGCAGCACAACCGTGTCAATTTCCCTTTGATTGTCGAACGTTCGGTTGAACAACTTTTGCAACATCTTAAAATTGACCTCAAGTTGCACAGCAAAAACGTCGTAGCGCGCTTGGCCTTTTTGAGTCCCAACTCTGGCGATGGCAAAACTATGATTGCATCGGCGACGGTTCAGAAATTGCGTTCTTATGGCTACCGCGTCTTGTTTCTCCGTCCCGATAACCTTTCAGAAGGTACGACGCATGAAGATGATTTATTCTACAAAGCCGATTTCACACTTTTTGAAAAAGAAGACGAGTTAGACTTGATAGACAATCAAAACATAGGTTGGCACCGTTGTCAGTATATTGTTACTGAAATTCCAGCCATCGGTAGTGGCAATTTTCCTGCAAAATTGCTCAGTCAAGTGGACGTAACCTTACTCGTGTGTCGTGCCAATCGCACTTGGTCCAATGCAGACCGTCGGGCTTTGGCAACCGTCAATCAGTTTCTAAAACGCCCTGCTCGGTTGATTTTGAACGCCACACGGTTGGATTTGTTGGAAGACAGCTTGGGCGAATTGCCACGCAAACGCAGCGTTTTACGCCGTTGGGTCAAACGTTTGGCACGCCGCAATTGGACGACAGAATAAAATATTATGAAACCATTATTTTCTTAAACATCTGACTAATAACCAAATAGCTATTTAAAAATGAATCAAGAACTCTTAGCAAAAAGCATGGCATATGCCGAAAACAATTTTTTGAGCAACACCGCACGCCACCTCCATGTTGACAAAGCATTTATCAAACAACATTTCAACCTCAAAGGCAAACGGGTTTTAGATTTTGGCTGTGGCATGGGCGGTATGACTCTGTGGTTGGCACAAAATGGGAGTTGCTGCGAAATCATGGGTTTAGACATTGATGGTCATCACATTGCCATCGCCAATCAGTTGAAATCTAAACATAAAATCGAGAACGTTCAATTTGAAAAACGCGATATAACAACGCATCCGCTACCCCCTCAGTATGAAGGCAGTTTCGATGCTATTTTTCTCAATGATGTTGTCGAACACATCCCCTACCCTATTTTAGAAAAGATTTTTGCCGAATTCAAACGTATTTTAACACCCAAAGGACGCATTTTCGTCAGTTATCCACCTTGGCAAAGCCCGTATGCGTCGCATGTTGTACGTGTTACAAAGCTGCCTTGGTGTCAGTTTTTGCCCGAAGGTATATTGTTGAATTGGATTGAAAAGAAAAACCAAGTCATCACAGGCGAACATGAAAGCGACCTCGTCGCCGCCTACAAAGGCTTGAATCGCCTCACACACGAGCAACTGATGCACATCGTCAGACCGCAAGGTTTCGCAATAGCTCAACGTTTGAGTCACTCTTTACTCCGCAAACTGCCCATACTGAGGGGTCTCAATCCGAATATATTTCCTTTTCATTTCCTCATTTCAAAAGAACTTTTAATCCTCGAAAAACAGGTATTGTAAATCAAAACTGCACTAAAATCTCAACAAATGGACATCGTTTGCCTCGCTTTTCCAGCTTGGAAAGGCAATTATCTGAAATCAACGGTTCAACTTATGAGCGAATTGGCCAAAAATCACCGCGTTTTGTACGTTGATTACGCCTACACATGGAAGGATTTTGCGCACAGCATACGAGGCAAAAGTTTTGCTGAGTGGCAACGTATGGCGGGTTTAGAATCCCGTTTGCAAGAGGTCAATCTCGACAACGGTGCGGCACTTCATGTTCTGACACTGCCGCCTGTTGTACCAACCAATTTTATCAAAAACCCTAAAATCTATGATGTCCTCAATCATTTTAACGCCTTTTTTTTAGAAAAAACCATTAAAAAGGCATTAAAAACCCTCGATTTCAAAAACTATACGATGGTCAACGCCTTCAATCCTTTTTATGGTGTGCCATTGGCGGGTCGTTTGGATGAGGCGCGCTTGGTCTATTATTGCTACGACGAAATTGGCGCAGCACATTGGGCAGGGCAACATGGCGCACGTTTAGAAAAAATATTTTTGCAGCATGTGGACTCCGTCATCGTCTCATCGCAAGGGCTTTTTGAGAAAAAATCGAAAGAACATCCACACTGTCATTTGGTCAAAAACGGTGTGGACTACGACCTGTTTGCCGCTCAAACACCCCCCTCAGTATCAGAGCGTTTAAGTCAACAGTTTTTAGTAAAAATACCCAAAAACGCTAAAATAATAGGCTATTTAGGCTCAGTAGATGAACGTTTGGATTACGATTTGTTAGAAAACCTTATCGCCACCACCCCTCAGTATCACTACGTTTTTGTAGGTCGCATCACTCGCAAAGAATACGAAAACCGTCTTTATGCTTTTCCCAATGTACATCTCGTTGGCTCGCAACCGCCTCAAGATTTGCCCGCTTGGGTTGGTCTGTTCGATACTTGCTTGATTCCTTTTGTGAAAAACGACCTCACAGCAGGCATCTATCCCTTAAAAATCAATGAATATTTGGCGGCTGGTAAGCCCGTCGTCGCTACGCCATTTGCGGATTTAAGTGATTTTGCCTCCATCATTACCATTGCCGACTCGGCTGCTTCGTTTGCTTTCAGTTTTGAACACCATACGTCCACGGCTGCCGAAAAAGCAAAGCGTCAAATTTTTGCAGCACAAAACAGTTGGGCGAATAAGGCTTTGACTTTTGCAGACAAATTTTGAGTACCTTTATTACAAACTCAAAAGATTAACAGACGGCATAAAGCCCCAGCCATGGCTTTTGGAAAATCAAACTCTCATCACAAGCAGTTTTCAGTAATTGTGCATTTCATTGTTTCAGTATTTCAGCAAATACTGAAACAATGAACCTAAAACCCCATTTCTACAATATTGGTTTTAAGACACGTTAAGCCCATCAGCTCACAAGGTTTAGAAATAAAATAAAAATTGGCTTATTGCTCAAAAAAGCGCACAAAAATCACATCCTGCGTGCGCCAAAGTTTAACAAAAAGCATGACAAAGTGAATATTTCAGTATTTCAGCAGATACTGAAATACGGCGCAATACTGATTTACTGAAAATTACAATACAGTATTTCAGTAAATCATAAAGAAGTTGTAACTTTACGCTCTCTTATCACCACACATTTCAATTTCTAAATTTTAATCAATGGTTTACTCTGTAACAAGTTTGAAAGGCGGGATTGGCAAAACGACAATCGCTCAAAATCTGGCCGTTTGTTTTGCTCACGATGGTAAAAAAGTCTGCCTCATTGACACAGACTCCGAAATCCAAAGTACAGCTGATTGGGGCAAAGACCGAGGGAGCGAATTGCTTCCTATCCAAGTTGTATCTGTCACGCAAGAAGATATTGTCGAGCAAGTCTTAACTTTGAAGAAAGCGTTTGATATTGTCGTCATTGACGGTGCGCCAGCTTTGTTTGAATTGTCGAGTCGTGCTATTTTGTTGAGCGATGTCGTTATCATTCCAGTGTTGCCGAGCATCGAAGAAGTACGGGCCATCGAGCGATTTATGGTCCGCTTCAATCAATCTAAAATGATGAAAGAAAACTTAGGCGGCTCCGTAAAATCAGCGGTTGCCATGAACAAATACAACGATGCTCTGAGAATAGACCGCGAGGTCAAGCGGGTCTTAGAAAAATACGGTTTACCGCTTTTAGGTAGCAAATTGTCCTATCGTGTGGCCTATCGTGAAGCTAAAATTGAAGGAAAAGGAGTCATAGAGTATCTCGATAAAAAAGCAAAAGACGAAATGCTATCACTGTTTCAAGAAATCAAAAACATTTCACTCACTTAAAATTGAATCAATATAAATATGAAAAAACCATCCTTAGAAGATAAATTATTGGCGGCTCAAATCGAAAAAGCCCATCAAACCTTACTCACTCCGACCCCCTCAGTACAAATCGTACAGAAAACCATCGTCGAAGAACCTAAAGAAAAAAATGTACGCGTAACAGTAGATATGCCCGAAAGTCTGCACGAATCACTCAAATACCGTATTATCAAAGAAAAAAAATCCATCCGCGAGTTTATTATCCTACTGATTCAAAAAGAATTGGAGCAAGGCGGTCAATAATCGGATGCAACTTTTATATGTTGATTTCATACTTTCAGTAAATACTGCATTCAGCAAAATGAATATCAAACAGGTATTGGAGTTGACCCATAATACAGTTTACTGAAAGTATGAAATACTGAAATCCGTAAAATTAGGATAATAGCCTCAAAAATATCCCAAAAAAAAGAGGGTTGCGCGCAAAATGGGAGATTCAAAAAACAAAAATAGAAGAAAATTATTTTTGAAAAAAATACAGCATCATTAACAGCAAACCTTTGTAATTACCTTTTGATGATGTTTTTTCATTTTATTTATTATTTAATCATCTTTCTGACCTATCTTTTATACTGATTATCAAGTGTTTAGCGGTTACTATTATCACAATTTGCGGGGTGAATTATCACAATTTGCGGGGTGAATTATCACAATTTGCGGGGTAGATTATCACAATTTGCGGGGCGGATTATCGCAATTTGCGGGGTGAATTATCACAATTTGCGGGGTGAATTATCACAAGAGTTTTGAATTGTGATAATAGCCTTTTATATTTGCTATAAATAACGCTTTTTAGTACATGCGCAAGACAACCGAACATTTGCAAAAGCAGTTTCAGGACATGGTGATTGTCCGAAAATCCAACGATTTAATCGAAGCTCGTTACAAGATGACGATGTGGGAAGCACGTGTATGGGACAAATTTTTGTCTATTTTGCGCAAAGAAAAAGATATAAAAGACGAATATAAAATTCCAATCAGTGAAATCATAGAAAACTACCAATTACAAGACGATAAGAGAGCATTCCAACGCATCATACAGGCAGCTCATGCCTTACAAGATCGCTATATTACCAATTCGACAATTTCAAGAGACGAATTTCGGCACCTCAGAAGCCATATTTTTGCATCTGTAGAAACTGTTGTCACGAACGACGGAGACAGTTATATCCTTTTTGAAGTGCCGAGGAAAATCAAGCCCATACTGACAGCCACAAATGAGCGATACAAAGACTTTGCACTTGAAAATTTTATCGGTATTTCTTCTTTTTATTCCAAAAGGGTTTACGAATTGTTGAAACAATACGAAAGGATAGGAGAGAGGACATTCACGATTGAAGACCTGCGCAACGTTTTGGCCATCGAAGAGACAGAATACAAACTTTATGGCCATTTCAAAAAGCGTATTGTGGACAAAGCCCAAGAAGATTTGTTGCGTTGCACCGACATCAGTTTTACTTACGAAGAACTGAAAAAGCGAGGGTCAAAACAAGTCACTTCGATTCGTTTCATCATCAAATCCAATAAAGCGCAGAGATTGCTCGAAAAAAGTACAGAATCCGTACCCAAAACCAAAACACCCAAAATAAGAGAAATAGCACAGTTGCCGTTGTTCGAATTATCGAATGACCCCGTTTTTACTGACTTCGAGTTGATAGCTGAGGACAAAACAGCTAAAAAAAATCAATTGATAATGTCGCCATTGTTTGAGAAATACTTTGCTATTGTCAGTGATTGGTGGGGCGTTGAGCAAGCCGAGTTTATAAAACGGTTGGAGGGAAGAGAAGAAGCTCAGGTGCTTCAAGCCATCGAATACACAAAAAATCGCATCAAAGTTGGGAAAGCCTTAAATCCTGCGGGTGTTTTTTTAGATGCCTTGTCCAAAGGCTATAAAACGGCTGAACAAATTAAAACCGAAAAACAAGAGGAAAAAGCGCGATTAGCCCGTGAAAAAGCCGAAAAACTCAAACCGCTTATTGATGAATACGAAGGGTTAGAAAAAAACTATTCACACAGTATCAACGATGCCATTCGGTCTATCACAAAATCGCACCCAGAAGCTACCGATACGGCTATCGAAAAAATCAAAACAACCTACCGTCGTTTAGGTATGACCGACATCATGGATAAAACCACAGAAGATTTTCGCCAAAATCCGATGTTGAGGAATATTGTCATGTCTGAGATAATGAATCAATACCCCTCAGTATTCGAGGCAATCAAGGATGATTTTGAACAAAAAAAGGCAATTGTCAAGCAAAAAATACAGCAAATAGACCCGAATTATGTTTTCAAAAAATAGCGTATTTCCGTATTAGCTGACTTACGGAAATACTGCAATGTTGAAATTTGTATGATTTAAACTGATTTTTAAATCGTACAACCCACCGTTTCAAAGGATTAGATGTCGCCAAAAATCACAGCAATTATTTGAAATCCGACTACTTTTAAATTTTTAAATAATCTGGATGTAATTAAACGCATGGATTGTTTGTGGTTTTCAGAAAGGCTTTTATCTTGCCTTATCAAAAAAATAGAAGGATGAATAAAAGAAATGGGCTCCTTGTAATTGCCCTGTTGTCTGTATCTTTATGTATAATAATGGCATTTCTGCCTGCCACTTCAAAAAAAATAAAACTGGCGAAAGGCGCGCATATTTCCTTAATAGGCGGCAATTTGGGTTCACGGATGTTGAATTACGGCTTTTTTGATACCGAATTGCATTTGCGCTTTCCGGAGCATAATCTCACCATTCGCAATATGTGCGATGGGGGCGACACGCCTGGTTTCAGACCTCATTCTGCGCGCAATGACCCTTGGGCTTTCCCCGATGCAGCTCAATTTCAGACTGAATTTGCTAATCCATCTCACAGCGAAGGTTTTTTTCCTAAGCCCGATGAGTGGCTCACTAATTTGAAGACGGATGTCCTTTTAGCATTTTTTGGATACAGCGAATCCTTTGAAGGGGAAGCGGGTTTACCGAGATTCAAAGCAGAATTAACTGCTTTTGTAAAGTACACTTTGTCGCAAAAGTATAATAGTGTTACCCCCCCTCAGTTGGCGTTGGTCTCACCGATTGCTTTTCAAAATTTGTCGGATAAATATGATTTACCCAATGGTTTTAATGAAAATAAAAACCTTGAGCTCTATACAAAAGCCATTCAAGAAGTAGCGGCTCAATACGATATTTTGTTTGTTGATGTATTTAACCCTACAAAAAGGTGGTTTGCCACAGGCGAACAACTCACGATTGACGGATGCCAACTAAATACTGAGGGGTATCAAAAATTTGCTCCTTATTTAGTTGATCAGCTTTTTGAAAATGATGGTATTAAAAACGAAAACAATCGCAAAGCTATCCAAGATGCTGTTTTAGAAAAAGACTGGTTTTGGCATAATGATTTTAAAATTCCAAATGGTGTACATGTATATGGCAGACGTTATAAACCTTTCGGTCCGGATAATTATCCCGATGAAGTAACTAAAATTCGCCAAATGACCATTATTCGGGATACTGCCGTGTGGTATGCCGCCAATAATAATGCTTTTAATGGAGAGGCTTCCGAAAATCGCCCTTTTGATGTAGCCGCTGCCGATGCCAAAACGCTGCAATTAAAACCCGTTGAAACCAACGCCAAATTGATTGGTGAAAACTCACCTTATCTATATGGTGAAGATGCTTTGAAAAGATTTACGATGGCGGAAGGGTTTAAAATTGAGCTTTTTGCGTCCGAAAAAGAATTTACAGAATTGGCTAATCCTGTGCAAATGTCTTTTGATAACAAGGGCAGATTGTGGGTGGCCGTGATGCCCACCTACCCGCATTATCGCCCCGGTGATGCTAAACCTAATGATAAAATCATCATTTTAGAAGATACAAACAATGATTTTAAAGCGGATAAATTGACCGTTTGGGCGGATCATTTGCATATTCCTGCGGGTTTTGAACTCGCGCCCGAAGGCGTTTATATTTCACAAGGCACGAATTTGAAACTCTATACAGACACCGATGGCGACGATAAAGCCGATAAAGAAGAAATTGTACTGAGCGGTTTTGATGACCATGACACCCACCACGTTATCAGCGCGTTTTGTGCCGATCCGTCGGGTGCAATACTGATGGGCGAAGGCGTATTCCTTCATACAAGCGTTGAAACGCCTTATGGAACGGTGCGTGGCACAAACGGCGGTTTTATGCGCTACAACCCGAATCAAAAGAAATTGGATAAAGTTGCTCAATTGCCTATTCCCAATCCATGGGGTATTGCTTTCGATGACTGGGGGCAGCCCTTTTTCTTATCTACTTCCAGTCCCGATATGTTTTGGATGACACCGGGTATGGTCAAGCCTATTTATGGTATTTCTTCTCCAACGGGTAAATCTATTATTGAAGAAAAACATCGGGTGCGCCCTACTTCGGGTTTGGAATTTGTCTCAAGTCGCCACTTTCCCGATGAAATTCAAGGCGATTTTATTTTAAATAATACCATTGGTTTTCTCGGCGCTAAAATGCACCGCTTGATAGATAGCAGTACGGGTTATACTTCGCGCCATCGCATGGATTTGTTTAGAAGCACCGATCCTAATTTCCGTCCGGTAGATTTAGAATTTGCGCCCGATGGCTCTTTATATGTTGTAGATTGGCACAATACACTCGTCGGGCATATGCAACATAATGCGCGTGACCCGCTGCGCGACCACGTGCATGGGCGTATATACCGTGTTACGTATCCGTCTCGTCCTTTGGTAAAACCTGCTAAAATAGATGGTGCAAGTATTGAAGAATTATTAGATAATTTAAAACTACCCGAATACCGCAGTCGTTACCGAACTAAGCGAGAACTGAGGGGTCGTGATAAAAATGCCGTTTTTAATAAACTTCAAGTATGGTTAAAAAATTTGGATAAAAAAGATGTGAACTACGAGCGGTATCAACTCGAAGGCTTGTGGGTGAGTTGGGGTATCAATAAAATTGATGAAAAACTGCTGAATACTTTACTCAAATCCAAAAACGAAAAAGTACGGGCAGCAGCCGTGCAAGTGGTGCGGTACAATGTCAATAAAATTAAAAATGCTACCGATATTATCGTTCAAGCTGCGAATGATAAAAGTGGCAGAGTGCGCATGGAAGCCTTAACTGCAAGTACATGGCTGCCCAAACCGATTACTGAAAAAGTTTTAAAAAATATAGATAAACAGCCTAAAGATGATTTACTAAATACTATTTACGCACATGTAAAAAAGCCTTCAAAAGAGATAGTGAATAATAATTTGGCTAAACCGGTTGATAAAGCGAGTGCCGAATTTAAAAAAGGGATGGAGATATATACCCGCGACGGGTCGTGTGCAACCTGCCATCAACCCGATGGTATGGGACTTGCCGATTCCGGTTTTCCGCCTTTGGCTAAAAGTGATTGGGTAACGGGTAGTAGCGAAAGACTTATAAAAATAGTATTACATGGTTTATACGGGCCTATAGAGGTGAATGGCAAACAATATCCGGGCAATGTACCTATGACACCATACAGCACGATGTTAAGCGATGAAGAAGTAGCGGCTGTTTTAAACTATATCCGCAACTCGTTTGGGAATACATCGCCTGTTGCTATTACACCTCAAAAGGTAAAAGAAGTGCGCGATGCCACCAAAAAACAAAAAGGATTTTTTACACCGAAGGAGTTGCTGAAATTACATCCGAATTAGCACCCCCTCAGTATTTTTAATAAAATTTGAATTAAAAAACAATGAAAAATATAGTCAAACTGACCTTTTTACTTGCCTTTTGTACTATTCTTTTTTCTTTAAAAACAGCGGAAGAAACGAAGAAAAAACCGCACATCGTCTTCATAACAGGTGATGAAGAGTATCGCTCGGAGGAAAGTATGCCCATGTTGGGTAAAATTTTAAATCGGGAATTGGGTGCAAAAATTACCATCTGTTATGCTTTGGATAGCGCAGGTTTTATAAATCCGAATGTCAACAATAACATCGCAGGTTTGGAGGCTTTAAAAACTGCCGATTTGATGGTCGTTTTCACGCGCTGGCGTGAGTTGCCTAAACATCAAGCCAAAATGATTACGGATTATGCGGAATCTGGTAAACCGATTGTCGGTTTTCGCACGGCAACGCATACTTTTAAATACAATAAAGATAGTACCATGTTTTACCTTAATGACGAGTGGCCCGCTAAAGTTTACGGACAGCAATGGATAACGCACCATGGTCATTTTGGCGATAATGAAACGCCTTTAACGTCCGTCTATTTAAAAGGGGAAACCAAAACGCCTATTCTGAATGGTGTCCAACCTTTCCAAGCCTATTCATGGCTCTATCATGTGGACGGCGGCAAATGGAAATTGAATGGCGATTGTAAAACATTTTTAGAGGGAAAAGCCTTGAAATCCAACCACGAAAAAGCAGGTAAATTAGACGAATATCCGCTTACAAATCCTGTAGCTTGGACAAAATCTTATGCCACGAAAAGCGGTAAATTGGCACGTGTATTTTTTACTACTTTAGGGCATCCCTACGATTTCAAAGAAGTTTCGATGCGGAAGTTAGCACTCAATGGTATCTATTGGGCATTGGGTTTGGAAAAGAAAATTCCCCAAACAGGCGTGAATGCGGATGTAGTAGGGGAGTATAAGCCCAATGAATCGGGATTTGGAGAGAAATTTAAAAAAGGCATAAAACCTTATACAATTGGTAAATAAAATTTTACCCCCTCAGTATTTTTCGAGTTGAATAAGTATTAAAAGATGTTTTAAAATCATTTAATTTAAAAGATATATGGAAATTTCAATCCACAACTGGATGCGGGCGGAGACCCTTGAAAAAACAATAAAACGCATTGCTAAATTGGGCTATGATAAAATTGAAATTCAAGGCGCACCTGAGTTATACGATACAAGTAAAGTTAAAAAACTGCTCGATGCGCATAATATTGGCTGTTGGGGTTCTGTAACTTTGATGTTGGGCGAGCGCAATCTATTGGCAAAAGACAAAATGCAACGCGCTAACTCGGTGCAATATGTAAAAGATGTGGTGCGTATGGTCAAAGAATTAGATGGCGAAATGGTATCGGTTGTGCCTGCTACGGTGGGTAAAATTATTCCCGATGGTCGCCCCGAAGAAGAGTGGGAGTGGGCTGTGGCAGGTATGAAAGAAATTTATGACTATGCCGAAAGCCTCTGTATTAAAATAGGGATAGAACCCATTAATCGCTTTGAAACCTATTTTATCAATCGCGGCGACCAGGCCTTAGCTTTGGCGGAAGCTGTGGGGCCAAATTGTGGCGTTTGCTTGGATACTTTTCATATGAATATTGAAGAAGATGATATGTTTGCTGCGATTCGCCGAGCAAAAGGGCGTTTAGTGGGCTTTCATGTTGCCGATAACAACCGTATGGCACCGGGCATGGGCACTATCAATTGGCGGAAAGTCATTAAAACGCTGCAAGAAATAGGCTATGATAAAATATTATCGGTTGAGTTTTGTTCGCCTTTGGACAGGACACCTGCCAATCCTTACCCTAATTCAATCGAAACAAACCCAAAAGGTTTGAGTGCCGAGCAAAAGAAATTTTTGGAAGACCACGGCAGTTCGGCAGTAACTGAGGCATTTTATACGATGTTGACTAAAAAATCAATTCGGAAATTACGTCCGTTGATATGAGAAGCTACCCCCTCAGTATTTTCACTTTTTTTTAATAAAAATATGCCTTTTTAAAAAGGGTTTTAAATTAAAATAAAAGAGATTTTCCTTGAAATTGAGATATAAATAATTGATAATCAACATTATATTATTTAGGAAATTCAATTTATTCTGATTACAAAATGAAAATAACCAACGTTGAAGCCTTCTGGCTTCGCTGCCCTATACCTAAAGAAAAACAACACAAATCTGATTACGGGTTGTTAACCGATTTTGATATGACGCTCGTAGTCGTCACAACCGATTCAGGGTTACAAGGCTTTGGCGAAGCGAAGGCGGCTGTTGGGTCTTCGGGCGTATGCGCATCCATCGTCACTTGTGTTGAAAAAGAGTTAAAACCCTTATTAATTGGCAAAGATGCGCGCCATATCTCCCGCATTTGGGAACATATTTACAATGGTACACGTGACCATTACGCTTTGGATAGAGGTCGAAAATTCCCCATATTAGGTCGCAGGGGGTTGACGATTTCCGCCATGAGTGGCGTTGATACCGCTCTTTGGGATTTAAAAGGTAAGGCTCTGGGCGTACCTGTCGTGGAGTTATTAGGTGGTGCTTGTCGAGATAAAATGCAATGTTATGCCAGTGGTGGCTGGGCCAGTGCCGATAAAATCGGCGAACAACTGAGGGGGTATGTTTCAAAAGGTTTTCAAGGCGTAAAAATGCGTGTGGGCGTGATGGATGAAACGGTGAAAGAAAGCGTCAAACGCGTACGAGCCGCCCGTGAAGCCCTGGGTGACGATATAAAACTCATGACCGATGCCCACGGTACATTCAGCGTTCCCGAAGCCAAGCAATTTTGTAGAGGTGTAGAAGATTGTAATTTGTATTGGTTTGAAGAGCCGATTAGCCCCGATAACCGACATGGCACAGCCGAAGTGCGCGCTTCAACCTCCATTCCGATTGCGGCAGGTGAGAGTGAATATACCGCTTTTGATGTGCGGGATTTGATAGAAGTCAAGGCATTAGATGTGGTACAACCCGATTCTGCAATCATTGGCGGTATCACGGAAGCGATGCGGGTAGCGCATTTGGCACATACCTATCAACTAGAATTAGCCCCTCATTGTTGGGGTTCAGCTTTTTCATTCATGGCTGGGGTGAATGTGGCGTTTGCTGCGCCTTCGGCGGTCGTGATTGAGTTTTCACTGGGCGGTAATCCGATGATGTATGAATTGGTCAATGAAAAAATAGAAGTGACAAACGGTTTTATTGAAGCCCCTAAATCACCAGGTTTAGGGCTTACCCCTAATTGGGATTTTGTAAAAGAATTTAAACAATAAATAACTATGAACTTTCAGCTATCAGTGAATATTAGTTGCTCAAGGCTGACAGTTCATAGCTCAAAGCTAATCAATCATGGCAAAAGCAGTAAAAATCAACCATGTTGCCCTCGTGGTGAGCAATCTTGAAGCGGCTTGCGAATTTTATGAGCATGAACTGGGACTTGAACCCATTCCCGCTTTTTTATTCGACTATCCTACCGCTTTTTTTAAATTTAATGAAGACCAACAACTCCACTTGACGGAGTGGGACGATACCTATTCCTTTCGAGGTCATGTTTGCGTACAAGTGGACGATATCAACGCTATATTTTTCAGAATGAAAGAATTAGGTGTTATTGATATTCGCCCGTGGGGCAAAGTTCGGCAGCTACCTGATGGCGCAATCCAGATGTTTGTGCGCGACCCTTCGGGTAATTTGGTGGAATTATCTTCCTTGCCGGGTAGCTATATTGACCCTGCTATTTTTGAAGACGAACTTTACCAAGATGGTATTTATGTCTCTGGGCGCAACGATTTTAGGGGTTATAAATCGAAAGATGCAACCTTGTATCATGGTAAATAACGTGGTTATTCATTTTTTAACTAAAAATACTGAGGGGGTATGCAAAATGTGCTTCTTTTAGAAACCATTGCCGATGACGCTTTGGCTTTACTGACTAATGCCGAAAATATCAAAATTTTCACTGCCTATGGCGATACGCCTTTAGAGAAAATATTGGCTGAAAATACCATTCATGCCGTCATTACACGCGGAAAAGGGCAGGTAAATAAGGCTTTGATGGATGCTTGTCCTGACTTACAAGTGGCAGCGCGTTGTGGGGTCGGCTTGGATAATGTAGATGTAAAAGAAGCCACTTTGCGTAAAATAAAAGTCGTCAATGCCCCCGGCTCAAATGCATCAACTATCGCCGAACATACCATTTCATTGATGCTGATGCTGCAACGCAACTTATATCAATCCATTAATGAAGTAAAAGCAGGTAATTGGAATTGGCGAAACCAATTTCAAGGGGATGAATTAAACGGTAAAACGTTGGGCATATTAGGCTTAGGTAATATCGGTAAAAAAGTAGCTAAAATAGCCGACGCGCTGGGTATGAATGTCATTTATTGGAGTAGAACTGAGGGGGATAGTGCCTATAAATTTGCTACTTTTGAAGAGGTTATAAGTCAATCGGATGTCATTTCTATTCATTTGCCCTATCTACCTGAAACCCATCATTTGATTGATGAAAAAGCATTTTCTTTGATGAAACCCCATGTTTTATTAATCAATACGGCGCGCGGAACTATTATTGACCAAGATATTTTATTTAAAAAATTAGAAAATAAGTCTATCGCTGGTTTCGGTGCTGATGTATTGGCAACAGAACCGCCTACGCCCAATGACCCCTTATTGACCCATCCAAAAGCCCTTATAACTGCTCATGTAGGCAGTCTTACCGCTACCACTTATACCAAAATGTGTGTTTCAACGGTAAATAATGTTTTAGCCATTTTATCAGGCAAAGCCCCTCAAACAGAGAGTGTTTTTAATAGAAATGACCTTTGATTTAGTAAAAATTATAGAAATAATAGGATAACTTTCGGGCAATTAAGAATACTCAAATGTTCTCAACCGAATTCATAGGTCACCTACATCCTTTGATAGTGCATGTGCCTATTGGCATTTTACTATTTGCCTTTGCAATGATGCTTTGGCAGCGATTTCGGCATGTTGATATGGCGAATGCGATTGATTTTGCCTTGTTGTTAGGCTCTATTTCGGCAGGAGTGGCTTGTGTGGCAGGTTGGTTTTTGGCGCAATCGGGGGAATACGATGCTGCTTTGGTTTTTAAACACCAATGGACGGGATTTTCAACGGCTGTTTTAGGATTTTTAAGTTACTTTATTAAAAATTTTAGAGGCATTTTAGCGGTTTTAACCGCAGTTGTTTTGACCACTGCTGGGCATTATGGTGGTGTATTGACGCATGGCGAAGACTATCTTTTCCCTAAAAAAAAGACCCCCTCAGTTGCGAAGCCTTTGGTAGTAGATTCTTTACAAAACATTGAAAACTCAATTGTTACACACGAAGCTGATACGATAAAAGCCGATAAGAATACTGTTGAAAATCTGATTCAAACGGTCGAGCGCAAGACGTTTTTATACCGCGATAAAATAATACCCATCTTAGAAAATAAATGTTACAGTTGTCATTCTGCTACCAAAAAGAAAGGTGGATTGCGCTTGGACTCAGAAGATTTTATCAAAGAAGGAGGTAAAAGTGGGGCTATTTTTATCGCAGGAAATCCTGAAAATAGTAATCTTTTTACCGCGCTCATTTTACCTGATGATGATGACAAACACATGCCGCCGAAAGGTAAACCACAGCTCACGGAACAGGAAATTGCGACTATCCATCATTGGATAAAAAAAGGTGTACCTTTCACAGAAACAGTTGAAAAGGTGATATTGGGTAAAACAAATGCTGCTATTCCGTCTTTAAGTCTATCTAAATCACCTAAAAAAGATAGTTTAAAAACAGCGATTATTGAGAGCAAAAACCTGAAAGTTCCAGTATTACAAAATGCAGAAGCACAAATATTAAATAATAGGGTAGAGGCGATACCCCCCTCAGTATCAGCCCATTTAAAACAACAAAATATTACTCTTAGCCCTTTTTGGGAAGGTTCAAATTACGTAACAGCAAATTTTGTGAATGTTAAAAATTATTCTCCCAAATTAATTGATGATTTACAAAATATTAAAAATCAATTAGTTAGACTTCGTTTAACGAATCAGCCTGTAAGCGATGCGGATATTTCAAAAATATCTTCTTTTAAAAATATAACACACTTAAATCTTGAAAAAACGGCTATTACGGATGTGGCTTTGCACCACTTAAAAAACCTGCCGAATCTTGAACAAGTTAATTTATACGGTACAAATATTACGGATGCAGGCTTGCGGGAATTATCAAAATGCGCTCAATTGAAAGTTGTTTATATTTGGAAAACCAAAACGACGGCTGCGGGTATTGCAGAATTGAAAAAAGCTTTGCCCTATATTCAAATTGAGGCAGGTGATATGCAACTGCCAAAACAAGATACAATAAAGAAATAAATTTAAAGGAGAATCATGGTAAAATACATTTTCCTACTCATCACAAGCCTTTATTTATGGTCAAATAAGGCGAACGAGACGGTCAAATTGCCCGAAGATGTAGCTGCCGAATATCAAAAATTGCCCAACGGATTGGATTATAACCAACACGTGAAGCCCATTTTATCTGATAAATGCTTCGCTTGCCATGGCCCCGACAAAGCGAAACAAAAAGCGGGTTTGCGCTTGGATATTGCCGAAAATGCTTATGCTGCGCTGCCCGAAAACCCATCAAAAGTGGCAATTACGCCTAAAAATATAGAGAAAAGTGAAGTTTATCACCGCATCATATCTACCGACCCGACTTATATGATGCCTACGCCCAAGTCGCATTTGACATTATCTGCTCGGGAAAAAGCGGTTTTAATTAAATGGATTGAAGAAGGAGCGGTTTATAAACCACATTGGGCTTTTGTAAAACCAGTAAAAAATGACCCCAATACTGAGGGGAGTAATTCGATTGATTATTTTATTCAAAAACGGTTGAAACAAGAGGGTTTGCAGCCGTCGAAAGAAGCTGATAGAGAGATTTTATTGCGACGCGTGTCATTAGATTTAACAGGTTTGCCGCCTACAATTGAGGAAATTGATGCTTTTTTAAATGATAAATCTCCGAATGCTTATGAAAAACAAGTAGATAGATTACTCGCTTCGCCGCATTATGGTGAAAAAATGGCGACAGATTGGCTCGATTTAGCCCGTTTTGCCGACTCACATGGCTATACGGTGGATAGGCTGCGGGATATGTCGCCTTATCGGGATTGGGTGATTCGGGCGTTTAATCAGAATATGTCTTATGATGCGTTTATTCACCAGCAATTAGCGGGCGATTTGATGCCCAATCCGACAAAAGATATGCTGATTGCAACGGCTTTTAACCGCAATCACCAACAAAACATGGAAGGTGGTATCGTCGAGCAAGAGTTTCAAACGGAATATGTGATGGACAGAACCAATACGTTTGGCGATGCTTTTATGGCGATTTCTGTGGGTTGCGCGCGTTGTCACGACCATAAATACGACCCTTTTTCGCAGAAAAATTACTATGAATTATACAGTTTTTTCAATAATGTACGCGAAGCGGGGCAAATATCGTGGAATGATGATTTACCAACGCCAACATTGATGCTGCCGAGCGAAGAAAAAGAGAAAATCATTGCTTTTTTAAATGGTAAAATAGCGGAACAGGAAAAAGCCGTTTTAAATACTAAAAATAAAGCGGATGTAGATTTTGAGAAATGGCTTGATAGGGTGGGAGGTGAAAGTTTGACTAAAAACGGCTTGCCACAACACAACTTACAAGGTTTTTACAATTTTGAAGATAGCTTAAAAAACAGTCTTGATACATCTAAATCGGGGGTGATGAAACGAGACGCAGGGGCTTTGGGCGATAAACCCGTTTTTGAAAAAAGAGATAAGGGTCAGGCTTTGGTTTTAGATGGTGATGTGTATTTGGACTTAAAAGATGTGGGTGTTTTTAGAAAAACTGAGCCATTTAGTGTAGGTATTTGGGCATTTTTTCCCAATGATTTTAAAGAAGGCGTTATTTTTCATAAGAGCGAAGCCGAGCGTTTGTATAATTTTAAAGGCTATAATCTGTCTTTAAAAGACAATAAATTAGTCATAACAATGGCGCATACTGCGCCGTCAAATGCGATTACGCGTGTGAGCGAGCAAGACGTGCCACGCGAAAAATGGCTGCAATTGACCATGACTTATGATGGTTCTGCGAAAGCAAATGGGTTTAAACTCTATCTCGATGGTAGTGAATTGGCGATGGAAACGGAGATTGACCAATTGTACAAAGACATTATTTTTTTCAGAAAAACAGAGCCAGCTTTGCAAGTAGGAGGGTGGTGGCGGGGCTTGGGTTTCAAGGGCGGAAAAGTTGATGATATAGTCGTGTATAATCGAGCATTGACGCCTTTTGAAATTAAAATATTAGCTAAAAAAGCGGATTGGACTTCTATTTTAAATAAAAATAAAAACCAAATAACGCCTGAAGAAAAAGCCATTTTAAAAGAATTTTACTTATCTGCTATTGATACCAATGTTTTAAAAGCGCAAAAAGGCTTACAACATTGGCGCACAGAACTATCGGATTCTACTGAAAATATACCCGAAATCATGGTCATGCAGGAAATGGCTAAACCTAAAAAAACGCATATTTTACTGAGGGGCCAGTACGATATGCCAAGTGCGGAAGTACAACCCAATACGCCCGCGTCCATACTGTCATTTCCTCCAAACTTGCCGAAAAACCGCTTAGGCTTGGCGCAATGGCTCACCGATGCCAATCATCCTTTGACGGCTCGCGTGGCGGTGAACCGCTTGTGGCAAAACTTCTTTGGCGTGGGTTTAGTGAAAACCGCCGAAGATTTTGGCAACCAAGGCGAAATGCCGAGTCATCCTGAGCTATTGGATTGGCTGGCCGTCACTTTCAGAGAGTCGGGTTGGGATATTAAAAAGATGAATAAAATGATTGTGATGTCCGCCACTTATCGACAAGACTCAAAAGCGAGCAAGGAGTTGAGAGAGCGAGACCCTGACAATCGCCTTTTGGCAAGAGGGGCAACCACGCGCCTTTCGGCTGAAATGATACGCGATAATGCCTTGTCGGCCAGTGGCTTATTGAATAAAAAAATAGGAGGTAAAAGTATAAAACCCTACCAGCCCGATGGCTTGTGGGAGATAAATAGCACCCATTACACCCAAGATTCAACCGATGCGATTTATCGCCGCAGCCTTTATATCGTGACAAAACGCACCGTACCGAACCCTACTTTGGGCATATTCGATGCGCCTTCTCGCAGTTTTTGCACCGTTAGGCGGCAAAGTACCAATACGCCTTTGCAAGCGTTGGTGACGCTGAATGACCCTACTTTTATCGAAGCAGCCAAGGTTTTAGGAGAAAATATGGTAAAAGAGGCGGATATTTCAAAAGCCATTACCGATACTTATCGGAAACTCGCGGGGCGTACCCCCTCAGTATCAGAGCTTAATTTGCTTTTAAATTTACAAAAAGAGGTTTATCAAAATTTTAAAAATAATCGGGATAAAGCGAAAGGGTGGTTAAAAACAGGTTTATATAAAATAGCAGAAAATCAAGATTTGATTTTAATCGCAGCTAATGCCGTGGTGGCGAGTACGATTTTAAATTCAGACGCAGTTATCGCGAAAAGATGACCCCCTCAGTATCTTCCTAAAAAACAAAAAACCGACACACACGAAGTGCATCGGTTTTCAAAAACGAAAAGAAGAGACCTTTTCAATAAATCTTATTCAAATCGCGGTAGCCTGCATTGGGTTTGTACCAATCAGAAAACAGCGAACCTTTACTTTCTACCCATTGATTGAATTTTAAATAAGCGGTGTTAATAGGCACTTTTTCAAGCGGATAAACAAACGACTGCGGCAAATTAATCGCCCACGGCAAATTCTTTTTAGTTTGGTAGTACTTACCGCTACCGCTTCCTGTGTCGTCATCGCCCGTTTTGAAAAGGGCTGTATTGACTAAGGCTGTCGGAATTTTACCTGCCAGATGCACCTCACGCCCACGCTCGCGATTGACAATCAAGAAAGGATTGTAGGGCGCATAGCCCAAATCTGTTTTTGAAACAGATGTATTGAATTTTATCAACAATTGAATGGTGTCGGGCGCGATGTTGTACTTGCCTTTTTCGGTATTGACAAAACCGCCGTCAGGTGCGTGTAAAAGGCTGTAACCATTGTCAAACGGTATAAAAACAGCGCGTTGATGACCTTTTTCAGTACCATTGGCTTGCAACGAGATGTAATTGTCGCGCAATTTCATGCCAGTAGCCGAAGCCACCAGATTGGCGGCAATGGGTAGCTCCAAACCGAAGCCATTGCGGTAGCCTGCACCCATAGCCCGCAAAATAAAAGTTGCTTTGAGGCCTGTTATTTTCTGAGCAGCGTTGAGCCTTTCCTCAAAATTGTAGTCAATCACCATATCATTCATGTCATAGTCGCCTTTAAACGGAAACGAATCTTCAAAAGCCAGCGTTCCGAAGCCCGATACTGAGGGGTAGCTGTTGATGAAAGCATAGCTTGGGTCGTTGGGCGCAACGTCCTGATTGTTGGGTATGCCATCGCCATCGTTGTCAGTTCCGTAGATGGTTGTTGGAATCATGCCTGCTGTATTGACGGCTCTGAAAGGGTTGACGCTGACAAAGAAAATAGCATCGTTGAAGTCATTGTCGCCCAAAGGACGATTCAAATCCTCAAAACCAATAAGCACCAATTCGCGAGATTGGTCAATCAGTTGCGCCACGTGGCTGCGATAAGCCTCACTCGTGAAGGTATTGAAAGCGCGATTGGCATAGCGAACAGGGTAGCCACTGCGTTCAAGCACATTGTTTTGGGTCGGATTCCAACCATCAGGCACAAGAAACCAACCAATAGTCGTACCTGCTGAAAAATTGCCCAACGAAACTTTGTCGCCCGTTCGCAGACCACCGCCACTACCAACGTAAGACACGTTGGGGAAAATTACTTTCAATTGACTGATGGCTGCTGCTGTTGTAGGTGGTTTGTTGGTAGGGAAAATATAGTAGCCAAGGGAATTGCGATACCCTGCACCTTCGTGTACAAAAGTGACCCATACTTGCGCCGAATCTTTCAAAACCAACTGCGTTTGCGCTGAGGTCGTGATGTATTCGGGATGGTATTGTGGTACAGGCTGACCTTCTGGCAACGAGGCATTGATCATGTTCAAAATATCTTGGCTCACCTTATCGCCTGGAATGGTCAGATAGCGTGGTACACCTTGATTGTCGTAATTGCCCATGTAGTTGAAGCCGCCTGTAACTTCCTCTGGCGAAGTAGGTTCATTCTCTATGCCTTGACTGGCACCGAACGAATTGTTAGAAAATGCAGCTTGTACGATTTCGGTGCGGTTTTTATTGCCGTCACCCAACGTGATTTCATTGTTTGGAAACGAAACTCGAGCCACCGTATGGCTCGGTAAACCGATATAATTGCTGACAACAACGAATGTTTCGGCCGAACTGGTAAGGTTCAATTGCGTCGTAAACACCCCCTCAGTATTGGTTCTGCTTGTGAGCAAAAGTGTGCTGTCTTTTTCATTTTGATTTTTTAAATAAAGCGAAAATCCGACATTTTTTAATGCAATACCTTGATTGTCAACAGCTTTAATGGTCAAGTTTATCTTTTCAACTGTCTGAAAAGTAAAACCATTCGGCACTTCCAACTGGTCAAGGGTTTTTCGGCTGACATCAATAAGCCCACTATTGGTATCTGTTGCATTTTGCTCAGGCACGTCGAAAGGGCGGCAAGCTGTCACTGACAAAAGTGATGCTATGAAAACAAATCTTTTCATTTTTAAATGGATAAGTATGTATAAATGATGAAGTAAGAAGCTATTACCCCAAAACGGGCTTTTATTTTGTTATAAGTATTTTAAAAACAATGGATTAGCACCCAAAGCAACGACTGATTTAGAGCCGTTTACTAAACATTGGCAGATTGCAAAGCCGCCATCGGTGTTCGGAATAAAATCCAAAAATCTAAAGTCAATGATGCTTTTTTGGCGTATTCAACATCGAGTCGTTTGCGGCTATCGGCACTCATTCCTTTTTTGCCGCGTTCGGTCACTTGCCACAAACCTGTGATGCCTGCTGGCGCGATAAAACGTCCGACGGCTTCGTCCGAAGTCAGTTTTTCAGCTTCGTAAAGTGGGAGCGGTCGGTTGCCGACGAGTGACATATCCCCCCTCAGTACATTGATGAGTTGAGGCAGTTCGTCAATACTTGTGTTGCGGATAAATCGCCCAACGCGTGTGATGCGTGGGTCATTTTCTATTTTAATAAAGGTGTGCTGCGAATCGTTTTGGGACAAAAACCACTCCGATTCGGAGATAGTACCCGTGTCGTGAACTAAAATTTGGCTCGACGTACTGAGGGGTGTGTTTTCTTGGCGAGTAGATGCAACATATTGATTGTCAAATCGAGCTGATTGTAAAAGGTGGTCTGCATCGGTGCGCATACTGCGGAATTTCCAAAAATCGAAGACCTTGTAATATTGTCCCACGCGTTTTGATTTGTAAAAAATAGGACCACGACTTTCCAGTTTTATCAAAACGGCAACGACCAGAAATAGAGGACTTAGTATGAGCAACAGAGTGGCTGAAATCAAAATATCTAAAACCCTTTTTGCTTGCAAGTATTGTGTTGTATGTGTTATCATTGCTTATCTATTATTTTTATGGTTGAATACTGAGGGGGTTAAATATTGGCTACATGAGCCCAGTTAGTAAAAATAGAAAGGGGTTTTGTCATCGCCTTTTTTTCCTTTTTTGTCAAAAGTTTCTTCAAACGAACGTCTAACTCCGCTGGATGAAATGGTTTGAGTAAAAAATCATCCGCTCCAGCTTCAAAACTGCGGATACGGTCGGAACTGCCTTTCATGCCACTGACCACCAAAATCGGTACATGAGGCAACGTATGGCGCACCGTTTTGATGAATTCCTCGCCATCGAGTTCGGGCATGTTTAAATCCGTCAATATCACCTCAGGCGTTGCGCCGTTGTAGATGCTTTGCAAAGCTTTTATTGGGCTGGTGAAAGCCTTGACTTCAAATTTTTTTTCTAAAAACAAGGTCAAAAACTGGCACATGAGTGTCGAATCGTCAACGATTAAAACTTGTGTTTTCTCCATTTTTCTTTGAATTTAATTTTTTAATGATTGTGCTGCAAAGATGAGTCGTGTTTCAGAGAGCAACGGAAGACTTTCGGTTTTTGGTCTTTTCAGCGGTTTTTTTGGTATATTCTGTTCGGTTTTCGGTTTTTAGCACGCTAATACTGAGGGGTGACTTATTGATTATCAAGCATTTAGGACTTTTTAAGGGGTGTTTTTCCCCAAAAAAGGTTGTTTTGTCGCCGAAAAAACGACCAAACTTACCAAAAAACGAAAACCCTCAAACCACCCCTCAGTATGTCTCTACCTTTGAACCATAAAAAAAGAAGAGACAATGCCACTCGCAATACACACAGAAATAAAAACAGGCTCAGAAAAACTCGGCTCATGGACAGCCATAATCGCTGTCGTAGTCAGTGCCGTCGTCATTGGTTTAGCCGTCGGCACATTAGGATTGGTCTTTGGTTTGGCAATCGTGGGTTTGCCAATGGTCATTTTTTTCCTCACTTGGTTGTTTGGCAATCCTTTAGTAGGCTTGTGGTTGAGCATTTGGATTGGTTTTTTTGCCGCAGGCATTGCCCGTTATATGGATGGGCCTTGGGGTTTATTGATGGATATTCTATTGTTTGTCAGTTGGTTAGCTCTGGTTTTCAAGAAAAAAGTCAACTGGTCGGCGTTGAAGAACAGCGGTATGACGATGGCTTTGGCGTGGTTTGGTTTTGTGGTTTTAGAGATGTTTAATCCTGAATCGAATGGCTTTGAGTGTTGGTTTTATGCCATGCGTGGTGTGGGTTTTTATCAACTACTGAGTTTTGGCTTGGTTTTCATCTGTTTTGATGATGTAAAATATCTCGACCGTTTTCTGCATTGGATGATTTTTTTATCCATTTTAGGCACTATTTGGGGCCTTCGACAAATGATTTTTGGTGTTGACGAAGCCGAAAATCATTGGCTCTATGCCGAGGGTTTTGCGATGACACATGTTTTGCACGGGGTTTTGCGTGTTTTTTCATTTTATAGTGATGCGGGTCAGTTCGGAGCTTCACAGGCGATGGTGGCTTTGATTTGCGGCATCATCGCGTTGGGACCTGTGTCTAAAAAGAAGAAAATAGGCTTTGGTATTGTTGCCATCGTCACATTTATTGGTTTTGCAATTTCGGGTACACGGGGGGCTTTGGCAGTGCCGGGAGCGGGCGTTTTGGTGTATCTATTCATGTCTCGCAATTTTAAAATCCTCATCGCGGGTTTCTTGGTGTTTGGTAGTATTTTTTATGTTCTCAAATACACATTTGCATTGCAAAATGTGGAACAAGTGCGTCGTATGCGTACAGCCCTTGACCCCAACGATGAGTCGCTCCAAGTGCGTCTGCGCAATCAAAAGACGTTCGGACGGTATCTCGCCTCTCGTCCGTTTGGTGGTGGCATCGGGGCGGCTGGATTTTGGGGCAGCCGTTTCAATCCATACAGCCTACTCGCCAACACGGCAACCGATAGTTATTATGTTAAAATCTGGGCCGAAACGGGCATTGTGGGCATTTGTTTCCATCTTTTCATGTTCGGTTTTTTCATTGGCAAAGGCGGTCACATCATTTGGCACTTACGAGACCCTGTTTTGAGGGTTAAAATGTCGGCTCTTTTTGCTGGTATGTGTGGTGTTATGATGTCCAGTTACGGCAATCAAGTGTATAGCCAAATGCCAACAGGGATATTGATGGGCATTGCCATACCACTTATTTTCATAGCCAAACGCTTCGATACAATGCCTGATACTGAGGGGGTGACTGACTAAAAAAAATACACAAACTATTGATTAATAACTATTTAAAAATTTTAGAATGTTAACAATTTTCAATTTAATAACTTTAGCTTATAGTGCTTGGGGCGCATTGTATCAACTCCTTTTTTCGATTGCAGGCATATTTTACAAACCTTTGAAAATGGTAGAAACCAAACGTTTGCGGCGCATGGCTGTTTTGATTCCTGCCTATCGAGAAGATGCCGTCATTGTACCAACAGTGACAGCGGCTTTGCAACAAGACTATCCGCAGCAACAGTACCAAATTGTGGTCATCGCTGACCAATTGCAACAAGATACTGTGGCGCAACTCCGCCAAATGCCGATTGAAGTCATAGAAGTTGCGTTTGAAAAAAGCACAAAATCAAAATCATTGAGGCAGGCACTCGATGTACTGAGGGGGAGAGGTTACGAAGTGGCTGTGATTTTAGATGCGGACAATGGCATGAAATCTGATTTTTTGAGTCGTGTCAATCAGTCGTTTTCGGCGGGTGTTCGTGTGCTACAAGGTCGTCGCATGGCAAAAAATGGACAGACCAATTTTGCGCTACTCGATGCAGCAAGTGAGGATGCCAACAACCATATTTTGTGCAAAGGACACCGTGCTTTGGGTTTGTCGGCTCGGTTAGCTGGCTCTGGGATGGCTTTCGATTATGCCCTCTTCGACCAAACCATGCAGCATGTGGAGGCTATTGGTGGCTTCGACAAAGAACTTGAACTCAGGCTCACAAAAGTAGGCGAAACCATCGAATATGACGAAAATACCATCGTTTTTGATGAAAAAGTGAGTCAATCGAAGCAGTTTTCGCGCCAACGCAGTCGTTGGTTGGCGGCACAATACCAATATGCTGAGCGTTTCTTACCCGATGCGGTGGTTCAATTTTTGCTCAAAGGGCAACTTGATTTTTTGAATAAATCGTTGCAAATGACTTTGCCGCCCCGCCTTGTTTTGCCGTTTGCCTTGGCTTTTGGGGCCTTAGTTAATTTTGTGTTTGCCACTGATTTTGTTCTTTTTTGGGCTTTGGCTTTGGGTTTCAACCTGTTGTCGTTCGCCTTGGCTTTGCCGAAATATTGCTTTCAAATCCAAAATTTAAAAATCTGGCGCGATGTACCCTCAGCTTTGTGGGCAACCCTCAAAGCCTTGACCCAAATGCGTGTGGCACGCCGTCAGTTTATTCACACAGCACACCATATCGCCTAAATAATTCTCTCTTTTTTCACTCAAACATCATCAAAATCATGCTTGGAGAAGGTATGCCTTGGGGCGTTATTCTTATTTTTTTCGTCATCGGCATTGTTGTCGGCATTTCAAGTTCAAAAAAAGAAAAAGCTTGATTGGTCTCCCCCCCTCAGTATTTCCAATAGGCTCACGTATAAAAATGATACAACTAAAAATGAAAATATTACTCATCTGTAAATCTCTTCCGCACCGCTACCAAGGTGGCATACAAACCCACACATGGCAGTTGGCAGCGCATCTGACTGAGCGCGGTCATGAGGTCAAAATATTGACAGCGGGTAGTTGGCACAATGGCGAAAAACACTATACAATGGAAGGTCGTCACATCATCGAACTGCCGTATCTCCCATTGCGTTATTCGCCTGTGTGTTCTCATTTTTTGGAAGAATTGAGTTTTAATATGTCTGTAAAAAATTGGTTATCAAATCATTATCATCAATTTGACCTTGTTCATTTACAAGGTCGGTCAGGCTTTTTGACACCTCAGTTGGGTTTGCCCATACCGATAGTGGCGACTTTTCACGGCTTAGTCAATTTGGAAAATAAGTTTTCAAAAACGGCATTGCAGATAGGTCAAAAAATCCACCAGATATGGGCAAGCCATTTTGAGAAAAAATGTCTTCAAAATGCCGATGCGTGTATCGCCGTGAGCCGCGAAATGCTGTCGGAAATGACCGAAGTATCGCCTAAAATTGCTGAAAAAACCACGGTTTTGCCCAATGGAGTCAACAGTCAGACCGTACAGAAAGCTGAAAAGAACAGTGAAACGCTCGTTTTTATCGGTCGTTTGGAGGCGATAAAAGGTGTGAATCGGTTGCTCGATGTTTTACCTTTTTTGGACAAAAACATCCATTTGACCTTAATTGGCGATGGTTCAGAGCGAAAAAACATCGAAAACCGTCTGTTTACTGAGGGGTATCAAAATCGTGTCAGCTTACTCGGAGGCTTGCCCAATCAAGCTGTTTTGGCACAAATTCAGCAGAGTTTTGCCCTTGTTTTGCCATCGTCGCACGAGACGCAGGGCATCGTTCTGCTCGAAGCCAATGCGTGTGGCAAACCTGTGGTGGCAAGTCGTGTTGGGGGGATTGTAGAAGTGGTAGAAGAGCATCGGAATGGTCTTTTATTCGACCTCGATAATCTACACGAACTGGCAGCCAAAATCAATTTTTTGTACAAAAACCCAGATTTGGCCCAAAAAATGGGCGAAAATGGGCGAAAAATAGTGTCAGAAAAGTACAGTTGGTCAAAAATCGCTGCTGATACTGAGGGGATTTATCAACGCATTTTAGAACACAAAAAACGGGAGCAAAAACCAGCACACATCGGTGTTGACTTTGCAACTGCACACATCCAAACAGTATGAAAAAGCTTAATTTCTCTCGTTCCAGCAGTCAATCTTTAGTGGCCAATATGGCTCAACAGGGTTTCGCTATGCTACAATTTATGCTCGTAGTCCGACTCCTCACACCCACAGACTTAGGCGAATGGGCTATGTTTCTGACGCTGACTTCAATGGTCGAAATGGGGCGTTTGGGTTTGGTTCAGAATGCACTGGTTCACTTTTCGACACATCAGCCTGTCGCACGTCCGCAATTGGCAAGTGCAGCATTGGTGTTCAGTTTGGGGGCGAATGTAGTGGGGCTTTTATTGCTTTTGGGGTTGTCAGTTGGCATGTCCGATATTTGGCAAATGCCAGGTTTGTCGCATTTATTTTGGTGCTATGCACCGCTCAGTCTTCTACAAGCCGTGCTGAAAACCCTCGAAGGTTTGCGTATGGCGGACTCAGATTTTCGGAGTTTGGTGATTTCTTATACTGTTTTTGGCGGTTTTTATCTTGTATTTACTTTGTTTTTGCCTTTTTTTACCTCGTCAGTGTCTAATTTGGCTTTACTTGCAGGACAGTTTGCGGCTACGATACTATCGTTAGGGATTCTTTATTTTTATCAAAAAAAGAACTGGCAATTTGGTAAAATCGAAAAACAATGGCTCAGACAGATGTTTCGATTTGGTCGCTACGGTATGGGGACCAACCTGTGTTCGATGCTGTTTCAGCGGGCGGATTTGTTTTTGCTCAGTGCTTTTGTGGCACCTTCTGCCGTTGCGACCTATAATGTTGCCACACGATTAATAAGTTACCTTGATTTTCCACTCAATGCTTTAGGTTTGGCGTTGATGCCACGTTTGTCTGCTGTGCATCAAGCTCAAAATACTGAGGGGGTCGCTCGACTTTATGAAAAATCAGTCGGCGGTCTTTTAGCATTGACCTTGCCCATGACGGTTGGTGTTTGTCTTGCTGCGCCCGTTTTGGTGCAAATCGTGGCAGGTCAATCTTTTTTGGCGGCAGCTCCTTTGATTCAGATTTTAGCTTTGGCGGGTTTGATTAAGCCTTTTGGGCGGGTTTTTGGGGTGACGCTCGATGCCATTGGTCAACCTATTTGGAACTTTCGTATGCTGTTGCTGAGTATGGTTATCACTTTGATTTTCAATGTTTTACTGATACCAAAAGCAGGAGTTTGGGGCGCGGCTGTGGCTTCTTCTTTATCGGTTGTGGTTACGATTTTGTTGGGACAGAGACTTTTGCAACGCTGGTTGGATGTGCGTTTAGAGTCGGTCGTAAATGCTGTTTTTGAGTCTTACAAAGTGACTTATTTGGTATCAAAACGTTAGTCGAAAACAGTGTTTAACTCTCCTTTTGACGATGCCCAATCAGGCTTTCGTGAAGCCCACAAAATGTCACATTTTAGAAATGATACCCCTCAGTAAAATTAGGATACAAACCTGTTTTTAGCGCAAAAACACGTATTTTGACTCTAAAACAATGAGATACAGAACACATAATACACCAAATAATTTACGAGTTTTTGTTTATAAAATATTGTCATACAAATATTTATGCAATTTAAACCTATTTATTTATATGGGACGACTCCGTTTTTGTTTTCTGCAATGCAGGTCTAATCCATCGGCTCATTTCTGAGAATATCAGCGTCTTTTTGTTGTAAAAAAACTCTTTATATGTCACATTAATCTCCAAAATATTGTACACCACTTGATTAAGAAATTTTTCTTTGTCCGTTACAGTCATACGTGAGATATTTTGAGAAAACTAATCCAGAAACCCCTCCTTTCGTATCTAATCTCCAACTCTGACGTATTACCATAAAATCATACGGGTAATTCCAATTTTTTGTATAAGCACAAAACTATAATTAAAATGAAAGGAATTGTATTTACAGAATTTCTCGACTTGGTAGAAGACAACTTTGGGTATAAAGTGGTTGACGACATCATCGCCAACAGTCAGTTGTCATCGGGTGGCGTTTACACCTCGATTGGCACTTATCCTCATGGCGAAATTGTACAATTGGTGATGAATCTGAGCCGCCGAACACAGATTCCTGTGCAACAACTGCTCCAAATCTACGGTAAACACTTTTTTAATGTACTGGTAAAACAATATGGCCACTTTCTAAAAGCTGTGCCTGATGCGTTCAGCCTTTTGGAATCCATCGAGCATTATATCCATGTAGAGGTTAGAAAACTCTACCCAGATGCCGAATTGCCCCATTTTGAGACCAAACGCCTCGATGCGCTGACCTTGGAAATGGTGTATCGTTCGGAGCGTAAAATGGCGGATTTCGCTGTTGGTTTGATAGAATCTTGCCTGTTGCACTATGGTGAAACGGGCGTTGTAGAAAAAAATAACCTCACCGACGACGGTACTGTTGTCCAAATACGTATCAAAAAATCAGCATGACCGAACTGAATTTGCTCAAACGCCGCATCGAACGCGAACGGCTCGCACGGAAGCAAGCTGAGGCGATTTTAGAAGCTAAAGCATTGGAATTGTACAATGCCAACATGGAGTTGCGGACGCTCAACGAGAGTTTGGAACAAAAAGTCGCAGAACGTACCGAGCAACTGAGTGCAAGTGAAGAAAAATACCGTGGCATCATCGAAAACATGGAATTGGGTCTGATGGAGGTGAATACTGAGGGGGTGATTGTGCGGGCTTATCCCCGTTTTTGCAAAATGGTGGGTTATCAAGAGGAAGAATTGGTTGGACTCAATGCGGCCAGTGTGTTTTTGCCAGCTGAGTTTTTGCCTGTTCTGAAAAGGCAAGATAGTGACCGCGCGGCGGGTAAAGCTGGGGTTTATGAAATACAGATTATGAAAAAAAATGGGGAACGTATTTGGGTATTGATTTCTGGAACGCCGATTTATGATGCGGAGGAAGGTTTTGTGGGGTCTATTGGGATTCACTACGACATCACGTATCAGAAAAATTTACAACGCGACCTCGAAGAAGCTAAAAACAGAGCAGAAGAAGCCGAACACGCCCAAAAACAGTTTTTGGCCAATATGAGTCACGAGATTCGTACGCCATTGAATGCGATTTTGGGTATGTCGCATTTGTTGTACGACACACAACCGACTAAGGAGCAACGCGAGTATCTGGACATCCTGAAAAACTCGGCTGAAATGCTGCGCAATTTGATTTCGGACGTGCTTGATTTGTCAAAAATCCGAGCGGGCAAACTCGAAACGCAACAAAAAGAGTTTGACATCAAAGGTTTGATGCGTTCGTTGGTCAAATCAAGTCAATTGCGTTTGGAAGACAGACCCCTCAGTATCGAACTCGATATAGACCCGCGTTTGGAAAATTTAGTTGTTGGTGACGACCTTTTGCTGAATCAGATTTTGAGCAATTTGATTAATAATGCTGAAAAATTTACGGAAAAAGGCAGAATAACCGTAGCAGCGCACATCAAAGCACTGAGAAAAACGCAATTCGTCATAGCATTTACGATAAGCGACACAGGCATTGGTATTCCGAAAGAGAAGTTGAACCTGATTTTTCAAGCTTTTCGGCAAGTTGATGGTGACATCAAGCGCAAGTTTGGTGGCACGGGCTTGGGTTTGGCGATTGTCAAACAGCTGATTGAGTTGCAAGGAGGTAAAATCAAGGTCAAAAGCCGTGTCGGAAAAGGTACAACGTTCACTTTTACCCTACCTTTTGGTCTGTCAAATCGAAAAATAGAGCAAATCGAAACTTATACCCCTCAGTATCAGCGGCTCAATGGCCAAGGGAAAAAGTTATTGGTGGTAGAGGATAACTATATGAATCGCAAATACATCGGCTCGTTGCTCGAAAAATGGGGTATGCCGTTTGACATAGCAGTTGATGGGCGCAAAGGGTTTGACATGGCTCAACAGGAGCTTTACGATATGATTCTGATGGATATTCAAATGCCCGAAATGGATGGCTACGAAACGACTATCGCGATTCGGCAATCCAATAACCCCAATCAGAATACGCCTATTTTGGCCTTAACGGCTTCGGCGTTGATTTCTCAAAAAGATAAGGCTTTTAAAGCTGGTTTTTCCGATTATCTCTCCAAACCGTTTCGACCCAATCAATTGTTTGAAAAAATCGAAAAGTATTGCAAATCAATATCTTATGAGGAAGTTGTTGACAATGACGACCATACTGAGGGGGTAAAGTTTGCGTACCACGAACGGCTGAATCATGAACTTTTGACTGAATTGTATGGCGATGATTGGGGCTACGCTGCCGATATGTTTGAAACCTTTTTGACCCATACACCAGCGGAATGGGGCCAATTGGTCGCAGCTTTTCATGCTAAAAACTGGCAAGAAGTCGGTCGTTTGGCGCATAAAATCAAGCCTACTTTTGGCATGGTGGGCTTGTCGGATATAGAAAAAATACTGCTCACTTTGGAGCAAAACGCCAAAAATCAACCTGTTGATGATGCGCGGGTGACGCAGCTGTTTGAGGCAGTTGAGCAAGAGTTGCCGCTTATTATGACCATTGTTGGAGCTGATTTTGAAAAAATCAGTGCGCAGTTGGTTATGGGTCATTAGTTTTTAAGGATAGTGAAAAAACGTTGACCGATTGGTTGAGACTAATTGTAAAACATTGTAAATCAATACTTAATTTTTTAACAGAGTCAATAAAAGTAACTTTTTAGATATGTACGGTATTGTCAATAAAGCGATTGAAGAACTTGTAACCGAAAATTTTGGCGCAAAAGCGTGGGAGGATGTCAAAAAAGAAAGCGGTATAGACATTGATTATTTTCTGAGCAACGAGCCTTATGACGATGCAATCACCTACCAATTGGCGATTGCAGCTTCAAAAACCTTGGATATGCCTCTCGATAATGTTTTGATTGCTTTTGGCGAGTTTTGGGTACTCAATACGGGCAAAAAAAAGTATGGTGCTTTGATGCAAGCGGGTGGTTCTAACTTAAAGGAGTTTTTGATCAATTTGCCCAATTTCCATGCACGGGTGTCGCTGATTTATCCCAAACTGGCACCACCTGAATTCAAGGTGACGGATATTGAGGAGAATGGTTTGCATCTGCACTATTTCTCGCATCGCCCGGGTTTGAAGGAGTTTGTGCGTGGATTGATACAAGGTTTGGGCAAAATGTATGAAGTAGCAGTCAATATTGACATTCTGCAATCGCGCGACGAGGGCAGCACACACGAAGTTTATGCTATATCTTGGTAGGCTATGAATAAAAGTCATCCGAACATAACGGACGAACAATTTGACCGATTGTTCCCTTTTTTCTTTACAGTGAATACGTCTTTTCAAATCGAAAAGTGTGGCAAAAGTATTCGCAAACTCTTCTCTTGTACTGAGGGGGAGGATTTTCATCATTATTTTAGATTTATCAGACCGCGTACAGAAGTGCGTCAATTTGAAGATTTTCTGAATTGCCAAGGCATTTTGATTATTTTAGAACTTCAAAATGGGCTGAAAACCATCAAACTGAGAGGGCAATTTGAGTTTATCGAAGCCTCGCAGTGTATGCTTTTCATCGGTACGCCGTGGTTTACAGACATCAGTCAATTGTCGGATGCGGGTCTGACGATGTTGGATTTTGCCATCCACGATACGCAATTGGACTTGCTCCAAGCACTCAACAGCCAAGAAAGTATCACGGCTGATATTCGTGTTTTGCTTGATAAAATAAATGCGCAAAAAAAGGAAATAGAAAAAAACGCCGAAATTCTACGCAGCAACCAAGCCCAATTGCAACTGCTGTCGCATATTGCCGAACAAACTGTGAACGGTGTGGTGATTACAGACAGTTTTGGGCGCATAGAGTGGGTGAATGAGAGTTTCAGTAAAATTACGGGCTACGAATTGTCAGAAATTGTCAACAAAACGCCGGGCAGTGTCCTGCAAGGGCCAGAATCGGATCAAGAGGTCAGCCAATACATGCGACAGCATATACGGAATGGTCAAGATTTTCATGCTGAAATTGTCAATTACCATAAAAATGGCTCAAAATATTGGATAAAAATCAGTGGTCATCCCATCAAAAACGAAAAAGGTGAAGTGGTGCGGTTTTTTGCTTTAGAGGAGGATATTACAAAACGAATGCAAACAGAGTTGGCATTGCGAGAAGCCAAAGCCAAAGCGGATGCGACTTCACGCGCCAAAGACATGTTTTTGGCCAATATCAGTCACGAAATTCGCACACCATTGAATGCTATTTTGGGGATGTCGCATCTCTTGTACGACACACACCCCACCAAAGAGCAATGTGAATACTTGGATATTTTGAAAAACTCAGCTGAAATGTTGCGGAGTTTGATTTCAGATGTTCTCGATTTGTCAAAAATCCGAGCAGGTAAGCTCGAAGTGCAGCAAAAAGAGTTTGACCTCGTGGGTTTGGTGCGTTCATTGGTCAAGTCGAGCCAATTGCGTCTGGAAGACAGACCCCTCAGTATTGAACTCAATATCAATCCGACATTAGACTACATGGTGATTGGCGATGATTTGTTACTCAATCAAATTTTGACTAATTTGATAGGTAATGCTGAAAAATTCACTAAAAGTGGGAAAATAGAAGTAAATGTCAACCTCAAATCGCACAAAGGCAAAAAGCGGGTGTTCCAGTTCAGCATTTCCGACACAGGAATTGGTATTCCAAAAGAAAAATTGAGCATGATTTTCCATGCCTTCCAACAAGTAGATGGTGACATCAAACGCAAGTTTGGGGGTACAGGTTTGGGTTTGGCTATTGTCAAACAGTTGATTGAGTTGCAAGGTGGTAAGATTTCAGTCAAAAGCCGCGTTGGAAAAGGCTCTGTATTCACGTTTAATTTACCGTATTTAGAGGCAGGTCTTATAAAAGACAATATTCAATCCGAGACCCCTCAGTATAAACGGCTCAATGCAGATGCTAAAAAGCTACTGGTGGTTGAAGACAACTATATGAATCGTAAGTACATCGGCTCATTGCTCGAAAAATGGAATGTACCATTTGTGATGGCAGTTGATGGGCGCAAAGGCTTGACCATGGCGCAGCAAGAACATTTCGATATGATATTGATGGATATTCAAATGCCCGAAATGGATGGTTATGAGACCACGATAGCCATTCGCCAGTCGAACAATCCGAATCGCGATACACCCATCTTGGCTTTGACGGCTTCGGCTTTGATTTCACAAAAGGACAAAGCTTTCAAAGCAGGTTTTTCTGATTACCTCTCCAAACCGTTTCGACCAGACCAGTTGTACGAAAAAATCGAAAAAAACTGTAAATCAATTGTTTATGAAAATAGACAAGACACCAAAGAATATACTGAGGGGGGGCATTTCGCATTCGATAAACGGCTCGATACCCAATTATTGACTGAATTGTATGGCGACGATTGGGCTTATGCGGCGGATATGTTCGAGACTTTTGTGCATCACACACCAACAGAGTGGCGGGATTTGTCTACTGCTTTTGTTGCCAAAAATTGGCAAGAAGTCAGTCGTTTGGCCCATAAAATCAAACCTACTTTTGGTATGGTGGGGCTATCGGATATGGAACAAATGCTGTTGCGACTTGAGAATATCGCCCAAACTCAACCCATTGACGAGGCCCTTTTGAACCCGCTTTTTGGGCAAATTGAGCAGGCATTACCCGCCGTTATGACCCTTATTGCATCCGAATTGGAAAAATTAAACACATTATCTATTCTTTAAAAACTATTGAGATGACATTAAACTGCATCATCGTGGACGATGACTTGATGGCACGCAAAGCACTGGAGCGGTTGTGTGGCAAAAACCCGAATATTAAGATTGTTGGTGTCTTTGAAAATGGGAAAATTGCTTTGGATTATTTAGCCGTTAATGAAGAGCCTGACCTCATTTTTTTGGATGTCGAAATGCCCGAGTTGACAGGTATTGATTTGATAAAATATTTGCCTGACTTGCCCATGGTCATTTTTACGACTTCAAAAACGGAGTATGCCTTCGATGCGTTTCAGTTTCAAGCTCTTGATTATTTGCAAAAGCCGATTACACTGCCTCGTTTTGAGCAAGCCGTTCAGAAGGCAATTGATCAATTCAATAAGAAAAACACGAGTACAGCCACCGATTTTTCGAGTACCACTCATGAAATATACGTAAAAGAAGACGGGCGACTGATTCGAGTGGCTTGTGACGATATTTTATTTTTTGAAAATGTGGGCGACTACGTGCGTGTCAAAACGAATAAAGGGCAACACATCATTCATGGCACGCTCAAAGGCGTTGATGAGCGACTGAATGATGCTCGATTTTTGAAAGTTCACAGAAGTTTTATTGTTAACTTGTCTAAAATTAAAGATATTGAAGAAAACTCTTTGGTCATCGAAAAGCAAGTTATCCCGATTAGTCGCGCTAATAAAAGTGAATTGATGGGGCGGCTAAAAATACTGTAATGCCCCGTTCAGTACGTTGAGACAACGCTTAGGCGGTCATTCACTATTTCAATTTTTGTGCAAATCAGTATTTCAGTAAATACAGAGATAGTTTGTTTTTGGCTAATTTTATTAATTGGGTTTATGTTAAATAGTAGATACTGAAGGGGTGTATCACCCTAAAAAGGTTTAGTACTATTATTTTAAGAACTTGCCTTTTTAGGGTGATACACATAGATTGATAATGCCTACGATTTTAAATACCATTTTTTATAACGCATCAAAGCTTCCAAAAAATAATAATCCGCATAAGTCAAAGGCGTATCTATTTCTGAATTGCCTGTCAAATGCCCTACGCTGTGCATGAGTAAAAAGCCACCATTTTCACCTTTTTTAGCACGATAGCGACTTGAAGCCAAAGAGCGAATCATTTTTTCTGCTGCACCAACGTACTTTGTACGCTCTTTATCATCTGAATATTGACCCAATTCTAACAAAGCTGAGGCGATAATTGAACCTGCCGAAGCATCGCGCAATGCTTTTGGAATGTTCGGCGCATTATAGTCCCAATAAGGTATCAAATCGGCTGTTTTATTGGGATGATTTAGGAGAAAATTGGCTATATTTTTAGACAAATCCAAATAACGCAGGTCGTGTGTAAACCGATACATCGTGATATAACCGTACAGACCCCATGCTTGTCCACGCGCCCAAGCTGATTCATCGGCATAGCCTTGATGCGTTATTTTGCGTTCCAATTTACCTGTTTCCAAATTGTAATCTAAAACGTGGTACGAACTGTAATCGGGGCGAAAATGCGTCGCCATCGTCGTATTCGCATGATTGATGGCGATGTCTTTAAATTTTGCATCGCCGCCGTTATCCGTTACCCAACACAACAATTCGAGGTTCATCATATTATCAATGATAATCGGACATTTAAACTTCGCACTCGAATTCCATGACTGAATTACCTTTATTGATGGGCGATAACGGGTTGCTAAAGACATGGCTGCGGTGTCAATCGTCCGTTTGTCCTCTGGTTTTTGCCATAAACGATAGGCATTACCAAAACTGCAATACATCATAAAACCTAAATCGTGGTTGCCTGTGTAGTGTTTTTCTTTTTCCAAAATACCTAAACGGCGTTCAGCCTCCGCTTTGATTTCTGCATCTTTGGTGTATTCATAAATGTACAACAAACTGCCAGGGAAGAAGCCACTGCACCACCATTTTGTGTTGCTTGTTTCCACTTTGCCATCTTTTAGTGCTTTAGGCATTCGGTCAGCGGGGACGTTTTTTGCCAAAACTTTGTATTGGTCTTTGGCAAAATTCATTTGTTCATCAATGAGGGTCGCCATGCTCTTTTGTTGAGCTGAAATATGGGTTAAAAAAAGTAAGCTAAAAGCAATTGTTAAGGTGTTTTTCATTCTATTTTGTTTTAAAATTTACAAGATTAGTGATTTTTACTGAGGGGGGTATTTCGTATTCTCTTTCGACAATACAATACTATCAAAAAGGCGGATGCAACCCTGCATCAACCAAAACGCGACGAAGATTGACCAATCCATCTCTATTTAATTGCAAGCGATTAACAGTTGCTCTTCCAATTGGACTGATGCCAATAATTTCTGTAAAATATTCACGCCATTCAAAATGTTCTGCCCAAATATCCGTGCGTGGATTATAAAGCGTAACCAATGAACCTGTTGCAGGGTCAACGGCAGTTGTGGCAGTATATTTATGATTATTACAACGTTGGCAAGAAAAAGCAAGATTGAAAAGGACACTTAAACCGCCTTTGATAAGTGGAATAATGTGTTCGATGGAGAAAGATTCGCCAGAATATTTAGCTTGTACCAAACAATATTCACAGCAGTTTTTAGCACGTTCTCTCACTTCTTTTTTTAGGCTTTCTTTCATACCTCTATTGGTTTTATCTGCAAGTCCTGCATGATTTTATCCAATGAGACTCCACGTAATTGCGCCAATTCCCATAAATACGCCATACGTTTAGCATGGGCATCTTCAATTTTATCGCCTAATTGTATTAAGGTTTCATGCTCTTTTTCAGTCAATTGTTCAGCCCGCCTCAAACCGATTAAATGCCGATAATTCGCCCACTCTGCTTCTGAAATATCCAAATTTATCTTTTTCAAAAGTTCGGTTTCTGATAATTGATTAGGCGTTTCTTTTGGCTGTGAAATCACTGCCATTTGTTTGAGTAAGCGCAAAAAATAGCTGTCAAGACTCATCCCTTTTAAGGCAGCATCTTGACGCAATTTTTGTTCAATTGTTTGCGGTAAATTGATAGTTAATGCCATGTTCTTTATCTATTTTAATGCACAAATATAGGCTTTTATTTTTAAGATATTTTTTATTTTAGGACAAAAACGAACCCAAAAGCGTTGAAAAACAGGTGTTTACAAGGCTTTTTGTATTATAATACTGAGGGGGTATTCCTAACTCAAAGCGACTTCAAATAAGCCAAACTCAACGGCACTTGTTCCATAGATTTATCATTTTCATCTTCGATATAAAAATGTTTAATCTTGGTTTTGCGTGCAGCTTTCAGTATTTCGGGTAGATTCAATTGACCTGTACCGAGTGTAACATCATTTGAACTGGGTGTGCCACCTGTAAAATCTCCTTTTACACCTTTTTTTAGGTCTTTGACGTGCATCAAACGGAAGCGTTTTGGGTATTTTTTGAGCAAAGCCGCAGGGTCTTGACCAGGATGGAACACCCACAGAATATCCATTTCAAATGAAACATATTTTGGGTTTGTATTCTTCACGATGTAGTCAAAATAAGTTTCTCCTTCGTAAGGCAAAAACTCAAAACCGTGATTGTGATAACAGAAAGTCAAACCCGCTTCTTTGAGTTTTTTGCCCATGGCATTGAAATCGGCAACCGTTTTTTTGGCTAATTCAATATCCATTGGCTTGCTATGCGGTATCCAAGCCACCCGCACAAACTCTGCTCCGAGTGTCTTGGCATCTTGAATGATTGAATCCGTTTTATTGAGCAAAGCATCATAATTTGTCCCGTAACTCGTACAAATCATGCCACGTTCATCCAATAATGCCCGCAATTCGGAAGCTTTTTTGCCAAATAAATTTGAAAACTCAATATTGGTAATGCCCAATGACTTGGTATAGTCCAAGGTTTTAGGCAAATCTTTAGCAAAATCTTTGCGAAAGGTGTACGATACCATTCCTGGCGTGTTTTTAACCAATTTGCCAAAGTTTTTTTGTGCAAAAACAGTGGTTAAACAGAGTGTGCAGAAGGCTATTGTTAAGATGTTTTTCATTCTATTTTGTTTTACAATTCATAGATTTAGTGGTTTTTACTGAGGGGTATCACAAAATCATTTCCCAGCCTTTTTCATAGTCTCGTTTCCACAATTTCATCGCTTCTTTGTCCTTCAAAATATGCCCGTTGGTCGGGTCACAGTTCAAAATTCTGCCTGTCCGTTGAGCAATATTGCCTAATTGTGGCAACAAAGTGGATTTATGCCCTTCGGAAATCGGCGCAGTCTGTTTTTCTTTTCCGCGAATAGACTCAACGAAATTTGATAAAACGATGCTGTCCAATCTTTCACCCATACCCATTGTGTTGGTGCGTGTGGCTTCTTGCAATTCCGTTTTTACATCTTTCACCAATTTATTCGACAAGTCAAAAACCTTGTATGCGTCGCCGCCCGGGATTTCCATTGTGCCTTTGTCGCCATAAAAAATCACGCCACGACCTACGCCTTCGCTGTTGTGACCATTACAGCTTCTGCCTTCCCATTGCACGAGTTTGTCTTTGCCAAATTCAAAGCTAATCGTTTGTGTATCAGGCGTTTCCCAATCGTCTTTAAAAGCAAAACGACCGCCCGAAGACGTTACTTTTGTCGGAAAATCAACCCCCATACCCCAACGGATAACATCTAATTCGTGCGTCCCATTGTTCAAAGCCTCGCCTGTTCCCCAATGCCAGAACCAATGCCAATTGTAATGCACCAAATTGTCTTTATAATCGCGGCGCGGCGCAGGTCCTTGCCACAAATCAAAATTCAAATTATCGGGTACGGCTATTTTCTTACCAACCCCAATCGGTTTGCGGTTATTCGCATACCAACCGCGTGCAAAATAGACGTTGCCGATGATTCCTTCATGCAATTCTTTGACGGCTTGAATAACTTTCGGAAATGACCGCCTTTGACTGCCCATTTGGATGAGTTTATTGTATTTTTTAGCGGCTGCAACCAATATTTCGCCTTCGTTTGGATTGTGCGAACATGGTTTTTCGACATAAGCGTGTTTGCCCGCTTTCACTGCCATCAAAGCCGCAGGTGCATGCCAATGGTCGGGTGCAGCGATGACCATTGCGTCCATGTCTTTTTCTTCCAACATTTTGCGGACATCCGTGAAGCCTTTGGGTCTTTTGCCTGTCATTTTTTCGATTTCGGCACTCGTTTTTTCAACCACTCTGCTGTCCACATCGCAGACGTAACCGACTTCAACATTCGGCAATTGAGCATACATTTTCGCTAAGAAAAATCCGCGACTGTTTGACCCCATCGAGCCAATAATGACTTTTTCATTGGGCGAACCTTTGAATATTTGAAAGTTTGGCACTGCCAAAATACCCGCGCTTGCGAAGGTTGTGTTTTTAATAAAATCTCTTCTTGTTGTCATTTTTTATTTTGTTTTAGTAACGCGACAGAAATAAATTACACCATTACACATTGTTTCGTGCTACGCACGAAAGGCGTACAAAATAAATTTTTTTTATGGATTGAAGCTAAAAATTGAGGCTTTTGCCTCAATTTTTAGCTTCAATCCGAAAGAAATATTCTCAAAGCACGCTTTTTTTTGCTTGCAAAAAAACAGTCCGTAATGGTGTA
>JAEUUP010000030.1 GCA_016787525.1 Saprospiraceae bacterium | reverse complement strand
CATAATATTCGCAGAAGTAGTAATACAAGCGAATGAGTTCTAACTCTTTCATTGGACTTTGTTTGTAGTTTAGTATCCACAAAGTTATGTCCTTTTTGTAGCTGCTACTTCTGCTTTTTTCAACCCATTATTCGCATTATTCATATTCTTTTAAAAGAGTACATTTATGAAAAGAAAAACAACTTTTTTTAAAAACAATCTTGCATTCGTATTTACAGTTTTATTGTTTGGTGTCTCACCCTTGTTGTATGCGCAGACTTACACAGCCACATTGTCAGGTGCGGCAGAAGCACCGCCCAATAGTTCGGCTGGCGTAGGTTCAGTGACCGTTATCATCAATACAACGCTGAATACGATGAGAGTACAAGTTTCTTTTTCGGGTTTAACGGGTAATACAACAGCTGCACATATTCATGCTTCTACGGTAGCAGCAGGCACGGGCACAGCAGGTGTCGCCACGACAACACCTTCTTTCGTCGGTTTTCCATCGGGTGTTACCAGTGGTAGTATGGACAACACCTTTGATATGACTTTAGCAAGCAGTTACAATGCGTCTTATATAACAGCCAATGGTGGGACAACAAGTCTGGCTTTTGACGCTCTAAAAGCAGGTATAGCAGGGGGACAAGCTTATTTTAACATTCACACATCTTTTTTGGGTGGTGGTGAGATTCGAGGCTTTTTAGGTACAGTTGTTTCGACAGAACTGACTCAATTTAATGGTTCTACTGAGGGGGGAAAAAATTCTTTCACTTGGACAACAACTAACGAAACAAAGAGCTATGCTTTTGATATAGAGCGTGGCACTGATGGTAAGTCATTTACAAAGATTGCCCAAGTTAAAGCACAAGGTAAACCGACGACCTATACTTTTGTAGATGATAAGCCCCTCAATGGTGCCAACTACTATCGTTTGAAATTAATGGACAATGATCAAAATTTTAATTTCTCTAAAGTGGTAAGTCTGCAGAATAGTAAAAGTAAAACGGCAGTCAAAGTCTATCCAACCTCAACCAATGGCTTTGTCACAGTTGAAGCTATTGGCTCAAGCATAGAATCTGTATCTGTGTTTGAACCTATGGGACGATTGGTACTGGCAACTCAAAAGACCAATCGAGTAGATATGAGTGCGTTGCCATCGGGTATGTACCTCGTGCAGGTGCAAGCAGGCGGCGAGAAAGTGGTGGAGAAAGTGTTTAAGTATTGATACCTTAAAAATACTGAGGGGGAGATTTCATACCTCACACCGTCTATTCGTAGATGCGTTTAGGAATAAACAGATTTCCGGTATTTAATCGCTGTATAAAATTTAAAAACCCGATGACTACGCCAGTCATCGGGTTTTTCATTTTATAGACAACATTATTCTAAACCAGTTCAAAACTTTCGGCATAAAAGGCTTCCACTTCATTCAGCACTTCGAATACTGAGGGGGCATCGTTGAGCGTCACCAACTTCATTCTAAACGGCTTGATATTGGGCAAACCTTTGAAATAATTGGTATAGTGTGGACGTGTTTCCAACAAACCGAGTTTTTCTCCTTTCCACTCGATGGCTCTTTGTAGATGCTTGCGCACAGCCTCTACACGTTGCGTTACTGAGGGGGGGGCAAGGTGTTCGCCAGTCGCAAAATAGTGCTTGATTTCGTTGAAAATCCACGGATAACCAATAGCCGCTCGACCAATCATCATACCATCCACATCGTAGCGATTGCGGTATTCGAGGGCTTTTTCGGGACTGTCAATATCACCATTGCCAAATATCGGAATGGTCATACGCGGATTGTTTTTGACCTTTGAAATCCATTCCCAATTGGCTTCGCCTTTGTACATCTGCTTGCGGGTGCGGGCATGGATGGTCAAGGCCTGGATACCTACATCTTGCAAACGTTCAGCGACTTCGACAATATTGATACTCGATTCGTCCCAACCCAAACGGGTTTTGACTGTGACGGGTTTTGAGGTGGATTTGACAACAGCGGCAGTCAGTTCGATCATCTTCGGAATGTCTTGCAATAAGCCTGCACCTGCCATTTTACACGCCACTTTTGCCACAGGGCAGCCGTAATTGATGTCAATCACATCGGGATTAGCCGCTTCGACCATCGCTGCGGCTTTTATCATAGAGTCCAACTGACCACCGAAGTATTGGATGCCAATGGGACGTTCGTAGTCGAAGATTTCTAATTTTTTAAGACTTTTTTCTGCTTCATGCACCAATCCATCGCTTGAAATGAACTCTGTGTACATCATATCCGCACCGTGTTCTTTGCACAGAGCGCGGAAAGGAGGGTCACTCACGTCTTCCATTGGTGCGAGTAGGAGGGGAAATTTACCTATTTCAACATTGCCTATCTTTACCATGTGTTGATTTTTTCAAGACGCAAAGATACAAAAATGTTCCTTTTATGTCATCTTTTGTTTATCTGCCAAGTTTCGACCATATCTAAGCTATTAAAAGGTTATTAAACTTAAAAATCTTATTTACCTTTGTTCGCTTTTTGAAAAACAAATATTGTTAATAAAGAGAGCGCACTATACTTTTATTTTGCTTATGAATAAGTCATTACACATTCTGTGGGTGTTGCTTTTGGCAACATCGTGCAAAACAGAAAATGAACGCCAGATTGTTGGCAAGTGGCAAGCCGCACAGTTGATGGAGTGCGACAATGTTGTGCCGATACAAACCGATTTAGTGGATATTGAGTTTTTTAGCAATGGCAAATATGTCTTTCATTCAACGCTGAATGTGAAAGAAGAAGGCACATATCGCATCAGAAAAAACTACTTATTCACACAAGATAAACTGCGTGATAAAGCCCCCGAAAAGGCTGTTTTGATACAATCCATCAATGATGATTCGTTGGTTTTGCAAATGAGTTATAAAGGTAAAGACCAGTGGTTGACCTTAGTCAGAGAAGGCGTTTTTGAAAAAAACAAACAAAAAGAGGAGGAAGATGCTCAAGCCAAAGCCTTAGCTATTACCGCAGGTTCTGTTGCAACCATTGCAGCAGCCACAACGACAAATTCTGACTCTGCTCAAAAAGCTGAAGAAGTCAAAAAAGCAGAAGAAGAAAAGAAAAAAGCCGAAGCTGCCGCCGAGAAAAAACGCGAAGAAGAAGCTGACCGCAAACGCGAAGCCGAGAAAAAGAAAGAATCGAGCAGCAGTACCTATAAAGAGCGCGAAGCCAAACGCAAAGCCGAAGAACGCAAAGCCAAAGAAGAAGCTGAGAAAAAAGCCGAAAAATTCCGCCGCGAATATGCCAAACGAGAAGCCGAGCGCAAGAAAAAAGAAGCGGCTGCGAGGAAGAAGAAATAGGTGAGTTGTCGTTCGTTATTCGTTGACATTAAGTCTTTGTACTAAAAATCCTTGTATTGAAAATTATGAGTCATCCTTGGCACGAAGTAAATGTGGGCAAAACGCCCCCCTCAGTAGTGAATGCCATTATTGAGATTCCGAAAGGGTCGCGGGCAAAATACGAAATAGACAAAGCCTCTGGTCTGATAAAACTCGACCGTGTACTGAGGGGTTCTATGGCGTATCCGTTGCACTACGGCATCATTCCTCAATCGCTTTTCGACGATGGCGACCCATTGGATATCATGGTGCTGATGCAAGTGACAGTTGTGCCTTTGACTTTGGTGTCCTGTCGAGTGATAGGCGTGATGCGTATGATTGATCAAGGTGTGGCGGACGATAAGATTTTGGCAGTTGCCGAGAACGACCCCTCAGTATCCGACATACACGACATCTCTGATTTGTCGGAGAGTTTTAAGTTGGAGTTGAAAGATTTTTTTGAAAACTATACTGTATTGGAAGGTAAAAAAGTGGAGATAACAGGCTTTTTAGATAGACAAAAAGCGGCGGATACCATCGAATATGCCCTTAAACTCTATCAACAGAAATTCAAGTAATTGGTCAATAGCAAAGCCAATCAGATTAGGCAGAATGGATAGAAACAGCAGAATTTTATCCAAATCAAGATTTTTTAAGAAACGTTTGCCTTCGTTCCAATCCACATTGGTCGCTGCGACTTGGCTCAATAGAACGATGGCAATATAAGCAATCGCCCCCAACCACAACGAAATGACTACAATAGCTGGTACGATGTCGGGCAATAATCGAACATAACGGCTTACATCTGCCAAAACACCGCCCGTCAAAGTGTCTTTGAGCATAAAACCCAGATTGAAAAAGCCAAAAAAGACGAGAAATGCACCTGCCCAAGTCGTTTGAGACAAAATAAAAAAGAGAAACAAGAGAAAATAAATGATGACCATCCAAATGGACAAGATTCGGTCATCGCCTAATAAGCGTACTGTTAGGAACATCAACAACCCTAAAATGAGGTAAGTGCCAAAAATGTATTCGGGTATTTTACTTAAAATACGCCCTAAATAGACGAATAGAAAAGCTGCACCAATTGAAAAAAGATGACCACCTATCAGCGTAATCCACGCATTGCCATTGCGCGTACAGGCATAGATGCACGGACAATCGGGTGCAAGTGTGAACCCTTCTACCTGACCATTACTCACCACCGCACCCGTTGCATGACCCAATTCGTGGATGACAGACGTGAAAATACTGAGGGGGGCTGTCAATTCTCCATTCCACTTATTGATGAAAAGAAAAATGGCTGTAATGGTGAGAACTCTGACTAAAAGGAGGTATTTCATCTATTACCACTTAACTGTTTTCAATGCACCACGACCTACAATCAAACGAATATTGTAAACGAACATGGCAATGACAGCCGCTAACCAAATGTATTTCCAAATAGCAGCAGGAAATATGCCTACGACAGTTTCAAAATGAGCTAAATCGGACGATGGACCAAAGTTAAAATCTTGGATGATATAGAGTGTTGAGGCAATACCAAAAAACATCAAAGCCCAACTGACCCATTCGGCGTGACGTGCGATGAAGTATAGTGCCACACCGTACAGAATCAAAACAACCGTGGATTGCAACGATTCATACCAAAAGATACTGGCAAAAACCATCAGTCCACCTAAAAAAACGAGTGTCACACGGTGGTATTTAGGCAATTTTGCCCCAATATAAAACAGTAAATTACCAAACAATGCAGAACCAATATAACCACCCAGCAACGTAATGGCTTGATTGCCACCCAAGGTTGTCGTGACACCGCTACCATCCGTATTGATTTGCATACCTTTGATGCTGCCACCTGTCAGCCCTGCCGCCAGAGCATGACCAAACTCATGCAAAAAGGTTACGAGTAAAGTCACAGGATATAAAACGATTTGACCAAAACTGCCACCCATAAAACGCAAAAGGAAGTAGATGAGCGCGATGGCAATGATTTTCATTACTAAACTGTCTTTCATAAAAAAATGATTAGGCGTGTGAGTGATTAGATTCGTCGGACAAATGAGCAGCAAAAATAGTGTTTTTATTGAAAAATCGGCAAGAATACTGAGGGGGTGTTGGGTCCGCTACTTGTTTTGTCTTAGCTTTTTCAAAACATCTTTAGCGGTCGCTCGGATGCCTGGAGCTTCTTCATTTTGTAGCCAATCTTCACAAATGAGGGCAATTTCTTCTTTTAATTCAGGTACTTTTCGGCAAACTTTTTCTAAAACGTGCATCGAAAACGCTCTAATCGCAATCGCTACTGAGGGGGTCTGCACATAGCGAAAACAAGCATCCGCCGTCAAACCTAAAATATCATCAGGAATTTCGGGTAGCTCTCTAAACGCTCGCATGGTATTGCGTACTATGGCATCGTGAGTAGGGTTTTGTAAATTCAGCAACATACGCTCCAAATATGGCTCAATCAATGTCGGATTACGTTCTGAGATATAACCAACTGCCCAAGCTGCCCGTTGACACAGGCGATACTGCTCAGAAAAAAAGCACGCCATGAGTTCATCAAGGCGTGTTAAGTCATGACCGATGTAGTCTAAAATCTTTAAAGTCAAGGTTTTTGAATGTTCGGCTTCTAAGGCTTCTTTGATATTCATACGTTATCGAAAGATTCAATAATTTTAGCTACTTCATCAATAGGCAATTCGACTAATTCAGCTATCACAGCCAAAGGCAAGCCTTTTTGTAAGGCATTGAAAATGAATTGTTTGTTTTTTCGCTCTTTCTCTTGTTCCACACCTTTTTCGTAGCCGAGCATAACAATATTATCGTAAGTGGACATGATATTTGATTTTACTGATTCATCAATGTTATTCAATTTTTCTTCGAGTTGTTTGGTTTCTAACATAGAAATTCTTGACAAATATACCCAAAGTGCAGATAAAAACCTACTTTTTTCTGTCGAATCTAATATCTAATCTACAACTATTCCACAATAATTTCATCTGCAAATATCCAGCCTTTGCCACCCGCACCTTTGTGCCAAGTGGGTATTGGATTCACAGGTTTAGCAACCACTTTGATGTATCGAGCTTTACCTTTTATATCGGCACCCAAACGACGGATGTGCGACCCATCAGTATCTTTTATGATGGGTTTTTGTGAACTAATAAGCGTAAAGTTTTGACCATCATTTGATGTGTAAAACTGAACTTCGGCGGGTGAAAATATCCACGCGTTTTGGTCTTCTACACAATTCAGAATGAGGTGGTTGAAAGTGGTTTCTTCTTTCAAGTCCACAATGGCTTCTAAATCAACGCCTTCAAAACCTTGCCAACCGCCCAATTGCCAATGAGTGATGCCATATTCACCATCAATCAACACGTCATTTGCACCAGCGGAATACTGAGGGGCTGGTGGATTGGTCAAAACGATGCTGCGTTTTTGATTCTTTTTCTTAAAAACAGCTTCCGCTACTTTTGAATGTTGCATCTGATTGCCGACCATGCGGCGGGCTTCAAATTTTATGGTTTTCGTTTCATTTACTTCAATAGGCTGCGTGTATTTTACACCCGAAATGATGGGGTCACTGCCGTCGGTTGTATAGTAAATTTCTGCGTTTTTGTCGTAACAAAGCAATTCTATATTCTGTTTTTCTTTGAATAACCTTGTGCCTTTGGTGGTGAAAGGGATAGGAATGATGGCCAAATTAGGATTTGAAACAGGTGTTTTGACAGAATCCAGCACTTCTACACCAAAATCACTTTCAAGCGTTGATACTTTTAACCTTGTCTTTCCTGTTGTATTATTGGTAAAGTTGAAACTCAACTCACTTTTACCCATAGCTTTAATTTTAGGGTTTTTATACAAAGCAAAACCCGTTAAATACTCACCGCCACACGGATTCACAGGGTAAAAACCCATACTCGACAGCACATACCACGCTGACATTTGCCCGCAATCTTCGTTACCAATCAAGCCGTCAGGGGCGTTTTTGTAGAACTCAGTTAGGATTTTATGAATGATTTGCTGCGTTTTCTGCGGTTTTCCGACATAATTGTAGAGATAGGCGATGTGGTGGCTTGGCTCATTGCCGTGTGCGTATTGACCAATCAGACCCGTAATATCGGCTTGGTCGCGTCCTGTGGTTTTGGAATCAGCATTGAAAAAAGCATCCAATTTGGCTTCAAATGCTTCCTTTCCACCGAGCATCGTCATCAAACCTTCGATGTCGTGTTGCACGGCAAAAGCATATTGCCACGCGTTCCCCTCAGTAAAATGAAAATTGACTTCGCGTGGCTCAAATGGCTCGACAAAACTTTCATTCATTTTGGCTTGAAAAAAGCCTGTTTTGGGATTGAAAAGGTTTTTCCAATTCTGACTGCGGCGGATAAATGTGTCGTAAACATCTTTTTTACCCATTGCCAAAGCCATTTGTGCGATGCAATAATCATCGTAAGCGTACTCCAATGTTTTCGACACGGCCTCCCCCTCAGTATCGGCAGGCACATAACCTTTTGTGCGATAGGCTTTTAGACCAAAAGTATCGCGGTTGACAGTTGCAATCATCGCATTGAGGGCTTTTTCGGCATCAAAACCTTTGATTCCCTTCAAATAAGCATCGGCAATGACTGGAATGGCATGGTTGCCAATCATGCACCATGTCTCGCTGCTGGGGAAATTCCACATCGGCAAATGCCCTGTTTTTTCAAAATCATCAATAAAAGAATTGACAAAATCGCTCACTTTTTCTGGACAAACGATGGTGTAAAGCGGATTCGCACCTCGATAAGTATCCCACAACGAAAAGATAGAATGGTAGGCAAATTTGCGCGAGTTATAGATTTTGCCGTCCAAACCTCGATAATCGCCATTCGCATCTTGCCATACTGAGGGGTGTATCATGGTGTGATAAAGGGCGGTATAAAAGATGGTTTTCTGTTCTTGAGTGCCTTCAATTTGAATCCGATTGAGATAATTTGCCCATTTCTGCTCGGCCTCGCGTCGTGTTTTTTCAAAATTCCAATGCGGTATTTCAGTTTTCAAATTAGTAAAAGCATTCGCTTCGGAAACAGGAGATAGGGCAACTTTTATCAGTAATTCATGCGTTTTTGACACATTGAATGTCAAATAGCGAGCATCGTCTAATTTTTTTTCAGAATACTCAAACGGCGCATTTGCTGTCAAACCAAATGACAAATGACGGTTTTTAGCCCAAGCTGTCGTGATTAGATTACCTTCAATAGACTGATTATCAACTTTTTTTATTCTGCCGATATTTCTATTGCGTTTGTTGAGTGTCACCGCAAAAGTGACTTTTTTTATATTTTTTGGGAAGGTATAATGATGGAAGCCTGCACGATTGGAACTCGTCAGCTCTACATCTATTCTGTTTCCTAATTCATCGTAAACAATGGTTTTATAATAACCCGTCTTAGCTGTTTCGTCTTTGTGACTAAATCGCAACGGTTTGAAACTGCCTGATACTGAGGGGGTCAAAAGCACGTCACAAAAATCCGAAATACCTGTCCCGTTCAAGTGCGTGTGCGAAAAGCCCAGCACTGTTGAGTCATCGAAATGATAGCCACTGGCTCCGTCCCACCCCTCAGTACGGGTGTCGGGTGAGAGTTGCACCATGCCAAATGGCACGGTTGCACCGGGGAAGGTGTGTCCGTGACCGCCTGTGCCGATGAATGGATTGACGAATTGGGTATTGTTGGTTTGTGCAAAAAGAATGTTTGCTAAGCAAATTAAAACGATAAGAGATGTTGATTTCATAATTCGACTGATTTTGGGCTTAAAGTTAGTATTTCTGAAAATGCGTCACGATATTTTTCAGTTTATTCCACTGTTTTGGATAAGAATCAATAAGATGACGCTGTTTCGATGATAAAATCTAAAGGCTGTCTTTGAATTTTGCATCTGAGTAACTTTGTTGTAACCATTTGTTATTGATTTATTATGTCACAAACAAAAGAAAGTGAAAATTTTAAAATTGGAATCTAAATGTGTTTCACCTTTCTATGGTATAAATCGGTTTTGAAAGTGATAAAAAAAGAGATTTTTACTACCTTTTAGTTGTTAGTTTTAAAGTTGTGACATACTTTTTTTTATTTAAAAAATAGAAATATAAAATTGATAAACAGCGAATTAAGTTATAAGTAAAATCATCATATTTTATTCTTTCGGAATTTAATTTTTCTAAAAAAAAAATAACCTAACTATAATTTGGTAATTGTGTGTCATTGTGACATTTTTTCTTGCAGCATCAAGTTTAAGCTTCTACTTTTGAATCATCAATACAGCACGACAACAATTTAGTAAACGCACAAAACTTGACAGCAAATGAGAAAAGTCTTACACACAACGATTTTAATTTTTTTATTACTCCCCCTATTTGTTGTTTCTATTAACGCACAAGAAACATCTCAGAGACAAAGATGCCATTCACACGAAAATTTGATGCACCAAATAGCGGAGCATCCAGAGATGTTGGAGAAAATGCAAAACATTGAGCGTCAAACAGCTCAATTTGCAGCAGAGGGAAGAGTTGAAATGAGAGGTGGTCAGATGACGATACCCGTTGTTGTACACATCGTTTATCGTACAGATGTTGAAAATATTAGTGTTGAGCAGATTCAATCGCAAATAGATGCTTTGAATCGTGACTACAACAAACAAAACTCGGATATAACCAAAGTACCTGCCGAATTTTCAGGTCGTACAGCAGATTGCCAAATTCGCTTTCAGTTGGCAAGTCGCGACCCACAAGGTAAAGCAACCTCTGGCATCGTTCGTTATGCAACGACAAAAACCAAATGGGGCGCAACAGACGACATCAAACGCACAAATAAAGGCGGTTATGCCAACTGGGACCCCACAAAATACTTGAATATCTATGTTTGTAACATTGGCGATGGTATTTTGGGTTATGCGTCTTTTCCGAGTTCACCAGCTTATTTAGACGGTGTTGTGATTGACTATACAGCTTTTGGCACAATGGGTACAGTGCGCGCACCTTTCAATAAAGGCAGAACTTGTGTACACGAAGTCGGTCACTGGATGAATTTGATTCATGTTTGGGGCGACCTCGATTGTGGTGACGACTATGTAGCTGACACACCACAACAAAAAGATGCCAACTACGGCAACGTAACGACCCCTCAGTACAGTATTTGTTCGGGCAAAACAACACGCGATATGACAGTGAATTTTATGGATTATGTCAACGACGATTGTATGTTTATGTTCACAGCAGGGCAAAAAACACGGATTCAAGCACTTTTTGCATCAGCACGTGCTTCAATTTTGAACTCAGATGGTTGTATGCCAACAGCTCCTTCAACTTGTGACTTAGGTAAACCGACTATAAAAGATGTAAAATCAACTTCTGTAACGGTCGTATGGAATGAAATTTTAGGCATGAAAAAATACTCAATTGAATACAAATTAGATGGTACAAACAACTGGATTGTATCACAAACATCGAACTTGTCTTTTACAATCAATGGTCTTGTTAGTGGTGCAACCTATCAATGCCGTATGAAAGGAGATTGTGCAGAGGGTTCATATTCAGAAGAAGTGACTTTTAAAACACCCACAGCACTTCAAACAAAACTATCTGAAAGCAGAAGTTTTGCTATCTACCCAAATCCTGTTGTCCACGATGTCAATATCATGTTTGATGTGACAAGTGATGGTTTGGTCAATGTTCAAATTTTTGACAGCAATGGCGTTTTGAAAACACAAGTTGCTAAAAATTTGACAAAAAACACACCAGCCGTTTCTTTGGATTTGACAGAATTTCCAAGTGGTTTCTACCTCGTTGTAGCTGAGAAAGACGGTGAAAGGTCTGTAAAAAAATTGTTGAAAGTAAATGATTAGTTGATTTGTCATTAACGTCAATTGTCATTAAGTCATTTTAAAATAATGACAATTGGCGAATAACCTTGATGACCAGTGATAAGACTAATACAAAGAATAAGATAATGGTTAAAAATGAGTTTTTGTGGAGATGGGCTCCGCGATTCGTTGCGGAGTCCGTTTTTTTAACCAAATATCTGATAGGGCAAAAGCACAAACAACTTAAAATAAAAAGCACAAAACCCATAAAATGTAAGCCAAATAACAAATTGATTATCACTGAACTGATAAACATTTAATATCCTTACCATCACATGAACTGGCGAAAGCAGCGTAAGGAAAGACAACTTCATCATTGTGACCAGATTGTTCGCCTCCAAACAATTAACTGAGTCTCAAACGTTATGGACAAACACAAATTTTTTTTAGTATAAACACACTTTGAACCAGCATTAATCTATACAAACACCTTTAGCAAACATGAAATTCATTTTTACACTTTGGACACTCGCGTGGGTGTGCCTAACACCTGCTATTTTGACAGCCCAAAATAGAACGTGTGCGGCATCCGACATGCTCGAAAACATGCTCAAAGCAAATCCTGACATGCAAGAACGCATGGAATACATCGAAAGACACACACAAGAATTTTTGCAACGCACCCCCTCAGTATCAGAACGCACAGTTATCAATATTCCTGTTGTTGTACATGTGGTTTATAACTCAGCAGTTGAAAACATCAGTGATGCACAAGTACAATCTCAAATTGATGTTTTGAATCGCGATTTTCGTAGATTGAATGCAGAAGTAGCCGCCATTCCAAGTACATTTTTCAATGTTGCGGCTGATGTTGAAATCAATTTCTGTTTGGCTACTATCACGCCAACTGGAACAGCAACAAATGGTATCAATCGCTACCAAACGACAAAAACGAGCTGGTCAAGCAACGACGACATGAAACGCCCTGCAAAAGACGGCGTAGCTGCATGGGACGCAACACGTTATCTCAATATTTGGGTTTGCAATTTGGGGAGTGGTTCATTGGGTTATTCATCATTTCCGGGCGCACCCCTCAGTTTAGACGGTGTTGTGATTGACTATCGTTATTTCGGTACGGTCAACACACGTGCACCCTTTCATTTGGGTCGTACGACGACGCACGAAGTGGGACATTGGCTCAATTTATTCCATATTTGGGGCGATACTCAATGCGGCGACGACCATGTGGACGACACCCCTGTGCATCATGGTGCTAATTTTGGTTGCCCAATATTTCCAAGTTACAACTCAACTTGTGGCAACAATATCATCGAAATGCCTATGAATTTCATGGACTACACCAATGATGCCTGTATGTCTATGTTCACACAAGGTCAGAAAGCACGTATGCGGTCTTTGTTCGCAGTGGGTGGTGCGCGATACAGTTTTACTCAGTCAAATCTTTGTGGCACTGTTGTTAGCCCAATTGTTTGCAACACGCCAACCAATTTTGCTTTGTCGAGTGTGACAGATTCATCTGCCAAAATCTCTTGGGCTGTTGCCGAAGGCGCACGCTCTTATACTTTGGAATACAAACCCAATTTCGCCGCAGTTTGGAAAACAGTCAATGATATTCCGTCGAATAGTTTCAACATGAGTGATTTATTGGCGGCTACAATTTATCATGTTAGAATCAAAACGATATGCACAAACGGGGGAGAAAGTAGTTTCTCCAATACGATTTATTTGGTTACAGGTGCGAGAGTTGAGCCCGTCACATGTTCCGATAATTTTGAACCCAACAATACACGTAGTACAGCTAAACCCCTCAGTACCAATAAAATAGAAAAAGGATTGGTCGGTTATGCAGGCGATCGTGATTGGTACTATTTCAAGTTAGAAGCTGGGACAACGATCAATATCTCATTGACAGGTTTGCCAGCCGACTATGACATCAAATTCTACGATTCTCGTTTGCGCTTGTTGAGGTCATCGGAAAATATGGGTAATACGAACGAAAGCATTCGCTACACCACAACCATTCGCGATTCATTTTTAGTTGTCGTTTATGGTTACAATGGGGCTTTTGATGAGGACAATTGTTATAATTTAAATATTTCTGCCAATCAGTGGGCGTTGAGTACGGCGCAAAAAACAGAATTGAATATCGAAGAATCGCCAGCCATACTGAACACCAACAATCGTTTTGAACAAAATACTGAGGGGGGCCTAAAAGTCTTCCCAAATCCTGCCAATGAAGCAGTGACGTTACAAATTGCGCCTGAATTTGAATCACATGCACGCATCTCACTCACCAATCTTTCTGGTCAAACGCTGGTATCAGAAACAAAATGGGTGTCAAAAACGGAAAACACCATCACATTAGACTTGTCGAGTGTGCCAAGTGGTTTTTATATGGTGAGTGTGAGGCAAGGTGAACAAATATGGACTAAGAAGTTGGTTAAAAAATAAAACGATGTAAGCAACATATCCTCTTAACACCACATCTGTACCCCCCAACCCTCAAAAAAATAAAGATAAAGTTTGCTAAATAGTGCTGTCAAACTTTTGGTTGGAAGCAATGTTTCTGTATAGGGACATTGCTTTTTTTTTCATAATCATCGGTTTTTTCAATTTAGCTTTTATATTTGCGTAATGTACATTTTCTAATTCAAAAATTGAAAAACTATGCTCGAAACAGCAGTTAACGACAAAATCCAACAATGGCTCAACGGCAAATACGATGCTGAAACCAAAGCCGCTATCCAGAAACTCTTGGATGACAATAACACAACTGAGCTGACAGATTCCTTCTACAAAGACTTGGAATTTGGTACAGGTGGTTTGCGCGGTCTGATTGGCGTGGGGTCTAATCGTATGAACAATTATACAGTCGGTGCAGCGACTCAAGGGCTTGCCAATTATTTGAACAAAAATTTTGAGGGCGAAAAGATAAGTGTTGCCATTGCACACGATAGCCGCATCAAATCTGATGAATTTGCCAAGGTAGTTGCCAATATTTTTGCAGCCAATGGTATCGAAGTTTACTTATTCAGCAGTCTGCGTCCAACGCCCGAATTGAGTTTTGCCATCCGTTTATTGGGTTGTAAGAGTGGTGTTGTGATTACAGCTTCACACAATCCGAAAGAATACAATGGTTATAAAGCTTATTGGGATGATGGTTCGCAAGTGGTCGCGCCACACGACAAAAACATCATCAAGGAAGTCAACGCCATTCAATCCATAGACGACATTAAGTTTGAAGGAGACAGCAGCAAAATACACAGTATCGGCGAAGATGTTGATAGTCAATACATTGCACAGATTTTGTCCTTATCTATTTCAAAACAAGCCATTGCCAATCAGAAAGACTTGAAAATCGTTTACACGCCTATACACGGTACAGGCGTGACACTCGTACCTCAACTTTTGGCAAAAATGGGTTTTGAGAATGCCTCAGTCATTGCAGAACAAGCCGAACCCAATGGCAATGGCTTATTCCCAACAGTGGTTTATCCGAATCCAGAGGAGTCTGAAGCGATGTCAATGGCTGTCAATAAAGCCAAAGAAATAGATGCCGATTTGGTGTTGGGAACTGACCCCGACTCTGACCGTGTGGGTATTGCCGTCAAAAATCATCATGGCGAAATCCAGTTGCTCAATGGCAATCAAACAGCCACTTTGCTCATCTACTACCTATTGCAGGCATGGAAAGAAGCAGGGAAATTGACTGGCAAAGAGTTTGTCTGCAAAACGATTGTCACGACGGATATTATCGACAAAATGGCTGCTGACTTTAATGTTCATTGCTACAATACGTTGACAGGTTTCAAATACATCGCTCAAGTTATTCGTGAACTGGAAGGCAAACAACAGTTCATCGGTGGTGGCGAAGAGAGTTATGGCTACTTGATTGGCGATGCGGTACGTGACAAAGATGCGATTGCCAGCTGTGCTATGATTGCCGAATTGACCGCCTACGCCAAAGACAAAGGCTTGAGCCTATTCGATATGTTGATGGAAGTATATAAAAAATACGGTTTCTACTACGAGGGCTTGATTTCATTGACTAAAAAAGGCAAAACAGGTGCAGAAGAAATTCAAGAAATGATGGCAAACTTCCGCGCGACCCCCCCTCAGTATTTGGCAGGTTCAGCAGTCATCCGCATTGATGATTACAAGAGTTTAAAACGCACTGAAAATGGCGAAACTGTGGATATTCCTGCGGGCGAAATGGGTATAGAGTCATCCAATGTGCTACAATTTTTCACAGCAGATGGTACTAAATTCACCTGCCGTCCATCTGGAACAGAGCCAAAAATCAAGTTTTATGTAGGTGTTGTCGGCAGTTTAGAGCGTAATGAAGATTTCGATTCAGTCTATGCTGCTTTGCAACAAAAGGTAAAATCCATTGGTGAAGAATTGGGTTTGAAATAGTTGATACACACATATTTTAATGCTAACCCTCTAAGCGTTTTAAAATGCTTAGAGGGTTTCATATTATTGCTAAATATCCTTTTGTTCACCTCTCAGTACTGGCGTTCTACATATTCGATTTACGCACTATTGAGGGGATGATTTTAAATCATCCCCTCAATTATCGCCCATTAAATCATTGTTAAACTTAATAGCGAGAATTGCTGAAGAACACTCGTATAAATTGATAATTTTTTTGTTAAAATTACATCCAATAAAGTCGTTCAGTCCAAAGTGTTTCTAACTTTGCCCCATAATTGAATTTTAAAAAATGAGAAAAAACATGAAAAAAGTATTGATTTTTAGCCTATTTGTGGCAATTCTAAGCAGTTCAGTCGCTTGTAAAAAAGATGTTGATGAAGACAAACTCATCACCGACTATTTGACATCAAAAGGCTTGACTGCCGAAAAAACGACGGAAGGACTCTATTATATCATCGAAACACAAGGCACAGGCTCGACAAACACGCCCACACCAAGCAATACGGTGACTATGCGCTATAAAGGTTATTTGTTGGACGGCACGGTGTTTGACCAAAACCAAACGACAGCTGGCTTCACTTCTCCTCTCTATGGTCTCATCAAAGGCTGGCAAATTGGCGTGCCTAAGTTCAAAAAAGGCGGTAAAGGTAAGTTGTTTATTCCTTCTTCATTGGCGTATGGTAGCTCAGGCTCAGGCACGATTCCTGGCAATACACCCATTGCGTTTGACATTGAGCTGGTTGACTTTAAATAGTGATGAAATAATTATGTATTCTAAGTGCAGTTGGCTCGTGTTATGCCAACTGCACTTTTTTTTAATTATTTTGATTTTGATATTAAACTTTGGCTAAAATAATGAGTTTAATGGTTTAAAATTTAATATGAAAATCAAACTCATTAGTCTAACCTTACTTGCGTGTAGTATTCTGACACTTGCCTTCGATTTTTCTTTCTCAACAGATCCTGTATTGCCAACCACACCGTACGATTACAGTGTCAATTTGCCCGCTCATTTTTTGACGGACGCAGGCGGTCCTCTTCCAACGTCAATCAATGGTTTAGACAATACGCCAGTAGATAACCCCATTACGAATGATGGGGCAACACTGGGTCGAGTATTGTTCTATGATACCAATCTGAGTAGCAATCGAACGATTTCTTGTGCCTCTTGTCACAAACAGAACGCAGGATTTAGTGACCCCTCAGTATTGAGTAGTGGATTTGCAGGAGGTTCTACTCGACGACATTCCATGACTTTGCTCAATTCGAGATACTATCAACGTGGTTTCTTTTTCTGGGATGAAAGAGCCGCTTCGCTCGAAGCACAAGTTTTGATGCCTTTTCAAGACCCTGTTGAAATGGGTTTGACTTTATCGGAATTGACCCAACGGGTATCAGAACAATCCTATTACAGCACACTTTTCACAAAAGCTTTCGGAGACAATACGGTTACAACAGATAGAATTTCAAAAGCTTTGGCTCAATTTGTGCGCAGCATCGTCAGTTATACGAGTAAATACGATGCAGGTCGAGTGCAAGTCAATGCTCCGGGACCTAATTTTCCAAACTTCACAACTGAAGAGAACTTGGGTAAACAATTGTTTATCCGACCTTTGACAAATGGTGGGGCAGGGTGTTTTGGCTGTCACACCACTGAGTCGTTCAATAGTGCCAATGGTGGTCCCCAAAACAATGGTTTGGATGCTGTTTCAACCACTGATTTGGGCGCATTTGAGACGTTTCCTAATACACCGGGTTTTCGTGGGCGTTTCAAAACATCCACTTTGCGCAATATCGAGCTGACTGCGCCTTATATGCACGATGGCCGATTTCAAACTTTGGAACAAGTCATCGAACACTACAACAGCGGTATTCAAGCACATCAAACCCTATCTGCCGCCCTCAAAGATGCGAATGGAAATCCTGTGCGATTGAATTTTACCACGGAACAAAAAAATGCTTTAGTTGCATTTCTTAAAACATTGACAGACAATACGATAGCAAATGAAGTCAAATGGAGCAATCCTTTCCCAAGCTCGCCTGTTCCGATTGAACTACTTTCTTTTATCGCTAAACCGATGGAAAAGAAAATTCTCTTAGAATGGCAAACGGCAACAGAAAGAAATAACGATAATTTTACTATCGAAAAATCACTAACAGGTGAGAAATGGGAGACAATAGGCACGGTAAAAGGTGCAGGACAGAGTAATCAAAAGCAGTTTTATTCTTTTATAGACACCAAACCTGTCAAAGGAATCCAATATTTTAGACTGAAACAAACGGATTTTGATCGTACAGTTACTTACTCAAAAGTAGTTTCGGTACAATATCAATCATCTGCTTTGGCATTCGTCAAAGTCTATCCGAATCCAGCCAACACACAGATTTCAGTAGGTTTAAATCCTGAAACACCTCTTGCTGAGGCTCAAATCCAGTTGATAAATGTCAATGGTCAAGTCATTATGACTAAAAAAGACCTTAATACTTTGACAACCGAATTGGATATTTCTAACTTGTCGAACGGCATTTATTTTGTGAAGGTAATAACAAAAGAAGGCAGTAAGACCATGAGTTTTATGAAAAACTAATGGTATGATTAGGCGCATGTTTGCAAAAACATGCGCCTAATCATACCCCCTCAGTATCCAAGTATCTCAATATTATTCACTTTTCGTGGCAACCAAATCCGCATCTCACCTGCACCTCGATTGCAACGTGCGTAGAATGGAATCAATGTCAAAGGCTGTTCTTGGCTGTTCACTTTTGTACCATTTTCTTCAATATTGATGGCAATTGCCTTCGTTTTCACAAGCATAACCCCATTCAATAAGTCTTTTTTATACTCAGTTGTGAAAGACACATTGTCTGGCAAAACAAGGTTACTCGCTCGATTATTATTATCAGCAAACTCTGCACAGTAAACCATAGGCCCCCTCAGTATCGCCGCTTTGCCTATGCAAGAATTGACTTTCTCGTGAGCAACCATACGGCGTATTTCCATCGGCAAGTTTATTTCAATCACATCTCCTTTTTGCCAATCTCTCGTAATGATGGCGTAACCTTTATCCAAAGTGTAGTAAAACTCTTGACCATTGACTTTTATAACAGCCCTTTTGGTCGAATTATCCATGAACTGATACAAATTGGTCGGGAATGCCTCATTGCGCGCATAGCCGGGGATGCGAAGGCGCAAGTTGAAATTATTTTTATCGAATTTATTGATGGTTACTTTCACCATACCGTCCCAAGGATAATCACTTTGTTGAGTCAAATTTATTTTGTTCCCATTGTCTAAAGCAACATTGACCGTACTGCTCGAATACAAATTAATATATACATCATTTTCCTTGTGTGCATACATGTAACCGGGCAGCGAAGGTATAAAACGCACAATATTGGTCGGACAACAAGAGCAACCAAACCATGCTGAACGCTCTGCCTCACCTGTCGGTTTCCCGTTGCGTGTATTGGTTTCCATCGGATTGGTGTAGAAAAAACTTTTGCCATCCAAACTAACTCCTGACAAAAAACCATTGTATATAACCCGCTCTAAGACATCAAAATATTTAGCATCACCATTCAAAAGAAACATTCGATAGTTCCAATAAGCACTGCCAATAGCGGCACATGTTTCGCAGTAAGCATCCTCATTGGGTAGCTCATAGTCGGTGCCAAAAGCCTCACCATGTCCGCGCGCACCAATGCCACCTGTCACATAGGTTTTTTTAGTGTTGGCATTGAGCCAAATTTTATTGATGGCATCAATATAATTGGGTTCGTCCATCAGAGCAGCAACATCAGCCATGCCTGTGTAAAGATACGTGGCACGAACCGAATGACCTATGGCTTCTACTTGCTCCGTAACGGGTTTGTGATTCTGCCAATACGAGCCATTTTCCCACATGTCTTTGCTGGTTTTGGAATATTGTTGTGTCCGTCCACGTGCATCAATGAAGAATTTAGCCAAGTTGAGGTATTTCATCTGTCCTGTCACCCGATACAATTTGACCAAACCCATTTCCACAACTTCATGCCCTGGCGCAACCATCAGTTTACCTTTTCCAAAGGTTCTATCCAATAAATCCGCATTTTTTAAAGCAATATCGAGCAGATTACGCTTTTTAGTTGCCAAAAAATGCGCGGCGGCGGCTTCAAACAAATGCCCCGAATTGTAAAGTTCGTGGCTCAAATCCTCTTCCTTCGACCAACGCGTTTTGCCCATCCATGAATGTCCAGCCACTGAATCTATCGAACGTGCTGTGTAGAGATAGCCATCCATTTCCTGCGCTTTGGCAACAATGGCAATCAACGAATCGCATAGTTTATCCAAAACAGGGTCTGGATAAATGTGCAACGAATAAGCTGCACCTTCCAAAGTTTTGTAAATATCGGTGTCGTCGAAAGGGTAAATGGAGCAGAGTTTGCCTTGATGTGCGGCAGCATTCGTGAAGTTCTTGACACGACCAGTTTCAATACATTTTGAAAAATTGTGTGGAATACTCGCCTTGCGGTTGATTTCCATACGTGGCAACCAGAAATTATCCTGCAAAGTCACTTGTGTAAAATTGACTGCATGATAAGGATAATCACCTTTGACGGGTTGAGAGAAGGCAAAGTATGGCACAAAGAATAGAAGGAATAGAGTCTGGTTTTTCATTTTGCTAAGATTGCGGTTTGGTTTATAAAAGATGGCATAGTGAAAATTCAATAAATCGCCACATGAATATGGTCATCATGGCGCACCGAGTGGCATGGAGGTGGTTTTACTTTGGCTTGGTTGGCAAAGCCCAAGCGTTTCTCTAAGTGTGGCTCAATCAGCACTAATTTTGTCCGATTGTCAGCCAGAAAAAAGCGAACGAGAGCCGCCGTATATTTTTCATCAAAAGGTAAACGGCGTTTTTGAGATTGTGAAATCACATTGTCGCGCATGAAACTGTATTGCCAACCGCCTTGTTGGGCGCAATATTCCGCCCGATTTTCTTCGCCACCACGAGGCTCTTCACACACACCATAGCCCAACCACGACGGGCGTTCAGCAGTCACCTTATTCGTTTCTGCATCGCGGTAGAAAAAAGACAAATCAATTTTACGCCCGTCATTATGACTCAAATGAGGCTCAAGTGGGAAACCATCCCAAAATGGAAAATTACAATCCAAATATGTAATCACTAAATTAGTATCAGCCGCCGCCATCTTGCGAGCGACCCCCTCAGTAACAGCCCGTAATTCAGGTACGACATAGTGCCGATTGAGCAAAACTGTCCAGCGATTCCATTGCCTCAGATTTGGGTTTTCTTCATCATAAGGCATTGGCACGCGACCGAAACGTTCTGCTAAAGGTGGTACGATGATGAATGTTGTGAAAGTATAAAGCACACAAAAAATGCCAATATTCAACGAGATATGCCAAATGGGTCGAGCGATGCGCGGCTTGAAGTATTTGAAGATAGGTAAACACAAAAGATAGATGAGCCCACCAACCTGCGAGAGTAAGGTGAGAAAAACGAAAAGCAGTATATGTCCTAAATACTTGAAAAGTTGTTTACCCATCTTGAATATTTTTTGATTAAAAAACAAAAATGATTGAAGTTTTAGAAATATTCAACTTAATTTGTGATACATTTTTATAAACTTCTTCGAAATGACAAATGTATTGAGATATTCATTGAGAAACATTAGCCCACAAACGCTCAAAGAATTGCAAGAACATTACCCTGACGCTTCGGTTCAAATAAAATTAAGAGCTAAACCACCCAAAGATGGATTGGAAGAAGCAGAATTTTGGCATCTGATAGCACAATTAGACTGGTCTAAAACAGGCGATGACAATGCTGTCATCGAACCTGTTGTGTCGGCTTTGTCAAAAAAAACATTTCGGCATATTTGCGATTTTGCTGACATTCTGTCTCAAAAACTTTTCCTTTTGGATGGCGAAATATATGCTCAAAGTTTTACGGATACAGAATTAGATGAAGATTTTTCCGCCGATCGTTTTCTCTATACAAGGGCTTGTGTTGTGGCTAATGGCAAAGAAACCTTTAATTTTATTAGGAAAAACCCTAAAGAAATGCCTAATCAAGTCACTTTTGCCCCCTTATTGAGAATCCCTTCTGAAGCTTACAAAAAACAAACAATGAAACCCTTCGACCATGTTTGGGCTTACCCAATTGAAACATTCAGCAATAAAGTGGCGTGGTCTTCTTTCAAACAAATCCAGTAAAAACGATGAAACTGCATGGCAATGCTTTGGATAATCCCAATATCCATCACTTGTACGATATTTATAAAAAAGCCAACGGTGATACCTATAAATATGGTATTTCTGACGACCCAATTGATTCTGACGGACTTTCCGAGCGTGCAAGAAAGCAAATGACTGAAATGAATCGGGCAGCTGAATTTGATAAATATGGCGCTCAAATTCTGGTTAAAGACATCGAAGGAAGAGCCGATGCTATCCGAATCGAAAGGCAATACATTGATGCTTATTATCATAAACATGGACGAAATCCTATCGGCAATCTTATCCCGAAAAGAAAATAGTTTACCTCGACAACACTTCTCTCATCTTCCGAATCAGTTCACGCCCCCCCTCAGTATAGGTTGCCAAACTTGTTGGCTTTTTTTCTGACAGCATCAAAATCGCAAAGTTATCAGCCACGATTTCGTCGGGATGAATGATGTATTGTGTGTTGTAAGATTGTTGGAATAACTCATTGATGCCTTTTGTGTCGAGTGTACTTTGTTGCTTGTCACCACGAGTCAGCACGACCAGTGATTTGGCATCGGCTGACGGCGCGAGTTCAAAATAGTTGAACCCCATATTTTGAAAGAACTCTGGGTTATCGGCGGACCATCTTGCGTCTTTAGCATAAATCAAAGGCAGGGCAAAGACCGTTTTATTATCGGCAGCAGTGAGTGTTGTTGCCCAATCTTGTTCGATGCCATCGGGGTTTGTGAGTATGCGGTTCTTTAACGAGTCTTTGATAACCAATGTGTTGTCTATCTTTTTGAAGCCGACGAGTGCGTACAGTTGTGCTTTTACTGAGGGGTGTGTACGTGTGACGATGTGGCTGATTTCGTGCAGCATAACGCGCAGAAACTCATCGTAATCGCGTTTTGCCAAAGCCTGTTTGGGTATGACTATGCAGTTTTCTCTCGTATAATAGGTGTCTTCGCCGTAAGCCAAGCCGTGCGATTTTATTAACAAAATCTCGTCGGGGAAAAACTTATTGGATACTTTTTGACACAAATTGAAGGCTTCATTCATCGCTTTCACAATGAATTCCGATTCTTCTGTTGTGAAGGTTGCTACATCTCGTTGCAAAAATCCCATGTAGTCACTCAACGCTTCGTCTCTTTTAGTCGTTGCCGAAAAAGGTTTTTTCATCTGGATAGACATATCTGCAACCGTGATTTTGTCAAAAAAATGCGCCAAATCATCGCGGATGATGGCTTTTGAAGCCGCGACACTGTCTAATAAATGCGCTTTGTTGACACTCGACAAGAGGATTTCAGAGGCTTTTTTAGTTGTTGAATCGGTTTTGCATTGAGAAAAAAAGACAATGGTGGCGATTGACAAAAAGGCTAAAGTTATTGAACGCATAGTTTGTTAGTTTTTATTGATTGAATGACGCAAGCGGGTTTGATTGAGAGTGCAAAAAAACGCAGAAGTCTCGACATTTCTTTGGGAAATTGGTTTTTAAACTAATTTTGCCGCAAAAACCCGCTTTTGAGATAGAAAACTAATGATTTAAATACGATTATATGAATCCAAAACACATCCAAATCATTGCCAATGCCCTCAGTATCAGAGTGCAACAAGTGGAAAATACTGTGCAACTTCTGACTGAAGGAGCGACCATTCCGTTCATTTCGCGCTATCGGAAGGAGGTGACAGGCTCGCTCGACGAGGTGCAAGTCGGCGAGATTAAGACGCAATATCAAAAGCTGCAAGAACTGGAAAAACGCCGCGAAGCCATCTTGAAAAGCATCGAAGAGCAAGGGAAAATGACCGACGATTTGCGTAAACGCATCGAGGCGACTTATAATTTAACGGAGTTAGAAGACATCTATTTGCCTTATAAACAAAAGCGCAAAACGCGCGCCTCTGTCGCGCGCGAAAAAGGCTTAGAGCCTTTGGCTTTGGAATTATTCAGCCAAAAGGTGCGCGATGTCGAGACTTTAGCCATGAAGTTTCTGACCGATCAAGTGGAGTCCATTGACGATGCCTTGGCGGGCGCACGCGACATCATCGCCGAAATGGTGAATGAAGACGAGAAAGCACGGGCTACGCTCCGCTCCATTTTTAGCCGTGAGGCGGTGATGCGCTCTAAAGTTGTGAAGTCGAAAGAGGCAGAGGCTGCAAAATACAAAGACTACTTTGACTTCTCCGAACCCCTCAGTAAATCGCCTTCACACCGCCTTTTGGCGATGCGTCGTGGCGAGGAAGAAGGCTTTTTGCGGGTTGGCATTGCGCCTGCCGACGAAGAATACGCCTTGCAGAAATTAGAGGATTTGTTCCTCATTGCCAACAACGAGTCGGCTGACCAAGTGCAAATGGCCATCGCTGATGCTTACGAACGCTTGCTCGAACCGAGCATCGAAACGGAATTTCGCAACCTCTCGAAAGACAAAGCGGATGCCGAAGCCATCACTGTCTTTGTGGAGAATCTGCGACAATTGCTCCTGCAAGCCCCACTCGGACAGCGTCGGGTGATGGGCATTGACCCAGGGTTTCGGACAGGTTGCAAAATCGTCTGCCTCGATGCGAGTGGCAATTTGAAAGAAAATGCGACCATTTATCTGCACAATGAAGCTGAAGCCATTGACAAAATCAAGAAATTAGTCACCAAACACCAGATTGAAGCCATTGCCATTGGCAACGGTACGGCAGGGCGCGAAACGGAATCGCTGTGCCAATCCATTTCATTCAATCCCCCCCTCAGTATTTTCAGCGTCAATGAGGCGGGAGCGTCTATTTATTCGGCTTCGGAGGTGGCGCGCGAGGAGTTTCCTGACTACGATGTGACGGTGCGCGGCTCGGTCTCCATCGCTCGTCGTTTGATGGACCCCTTGGCTGAGTTAGTCAAAATTGACCCCAAATCCATTGGCGTTGGACAGTACCAGCACGATGTCAATCAGTCGGCTTTGAAGGAAAGTTTGGACAGAACGGTCGAAAGTTGTGTGAACTCGGTGGGTGTCAATCTGAACACCGCCAGCAAGCATTTGCTGACCTATGTTTCAGGTCTGGGTCCCAGTTTGGCACAGAACATTGTGACCTATCGCGCCGAAAATGGAGCTTTCAAAAGCCGCAGCCAGCTCAAAAAAGTCCCGCGCTTGGGCGAAAAAGCCTTTGAGCAATGCGCAGGTTTCTTACGCATTCGCGAAGCGGAACATCCTTTGGACAACTCGGCTGTTCACCCAGAAAGTTACGCGATTGTGGAAGCAATGGCAAAGGACTTAGGGGTCAAAATTGCCGATTTGATACAAAATAAAGCTTTGCGTCAGCAGATTAAGTTAGAAAAATACGTCACCGCCAAAGTCGGTCTGCCCACTTTGACCGACATCCTAAAGGAACTCGACAAACCCGGACTCGACCCTCGCGGCGAAGCCAAAGCATTTAGTTTCGGCAACGTGCATAAAATCGAAGACTTGACCGTGGGCATGATTCTCCCAGGCATCGTCACCAATATCACAGCCTTTGGCGCATTCGTGGACATCGGTGTGAAGCAAGACGGTCTGGTTCACATCTCTCAAATGTCCAATCGCTTCATCAAAAACCCGAATGAGGTGGTGAAGTTGCGCCAAGAGGTAGAAGTCAAAGTGATGGAGGTGGATGCCTTGCGTAAACGGGTGACGCTTTCGATGAAAGATGTTTAATGTGTGTTCGGAGATTAAAGGTGCGACCTCATTAGAAGTCGCACCTTTAATCTCCAAATGCCTGTTGTATAGCAACAAAAGCCTTGATGAGATGGATTCTTTTCAAGGCTTTTTTATTTTGACACACTTTTGATAACGACATAGACAAATGCTAAGCATACACACAACATTGGTCGCAAGTTCCCTCGTTACAAGAATAATTTTTTATAGAGCGAAGTCAGTTTTGAGCTTAAAAAGCTCAAAACTGACTTCGCTCTGAAAAAATTATTTCAAAGCACGCATTTTGTCCAAAGCGAAAAACAGTGAGTGTTTAGCACTTTTAAATGTCGCTATCAAACTTAGTTTTACTTTGGTACTTTAGAAAGGTTATAGGGCTACGCCCAGACTTTTGACATTTCATGTATCAAAAAGCTACCAACGTTTAGCACCTCTGGTGCATAAAGCAAGAATCTATAATGCACCAGAGGTGCTAAACGTTGGTAGCAAATCAATAAAGAAGTGTATTAATTGGAGCGTAGCTCCATAACCTTCTTAAAGTGTCAAAGTAGAATTAGACTGACTGAGTCTAAAAGCTTTCAAAAACATAAATACCCCATTGTTCACATTGAAAATCCCATAATTCTTCTAACCTTTGCTCCAAATTGCAATCGTAAATTTAAACAATTAAAGGAGTCATGAATAAAACCCGATTGAGTGTCAATATCAATAAAATAGCCGTGTTGCGCAATTCGCGGGGCGGCAACTTGCCCGACTTGATTCAGATGGCAAAAGATTGTGAAGCCTTTGGGGCGGAAGGCATCACGGTGCATCCGCGACCCGATGAGCGGCACATCCGCAATGCCGATGTCTATGACTTGAAAAAAGTAGTGACCACAGAGTTCAATATCGAAGGTTATCCCGACGACCGTTGGATGCAATTGGTGCTGGACAATGCACCCGCACAAGCCACGCTCGTCCCCGACGACCCCACGCAATTGACCTCCGACCACGGTTGGGATACGTGGAAACAAGCCGATTTTCTCCGAAAAACGCTTGATATACTGAGGGGGGCAGGCATTCGCACATCGCTCTTTGTGGATGCAGACGAACGCATGGTGGAAGGTGCGGCTGAGGTCGGCGCAGATAGGATTGAGTTCTACACAGGCATTTACGCCAAAGATTTTTCTAAAAACAAGGAAAAAGCCGTAGCTGACCATATAAAAGCCGCCCAAAGAGCCGTCGAATTGGGCTTAGGCATCAATGCAGGACATGATTTGAATTTGGCAAATCTGGCTTACTACAAGCAACAAGTGGTGGGCTTGGATGAGGTATCAATCGGTCACGCTTTGATTTCGGATGCCTTGTACTACGGCTTGCACAATACCATACAGATGTATTTGCGCCAATTGAAATAATTGTTTCGCCGCAATTGCTTTAGTAAGTAGGTGTTTATAAATAATCATGGTTTTACAAACGCGTAGTAAAAGGGTCGTTAGACCCGACATATTTGTAGCGGCGGGTGAAGCCCGCCGTAAAATGCCCCCCTCAGTATTCAAGCCGCGTAGCGGCGATATATTTAAATACACCCCCAATTAATATGCCGCCGCTATGCGGCTTGGGAGGTCAAGATGATTTTTTTACGGCGGGCTTCACCCGCCGCTACAAATATGTCGGGTCTAACGACCCTTTTATACATGTTTTTAAAACCACGATTATTCCCAATCAACCACGCTTATTTTGCGAGAATAGGGTAGGTATTGGCGGCGAGTGCGTTGGTATTCCGAGGGAATAGGGTAGGTATTGGCGGCGAGTGCGTTGGTATTCCGAGGGGATAGGGTAGGTATTGGCGGCGAGTGCATTAGTATTCCGAGGGAATAGGGTAGGTATTCGCGGGGAGTGCGTTGGTATTCCCAGCGAATAGTCGCGTATTCACGGCGAGTGCAATGGCATTCATTAAGTTATCCGCAGAGTTAAAAGTTAAGAAAAGCCCCATCGGGTTCAAAGAACTCCTTTGGAGGCGACATTCTGGTAGCCTTCATGTTAAAAAAGCCCCATTGGGGCGACATTATGGTAGCCCTGCGTGAAACGCAGGGTTAAAACGATAAAAAACAACATTCAGCCCCGTAGGGGCGCAACCATTGGTGTAAAATGCCGCCCCTACGGGGCTAATGGGAAATGTTGTTCTTTATGACCCTGCGTTTCACGCAGGGCTACCATAATGTCGCCCCTATGGGGCTGCTTCTTTGGCGGCGACATAATGGTAGCCCTCGCGTTAAAAAAGCCCTATCGGAGCGGCATACCGATAGCCCTCATGTTAAAAAGCCCCATCGGGGCGACATTATGGTAGCCCTTGCGTTAAAAAAGCCCTATCGGAGCGGCATACTGATAGCCCTCGCGTTAAAAAAGCCCTATCGAGACGGTATAATGGTAGCTCTCATGTTAAAAAAGCCCCATCGGGGCGGCATTATGGTAGCCCTGCGTGAAACGCAGGGTCAATAGAAAACAACGTTTCCATTAGCCCCGTAGGGGCGGCATTTTGCACCAATGGTTGCGCCCCTACGGGGCTGAATGTTGTTTTTTATCGTTTTAACCCTGCGTTTCACGCAGGGCTACCATAATGTCGCCTCCAAAGGAGTTCTTTGAACCCGATGGGGCTTTTTTATTGTTTTTTTGTCCGTTTTTGAAAGAATTTAACGCTTAATCTATGCTGCCTATAAAAAAAAAGCCCCTCAGTAATCCGATGATTACTGAGGGGGGAGGAAGCAGCGATTGCCGAGAGCGGCACATCGAATGCACGTTAATATTAAGCGGTCTCCTTTTTAACTTGTTCGACGGCATCAACTTGCTTTTGGGCTTCGGCTTTGCGCTTGTTGGCTTTTGCCGTTTCAACCCGTTTCATATAGTATCCTTGCAGACGTTTGTAAATGGCGACGGCTGCTGCCAACTTGTTTTTGCCTGTGGCAAAAGTTTTCATGATATTGTAGAAAGTGGACACCATGCCCGATGCTTCTGAGCCAGCCAACATACGGTTGCGACGTACGTGTTGGTAGAGTTCAAATAGGGCATCTTCAATCTCGTAGAGTTGGTCGTGGAGCTTGTCGCTGGTTTCGATGGTCTCCATCTTGAAGAGGGCGGGTAGGAGCTCCTGTGCCGCATCACCTTCGCTTAGGCAATCGGCGATAAGCACCTTGTCGCCGTCACCGATTTTGTTGAGGTTCTTCACCTGAGACTCATCTACAACAGTTGTGTAAGGAGCGATTTGAGCCGTGATAGACTTGATGGCTGCTTTGATGTCGGTGTGTTCTTGTGCCGTAAGGGCGCGTGTGAGACGAATGACTTCTTGATTCATTTTGATTGAATTAGAGTGTGAGAAAAATTTATGTTTAATAAGTAAATGACGGATGTTACCGAAAGCGACAGTTGACGCACTGTTTTGTGCTTCACAAAAAAAGCATACAAAAAAAGAATCCATCAAGACCGAAGTTCATTTTTCAATCGCAAGCGATTGGGAAATGAACTTCGGTCTAAAAAAGTGCTTTCGAAGTACGTCTTTTTTGCAAAGCAACAAACAGTCAGTAACGGTATCTCGTGCGAAACGTCAGTAAATGACTTGAAATTCAACTGACGGACTTATCTTGTGATACCGTTATTCATAAATTATGTTTCAATGGCGGAAAAGTTTTTCTATTATTTTTCTAAAATGGATATAAAAAGCTAAATTTGGCTTTTAGTGTTCAGACCAATAGAATACGTGTATCTGTAAACAATCTAACATTTAATAACATGGCACTGATTCCCACATCATTTTCTCCGCTCATCAGTTTGGCAGCCTTTGGTGTGTCGCTCTTGATGATGGGTGGCTTTTTCGGCAACGAAATGGCGCGGCGACGCGAAACCAAACAAGAAATCAAAGAGATACAACTGGAACAAAAACGCATCTTGGCGCATATGGATTCGGTCTATCAATCCGCTGTTTTGCGCGAACAAAAGGCACTCGAACAGGTCGAGATGGTTTACAGCACCCTCAATATGTTGACCGAGAAGGAGGGCAAAGAGCGCAAAAACTTGGCTGAAATCCGCACCAAGGTTCAGAAGGGTCAAGAGGCTCTGAAAACGACAACGGCGGAACTCAAACAAGCCGCCACAAAGAGTGCTTTTATCATTGATTGACAAGAATGTTGAATAAAAAACAATAAAAAAAATGAAAACAGGGAAATACATAGCTCTCTTTTGCTTTTTGCTGCTGATGGGGCAGACCACGCAGGCACAAGGCATCATAGGGGTCGCCGAGCGCAAGGTGAATTTGTTGCTCAAAGGCGATGCCATCACATTCGACTATCTGGAAGTGCGCGACACACAAGCCTTTCGGCAACTGATGCAACGACTCAATAACCCGAGCAACTACCCCCTCAGTATTGTCAAGAAACCCGTCTTCGACCCCTTGCTCAAATTGGTGGAAGACTATGATGCACAGCTCAACGAATACAAGCAGCTCGACAAACAACACGATGTGATTGATGGTATCAATCAAGAAAAAATTCATCAATTGGTTAAGCTCGATTCTATACAAAACAAACGCATCGAAAACTTCAAGAACTTGACCGATGAAATGCGTGCCACCAATGCCCAACTGAACGAGCAACTCACCCGCTCGTTGGCAGACTTGAAAAAGTGCAACGACGGCAAAGTGCGCAAGCATATTTGGACGGGTGTGCTGGGTGGTGCAGTCGGTTTTTCGGTAGCTACGCTTATTGCCCTATTGGCGAGGTAAAGAACGAGCAACCGCACGGTTAAATCCTAACGATAGCGCGTCAATCGTAGGAAGCCAACACGGGTTCTAAGTGTTGTGGCTTGTCTTTTGGGGTTTGTTACCCCCCTCAGTATCGCGCGCCTTTGAGTGACAAACCGCCTCACAGAATGAAAGATAGAGAACCTGCCGATTAGGAGTTTGAGGGAAATCAAGTTGCATTTGGGAGAAAAAGTTGTGAAAATTCGCTTAAAAGTTTTGTAAACCTAATTATTGTTTTTACACTTGCCCAATGAAACGAGACGATAATACAACAAGTATTAAATAAAACCAACAAGCAGCGTTATGCAAAATGAATCGTTACCACTGGGTGTGAGTTTATAAGTTATTGTACTTCGAGCCTTAGTCACGTTATTCACCATCATATTGGCTGTCGCTATTGTTTGATAACTTTTTTGTGTTGCCGTCTTCTTTGCTATTCTTTATGCCACATCTTAAAAGCCTTGCCTCTATTCATTCAGTTGAATGGTGTTTCCTTTATTTTATTTTTTAAGAAAGTTTCTGGGATTGATGTATCAATCATCGCAGCAGTTTCTAATTTCCATCGGTTTTTTTTAAAAACGTAACCATTTCCTAATCAAAGCTATTTCGGGCATGAAGTGGCTTTGTCTATTGATTCCACAGTGTATCAAGCACGGCTCGTGCTTTTTACTGAGGGGGTCTTTTTCATGACGATGGATTTGTAAGATGAAACAGCTGTGGTGCAGAAGCATCAAAGCCGATAAGATATTGGTGCAAACCAAATAATGAATTTTTATTGCTTCATCTTAAAATCAAAATTTTGTATGAAAAAAGTTGTATTATCCTTACTCATGCTCTTAGGTTTTGTCGGTTTTGCTGCTGCCCAGCAAAAACTTACAGGCAAAATTATAAATGCGCAAGGAGAGCCTATGGTTGGGGCAAGTGTCTTGGTAAAAGGTACAGCGACAGGTACAGTGACTGATGTTGATGGCAATTTCGCCATTTCTGCACCTAAAGGTGCGACATTGGTTGTGAGCTTTGTTGGCGCACAAACCCAAGAAGTTACAGTGGGTTCAGAGAGTGTTATCAATGTGACACTGGCAGACTCTGGACTTTTGGAAGAAGTAGTGGTAACTCAATTAGGTATCTCAAGGGCTAAAAAATCGTTAGGTTATACGGCACAAGACCTCAAAGCAGACCAACTGACTTTGGCTCGCGATGCAAATGTTGCAAATGCTTTAGCGGGTAAAATTGCAGGTGTTCAAGTTTTAGGTCAATCAGGTGCTAAGTTTGGTACGCCTAATATTCGTGTTCGGGGTGTGAATACTTTGACAGGTGGTGACCCTCTCTATGTTGTTGATGGTACGCCAACGGATATTAGTCAAGTCAATGTGGACGATGTTGAGAGTTTGACAGTTTTGAAAGGCCCTGCTGCAACAGCTTTGTATGGTAATCGTGCTTCTTCGGGAGTTGTCATCATCACAACAAAAAGAGCAGGTAAAAATGAGTCAAAATTTGAAATCAATCAAAGTACGACATTTGACCAAGTTAGCCTTCTACCAAAATTGCAAAACGAATACGGTGGTGGTTATTCTCAAGATTGGGAAACATTTACTTATAATGCTGCTGTTCACCCAGCTTCTTGGGCTTCATTCAACGGACAAAAGATACTTGACTACTCAGCAGATGAAAGCTGGGGACCTAAAATTGATGGGTCATTACATCGTTCAGCGTTTTCATGGCAACCCGGCGCAGAGTTTGGTCAGTTAACGCCATTTTCTGCAAACCCCAATAATGTACGGGACTTCTACAATAAACCATTGAGTACAAATACGAACATTTCGTTCTCAAAAGGTACTGAAAGTTTCCAAACACGTATTTCTTATACGCATATCGGAACAAATGGTATCGTTCCCAATAGCTCCCAAGGACGTGATTTTATCAGTGCGAAGAATACACTTCACATGACTAAAAACTTCACGGCGAACTTGAATATTAATTATACAAATACACGTACTAAGAACCGCCCTGCTGACCAATACGGTTCTTCTGGTGGTACATCTTCGACAGGCGCTTATGGTGTAGGGAATGCAATTTTATTTGGTTATAACCAAACTGCAGGCTCTTTCAATCAATGGTTTCAACGCCAATTACGTATCGAAGATTTGAGAGACTACAAAAACGCAGATGGCACTTTCCGTAGTTGGAACATCGGTGGACCGACAGATGCCAAACCAAAATATTGGGATAGCCCTTATACTCAAGTATATGAAAACACCAATAACTTGCGCAGTGAGCGTATGTTCGGTGACTTTGGTTTAGCATACAGCTTTACTGATTATTTAAAACTTTCAGGAACAGTTCGCCTTGACTTGGACAATTCAAATGGTGAAGGTCGTATTGCAGCAGGTACTTTGAATGAAGGTGGTAAAGGCGGCTTTGCAAACTATTCAGGTTCAGCAAAAGAGATGAACTATGAAGCGATGTTGAACTTCAATAAAACGTTCGACAAACTTTCAGTTACAGCTAATGCGGGTACAAACCTCCGTAAAAACGAATTGCGTGCTTATTTCCAATCCACAGTAGGTGGCTTGACAACACCTGGTTTCTACAATATCGGTGCATCAAAAGACCGTCCAAACGTTGTTAACCGTTTGTTCGAGCGTCAAGTGAGCAGTGTTTTTGGTAACGTAAGTTTGGGTTACAACAACTTTTTCTACGTTGAAGGTTCTGTCCGTAACGACTGGTCTTCTACTTTACCAAAAGAAAACAACTCTTATTTCTACCCCTCAGTATCAACAAGTATCGTAGTATCTGAGTTGTTGCCACAAAACAATATTTTGACTTATGCAAAAGTACGTGGTGGCTTTGCGAAAGTAGGTACTGACGTTGATCCATATCAAATTTACCCAATTTACAATATTGGTAATCCTTATGGCTCAAATCCAGTGCAAACAATGCCCTCTCGTTTGCTCAACCAGAACTTGAAACCAGGTCTATCACAATCTATCGAGGCAGGTATTGACCTTAAGTTCTTGAAGAATAAGATTGGCGTAGAGTTCACATACTACAAAAACGACAACAAAGATCAAATCATTCCTATTCCGACAGCGCCAGGTAGTGGCTATACATCAGCATTGATTAATGCAGGTAATATTCAGACAAAAGGTTTAGAGTTGCACTTGAATTTCAACCCAGTGAAAACAAAAACATTGGATTGGAATATGGATTTCAACTTCGACCGCAGCAACTCCAAAGTTGTTCAATTGGCTGAAGGTTTGACAAACTACCAATTAGGTTCAACATGGCGTGGTTTGACTATCAATGCTCGTGAAGGTGAAGAATGGGGTTTGTTTGTAGGTCGTAAGATTCAGATTGACCCAGCTTCAGGCAAACGTATTGTAGGTGCGGACGGTCATTATGTTTACGACTTGAACCAAAATTTGGGTTCTGTATTACCTAAATTTAAAGGCGGTTTTGTTAACTCATTGAATTGGAAAGATATTGTATTCCGTTTCAATATTGACTTTATCGTAGGCGGTAAATTCTTCTCAGTAACTCGTATGTTCAATGCTTATGCAGGTTTAGCAGAAGAGACAGCAGGTGTTAACGAATTGGGTAAACCTAAACGTGACCCAGTTGCAAATGGTGGTGGTATCTTGTTGGATGGTGTTACAGCTGATGGCAAACAAAACACAACCCGCGTCGAAACACAGGAGTTCTACGAAGATAGAATGTTTGCTTTACATGATTACTGGATTTACGACCAAACATTTGTGAAATTACGTGAAGTATCATTGGGCTACAATGTTCCTAAGAAACTTTTAGGCAATGGTAAAGGTTTGAAAAACGCATATATTGGTTTATTAGTACGCAATCCGTTGTTATTGTACAGTGCAATTGGTGGTGGTATTGACATCTCAGAGGCAGAGTTGTATTGGACAGAAGGTGGTCAGTTGCCTCCTGTACGTTCAATTGGTTTGAACCTCCGTTTGGGATTCTAAGACTAAACTCCCCTCAGTATAAACCGTTTTTTTATTAAACGATTATAAATTAAAACAATAAAAATGAAGATATTTAATAAATCAATGTTTGCTCTACTCGTTGCTGCATCTATGACAACAGCATGTAACGATTTTGGTGACATCAATATCAGCCCTAATAGCCCAGCCCAGCCCAGCACATCGAGCCTTTTGACAGGTGCTTTGACCAATGTAGGTGGTGTAGCTACGGCGATGGTGCCATGCCTCTACACCCAGCAATTTGGTGATGTGACTTATATTGAGGAATCACGCTACAAAACAGTCAATTTTGATTATGCTGGTTTTTATACAGGACCACTTAATTCTTTGCAGACTATCATCCAATTGAATACAGATGCCATAACCAAAGACGCTGCAGCATCAGCAGGTTCAAACGCCAACCAGATAGCGACTGCGCGTATTTTGAAAGCGTATTTTTATCTGAATATGACTGACCGTTGGGGTGATATTCCTTATTCTGCTGCATTGAAAGGTAACGAAAACTTTACGCCAGCATTTGACAAGCAGCAAGACATTTATACAGACTTGTTCAAAGAGTTGAAAGAAGCACAGGCGCAATTTGACGGTGGCAAAACCGTGTCAGGTGACATTCTTTTGAGTGGTAACACAGCACGGTGGAAAAAATTTGCTAATACTTTGAGAGCTATTATGGCATTACGCTTATCAAAAGTTGATGCCACTAAGGGGAAAGCGGAATTCGTCGCAGCCTTGGCAGATGGTGCATTCACATCTAACGCTGACAATGTTCAGTTCAAATACTTAGCGGATGCAAACTACGAACATCCACTCTACAACAACTACATCACAACAAATCGTAAAGACTTTGCTGTAAGTGATGTTATGGTTAATTTATTGGTGAAACTTAACGACCCACGTTTAGCAGCTTTTGCCGATAAAGCCACAGGAACGAATACATATAGAGGTGTGCCTTATGCTGTTTTCCCAGTTACTTGGAAAGCGCAAGATGTATCATTGGCAGCAACATCAATGCGCGCTCAAAACTCGGCTGCAAATGTGTTGACTTATGCTCAATTACTTTTCGCACAAGCAGAAGCTGCAAAATTGGGTTGGACATCAGGTAATGCTAAAACATTGTATGAAGATGCGATAAAAGCTTCTATGCAACAATGGGGTGTATATACAGATGCAGCTTATGCTTCTTACATCGCTCAAGTTGATGTTGTTTATAGTGATGCAAAAGCCTTAGAATTGATTGGTACACAACGTTGGATTGCTTTATTCTATCAAGGTTATGAATCATGGGCAGAGTGGCGCAGAACAAACTATCCTGCATTGACTCCAGCTGCTAAGCCATTGAATACGAGTGGTAAAATTCCACGTCGCATGGCGTACCCAACATCAGAACCCACTTTGAATAAAACTAACTACGATGCTGTTGTTGCGCGTCAAGGTGCGGATGTTCAAGAGACCAAAGTTTGGTGGGACAAATAAGAAATTTTAGATGAATGAAATAGTGAAAACTATTCAGCAAGCCGCTCTCGTTGTTGAGGGCGGCTTTTTGCCTTTATAAAACTTAGATGTTGTTTGTCGAAAATCCTAAACAGACCCCCTCAGTATTAGCAGCAATTTCACATCTTTGGGCGTTCGTTCAAGACAATTGTAGAAGTGAACGGACTGTCCTACACCTAACTGTATGTTTTAGAACTGTTATTTACTTTGCTTTGAAAACGCTATGCCCATTTACCTTGCTTTGCACTATCACGATTTTAGATTTTACTGCTGCCACTGATTAAGTCTTTGCATCAACTCACCACTTTTTATTTCCATCACAATCCATCGGTTTTCTAACGGCTGTTAGCAATTGAGCCCTTTCTATGTCATCATTCTGACCGACTGACTTGAGTTCAATTTTGCTTTCCACGAATCAGTTTCCTCTTCCAGAGTAGCTTCGGCAACTATTGGGGACACCTGTTTCATGCGCTTTAGTAGGTTTTTTACTGAGGGGGTCGTTAGTATCAGTATTTTATAACAATTTGATAATCAATTGCTTGATGGAGAAGACTCCATCAAATCACTAATCCTATTCTCTCACTAAAATCAATCAGTTACATGAAAAAGCTGTTTATTGTTTTGGCTTTCGTAAGTGGTTTTCTCAACGCAGCTGTGGCGCAACGTACCATCACGGGCAGCGTGACCGATGCTAAAAATGAACCACTCATAGGTGCGAGTATTGTTGTGAAAGGTACAACACGTGGCACGACTTCCGACCTCGACGGTAAGTACTCGCTCGATGTACCCAAAGAAGCAACAACACTCATTTTCTCATTCACAGGTTTTTCGACCCAAGAAATAGCTTTAGGCGCATCGAATGTTATTGACATTCAGTTGCAAGAAGGCGTTTTGTTGAATGAAACAGTTGTTACCGCTTTAGGCATTTCAAAATCGGACAAAGCCATTGGCTACGCTGTGACCAATGTCAGTGGTACGACAATTTCGAGTTCGGGAGAGCCTAATGTTGTGCAGGCACTGGCCTCTAAGGCTTCGGGTGTCAACATCGTGCAGTCGGCCGGTGTGCCAGGTGCCTCATCCAAAATTTTAATTCGCGGCAATTCGACGTTTACAGGCAACAATCAACCCCTTTTTGTTGTGGATGGTGTGCCTTACGACAATACAACAAACACGACTTCGCCACAAGATTATCCTTTCAATGCCAATCTACAAGGCGTAAACGAGTCTAATCGCGGCTTGGACTTGAACCCAGGTGATATTGAGAATATTTCAGTTTTAAAAGGGCCTTCGGCGGCAGCTTTGTACGGCACACGCGGCGCAAACGGGGTCATTTTGATTACGACTAAAAAGGGTAAAAAAGGTCTGCAACTCAACTATGGTGTCAGCTACGATATATCGGAAGTCAACAAAATGCCCGAGTATCAAAAAATCTATGGTCAAGGAAATGGTGGAGGCAGTTTAACTTCTGACGTTGGCACTGCTGCCGCAGGTACACCCAATAGCTGGGGACCTAAAGCGGCACAAGTGTTTGACAATGATGGGGCTTACTTTCAAAAAGGTGCATTGCTGAACAATCAATTGTCTATTTCAGGTGGTACAGACAAGTCCACGTTCTTTTTAGCCTTTAACAATACCAATCAAACGGGCATCATTCCAAACACAGACCTTAAACGGAATACAGTTCGTTTAAATGCGTCAACGGGTGTTGATAAATTCAGAATCAGCGCAGGTGTATCATATGCGAATACCCAAGATACAAAAGCCCAAAATGGTTCGAATCTGTCGGGTATCATGTTGCCTTTGATGCGCACGCCCGTTGACTTCAATCTCTTAGGCGGCGATGCACCTTCAGGCTACGAAAATTTGGACGGTACGCAGCAGACTTTTGTGCCTATTTATGACAATCCATTCTGGACGGCTTACAAAAGCCCGCGCAAAGGCAACGTCAATAGGGTGACAGGTAATGTGGCTTTTGAGTTTATGCCAACAGACTGGTTTTCAGTTACATATCGGATTGGCTCTGACTTTTACAATGACCAAGTCAAGCAGATTTTTGCACAAGGCGCAAACAATATTGATGGTTTTGGCGAGATTTGGGAAGCTTCTAACAATCACTTTGAAGTATTGTCAAATTTATTTGCAAGAGCAGATAAGCGGTTTGGAGATGTATCCGTGGCAGCCCTTTTGGGAACAGACTTGAATCATCGGTTCGATAAAACGAATTTCTCAAGAGGTCGTGATTTGACTATTCCCGATTTCTACAATCTATCGAATGCCACCAATTTATACACCGACGAAACGTCCACGACCAAACGGTTAGCAGGCGTGTATGGCTCAGTGGACATTGGTTACAAAGACTTTGCCTATTTGACTATTACAGGGCGCAACGACTGGGCTTCATCATTCGGGCCGCAAGCAAAGAGCAGTTTTTTCTACCCCTCAGTATCACTTTCATTTGTGCCAACCGAACTGCTTCCGAAAAATGAGATTTTGGACTATGCAAAGGTGCGCTTGTCTTATGCCGTTGCAGGACGCGAACCACTGGCTTACACATCTAAAACTTACTTTGCACAGCCAACGTTTACCGATGGTTTTACGAATGGTGTTGGTTTTCCTTATTTAGGCTTCAATGGTTTTGCTGTTAGTAAAACCTTGGGTAATGAATTCTTGCGCCCAGAGTTGAACACTTCCTACGAGACGGGCATTGACCTCCGTTTGTTCAAAAACAGGCTCAATTTAGGTTTTACTTACTACCATGCTGTCGCAAACGATTTGTTAGTTGCTCAACCTATTGCAAGAGCAACAGGCTTCCGAGTCTATCGCTCAAATATTGGTGAAATGGTGAACAAAGGCATCGAAATCGAAGCCGATGCCTTAGTCGTGAAAGCAAAAGACTTTGGTTGGAAAATCGGCGGCAACTTCACTCAAAACAAAAGTGAAGTGACCCAACTCGCACCAGGTGTTGACCAAATCAGTTTAGAGTCCGCTTTCACAGGCATTGGTTCTTATGCCATTGTTGGACAGCCTTATGGTGCATTTTTCGGACAGAAATGGTTGCGCGATGCGCAAGGGCGCATCATTGTCAATGCAGCAGGTATTCCTCAAAAAGACCCAATCGAAGGGTATATTGGCAATCCTTATCCAGAGTGGACGGCTGCTATTCGCAACACCTTCTCTTACAAAGGTTTGAGCCTATTTGGTTTGCTCGATATTCGTCAAGGTAGCAGCGTTTGGGGCGGCACGATTGGTCGTTTGAACCGTATTGGTCGCACCGCGATTACGGCAGAACGTGGCAAAACATACATCGTCGAAGGCGTTAAAGCGGATGGTTCACCGAATACAACACCGATTTCAGCTTTCACTTATTTCACACAAGTCGTTGGCGACGGTGGCGCAGCACAGGAAGCATTGGTTTATGATGGCTCATGGTTGCGTTTACGCGAATTGACTTTGAGTTACGACTTGCCCAAAATTGCAAGCGGTAAAATCGTGAAAAATGTCACAGTCTATGCCACAGGGCGCAATATCTGGCTCAAAACCAAATACCCTGGTGTTGACCCCGAAACGAGTTTGACTGGCGCAGGGTCGAATATCGGCGGCTTCGACTATTTCAATATGCCTGGTTCTAAGTCTTGGATTCTGGGTTTGAGAGCGAGTTTTTAAAAAGTTAATTGGTCATTAGGTCAATGGATCAATAGTCATTAGGTCATTTTACTGAGGGGGACATAATGACAAATGACCCAACAATAAAGAACTTTTGATTTTAGATGAAGCTCCGTCGGGGACTTTTTTTCAAATCAAGACTGTTTGAAAAATTTATTTTCCATCTCAAATTTATAAAGAGCCCCCCTCAGTATTGACGGTTTAAAAAGTTATTTTAAAACTATAAAATTGATTTTATGAAAAAGCTATCATATATCCTTGCAGCTCTGTTGTTGATGACCAGCAGTTGCAAAAAGTTTGTAGAGGGCTACGATGTATCGCCTAATTCACCTGTTGATGTGCCAGTCAATCTTTTACTCCCTTCAGTAGAAGTGTCCACTTTTGCGATTTATACAGGGCAATTGGCACGAGTAACAGCCATTTTTATGAAACAACAAAAAGGGCGACAGTTCCAATACGAAGAATACGAGCGTTATGACTTCAACGAAGGCGATATTGACAACGATTGGTGGACATTGTACGATGGCAGCCTCATCAACGCCCAATTGTTAATTGACAAAGCAGGTGATAAAAACCCGCACTATCGCGGCATTGGTCGCATTCTGAAAGCCATGAACTTGGGTATTGCGACTGACTTTTGGGGCGATGTACCCAACAAGGAGGCTTTACAGGGTCTGAAAGGACCTGAATATTTCAATGCCGCCCATGACCCACAAGAGCAAGTGATTGCAGATATTCAAAAACTGTTGGACGATGCGATTGTAGATCTAAAATTGGGTGTTGACAAAAATGTATTGCCGCCTGCCAATGATGATTATATATTCGGTGGTGATGCCAATAAATGGATTGCCACAGCTTATGTTGTCAAAGCTCGTTATGCCAATCGCTTGAGCAAAAAGAGCGCATCTGGCTCAGCAACAACAGCTTTGGGATTTTTAACACAAGCTTATGCCGCTGGTTTTACGTCCAATACAGCCGATTGTATGGCAAAATTCGGTGCAGCAGGCAATGAGTGGAATCAATGGTATGCCTTCAATAAAAATCGCGGCGGCTACATGACCATGAATGGTTTTTTTGTAGATATGATGAAAAATGCCAGTGATCCACGGTTGGCCGTCTATGCAGGCAGTGCGACAGCAACAGAAAACTCAGTTATAGGGGCATTTTTTGCGAGCCAAGCTTCGTCTATGCCGCTTGTGACCTATGCCGAGGCAAAATTCATAGAGGCAGAAGCCCAATGGCGAGTAGGCGACAAAGCTAAAGCTGCTGCGGCGCACAATGCAGCTGTGAAAGCTAATATTCTAAAAACAACAGGCGCTGCCAATGCAACTTATGAAGCTATCAATGCTTCAGAAACAGATGTGACACTTACTTTGCAAAAAATTATGACGCAAAAGTATATCGCTATGTTTACTCAACCCGAAGTATGGTCTGATTGGCGTAGGACGAATATTCCTGCTTTGACACCCAATGCCAATGCAGCTGTTGCGGGTATCCCAAGACGTTTCCCAACCGCACAGTCTGAGCGACTTTATAACACCAAAGCTACGGTTGAATCCAATATATTGACACCTATTTGGTGGGATAAATAGCTAGTTGTCGTTTGTTGATTTATCATTATGTCATTGAGTCATTCTTCATTTATACCCCTCAGTAAAATGACAAATGGCTCAATGACAAATGACAATTAATTAAGATAGAGCATTGATGCAAAGAGTGACTTCTGCTCGGAGTCACGGTAGGGGCGTTCCAACTCGTTTGGAATGCCCTTTTGTGTTTTCATCGAAAAAGGGGCTCTTCAGTATGGTTGAAAATGTTATTTGTCGAAATTTTTTTTTCAGCATAAGCAGCGGAATAAATGTTTCAACGTTGATTGTCTTGGCTTGAGTCTTTAACTTTTTCTTAACGCAACCTTAACCTTTTCTTCTTTAAACATTGATAGTCAATACAATATATGTCTATACACCATTCAGAAAACACATCAAAATCGTTAATTAATAGCCCAATCGGTTGATTTATACTGAGGGGGTGGGTCAAGAATATTTTTTGAGAAAAGATAGAAATCTTAAAATATTTCTAAATTTGGGTCAAATTTTCATTTTTTAAATATTTCTTCATCTAAAATCAAATTAGTATGAAAAAACTCTCACTCGTTTTGACGATGGTTCTCTTCGTCGTGGGCTTTGCAGTCGCACAAAGAACCATTACGGGAACAGTCTCAGATGGTAAAGGTGAACCGATGGTAGGTGCAAGTGTGCTTGTGAAAGGCACGACTACTGGTGCGGTGACTGACATTGATGGCAAGTTCTCTGTAAGTGTACCTGCTAATGCTACAACATTGGTATTTAGTTTTGCAGGTTACAAAAGCCAAGAAATCACATTGGGTGCTTCAAATGTGATTGATGTGAACTTGGCAGAAGCACAATTGCAAGAGGTCGTTGTAACGGCAATCGGTATTCAACGTGAAAAGAAAGCGTTGGGTTACTCTGCTACCGATTTGAAATCAGACGACATTGCGCAAAAATCAGAATCAGACCCTGTTCGTGCCTTGACTTCTAAAGTCCCTGGTGTGAACATTGTCGGTGGTGGTGGTGCGCCTGGTCAATCTACGAAAATCAACATTCGTGGCTATTCTTCTTTGACAGGTAACACGCAGCCGTTGTTTGTTGTGGATGGTATTCCTTTCGACAACTCTGTCAACGCGTCGTCAACTTCAAACGGTGGTACTCAATTCTCTAACCGTGCATTTGACATTGACCCGAACAATATCGAGTCTATGACCATCCTTAAAGGTGCAGCAGCAGCGGCTCTTTATGGTTCACGTGCAACGAATGGTGTTGTGGTTATCACAACAAAAACAGGTAAGAAAAACCGTAAAGGTCTAGAAGTGACCTTCAACTCGTCTAGCTCAGTGGAGCAAGTGTCGAACTTGCCAAACTACCAAAATGTGTACACACAAGGTTCTAACCAGAACTACTCTGGTGCGTTCATCGGTAACTGGGGTGCGCCATTCCCTGACCAAGTTGATCGCATTAACAATGAGTTTTTCGGAGGAACAGCTCGCTACAGTGTGAATGGTTATGCTTCTGGCTACACAAATGGTACAGCACCGCACCCAATTGTGGCTTCTGGTTACTACGGTGAAACACGTTTCCGTACAGCATTTCCTGAATTGCTTACAACAGTAAATGGTTCAACAAATGGTATTCCTATTAACTTGAAGCCTTATGACTTCATGAAGGATTTCTTCCAAAAAGGTATGTTGACAGAGAATGCTTTGACTTTCAACTCAGGTGGCGAAAACATGGGTTTGAGTGCAACTATTTCTCGGATGGACAATCGTGGTATTTTGCCAATGTATGAGCCTTCAAAATTAGGTAGTGCAAGTGATACGCCTAATGACTGGGGTAGCGAAAACTGGACACAGGCTAAATCTTCTCGTACATCATTGAGCTTTGGTGGTAATGCGAAATTGAACAATGGTTTGTTGATTACAGGCGGTGTTACATACGTTAATACTAACCAAGTCACACCACCTGTTGCACCATCTTATTTCTCTGACTATGGTACGATTGGTGATGCCACTATCTTCTCTCGTTTGTTCTATTTGCCACGTAACTATGACTTGATTGGCTATCCTTTCGAGCATCCTGTCACACGTGACAATGTTTTCTATCGTGCATTAGATAACCCTATTTGGTTGGCAAAATACAGCCGCTACGAGTCTAATGTTAACCGTGCTTATGGTAACTTAACATTAAGCTACGACGTAACACCATGGTTGAACTTAATGGCTAAAGGTGGTGTGAATACTTACTCTGATGTACGTAAAAACCAAATTCGCTCTGGTGGTGTATTCGACCCGAATGGTCGTATTTGGACAGACGACTTGACAAATACAGAAATTGATATGAACTATATCGCTACAATTTCTAAAAAATTGACAAGCGATTTAGATATGCGCGTGATCTTGGGTGTTAACGCCAATCAGCGTTCTTTCAGCCGCAAATTCATTGATGCAGACGGTATTATCACGGGTTCTTTGATGAATGTGGATGCAACTACAACTCAAATCGTGAGTGGTGGTCCTTCAGGCATTCTGAGCCGTAAACAACGTTTGTATGCTGGTTATGGTGACTTACAATTGTCATACAAAAACTTCTTGTACTTAGGCATCGTTGCACGTAACGACTGGACTTCTACATTGTTGCGCCCAGATGGTACAGGTAACAACAGCTATTTCTACCCAGGTGTGAATATGTCGTTTGCTTTCACAGATGCTTTCAAGATGAACAGTAACATCTTGAGCTTCGGTAAAATCCGTGCAGCATACACACAAGTAGGTAACGAAGCAACGCCTTACCGTACAGCAACGACTTACTTCTTCAATACACCATTCATCACTTCGTCAGGTTCAAGAGTAAACCGTGCGACTTATGGCAACCGTTTGGGCAATCCAAATTTGCGTAATGAGTTGACAACAGAGTTGGAGTTTGGTACAGACTTGCGTTTCTTCCGCAATCGTGTAGGTGTTGACTTGACTTGGTTCAAACGTAATTCAGTTGACCAAATCACTTCTGCTGACTTGCCTGCTTCTACTGGTTTCGCAACACAAATCATCAACGCAGGTAATATCGAAAACAAAGGTATTGAGTTGGGTGTTGACTTGACACCTATCAAAACATCAAGTGGCTTCACTTGGAATGCTTTTGTGAACTTTACACGTATCCGTTCTAAAATCGTTAACTTAGGTGAAGGTGCTGATGCGCCAAACGAAATCGTTTTGGGTGTGCCAGGCACTTCTTTTGGTACAATCTACCGCGTTGGTTTGCCATATGGTCAAATCTTTGGTACAAAACTCGCTCGTGCTGACGATGGTTCTATGTTGATTGAAAAAGGTTCAGGTTTAACATCTTGGTTGCCAGATAATGAAGTGATCGGTAACCCTAACCCAGATTTTACCTTGGGTTGGAGAAACACCTTGTCTTACAAAGGCTTTGGTATATCTTGGTTGTTTGACTGGAAACAAGGCGGTGACATTTTCTCTATCACGGCAGCTTCTTTGATGTTGCGTGGTCAATTGGCGTTCTCATCTGATCGTGAAGCAATGCGTGTTATTCCTGGTTACTATGCTGACCCAGATGACCCGACAAAACCATTATTGGTGGATGGCAAACCTGTGAAAAATACAACACCTATCACAGCATTTGAGTCGCACTTCTCTAATGGTTTCGGTGCTTATGGTGCAGACGAAGTGAATATTTACGATGGTACAACTTTCCGTCTTCGTGAGGTTGCTGTGACTTATGAGTTTCCAAAAACATTGTTGAAGAAAACACCTTTTGGCGCAGCTCGTTTGTCTGTCAGTGGTCGTAACTTATGGTTCAAAGCACCAAATATGTTGAAAGACTTGAATCTTGACCCAGAGGTTTTGGCTGAAACAGCAGAATCTAATGTTCAAGGTTTTGAAGTAGGTGCAACGCCAACAACACGTCGTTATGGCTTGAACCTTTATTTGACTTTCTAATTGGGTTCGATGAAGAAATATTCAGTTTGATACTGAGGGGTATTATTTTGGATTTACGAATGACGATTGACGAATGAGAGTTTCTCAAATCGTAAATCCCAAATCCAAAATAACCACCCCCTCAGTAAAAATTGAATAAAATCATCTATTTCTAAAATCTGTCAAATCAATTCAATTAAAAAATCACAGATTTAAACGGATGATACTGCAATTACTAAAATCAAAAATCAGTAAAATCAAAACAATCCGTCTGAATCCGTGATTAAAAAGGAAAGAACAGTATGAAATTCATCAATAAATTATCTAAAATAGTTACAGCTTCGGCACTTGTTGTATTGGCAGGCTCTTGCTCGATGTTCGATTTGGACATCAACAAAGACCCGAACAATCCAACTGTCGCTTCGCCGAGCCTCCTTTTGCCACAAATTGAAGTTGATATTATGTCTAACTTCGCAGGTGTTGAAGGCGACCTTGAATCCTATATGGGTATTATGGGCACTCAATCACTTTCACGTTGGGACTTGCAAACAACGCAGTACGACGGTACATGGCAAAGCCTTTATCGTGGTCCACTCAAAGACCTTGAGCAGTTGATTGAAGCTACTTCAACAGGCAACAACCCTCACTATTTGGGCATAGCTCAAACTTTGAAAGCCTATACATATGGTACGATGGTTGACCTTTGGGGCGATATACCTTTCACAGAAGCGTCAAAAGCTGACGCTGCTTCAGCTGTCAAAGCACCTAAATTTGATAAAGATGCTGATATTTACACAGCAGTTATCAAACTTTTGGACGATGCGATCGCCAACTTTGCTAAAACCTCTGCGGTTGCAGTCAGTGGCGATGTCATTTATGGCGGCAATGCGGCACGTTGGTCACGTTTGGCTAAAACATTGAAACTCAAGTTTTTGATTACAGGTCGTAAAGGTATTTCTGGTGCTGATGCTCAAATCAAAACACTTGCTTCAGAATCAGGTTTTATCTCAGGTGCAGCAGACGATTTTAAGTTTACTTTCTCTAAAGACCCAACTTCTGTTCGTCACCCTTGGTACACAGGTGCTTACACAGGCGGTGGTTTCGACTACACTTATATCTGTCATCAGATTATTCTCGATATGCACTTAGACCTCGACCCACGTACACGTTTCTACTTCCGCAATCAAACGATTCGTCGCTTGAATGAAAATGACGTGACTGAAAGAAACACTGCAAGTGTGGGCTATCTTCCTTGGACTGCTTGGAGAGACAGTTTGCGCACACGTGGTTGGGACTCAACTTATATCAATGGTTTGTTTGGTCGTGAGCGTGGCGATGCGGGCGGTATTCCTGCCGATGAGCAATTGCGCCTTATTCCAGGTGTTTATCCTTGTGGTGGTTTCTACAACACGAACTTAACAGCAAGTACAACACCTACAGCCAATGCAGCCCCAGGTGGAGGTATTTTCCCAGCAGTCACTGAGGTGAACCTTCTGTATTACCGTATCGAGGCTATTTTGGCTTTAGGTGCAACAGGCGATGCAAAAGCTTTGTTTGAAACTGCTATTCGCACACATATTGGTCGTGTTGTTGATTTTGGTCGTGCCACTGATGCAAACTCTGTTGCACCAACCACAGCAGCAATTGACGCATATGTTAACTTGTGGAAAGCACGTTACGATGCAGCGACAAGCAACGAAGCAAAATTGAACGTTGTTATGAAACAGTTGTGGATTAGTTCTTGGGGTAATGGCTTTGAAATCTACAATGCTTACCGCCGTACAGGTTATCCGAATACACTTAAAGATCCAATCAATCCATCGCCTAAAGGTGCGACGAGTTTTATCTGGCGTATGCCTTATCCAAACTCTGAGTTGAACTTGAATGCAAGTATTACTGCTGAACAAAAAGCTTACAAATACTGGATTAATAAAATTTTCTGGACGAAATAAGGTTTCTGTCCATCTTTTTCAAAAAAATAAGGCGGAATACTGAGGGGTATTCATAAAACCAATAACCTCAGTATTCTCGATTTTCTGAAAATTCAAAATCGTTTAGAATATGAAATTCTTCAAATATTCAATTTTTTCAGTCTTGGCTTTCGCTCTTTTTGCAGTCATTGCTTGCGAAAAAGTGCAATCGCCACTCCCTGATTTTGAAACAGCCTTGACAGCAGAAGGTATCTTAGGTGCAGCACCCAATAATGCGTTTGCTGTTGCGACACCAGCTACTCCTGTTAACTATAAATGGGGCTGGAAGTCAATTGACAACAAGAATACAGTGTCAAAAGTAGAGTTTTTTGTCACTATGACAGAAAGTTATGTGGACAAAGACGGCAACTCTCGCGTAGCCAACCATGGTACAAAAGCATGGAAAGTTATTGATGGTAGTGCAGCGGGTGCAAACCACAAATACATTGATGGCACAATCACTCAAGCAGAAGTGTACAACTTGTTCCAAGCGGCCACTTTTGACTATGGTAAAGGTGGTGGAAAAGTATCTGTTTGGTCTCAAAACGGCCGTACAGCAACGGCTCGTTTTACGACAAAAGATACTTTTATCATTACTTGGCACATTACGGCTGCAGATGGTCGTAAATTTACTGAGTGGTCTGTAGGTCTTTGCGATAGAACGACTGTGGGCTCAAACTGTGATATTACGTTCGGTGCTAAATAATTCAACTTTATGAAGTTCTAAAAAGGCTGTTGTCGCTTTCTTTTGCGGCAGCAGCCTTTGTTTTATGGTTTTTATGTATTTTTGCACCATGAAACGACACTTTTGGTACATCATTTTACTCTTGATGCCTTTTGCGGCAACGGTGGCACAATCACCCTCTTTTACCCGCACTAAACTTAAAAACTTAGAAAATAAAACCGTTAAATTATCTCATTTCATAGAAGACAAACCTATTATCCTTGTCGCTTATGGCTCAGATTGTCCTATTTGTCAAAAATATGTGCCGATACTGAGGGGTATGTCTGATACATTTTCGACGATTACTTTCATTTTCGTGTTTTCTAAATGGGATTCATTGCAAGCGATTAAAGATTTTGTAAATGAAGTTGGTGACAAGGGAGCTTTAAGCCACTCTGTTACTAAAAATATTTATTTTTTGTGGGATAAAAAAAACAAACTTCTGAAAAAACTAAAAGCCACCACAACGCCCGAAGCTTTCCTTTTTGATAGAAATAAAAAACAACTTTATCGCGGTGCGATTGACAACTGGTTTTTTGCTTTAGGCAAATATCGCCCACAAGCCACAGAATTTTATTTGAAAAATGCTCTTACTCAATTTTTAAATAATGAGAAAATCACTGTTCCACAAACTCACCCAATTGGCTGCATCATCGAATATTGAGGTTTGGTTAGGTTTATTAGATTTGCGAAATTTTAAAAATCTCGTAAACCTTAAATCTTTCCAAATCGCCAATCAAAAATCCTTATGCGTTATTCTTAAAATTTTAATACTCCTTGTTTTTACCCCCCTCAGTATGTCGGCTCAAAAACTGACGTATTATGACAATATCGAACCAATCATACAGAAAAACTGTGTCTCATGCCACCGTAAAGGACAAATAGCTCCCTTTACATTGACGAGTTATGAAGATGTCGAGCGTCGAGCAGGATTTATCAAGAAAGTGACTGCTCAAAGGTATATGCCACCCAATCCAGCAGACCCCTCAGTATCGCATTTCAAAAATGTGAAAAGATTGACCCAAGAGGAGATTGCAACCATCGGAAAATGGGTTGAACAAGGAAAAGTGAAAGGAAAAGAGAAAAAAAATAGACAAGGAAGTGTAAAAGAGGATACAATATCGTGGCGAGAACCTGACTTAGTACTTACTTTTAATGAACCATATCAAATCAAAGGCGACAATCGTGAACATTTCAAGGTTTTTGTTGTTCCGACCAATGCAACAGAGGATTTGTATGTGTCGGGTATTGATTTTTTTCCACAAAACAAACAATTGGCACATCATTGTCGCTTTATGATTGACACAACAAATCTTTTGAGACCTGATAATGGTATTGAAGTAGGTGATAAATCAGAGTTTCAACGTTTGGGCGTGCGGATGAACGATAATTTTTGGCACGGTTGGATTCCAGGGAATACAGCGATTTTTTACCCAGACAACACTGCCAAACGTCTGCCAAAGGGTAGTGACATTGTATTGAACATGCACTATTCGCCATCACCTAAAGATGTGACAGAGCAATCAAAAATTTTGATTTATTTGTCGAAGCAGCCAGCGAAACGGCTTGTCAAAACGTTTATACTGGAGGAAAATTCGGTTGTGAACGAACCATTTATGATACCGAAGGATTCTGTCATCAAATTTTATCAAAGGAGTCCAGTAATACCTTACGACATTTCACTCATTTCTATTACGCCGCATATGCACTTATTAGGCAAAAACTTTAAGGCTTATGCGATTACACCCGAAGGCGATTTAATCAACCTAATCAAAATAGACAGTTGGGATTTTAGCTGGCAAATGACATATCAGTTTGACAAGTTATTGAAGATTCCGAAAGGCTCGGTTATTTATTCGGAGGCAGAATATGATAACACGCCCAAAAATGGTAGGAATCCTTACGACCCACCTCGTGATGTGACTTATGGTTGGGGAACGAAAGATGAAATGCTCAATTTAATATTTCAATATTTAGACTACGAAATAGGCGATGAGCGAAAATAACTAAAAATATACGTCATTTTTTAACTGACAGTATTACTTTTAGACCGATAAATCTTACTTTTCGCACTTAATTTGAAAAAAATACTCCCCCTCAGTATAAATGAAAAAAAATACACTGTGTAAATGACGACTAAACAAACTTTTGTGTGTTAACTGACTTATTTTTATTTATTCATCTAAAATCAAATCAAATATGAAAAAAGTTCTCCTGTTTTGGAGCCTTTTAGTGCTGCCACTATGCTCCATGATTGCACAGCGAACCATATCTGGCACTGTAAGTGGTGACAATGGTGACCCACTGGTAGGCGCAAGTGTTGTCGTGAAAGGTACAACGAAAGGTGCAATTACCGATATTGATGGCAAGTACAGCCTTAGCCTTCCAACTGATGCAACGACATTGGTGTTCAGCTACACGGGTTTCTCAACCCAAGAAATCGCAATTGGCTCATCTAACGTACTTGATGTCACTCTTGCAGAAGGTAAAGTGCTTGAAGAAGCTGTTGTAACTGCTTTTGGTATCAAAAAAGATAGAAGTAATTTGGGCTATGGCGTGTCGCAAGTGACGAGCGAAGACTTGACAATGGGACACACAACCAACGTAACCAATGCTTTGGCAGCCAAAGTACCTGGTCTTCGTGTATCTGGTGCGGGTGGTTCATTTTCAAGCTCAAGCATCATTGTCCGTGGTTTTACATCGTTTACAGGCTCAAACCAACCGCTTTTTGTTGTTGATGGTGTATCAATTGACAATGGTGGGGGTGGTTCTGCTTTGCAAAACGGTGTGACCAACTCAAGCCGTGCAATTGACTTGAACCAAGAAGACATCGAAAGTGTGAGTGTTCTGAAAGGCGCTGCTGCAACTTCACTCTACGGTTCACGTGCTGCCAACGGTGTTGTATTGATTACGACTAAATCGGGCAAAGCGAAACAGAAACAATCTGTTACCTACTCATTTAACTATGCAAGTCAAGAAATCAATCGCTTGCCAGAGTACCAAAACAGCTATGGCGCAGGTAATACAGGGGTTTATAACCCGAACGGTTTATCTTCTTGGGGACCTAAAATTGATGGTAGAACGGTTTTGTTACCAACAGCTTATCGTGGTTTGAATGGCGCGAGTGATACAGTGATGACTTTGCAAGCTTTCCCTAATAATGTGAGTGATTTGTTCCGTAAAGGGTCGAATACACAACATAACTTGAGTTTCCAAGGTGGTAAAGATAAATTTGGCTACCGTTTGTCAATGGGTTATTTAGATGACCAATGGATTTTGGATGCGAATAGATTGCAACGTTACAATATTGGTATCAATGCGACAAGTGAAATTACAAAACGTTTGACAGCAGGTATCTCTGTCAATTATTCTTTGAATAAATCAGTTCGTTCACCACAAGGTAATCAATTAGCGAATCCGCTTTTCCGTACATGGTTCACACCACGTAGCTGGGACTTGACAGGTCGTCCGTGGGCGCACCCTGTAACAGGTGCTAACTTAGATTGGGGTAGTGGTGCGCAAGATAATCCATACTGGACGATTGCAAACAACTTGTACGATGACCAAATTGACCGCATTTTCGGTAACTTCAATATGCGTTACCAATTCAACGATTGGCTTTCTGCTAACGTAAAAGTTGGTGCTGACAATTTTACTTATGCAGCAAGTAGTTATGACCAAATTGGTTCTACAGGTGGCGCAAGTTCAAGTGCAGGTGGTATAGGTGCTATTCGCGATGTACGCAACGTATCTCGTATCATCAACTCGACTGCTTTTTTGACAGCCCAAAAGAAATTTGGCGACTTCGACTTGACAATGGTACTGGGTAATGAGGTTCTTGATCAATTTGCCAATAACTCAACAGTGACAGGTTTTGGTGTGACTGTTCGTAACTTTAGAAACTTGAATGCCAATACCACTCAGTATTCACCGGGTTTCAACAAATGGCAATATCGTCTGATTGGTAATTTCGCTAACTTCACTGCTGCATACAAGAACTGGGGTTCTATTGACTTAGCTGTCAGAAATGACCAAAACTCAATCTTGCCACAAGCAAATAATAGCTATACCTATTATTCAGCAGCCCTTAAGGCAAATATTTTGAAGATTTTGAATGTTAACTCGCCAATTTTCAGCGATTTCTCAATTCGTGCCAACACAGGTTTGGTAGGTAGTGCAAAACCTGATTTCCGTTATTCAACGGATAACTATTTCTCTGGTGCAGCGGTTTCTGATGGTTTTGGCCCTAATATTGCTTTCCCTTTCAATAGCTTAGCAGGGTTTACACTTCAAAATGGTGCGGGCAATCCTAATTTGAAACCTGAATTTACAAAGTCTTCGGAAGTCGGTATTGACTTGTCATTCTGGGGTGGACGTATTGCATTAGAAGCCAATGCTTATCAGCAAAAGTCAACAGATATCATCTTGTCTGTGCCTAACTCATCAGCAGCAGGCATCTCAAGTATCGTCAAAAATGCAGGTGTTTTGAGTACAAAAGGTTACGAAGCAGCATTGACATTAGTACCGCTCAAAACGAAAGACTTTGAGTGGACTGCAAGAGTAAACTATACACAATTCCGCTCAATCGTTGATGAATTAGCACCAGGCGTACAAAATATCTTTTTAGGTGGTTTCACAACACCTAATATTCGTTTGGTTGTCGGTGACGAATTTGGTCAAATCTATGGTTCTGACTATAACCGTTCAAATACATCAGACGGTACGACATTCGATGCCAATGGCACTAAGTTCAATGCAAGCCTTCCTTACAACAAAGATGGTAAAATCGTCATTGGTGCTAATGGTTTGCCTTCTGCAACAGCAGGTGTTCAAAAGATTGGTAATCCAAATCCAAGATACCTTGTGGGTATCAATAATGAATTCTCTTATAAAGGCTTGTCATTGGGCATTTTGTTAGATATCAAACAAGGTGGCGACCAATACTCTCGTAATATTGCAGACTTACAGCGAAATGGTGTAGCTATCGAAACCGCAGAAAAAGAACGTTTGAATGCAGATGGTACACCTGCTAAACCTTATATTTTTGAAGGTGTAAAAGCAGACGGTACGCCAAACGATATAGCTATCACCGCAGAGCAATATTGGGGTAACTCAGGCAAGTACATTGCTGCTAAAGGCTTTATTTACAACACATCTTGGTTCCGTATTCGTGAGGCAACTTTGAACTATTCATTCCCTAAAAACCTTTTGTCAAAAACACCATTTGGCAAAGCAACATTGGGTGTATTCGGTCGTAATTTGTTCCTCAGTTCACCAGGATACCCACACCTTGACCCAGAGCAAAATGCTTTAGGTGTTAGTAACGCACAGGGTTTGGAATTCAATGCTTTGCCACAAACGAGATCATTAGGTGTTAACTTGTCAGTAACATTCTAATTTTTTCTTAGAAAATCAATTTCATACTGAGGGGTTGTTAGAATACCCCTCAGTATATGTCAAAAAATTATTCATTCTATAAAAAATAAGTAAGATGAATTTTAAAAAATATATCAAACACAGCTTGATTCTTGCGGCTTTCTTGCTACCGACAGTCTCTTGTCAAGACTATTTAGATATTAACAAAGACCCTAATGCCGTAATTGATGCACCAATTGAGCAAGTTTTTACATCTGCAACCGTGGGTGTAGGTTTCTGGGCAGGTAGTGATATGAATCGTTATGCTGCTTTGATTGCACAGCAGTGGTCCGGTCAAACAGCAGGTGCGACAGTACAAACGCAAGATTATGAGAAATATCTCATTACAGGTTCTGACTTGAACAATGTTTGGAACTTGATGTATTCAGGTATTTTGGCTGACCTTGAAGTAGTTATTCAAAAAGCGTCTGCCGCAGCCAGTCCGAACTATTCAGGAGTTGCTAAAGTGATGAAAGCATATATTTATGCTAATATCGCTGACACTTGGGGTTCTGCACCATTTTCTGAAGCATTAAAATTCACAAGTAATGCTCAGCCAAAGTTTGACGATGCTTCAACTATTTATCCAGCTTTGATTACTATGTTGAACGAGGCTATCACTGAAATGAACGCTACTTCTGCAAAAAGCCCGGGCACCAACTCTACAATTTATCCTGGTGCATGGTCTGCATCAAAAGCAAAATGGATAGCAGCTGCAAATACTTTAAAGATGCGTTTGTGGTTACACACTTCTAAAGTGGATAAAACCAAAGCAGTGACTGAAATTGCATCTATCGCTGCTGGTGGTGCTGTTCTTAATAGTGCTGCGGACAACTTCCAAATGAATTTCGTCAATGCAGCTAATGCTAAAAACCCAATCGAGCAATTTGAAATTTCTCGTTCTAACTATCTTTTTGCTAATGCTACTTTGGTTGATTTGATGAATGGTAAAGCAGACCCTCGCCGCCCACGCTATTTCACAGATTTCCCTTTCCGTAGTGGTCAATACAAAGGTGCAAAAAGTGGTGATGCTTCTTCACAACAGTACTCTCGTACACATATTTACTTGCGTGGTGATACGACCAATGCTGCTACAGCTGCATCTAATGGTTCAATCGCTTACAATGCTTATACTTACACTGGTACTGCACCCATCCGTTTATTAACTGCTGCCGAGTCATTTTTCATTCGTGCTGAGGCTGCTGTTTTAAGCAATGCAAATATTGGTGGCATGTCAGCTGACTCATTATTCCGTCAAGGTATTCGTCAGTCAATGAGTGCTGCAGGTGTAGCAACTGCTGCAGTTGATGCTTATATTGCTGCCCAAGGTACATTGACAGGCACTGAGGCTGATAAAGTGAAGAAAATCATCGAAGAGAAATACGTTGCAAACTTTGGTGTACTCAATGAGCCTTGGACTGATTGGAGAAGAACAGGTTATCCGTCTCAAATTGTCAAAGTGTCAAATGCGGTTGTGACAAGTAGCTCAGATGTACCTCGTTCATTGTTCTATCCACAATCAGAAATTGACTTGAATCCAAATGCACCTAAACAAAAGGTGAATATGGTTGAGCGTGTTTACTGGGATAAATAATTTTGATATTATCTGAATAAAAAAAAGTGTCAACTGTTATTTTAACAGTTGACACTTTTTTTTATACCCCTCAGTAAAATTCTATTTCTGTACGACCAATCTTTCTGTTGCAGTTACCCCGTCAACAGTCAACCGCACCGTATAAATGCCATTAGGCAACTCCTTATCTAATTCATCTTGGTAAGAACCTTGGATTTTTGACATTAAAGCTGAACCAGCCATTTTTTGACCAGCCATATTGAACACTTCCCATTGTACAGTACTGTTTTTCCGAAGGCTGAAACCGACGAAAGTTCTGCCCGATACTGAGGGGTTCGGATAAACAGAGAATTGATTCACCAATTCTTTAAATTCGGCTGTTCCTACTGAGCCAGCGATATAGCCCATAGGTGGACGAGCTAATTTTACAGAAGTATAAATATGGTATTCACCTGGCAAATAAGTGCGGAACTCTTGCGTATTAGTGACATTGATGCTGTCTCCAGTCATATAATCATACCATTTTCCTGTATTTGGGAAATTCAGATTAATAACTTCTGCGGCTAAGTAAAGATTACCCGCAACGATTACCTTCATTGAAGGGTCATTGAGTAGCTGGAAATTCTTAGTCCGACCCGATAGTAAACCAAATTCATCGTAGTTGATATTTTGAAAAACAGGCTGAGTCGTGCGTAGATATATGAGATTAGCTGTGACGTTGTACAAGCGACGACGGTCTGTTTCTGTAAAATAGTTCCACAAAATAGGTTTATTACTCACGCGTCCACCTTGATTGATTGGAATATCGTAACCTACTTCACCAAATTGCCACAACATTTTAGGCCCTGGAATAGTGTAGAAAAACGCAGAGGCCAACTCCTGGCGGCGCAACGCCGTTTTCAAATCACGGGTATTATAGCTGCCTAAACTCAGACCTTCGGTTAAATTGCGGTACATATTGCGCTCTTCATCATGGCTTTCCATGTAGAGAACGTTTGCATCGTGCAAGATTTGGGTTGTCCAACCGCGTGTTTTTGCAGATGCTGCCAAAAGTCCATTGTCAGATTCGCCTTTCGAGATTTGACCATAACGCCAATTTTGATTTGCCCACAACATCATGCCCGCTTGTGCTAATTCTGTTTCTTCACTGTTTTCGCAGAAATGCTCCAAAATCGTATAAGCACCTGGAACAGTTGCTTGAATCGTATTGTGATAGTTTTTTAAAATATCAATTCGTGTTTGGTCTTTTCGGCTGATGCAGGCTTCGTCAGTTGTGCTGCCGCCACATTTTGCATTTTGTGTCAAACCTTTTGATAAGTCGAAACGGAAACCGTCGAGTTTGTATTCTTGCAGCAAAAACTTCAAACAACGCTCCACATAAGCTTTCGTAAAAGGGCTATCATGGTTCATATCATAACCAACGTTGTAAGGGTGTTTAGCATCTGGATTGAGCCATGGATTGTCTGCTGCAGGCTTACCACCTTCAAAGTAAAGAGCAGCCAACGGCGTTCCACCACCCCAAATATGGTTGAAAACAACATCTAAAATGACTGCTATGCCATTTTTATGGCACACATCAATAAACTCTTTGAATTTATCAGGTGTACCATAATATTTATCTAATGCCATATGGAAAGTTGGATTATAACCCCAACTTTCGTTATTGTCAAATTCAGTCACAGGCATCAACTCAATGGCGTTGATACCCATATTTTTTAAATATTGGATGGTGTCAATCAGCGTTTGATAGTTGTGTTTTGCGACAAAATCGCGAGTCAGTAGTTCATAAATGACCAAATTGCCTTTTGCAGGGCGTTGGAAATTAGCTACTTGCCAATTGTACGTTGCTTTACCAGGGGTAATAACAGAGACAAAACCTGATGTTTGGCTTGAAGGATAAGGAATCGGGTTCGGATAGGTTTCTGCAGAAATACGGCTGTCGTTGTTAGGGTCTAGCACCAACATACTGAGGGGGTCTGCTACCCGCAACGTGCCATCTACAAGATATTGATAAGTGTAGGTTTGACCTTTGGTCAAACCGCCAATTTTGACCCACCACGTGTTGCCGTCAACCGAGCGATTCATCAAATATTTTGAATCGGCTTGATAATTATTGAAGCTTCCAATCACAAAAACATTTTGCTTACGGGGAGCTTGGAACAAAAATGTGATAGAGTCGCCTGCTGCGTTCACATTTGCCCCCAATTCCATGCCAGTAGGCGGGTTAGCGACAGTTATGCTCGGTACAACGACATAGTTGAAAACAGATGAATCTGAAACCCCATTTAAGGTTGCTTTGAAGACAACGCGATGCGTACCGTCTGCATTTGGTGCAACAATATTAGTAACCAATTCTTTAGTATTAGAGCCTATTGCTATTTGTATGCCATTGTCTGTCAATGTCAAAGTAGAAGGTTGTGAGGCTGCGCCTTTGAATGCAATAGTACCATTGCGTTGTGTAAATTGCGAAGATACTGAGGGGTTCAATACGCGTACACGCAAAGGAGAAGTAGGCTGAATAATGTCATTATAAAAAATATCAGCACCACCTGTACCACGCCCAGATATTGAGCTATTACCTGCTCCATTGTGAAAAACAAACGAAACGGCTGTGATAGGTTCGCCTGCTGCTACGCCATAATGTTGTCTCAGTGATGTAGTGATGATTTGCTGATAAGTGCCATCTGTTTGACGTGTAAATTTTCTGTTGGGTAGTTGTGCGCCCCAAGTGGCATTGACATTTTGCCATGCGCCAGCACTTGTTGTCACGCCTGTGTGAGCATAAATATCGCCTGTCCATGCAGCCAAGCCTCTATCGCCTTCTTGAGGATTGTAAGTGATGGTGACAGGTTCGTCAGCCGTCGGGAAAACAGGATTGAAATAAACTTGTGCTTTCAATTGTGCAACGCAGACGACACAAACGAAGCAGAGTGCTTGAATTTTACTTCTCATTACTCTTGGTTGTTTAAGTTAAAAGATTCTACGAGTGAAAAAAATGATACCTACGACAAAAATATAAAAATTAAGTAGCCTCAAGGATACCACTTTTTAAACATAAGCCACAATATCGAACAATTGACTGTTAATCAATGTTTTAGGATTTAAAATAAAATGTGCCACTTTGAGAAAATGGCGTATCGAAGAGGTCGAAAAAAGGAGAAAAGTAGAAGTACAGGTTTATTTCATAAATCCTTCAGCTAACCAACTGGCGATGGCTTGGCGATTGTTTTTTATCATCAAACGTTTGCGGTCAAATTCATTGCGTAGATTGCCCAACTCGACATAGACGGTATTGGGTTTACATTCTCTGAGCATGTGTAAGTCGCGTGTTGTCAATGTGCCTTTGTAGTCTCGGTAGCGTGCATATTTGGTTTCGAGGGTTTGTTGCATGCGTTTCGCAATTTTTAAACTGCTTTCATTGCCATTTTGGTAGTATAAAAATGTATCGGTTTGTTGTGCTTTTCCTCTCGAATCTACATGAATGACGATCAAGCGTTGGTCAGTTATGCCCTGTTTGCGATGTTTTTCATAAATTTCGTTGATAGCATCAGAGCGTTGCGTCAACCGTGGTTTGTGTGCGAGGGGAATTCGTTGGTCAGGGTAGGTACGTTCGTCAGAATCACACATCAAAAAATCACCATCTCGGATACCATCGTTGTTGTCGCGGGTTATGATATAAACTATTGCACTGTGCATAATGAGTTCTCTTGCAATACGTAAGCTTACATCATAAGCGTATTCGTCCTCACAGAGTGAACGACCGCTAACTTTTGTCATAGCACCAGGGTCTGGACCACCATGACCTCCTTCGACATAAAAGATTTTGCCTTTGAGTTTTTTGTCCACAATCGGCACATCTTGATATTTTCGTCCGAAAATAGCATAGGTTTTAGTGGCTATGCCTCGTACTTTTTCTGAGCCTTCTACAAATTCGGGTTCTTGGGGAGAACTGCTTTCTTTGCTACGGCTTTTGGGGCATGTCAGAGCATGATAAGGTACTAAAAGAAGGTTGTTCTCCTGATAAGTTTGTTTACGATTGCCGTTTTTCAATAAATCTGTATTATAGGATTGAATCATTTTGGCAACATCTAAATCAGTGATATTGACCGAGGAACGGATGCTTTTGCCATTGAAATCATAAACCCACACGGGAAGGTTGTAAACACCGTTTTTACTGAGGGGCGATTTTCGAGAGCTGATATTATTGAGTTTTAAAAATTGCTGTACATTACAATCATATTCATTGAGTAAATATTTTCTCAATAATTCGTCAATACTCATTGAACGTTCCAATTTGACAATTAAAAATTGGCGAGTAGGTGTTTTGCCTTGAAAACTACTGAGGGGTAGCAAACAGACAAAAATCAAAAGTATTTTTATGATATTTTCATGTATATGTCGCATATGGGCAAAAAACGGAAAAATTTTGCTTTTAGCAAAATTATTTTAACAGATAAGACAATACAAATTATAAAGACGATAAGATTCGCATGGAATCCTATCGTCTTTAGTTTAAAATTAAGTTATGCTTAATCTACAACTTTAAAACTCGTACCGTCTTTTTGAATGACTTTGGCATCTGGGTAACCAGATTCTTTTACTTTTTTCTTCATCGTTTTGGCTTCTTCGAGTGTTTTGAAGCCGTCCATGATGAAAATCGTTAAATCACCTTCTTTTACTTTTTCTACTTTCCAAAGTTTTGACACTTTGGTATCATCAAACCATTCAGGTTTTTTCATAGCAGCGATACGTACTTTGTAGGTCTTATCTTCGGCAGCAGGTGCTTTTTTAGGCGGCAACGCGACGCTGTAGGGCTGTGGCATTTCTTTAGGTTTGGTCGGTGTTGTCACCTTTGTAGGGCTTTCAACCGTTTTACCTTTGTCTGCTGTACCTTTTTGAATCTTTGTTGTGTTATCTGATTCTGGTTTCACAGGTTGAGGACTTGGCATGAAGATGTTTTGAGCGATGGCTTGCTCATTTTTTTCTTCAACCACAAAAGCCCCATTGAAACCTAAAGTATTGGCTTTTTTGGCGGCAGCAATGGCCTCTTCTTTGGTTTTATAGACACCTAAACGGACTTTTTTTATTTTGTTTTCGGGCAAACTATAAAGATTTCCGTCTTTTTTCAAATCCTCAAACTTATTCAAACTCAAGACATCGTTGATACCCAAAGTCGCAATTTGGACGGCAAATACTGAGGGGGTATTTTTTTTTCCTTCTTTCTTTTCGTCTGTTTTAGTATCTGCTTTGACTTGTTGCGGCTCTTTTCTATCTTTTGTAGAAGACGGAATGACAGGAATACTGTAATCTTTGAGTGTATCTACTTTTTTAACTTCCTTTTTATCGTCTTTTTTAATTTGCGTTGGCTGAGTTGTCGTTTCTTGAGTCATTTCTCTGCCACTGAGCGCAGACGGTTTGAGCGCAAATTCGCCCAAATACTGAGATTTAGCATCCGTCGCTTTGAGGAATTTTTGAGAAATGACAAAACCTTCTTTCGACAAAGTCAGCAAATACGAACCATTTTTAGCCATCGGAAAGCGGATTCTACCTTTCACATCGCTGGTCAATTCGGTTTCAGCATTAGTCGTTTGATTGACCATTTTGACGACCACACCCTCCAGCGGTTCGCCTGTTGAGCCATCGGTTATCATAGCCGAATAGTCGGGAACTGTTGACATCTGAGTTGGTACGGCTCGTTCCATCACAACCTCGACAACACGCGAAGAGTTGGTGTATAAAGGCTCAATTTTTACAGTTTTTGGCTTGAAACCTTCTTTTGTCACTTCCAAAGACATGGTTTTGTGGTCAGAAAGGCTCACCAAATAGTTGCCACCTTTGAGCGTGGACAGGTTAGATGCGTTGCCTTGTAAGACTTTGACTTTGGTATCTGTCAAAGGTTTGCCGTTTTCTAAAATGACAAGGTTAGCAGATTCGCCGCTGCGTGTAGCTGTGTAAATATCATCTTTACCTTTTGTGCCTTTGCGGTTGGACACAAAAAAGCCTTTCGATACTGAGGGGTCGAAAACAAAGCCAAAATCGTCGCCGGAAGAGTTGATACCTGTTCCTAAATTGACAATGTCAGAGTTTTCAACTTTGAAAATATCGTAGCCACCAAAGCCAAAATGCCAATCGGACGCAAAATAGAGCGTTTTACCATCAAAAAATGGTGTTATTTCGTCGCCTTGTGAGTTAATAGTACTGCCCAAATTCTTGGGTTCACTCCAAAAATTGCCTTTCAATTCGGCTTTGTAGAGGTCGAAACCACCAGAGCCGCCCGCACGATTCGACGTAAAATAGAGCGTTTTGTTGTCGGGTGCAAAGCAAGGGAAGCCCGTTGAGCCGCTGTTGTAAGGATAAGGACGCACGTTGAGCCAATTGCCATCGGCATCTACATCGGCTAAAAAAAGACTTATTTCGAGTCCTCCATTAGATGTGATGCGTTCATCTTCGGCAATATTATTGCGTGTGAAAGCGACCATTTTGCCGTCAGCAGAGTAGGAGGGATGACTTTCGTTGAAGACATTTTTTAAATCAGATTTTAAGAATTGAATCTTGAAGGGTTTGTTCGATACACCTTCGATAGGCGCTATAAATAATTGATTAGCAATGCCATTGATGAGGTCACTTTTCTGATTGTCGTTTTGTGTACGGCGCAAATCGGTACGAGTTGACGACCAAATCAAATTGTTTTTCCAAATCGTTGCGCCAAATTCTGCGGCTGTGGTGTTGATTTTACTGAGGGGGGTCACTTCGTAGGCAGATGGCTCTTCGTTGTTGCTGCGGGCGTACTCACAGGCTTTGATGAATTGCATAGCAACGACGGAGTTAGTCTTTTGATAGACTTTGAATTGTTGCTCGGCATCTTCATATCTGCCCAACATCATCAATACACGACCATAACTCAAATAGTCTTTGGCTTGGGCATGTCCGTCGCGCACGGCTTTGGCATATTGTATCGCTGCTTTGTCCAAATCGTTCAGATGCAAATAACAATCTGCTAAGCGCAAAGAAGCCGCCCATTGGTCTGCATTTTGACTCAAAATAGATTCGTAACTTTTCGCTGCTAAGCGGTAGGCGTGGAGTTCGTATTGTTTATCTGCCTTTTCGATGAGTGTTTGACCGAAAGTGGGTACGCTGAGGGCCAGTAAAGCCGCAGGCAATATGGTTTTTAAAAACATTAGCGTCTCAATTTAGTGTGATAAAAACGTAATATATTATTCAATTTTGGCACAAACTTTTTGACTTGTGCCAAAGTATTTTGTCAGATTTAAGATGAATACTGAGGGTGTTTCCATAAAATTTCAACAAATATATTTTTTATTAAATTGAAATTCAAATTTTTTTTGTTGATTCGTTATAGCTCACCTCAAACTAAATGTCAATTTATTATTGACCCACTCTTTTACCTTTGAAATAGTCCACAATTTGTGCTTTAGGATAACGTGGTTGAACTTTTGCTAAGAATCGTTCTGTTTCACTCCAATTCAAAAACGTGCCAACCATGTATGAAACTTGATCATTTTTCAGTTTATCAAAATCAATATTAGACATGATATCTAAAGCAATCATTTTTAAGTCGGGATCTTCTGCGCTTAACTCATTTTTTGACGTAAATAGTTCAATCTTGTAACCCGTAAAGTCCTTTTCAACTGTGTTTAGACTAACTTTAACGTTTTCTTTGGATAAATCTGATTTTGCAACGGGTTTTTCTGCTTGTTCCACTGATTTTATTGCTGACTCGACTTTTGTTTCAGTGCTTGTATCTGCTTTTTTAGGCACTTGAGGTGCTGTTTTTACTGAAGAGGGGATTTCTTTTTTAGAAACATCTTTTGTGTTTACTGCTGGTTTGGTCTGTGTTGATGCGACAACGCTGCCATCAGCTCTATACTGTTTATCGCTTTCGTCGCTCATGGCAAACTTCATAATTTGCTCTTCGTGAATGATTTCAGCAAGGCTCTTACCCTCGTAAGGGTCTTTCGTGAAACCTATGATTTTCAATTCAGTGCGACGGTTGCGAATGTGTTCGGCATCACTACAAGGTGTGCCGTCCTCACATTTATTGGTCAAACGCGATTCGCCATATCCTTTTGCTTTGATGCGCGAACCATCAATCCAACCACCAGATGCATTGGTGATATAATTGACGGCTGATTGCGCACGCGCTTGCGACAACTTCAAATTAGATTCTTCTGAGCCACGCGAGTCTGTATGAGAACCCAATTCGATTATCAATGAAGGATTGTTTTTCATCAAACTGACAACTTTGTCCAATTCCTTCTGGGCTTCAGTGGTCAAATCGGCAGAAGCTGAGGCGTAATAAATATTCTGAATGACGATATTGCGATTGACATCAATGCGTTCTAGTTCGATATTAGAGAGTAAGGTACCCAATTTATTATCCTTAGCCGAAGTCAAATTGCTTGTTACGCCCGGATTGACTGTGCCAAAGCCATCCATACACAAATAACAACCATTAATATTGACATTGGCATCCATACGTTTTACAAAAAAACCTTTTTTACGAATCATCACAGTATATTGATTGCCTTGTTGCAGAGTAACAGAAAAAACAGGGCTTTTTGCAGAGTCAATGACGAGTTCTTCCTTGTTTTGTGTCACATTAAAAACTTCAATGCGACAACCGTTGATGGCATCAACAGGGATTTCATAGCTATTGCGTTTTTCAGCAAGTGTTACCTCCAACAGATAGCCTGGCTGACGTTCCATCTGCTGTTTGAGGAAGATTTTATCGCCTGCTTTTTTGCCAACGGTTGAAATAGTATCCCTTACTGTTTTAAAAATCTTCTTTTCGTATTGAACGACGTATTCTTTGCCAGAGTCAATACCGTCATAAACAAAATGACCATTCATATCGCTCATAACTTCGCCGATATAGATGCCTGTAACGTCTAAAATAGTGACTTTTACTTCGTTGAGAAATCCACGATTGAGCTCTTCAAAAGCGTAGCCGTCGAGTACGATTTTCTGACTAAGAGCTGGGATCGTTGTGACAACGAGCATTAGGAAAAGTGTTTGTAATTTTCTCATTTTCAATAAGTTTTAATTTGATTATAGAATGTTTCTTAATCTCAAATAGTTTGAAAAAGTAGTTGAACGATTGGGCAGTGTTTGATATTTTGTGGTGTAAAGAAAATCACTTTGTTGCACATAAAAAAAAGTATCTTCACCAATGAAGGCAAAGATACTTTGTTAGGTAAAAATTTGGCTGTGTTGCTGCTTTTTTGATGTAATATTTTAGTTTGCCATAAGACATTATTATTCTTTTGTAAACTGTCTGACTACGCGAAATTGCTCGAAATAAAGTTTTGTAGCTCACCGATGGTGACTTTTTGTTTTTCGACAGTCGCTTGAATAACGTCAATGAGCGAAATGATACCGACCAATACACCATCATCAAAAACGGGCAGATAGCGTACATTGTGTTCGACCATCAATGACATACAACTTTCGTGGCTATCTGATGGATTGACACGTGGTAGGTTGGTGGACATGATTTCGCCCGCAGTTGTTTCGCTCGAGCTTTTATGTTGCAGAATAACTTTACGCGCATAATCGCGTTCAGTCAAAATGCCCAAATAAGCACTGTCTTCCATAACGACGACTGAGCCTATATTTTTTGATGCCATAATCTGCAAAGCATCAAGAACACTCGTGGAGGGCGTAACAGAGATAACGCCGCGCGGTTTTTTTTGTAAAATTGTACCTACTGAACTCATATTGTCGTGTGGTTTTAGTTTTAAGAAATAAGTAGTATAGCTTGATTTTCGGTGCAAAATATGGTAAAGAATTGATGGTTCAAAATTTTATTTGTATATTTTTGAATTTTACATTATGTTTTCTCAATATTGTTGAATGAGACCGTCTAAATGATGTTCTCAATAATTAATGAGAAACTAAAATAGAATAATGAAATCAGAAAAAAAACAGGAAAAGCCAAAATTTACTGAGGGGGTAGATTTTTATATTGAAAATGGTCTTTACGTATTTACAGAGAAATATCTGCGCGAACGAGGTTATTGCTGCCAAAATGGTTGTCGGCATTGCCCCTACAATTTTAAAAAAGAGAAAATAGACGAAAACCTTTTATAACTTTGTGATGTTTGAGGCGTGAAACGTACTCGTTCTCACTGTCTAAACTTTTTTGTTAAACAATATCCGATACTTACATTATGTTAAACATTCATACCTTAGGTGAACTCAAAAAATCAGGCTATCAACCCAAAAGTATCAAACAAGAATTGCGTGATAACTTGATTAAAAAACTGAAAAATAAGGACGAGACTTTCCCAGGCATTTTGGGCTTTGAACACACCGTCATTCCTGATTTGGAAAGAGCAATTTTGAGCCGTCACTCGATTCTGCTTTTAGGTTTACGCGGACAAGCTAAAACCCGTTTGGCACGCCAAATGGTGAATTTGCTCGACCCTTATATTCCAATTGTGAAAGGCAGTGAACTCAATGATGACCCTTTGAATCCCCTCAGTATTTTTGCCAAAAATCTCATTGAAGAAAAAGGAGATGAGACACCGATTGCTTGGTTGCACCGTAGTGAACGGTATGTCGAAAAATTGGCAACGCCTGATGTGAGTGTAGCAGATTTGATTGGCGATGTGGACCCCATCTTGGCAGCTAATCTCAAATTGCCTTACAGCGACGAACGAGTGATTCATTTCGGATTAGTACCCAGAGCCAATCGTTGTATATTCGTAATCAATGAATTACCTGATTTACAAGCGCGTATTCAAGTATCATTGTTCAATATTTTGCAAGAAGGAGATATTCAGATTCGGGGCTTCAAATTGCGCTTGCCGCTTGATGTTGAGTTTGTTTTTACGGCCAATCCAGAGGACTATACCAATCGTGGTTCTATCATCACACCTTTAAAAGACCGTATTCAATCGCAAATTCTGACGCATTATCCCGAAGACTTAGATGTTGCAAGAGCCATCACAGAACAAGAATCTAAACCTGCTTTGGCTCAAAAAGAGACCATCTCCATCCCCTCAGTATTGCGAGATTTGTTGGAGTCAGTCGCATTTCAAGCTCGTGAGTCAGAATATGTTGATGCTAAAAGTGGTGTATCAGCGCGCCTGTCTATTTCGGCTCTCGAAAACTTGTACTCCTCAGCTGAAAGACGCATGATTCTAAACGGAGAAAGCAAAACCACGGCTCGAATCACGGATTTTTGGGGCATCGTACCAGCCATCACAGGTAAGGTCGAATTGGTGTACGAAGGCGAACAAGAAGGACCTTACAATGTGGCAATGCAGCTGTTTAGCAGTGCCATAAAAGCCGTTTTTTTGGAGTATTTTCCCAATCCAGAAGACCTGAAACGCAAGTCAGATAAAGACCCTTACGGTGTCATTCGAGCTTGGTTTAGTGGTGGCAATGTCATCGAATTACTGAATGATGCGACAGAAAGAGACTTTAAAAAAGCTCTTGATAAAGTGCAAGGACTAAAAAAATTGGTCGAAGATGCCAAAATAGATAAAGTGGACATGTACACCTACATGGAATTGGCTTTACATGGTCTGGCGGAGTTTCAAGTGGTCAATAAAGAAATATTGGAAACCTCGTTTTCATTCGGTGATTTATTGTCGGGCATGTTAGACGATTTTGGGTCAAACTGATGAATATTGTACACGTTTCGGAAACTTTACCCAGTTTCCGAAACGTGATAATATGTTGATAATGAATAGTATCGTGTGAACTTACTTTGTCTGCAAAATTAACCAGTCTTTTTCTGCTACTAATTGCGTTTGCTGTATTTCTTCGTGCAATTTTTGACGAGTTTCCGCCGATTTATTCTCCAATTTAAGCAAACGTTCCAAAAATTTGAAAAAATTGGCGTAAGCCTCCTTGCCATAACCAATCTCTTTTTGACGGTGTAGATAGATTTTTGAACTCTCGATGTGAGAATCGAGTGCTGTAAATTCACTTAATTCAAAATAAGTGCGTGCCAAAAGACGACGTGCATCAAGATTAAAAAGAGGCTCTTTAAGGTTGACTTCTTGCAAAAGACTCATAGCCAGTTCATATTCTTTTTTTCTGAAATAAAAAATGGCTAAATTGTAGCTATAAATGTTTTCTCTCTCTCTTTCGGGTAAAAAAGCTTTAAAATCATTCAAGAATTTTTCTGCCCAATCGTATTCATCAATTTTCAAAGCCAATTGAAGTGTATTTCGATAGTCATAAGGTGATAGAATGCCATTTTCTAAAAAAACCTGATTGTCAAAACCCCAACGATAGAGCAAAATAGCTTCTCTCGTATAACTTAAATCTCCTTTATTTTGGCGGAAAATAGCATAATTGAGTGCGACAGTTAGCAAATCCCGCAACTCTACTTGTGAAAATAAGGTCTGATTGTCTGTGATGATATTTTTCAATTTTTGAAAAAAGACCCCCTCAGTATCTTGTTTCATTTGTGTTTGGTAGGCATAATAATGAGCCGAAATTGCAGGAATATCCAAATGCTGTTTGGCTACATCCAATACAACATTCAGGAGTGGTTGATGATACTCTTTCTTAGTGATACTCTGATGTGCGGCCAAGCCATAAGCCAATCGCAAGACTTCTGCAATAGTATAAAAGTGAAAATCGTTTGTCATTTCTTGTAGTTCAAAATCGCCACTTCGTTTCAGACGATGCCGCGCCTCAAACTCTTCTGATCGAGTACGATAACTATCGAAGTGGAATTGAGCATTGCGTAGAGGTTGATTGTCAAGATGCTTTTTAGTATCGTTCAAAGTTTTTTCGTATAGCTTGTCTGCTCCACGTTGACGCAAAGCTGTATTTAGAAAGTGTTGATATTGTGGGGTATTGTTTTCTAACTCATTGATTGTCAAATATTTTAAGATTAATTGTGTCAAGTGAGACATTGGATAATAGAAAGCATCAACATCGAATTTTTGTTTTTTATAAATCGCAGCAAAGGCTTTTTCTTTCGCCAGTTTTGGCGCACCGCCCGTATCAATATGTTTATCAATATAGTCAAAAAGAGCCACAACATCTTCACGACTGTTGAAATAAGGTGAACGAACGAATTTGCGCAATTGACGACGGTCGTTGCGATCGAGGCTTTTGAAGAGTTGTAGGAGTGTTGAATTATTCATATTTTCGGTTAAAATGAAATTTACATTGAGCCTATGGAAGTAAACTCAACTTTTTTTTCAAAAAAAATATTAATTTTTGGTTAGAATATCATCCAATTTAAGCGCAAAATTAACGAGAAATTTAATTGCAAATTGTTTTAAATCAATATTTTGTGTAAATAAAATAAGTGGGAAATGCTTAAAAGTGTAATTGTTGTATCCAAACGGAAACATCACCTTTGTATCATCAAAACAATAATCAGAAAAAAGCTCATGAAACGTATCCACTTTTACATATTGATTGGGGTTTTGTTAACCATTAACAGTAGCCGACTTACAGCACAAAGCTGGCTACAACGTTATGGTAACGATTCAGACAATACGTCGGCTCAAGCAATGGAAAAAACGGCTGATGGTGGATACTTTTTTTGCGGTAGTTCAGACAATAGTTCACGCCTTTTTTTAGTGAAAACAGATGCTGAAGGCGGTGTTTTGATGACCCAAAAGCATGATTTTGGGCAAACCATTGAAGGTAATATAAAAATGGTGGCATCAAATGATGACACTTATTGGTTGACATTTGCGACTACTTCTTCTGCTACCAATATTGAAAACATTCGTTTGGTACATGTCAGTCAAACGGGTAAAATATTGTCAAAACACAATTTTGGCGATGTCAACGACGAACGTGTAGGAGGTATCACACGTCTTGCAGATGGCAATTTATTGATTTCGATTACTAAAAAGACTCTAGCTGGCGATAGTGCCGCCATCCTGAAAACCGATAATATAGGTGGTTTAATCTTTTACAAGACCATCCCATTAACCAATCGTAACGCCACGCAAATTGTGGAGTCCCAGAACCGATCATCAATTTATTTAGCTTCGAGGGGGGATTTGGGTAGAGATACTGCCCGAATCCTTAAACTCGACGCAAATGGTGGTAATCCGAGTTCTATTCTTGTCAAACCTTTTGGTACAAATGAATCCTTGCGTCTCAATCGTATTGATGAGATGATGGTTTTGCCAAATGGCAAATTAGCTGTTTTAGGTGATTATTTTGCTCAAATTGATACTTTAGGTGCAGTGGAATGGTATCATCCACGCCGTTTTTATACTTATCCGAATACTTTTACACGCACCCAAGATGGTGGTTTTGCCATTGTTGGCAGTTTTGATTCGCTCAATGTTCAGCGTTCATTGTTTATCAAGGTCAATGGAGCAGGTGTCGAGACGTACAGCCGCATTTTCGATGTGTCATTCACAGCCAATTCGGTGACTCGTTTGCCTAATAAATTGGTACAAAACGCTGACGAAAGTTTTGTTTTGGCAGAAGATGAAGTCAATTTGGCAAGTAGCCAAGCCCTTTTGATGAAAATCAGCAAAACAGGTGCCGTTGCAACCAATGAAATCAAAGGACGTGTATTTATTGATAGAAACTTCAACAACCAATTGGATGGCAGCGAATTAGGTTTTCAAAACTTAATTGTAGAGGCAGTCAGTAGAGAGACACCGAGCAAAATGTTTCGCTCTACACCACTTGATTCTTTGGGTAATTATGTGATTACGGTTGACTCTGGTAGCTTTGATTTGCGTTTGCAAGGGTATCCAAGCTCTTGGAATGTGGTGAATGAAGTGGTTAGTTTCTCAATGGACGACCAATATGGCAAGATGCCAAGAAACTTATCTTTGCAGCCCATTCGCTCTTGCTCACAACTTGAAGTCAATGTGACAACAGGTTTTTTACGCCGTTGTACACCTACAAAATATCGCGTACGCTACGCGAACAATGGTGCAGGTATTGCTCAAAATGCCTATGTCACCATCCAATTGGATTCGCTGCTCAACTTTCAAACGGCTACTCTACCTGTTGCTTCACGCACAGGTCGTACATTGAGATTTAATTTAGGCAATGTTCAAATAGGCAAGACAGGTAGCTTTGATATGACTATCGCGCCAGCTTGTGGCGACTCCTTGAAAGAAGGTCAAACGTTGTGTGTTGAAGCACATATTTTCCCTGATTCGTCTTGTGTGCCAGCTGTCAATTGGTCGGGCGCAAATTTGACGGTGACGGGCAATTGTGAAACAGATTCAGTGGCATTTAGAGTGACAAATACAGGTACAGCAACGAATACTGAGGGGAAAGTGGGAATTGTTATCGTTGATGATGTGATTTTTTCAGTTCGTCCAGCCATCGGTATTTTACCGACAAATACGACAGCAACATTCAAATATCCTAAAAATGGCAGCACTTATCGGATGAATCTGCCACAAGTGACCAATAATCCAAGTTTAACCACCACTCAAACAGTGGCGATTGAAGGTTGCCGTAATACCAATCAAACGAATTATAGTGTCAACAAAGTCAATGCGTTCCCAGAGGCGGATGTTGATAAATTCGTTGATAAGGAGTGCCAAATACTGAGGGGGGACTTTGTAGGAGGGGAAATTGAGGCGTTTCCACAAGGTTATCGCGACCAACACTATATCAATGCCAACGATGGCATCGAATACGAAATTCGTTTCCGCAATATGGGAACAGACACAGCTTTTACAGTTCAGGTTCGCGATACATTAGCAGACGTGGTTGACCCCAATTCCATTGAGTTAGGCGCAAGTAGCCATCCTTACCAATTCTCAATGTTTGGTAAAAATCTTTTGAAATTTAGTTTCACAGGCATCAATTTGCCATCAAATAGCCGCGACAGCGTCAATTCTTTTGGTTTTGTAAAGTTTAGAGTCAATTTGAATACAAAAAATTTGCCTAACGGAACAAAGGTTTTGAACAGAGCATCAGTCAGTTTCAACTATGGTGCATTCGCTTCAACGAATCAAGTTTTTCACACGATAGGACAAAATTTTATTATATCTGCAACGGTTGATAATGTGACTTTTCCTAATATGAACGTCAAAATAGCACCCAATCCGTTTTCAGATAGAGCAACCTTCACGATTGAAGGAGACCCCCTCAGTAAAACAAGTCATTTCACATTGTATGACATGATGGGCAGACAGCTGAGAAGTGAATTTTTTGAAGGCAACCAATTTGAGTTTGACAGACAAAATGTACAAAATGGCATTTATGTTTTCAAAATCGAAAATCAAGGTCGCCGTATCGCCACAGGTAAATTGGTGATTAAAAATTAGTTTTGAATTGTATTTATTAAGAATATAAAGGTTTATAGCGTAAAAGGGACCGCCATCTGGCAGTCCCCTTTTTTTTATTATGACAGCTATTCAATAACGAATTAATTTATCCGACGATTGTTCACATCTTCTCCCCCTTCAGTATTTTCTACTTTTTCAGCAGGTTCAGGTGCGTCTTGAGGTTTGTCCAATTCAGCTTCCGATACGTCGGCTGGAGCTGCATCGGCAGCAGGAGGTATTTTAGCTGTTTGTTGCAAATTGACTGGCGCAGGACGTGGAGCTATTTCATCACTATTGATATTCAATAAGTTAAGGAAATATTTTTCAGAAAAACCTGCTATGAACGACAAAAAGACCAAAGACCCTAAACTATCCATTTTTACACCAGGAATGATGTCCCAAGTCAAAAATACAAAAACAATCGCTGCGGCTAAGGCCCCGACATTGAGTTTGAGCTGATTGCTTTTTAAGTTTTCTTGGTAGTCGTTCAAAACGGTGCGCGTCCGTTGCACTGACATCAAACCACTCAAAAATGCACCACCTGCACCAAAAATAGCGGCACAAACCACCGCAAACCAAGGGCGTAATTGTGGAATGATAGTGCCTAAAATGCTATTTGCCCAAATTGTTACTGCTTCACCAGTTGCATTCGTTGCTCCTGCAACTTCGACATTAGGCGTTCTAATAGCTAATGGTAGTACTGCAATTGACACAATCAAGATGTACCACGACCATTTTTTGGCTGCGTTCAGACGTTCAATTTGCAAACCTGTGGAAATCAAAGCAGCTTGTTTGGCTTGATTCATAGCTTCTTTGGTTTTGTCCAAAGCCGCCCGCAAACCGCCTAAAGTTTGCCCGTCGCGGCTGGCTTCGTTTTCCAAATAAACGCCCCAAGGGTTGCCTTGACCACGTAGGTCGGAAGCCAATCCTAAAGCCTGTGCTTTGGCATGATGTGGCGGATAAATCCAAACCATATATTGGTCTGCCAAATCCAGAAGCGTTATCACATCATTCACATCGCAATCGTCGTTTTCGAGAGCTTCTCGCGAGATTTGAAGATAGTCAATGATGCGTCGAGCTGTCACCAAATCCATGTATTTTGTGCCATAAAAATTGTTATAGGCGGTTCGGAAATCACCTTCTAAGTGCATATAACGTGCGCGCAAACTGTTGAGGTAATAACCTTGAAAACCCATTTTTTTAGGTTTCTCGGAAGTCGTTTGTTTCAACCATTTGGGTTGTTTCCATGTGCTTTCTTTCAGCCATTTTTCCATATTTTCAGGCTGTTTCAAAGCATTGAGGGCTGCGTCGTTCAAGCTTTCATTGATAATAGGGTCGTCGGGGTCAATGCCGATGGCGCGCATACCACCATCTGTACCTTCTGGCTGACTTGTTTTTTTACCAATTCCCATATTTGAAGAGGATTTTTAAATGAAAAATTGTTTTTCTATTTGGATTCAAATGTATAAAATAAAATTGAACAACTTGTGTAGAGAATAAAAGAATTTACTGAGGGGTTATCTCAAACTTTTCAACATACTCGAAAAATCAGGCTCTAAAACCGAAAAACTACGCTCATCAATGTTTTGACTGCCATACCACACACGTTCAAAAACGGTGGTTAAGGTTCGGAAAGGTTCAAAAAGGCGGTGTTGGCGCATTTCACCGACATAAGTACGATTCGTTTTATCCTTCTGCCAAGCAATATCGCCTTTGAGATGCAGTTCTTTCAAAATCGCCAAATAGTAAAGGCGAATGGCTAATGCAAAGTTTTTATTGGCAATAGCTTGTTTGATGAGTGGGTCGAGTTCTGCCGTTTCAAGGTTTTCTTCGATGTGTTCGAGGTCAATTTCTACTGAGGGGTCGGCAATGCGGCGTTTGCGATTGCCGAAAATATTGCCTTCACCTATGAAACGGAGTATCAAATAAGCTAAAAGAACGATTGCTCCGATTATAAAAAACCATTTTAAGAACTCAAAAATAACCGCCCATATCGGATTGGGAGCGAAATTTGAGGTGCTCTTTTTTTTCTTTTCGATAGCGTCATCGCTGTAATCAATGCCTTCTTTGGCTTTTTCCCAACTGTTTTTATTGACCTTTTGAGACTCAATTGGCTGCGCAAAGTATTGTTCTTGAGCGGCTTTGTAAGGGCTGGTTTGGTTTTTAGGGCGATTGTCCTCTTCATAAAAAGAGGTGTCCGCCTCTTCTACGAAAACAGAATCTGGAACTATCGGTTTTTCAATGCTGATTTGTTGCGCATTGACCCCCTCAGTATGGAGTGCCAAAAAAAGGCTGAATATAAAAGTAATATGTACTTTCATAGGGCAATATATTATTCTCTCGCCATGCCTCTGATTTTGCGAGACATACCGATTTGTTTGATGCGATTGAGTAAATTATTGGCTTCGTTGATTTCCAAAAGTGAGTAAAAAAGAAAGCCAATAGTTGTAAAAATGAGTGAGAAAATAGTGAAAATAGTAAACGTACTCGTAAAACAGAGAAACAAAACGACGAACTCATCGAGCCGAGCCTGTGAGAGAAATGAAAAATTCCAACCTATCATCCACAAATAGAAATATAAAACCGAAGAGTTGGTCAGTGAATAAATCAGCCAACCCACTAAGAGTAAAGTCAAATAAGACCCAATGACCAGCGAGAGATGCGTATTGATGAGCCACCAAGTATGTTGTAACGCTTTGAAGAATTTGAAATTGAAACCGAAGCGATACATCACATATGCCCACAAACCAAAAAAGGGCAATACGAAAATGATTGATAAAATGAAAATACTTTCACTCAGAGCCGAAAACAGCGACCAAATTTCAAAAATAATAAGCATTTCAGCAAAGGTGATGATTTCCTCTTTACGCGTATAAGTGTGTATGTTTTCACCCCTCAGTAAAGTTTTGAAAACCGTAAAAGCCACTATCGTAATGATTAAACCATTCAAATATGGCATAATAGGTATGTTTTCATTGATAAAAAACTGCAAGAGTACACTCGATTGGTTGAAAATATTGGTTTGCAACTTAAATGTTTCACTGATTTTTTCAGATGATGTAAAATATGATACGAAACAAAAAACAAAAGCAGCGAGCGCAGCTATTTTCAAATAAATTGACAAATGGCGACGGAAGAATAAAAATGTGTCGCCAAAAATCTCACCTCCTGACTTAATCTTTTGATAGTCAATTTGATAAAAATTGTCAGGCGGCAACTTCGCCTCAGCCAATGGTTGTCGAAATCCTTTTTTGGCTTTATAAAAAGGCAGCCAACCGAAATAACCAACAACGACAACGAAGCAAACTAAAATAAAAATGCCTCGGAATAGGTCGCCAGCCTCGGTGTGACGGGTCAAATTGCCTTCAATCAAAGCTGCAACAATCAGCAGAGTGATAACGCCTACCATGATTTTGATGCCTCGGCGTGCTGTCATCTGGAAGGCTTGAAGGCGTGTATAGGTGCTTGGAAAAAGTAAGCCACGTCCCATCGTGATGCCCGCAGCCGTGCCAATGATGATGGCTGAAATCTCGAAAGTACCGTGCATCCAAACCGTCAAATTGGCTTCGCCTAAGAGATTGTGGCGGCTAAAAAATTGCAGAAATGCACCAACCATAATGCCATTGTACATCATCATGGCTACCGAACCAATGCCAGCAAAAATGCCCAGTAAAAAATATATCAGAGTGACACGTATATTATTAGCCATGATACCAAATGTCATATCGAAACGCCCGCTGGACTTATAAACAGCCATAGGGTCGCCCTTTTTGATGTTTTCGACGGTCATTTGTACATATTCATCACCTAAGATAATTTTCAAAAATGTTTCATCCATCATGCTCGACATATAGCCAATGATGAATGACAAAATAAAAAAAGCGGTTGCCCAAAAAAATGACCAGCGTGATTCGTAAACGACTTGTGGCAGTTCATCTGTAAAAAAAAAGCGAAATTTACTGAGGGGGGACTTTTTTTGTTTGTGAATAACACCAAATACGGCTTGAGCCAAACCATTCAGATAGGCGCGTACTGACCGAGTGGGGTAGAATGTGCGTGCGTGGCTCAAGTCGTCGGTGACTTGTATATATATATCGTGTAGTTTATCAGGGCTTTTTTGAGCCTCGGCAAGTACATCTTCAAATTCTGACCATTTTTGCCGATTTTGGCTTATGAATTGAGTCTCTTTCATATATTTGAGCTTCGGATTTGCATAGATTTTGAGTTAAGAATGACTCCAACTTTTAGATTGCATGGAATCATGTGGCTTTTAGCTTGAAATCGTTAGTTTGTAAAAGATATTTTCACACAAAAATAATCAGTTATGCAACATATTGAAATAACGACCACACAAAACGTTACAATTGAGTACGAATTAGCGGGACTGCGCGAGCGTTTTTTTGCTTTGTTGATAGACCAAGTTATTATGTTTTTTCTTTGGATGGGTCTATTTTTCATTTTTATCAATGCTCTGGGCTTTGATTCGCGCTTTATGCAGCAAGTGATTATGGGCTTTCCGATTTGGTTTACGATATTATATACACTCAGTTGCGAATCTTTTTTAAATGGACAAACAATTGGTAAGCGTACCCAAAAAATAAAAGTTGTGCGGGTGGACGGGCATAATATCAGCTTGAGTGATTTGTTGCTGCGCGCATTGCTCTTGGTCATGGACTACCTGTTTACGTTTGGCGCATTGGGAGCGTTGTTGATAAGCACGACTGACAAAAGGCAACGGTTAGGTGATATGGCGGCAGGGACAACCGTGATAAAGATAGGTATGCACCGACGATTCGATTTGAGTGATATTTTGAACATCAATACCCTCGACAACTATACCCCTCAGTATCCGCAAGTCAAGCAGCTTTCTGAGGAAGATATGTTGTTCATCAAATCTGTTATTTTGCGTTATCAGCAATATCGGAATCTATCGCACGAAGAGGTTGTATTCGATTTGTATCAACATCTCAAGTCTGTTTTGGAGATTAAAATTGACCTAAGTTCACCATTGGCAATGATAGATTTTTTTAAAGTATTGATAAAGGATTATATTGTTTTGACACGTTAATAGGGAACTGAAAAGCATATTTTGAAATCGGGTTACATCACTTTATAAGCTCTGAAAAAAAACTTAAATTTTTTTTCAGACCCACACACCAAAATGAAAAACGGGTGCATCTATTGGAAAGTGATAAGTTTTGGTGAGATTACAGAAGTTTAGTAACAGGGATAAAGTAAATTTGTATGCGTTCTTTGAAAATATGACACAGGTAATTTGGATAATTCAACGAAATCTTAGATTTTGACGGCAGCCTAATTTTTAATTTTAGATAAAGTTGTTTTTGCAAAATTTTTTTATAGAATTTATTGTGAAATCAGTTTTATATAGTATTATTGCACCGTTTATGTGTAAAAGGGTTATCTGATTTAGTTCACAGGAATCAAGAAAATTTTCAACACAATCATTAAAAATTTATTGTTAAATCAAAACTCAAACTCGTTGAATTATGAGTAAACCAACAGCTACGGCTAAACAAGCGACAGCCTCTAAAGGCTCAACGTCAAGCAGCGCATGGTTCGCGCCTGCAGTTATTATCGGTTCACTTATTGTTGCTGAAATCGTGTTCCACACAGTTATGGGTAATCCTGGTAACTTTGAGAACAATGACCCAGTTCGTGGTCATCCTATTGGTGGCAATATGCTAGGCACAATTTACAAAGGTGGTTTCATCGTACCTATTTTGATGACACTTTTCTTGTGCGTTGTTATTTTCTCAATCGAGCGTTATTTGACAATCAATGCAGCTCAAGGGAAAGGTTCTTTACCTGACTTTTTGAAACGCGTTAAAGCCGCTCTTGAAAGCAACAATGTTGATTCTGCAATTGCAGAATGTGACAAACAACGTGGTTCAGTTGCGAATGTTGTTCGCAGTGGTCTCGTTAAGTACAAAGAAATGGTCGGTACAACAGACATGGATCGTGACCAAAAAGTAGCAGCTATCCAACAAGAAATTGAAGAGTCAACAGCTCTTGAAATGCCAATGTTGGAGCGCAACATGCCTATTCTTTCAACAATCGGTTCTATCGGTACTTTGATTGCGCTTTTGGGTACGGTAATCGGTATGATCAAGGCGTTCTCGGCTTTGGCAAGTTCAGGTGCTCCTGACGCAGTTGCGTTGTCAACGGGTATCTCTGAAGCCTTGATTAACACAGCTTTGGGTATCGGTACATCAGCTTTTGCGATCATTTTCTACAACTATTTCACAGCAAAAATTGATGCTTTGAGCTACCGTATTGATGAGGCAGCGTTCTCAATGACTCAATCTTTCGTTGCACACAACAAGTAATTTTTACAAATTACTGAGGGGTATGACTTCTCACTGACTTAATCACAAGCGAAAGAAAATTGATTCATTAACAAACAAAAAGAAACGATATGCCAAAGATTAAAATGAAGAGGCAGAATATTCGGATGGATATGACCGCGATGTGCGACGTAGCCTTCTTGCTTCTGACCTTTTTTATCTTGACCACAAAGTTTCGACCAAACGAAGCTGTCCAAGTGGACATTCCAGGCTCAACGGCTCAAATTCCGTTGCCTGAGAAAGACGTTCTCTTGATTACAGTAGGCAAAGTTGGAGACCAAAAAGATGATAGAATCTTTTTTGGTGTAGATGACCAAAATACGCGTATGGGTATATTGGACGAATTGGCAAAAGAATTCAACTTTACAGTAGATGGTGAAATGCAAAAGCGTTTCAAACTTCTTGACCAATTTGGAGTGCCACTCGACCAGTTACCTCAATTGCTAAAAATGGATCCTGTAGAATTGGCGAATTTCAAACAGCCAGGACTACCTTGTAATCCAGATGCAAAATTGATGGCGGGTCAAACAGGCTCTGATACAGCTAAAAACCACTTAGGTAAGTTGATTATCATGGCGCGTACACTCAATCCAAACTTGCGTATTGCTGTCAAAGCTGACAAAAGTGCAGAGTATGGTCGTATTGATGATGTAATTGAAACATTGCGTAAAACAAACTCAAACCGTTTCAATCTCATCACATCTGCAAAAGCAGGGGCAGCACCTGCACATGCAGAGTAATTTTATTCACAATTTAAAAATCCATTCTCTAATGGCTGAAATAGTAACCGGGAAGAAAGGCGCGCCGCATACGGATATGACACCCATGGTGGATTTGGGTTTCCTTCTCATCACTTTCTTTATGTTGGCAACAACATTTAGCAAGCCGAAAACGATGGAAATCATCAAACCTGCAAAGGACGATCCGAAAAATAAGGATGCTCCGAAAGTCAACAAGAATCGTGTTTTGAGTATTTTACTTGGTGAAAATAATAAAGTTTATTTCTATCAAGTAGCTGCAGAAGACATTGCCGCGGGCAAGCCTATGCAAGTTGACTCTGCTGATTTTTCAGTGGGGGGCGTTCGTGAGTCTATCAAAGCACGTCAAACAGAAGTACAACAAGCTTATGGCACAAAAGATACTTTGGTTGTATTGATCAAAGGTGTACCAAAAGCAACGTATAAGAATTTTGTGGATATTATTGACGAAATGCGTATTACTGACGTTAAGCAATATGCCATCATTGATAGAGACAAAATTGATACGGTCATCATGGAACAAATGGGATTTATCCGTAGATAATTCCTTTTTAAAAAATTATTTAAAACACATCGTACATGGATAACAATAAAGAAATCCTCAAGATGAGCCTCGACGACATTGTCTTCATGGGGCGCAACAAACAATACGGAGGTTATCTTTTGCGGCAGTTGTATGGTAAGCACTTGATAAGAGGTGCTATTGGTGGACTCATTATTTTCTTACTCATGGTTTCGTGGCCTCTCATTTCGTCTAAGTTGAGCGAAATGATGCAACAACAGAAAGATGAGTTGGAAACGAAGGAGGTCGTTTTGGCAGAGCCGCCGCCGCTTGACAAAACCAAACCGCCACCGCCACCGCCGCCACCGCCACCGCCACCGCCACCACAAAAGCCACAAATCAAATTTGTGCCGCCTAAGGTGACGATTGAAAAAGAGCCTGAGAAGCAAGAAATCATTCCACCCAAAATCCCTGAAAATGTGGATATTGGTACGAAAGAAATCAAGGGCGATACGTCGGTAAAAACTTATACAAAACCAGTAGAGGCACCACCGCCACCGCCACCACCCGTAGAGAAAGAGCCTGAAAAACCAAAAGTAGAGCCTATCTTTACGATCGTTGAGCAAAATCCTGAGTTCCCTGATGGGCAAGCAGCTTTGTTCAAATGGTTGGGTCAAAATATCAAGTATCCAGCAATTGCTCGTGAAAATGGTATTGAAGGTACGGTTTATGTTGGTTTCGTTGTCAATACTGACGGTTCAATCGTTGACGTTACCGTAAAACGCGGTATCGGAGGTGGTTGCAATGAGGAAGCTGTTCGCGTTGTGCAGCAAATGCCTCGTTGGAAACCGGGTAAACAACAAGGTCGTGCAGTACGTGTTGCTTACACATTGCCAATCAAGTTTAAATTAGAGTAATCTTTATGATTGTCTCCATAAAAAAGTCTCTTGCCTTCGGGCTTGAGACTTTTTTTGTATCAGATAAGAGTAAGAGCTTGTACTTGCCCACTTGCGACTTGAAATAATTTATAGTGTATTGAAGTTGTCTCAAAAATAGCTTTTATCCTTTCTTCATGTGTGTCAGTTATGAAAACTTGACCATAGGATTGACTTACGATAAGTTGTAATAAATTATTGACACGTTCTTCGTCTAATTTGTCGAAAATATCATCAAGTAAAAGTATTGGTTGTTCAAATTTGCTACCCCTCAGTATTTCGTACTGCGCTAATTTAAGCGCAATCACAAAGGACTTGAGTTGCCCCTGTGAGCCAAATTTTTTTACAGATTTGTCACCCATTTCAAAACCCAAATCGTCGCGGTGAATGCCGAATGTAGTGCGTTGCAATATTTTATCTTTAGCTCTGCTTGCAAGCCATAGGTTTAGTTCAGACGTATCAACACCTTCTTTTTTTGTTAAAATGCTATTGAGTTGTGAGTCAAAAACAATTTTTACGGATTCTTTTGCACCCGATATTTTTTGATAAGTTTCGTTGAAAATAGGCTCAAACTCTTGTATAAACTGGTGTCGTTTCTGAAAAATATAACGTGCAGCAGGCAATAATTGAATTTCATAAATACCTAATAGACTGTCCAATTCCTGACTTTGCCCTCCCTCATTATTGGCATATTTTTTTAGCAGTGAATTGCGTTGTTCCAAAACGCGATTGTAGAAAATAAGATGATTTAAATAGTTTTTGTCTAATTGAGACAGTGTATTATCCAAAAAACGCCGTCTTTCTTCACTACCTTCTTTAATCAGTTCGGTGTCATCAGGTGCAATCATGACTATGGGAATCAATCCAATATGTTCTGAAAGTGCTGAATAGGGTACATCATGGCGTTCAAAAATTTTTTTTTTACGAGGTTGCACTTTGGCAGCGATTTTCTCTTCGCTGCTATTTTTTTTAAATATCCCTTCTAAACGCATAAAATCTGCCCCCCTCAGTATGGTATCCGAATCGGAGGAGAGAAAATAACTTTTGCACATGCACAAATAGTAGATAGCATCCAGCAAGTTGGTTTTTCCTACACCATTCAAACCAACAAATGCATTGAACTGCAAATCAAACACAAGTGTCTGATTTGCATAGTTTTTAAAATTGGTCAAAATAATTTTTTCTAAGTGCATCGGTGCAAAAGTACTATGACTGACTGAGTAAGTTACTACTATTTGTAAAAAAACCATCGTGTCTTTTATAGCTTTAAACTAATTTATTATTTTTGCCAATAGTTGAAATTGATAAAAGTGATAGAGAACAGTATCAAAGTGAAATAGTCATGAGAGAAAAGTACATATATAACAAACAGACGCTACAATTTGAGAAAATAGAAATATCATGGAAGGAAAAAGCTATTAAAGCTTTCGGATTCTTTTCTGCATTTGTAGTGACTTCAATGCTTTGTTTTCCATTGTTTCAAAAACTTTTTCCTGCTGCTGAGGTGCAGGTTAAAAATAAGGAAATTGAACAACTTGTTTTGAAGTATGATGCTTTGCAAAAGCACGTTGGAACTATGGATAAGGCCGTGACCAGTCTTCACAATCGGTCTAATGGTGTTTACAGACGTATGTTTAATATGAATCCAATTGATGAGTCTGTGTGGATGAGCGGCACTGGTGGTCATGACAAGTATGCCAATTTAGCACAATTTGCTACCTCACAAACGATAGTTGAAACTCAAGACCGAATCGAAAGACTTTCTAGACAAATCGCTATGCAATCTAAATCGTTGGATACCATAGCCAATTTGGTGAAAGAAAAAGAAAATATGTTAAAATCTATCCCAAATATCAAACCTGTGCGAGAAGATAAGTTGCACGAAAGTTTAGGGATTTTATCTGGTTTTGGTATTCGTATTCATCCTATTTATAAGGTGCGGAAATTTCATAAAGGCATAGATTTTTCTGCCGATTCTGGAACAGCTATTCAAGCTACAGGAGATGGAGAAGTTGTACAAGCAGGGCGGGATGGCGGTTACGGCAATTGTGTCATTATTAGGCATGGCTACGGCTATCAGACTCTTTATGGACATATGTCAAAAATTGATGTTCATGTTGGACAACAAGTAAAAAGAGGGCAACGAATAGGTTTGATAGGCTCTTCTGGTGCAGCAACAGGACCACATTGTCACTATGAAGTTCACCTCAATGGACAAGTTGTAAACCCCTTGCCTTATTGTTTAGATGGTCTAACACCTTCTGAATATGCTGCTTTGGTTCAAGCTGCGACAGCCGAAAATAATTCATTCGATTAATAGTATTATTGCTTGAAGTCAAAAAGCCTTTGGTCGTGTTGCAACCAAAGGCTTTCAATTATTCAGTTTTTAAACTATTACTTCTTCAACTGTTGCCGATTATAGGATGTTCTATTCTTTTTTTAGCTGTTTTAGCTGAAAGATTTTTCTCAAGAAGTTTATTTTCTATTTAGTAAAGTGATAAAAACAAACTACACCATTACAGGCTGAAAGCGTGCTTTGAAATATATTTTTGGAGCGAAAGCAAATTTTGAGGCTTTTTGCCTCAAAATTTGCTTTCGCTCCATTTAAGAACCCTTTTTTGCACGCTTTTCGCGCGAAGCGCGGAAATCATGATTCGTTAATGATTGATAATCAACTTTTGTGATTGTGCTTTTTTATTATCAATTTCTATCCTGATGAGGTATTGCCCCGTCTCAAACTTATCTACATACACAGTTTGTATTTTATTGTTGATTTGTCGGATGGTTTCTTGATAGATTTCTTGACCCAAAAGGGAGAAAATTCGGATACGACCACTTTTACCTAGGTCGGAAGATAAATCAATGTGAATCATATCGGACGTGGGGTTCGGATACATAGCGTATTGACCCGCTTTTACATAATTCATTATCAAATGATTGCTATACTGAGGGGGTATATTGCCGACGAAATAAGTTTGTATGCGATATGTGTTGTCCCCTTCAACAAGTTTTTCGTCTTTGAAAGAGTATAAATGGGTGTCTCGATTTTGTGAGTTGACATCATTGACGATGCCAATTGGTAAAAACTCACCTTGTTCGTTCATTTTTTCAACTTGATAATAATCTATGTCCTGATTGGCATTAGCAATCCATTGCAAATTGGCTTTACCGTTTTCGAGTCTGCCATCGAGTGACACAGCCTCTGCACTTGCTAAATTGTTAGTGACACAATTACTTGAGAATGCCATCACTTGACTTGTTTGTCCTAACAGACCCCACGATAATTTGGCAGAAGCATAGCCACCACGCTCGTAGTAATCCATTTGAATGGGATATTTCGCTCCAGCAAGTAAATAAATATAGCCTGTATAACTGGTAGCCGATTGGTCGCTCCAGCGGTTTATCAATAGACTATTGTTCACCCAAAGTTTTACACCATCGTCGGCACGCGTCGTGAAAGCATAGTAACCTGTTTTTGTTACTGTAAAATTGCCTTTCCAGCGGATGGAAAAGTTATCTGCATTGACTCCAGCGACACTAGGTGCGTTTGTTCCCCAATCATAGTTGATTGTAGTTTCATAACGTACGGCTACAGGCGTACCTGTTAGATTGGTATTGTTGTAGTAAGATGCTTGCAAACAATAAGTGGTGTTGCCGCCTGTTGAACCTGTTGGTACTGCCGAAATTTGACTGCCAGTGGACCAAGTCGAGCTTGCAAGCACATAAGCCGCAAAATAGTAAGTGCGCCCCGCTGTCAATCCTGTCACTTGAACGCTCGAGCCTGTACCTTGGTAGACTACTTTGCCTCCTTCAAAACTGGATGCGCTACCCGTAAAGTTGGCATTTGCGGTGTATGAAATGGCTGTGGGTTTGGTTGTAAATCCGCTTCCTTCTTTTGCGACAACCAAAACATTGTTGAAGTTTGTCGTTGGATTGCTCCAACTCACCAATACAGCATTGGTTTGAGGTGTTGCAGAGAGTTGGGTAACATCACTTGGCGGTGTGTTTGTTATGCAATCGGTACAATTCAACACAACTGTACCTTTGTGTGGATATACATTGACGCTGATGGTGTTGCCAACTTTTGTTGAAGTGATTGCTGTACCGTTTTGGGTGGCATTGTAATTTTTTAAAATGCCATTAAGATTGATATTCAGCGTAATAGGTGTTGTAAATAAAGATGGATCAACAGCAGTTGATGCAGAGAAAGAAACACTAATTGCACTATTTGTTGCATTATAAGAGACGATAGGTTGATAGGCATCGCGCTGCATTTTGTAAGTGATGGCTTCAGTTGTGGTGGCTGACCACAAATTACCATTGTCCATCTGCGTTTTCACATAATTCAAATGGTTGGTGTAGTTGGGAACAGTCATTGCAGCCCATGAGCCATCGTCAATACCGTGAAATTCCCTTATGGCATAGCCACCATTTGCAATGGCTTGATCCACAACCTGATTGAGAGAAGCAATTGGCGTTGTCGGTGAATAGACATGGTAGTTTAAGCGCATATAGTTGTTAAAAGATGCAGGATTTATTGCTTCGCGTGTGCCCAAACGTGTGCCCAAATACCCCAGACTCGATAGATAGTTCAACACATTTGTTGTTCCAGCATCGTAGGGGTGGATAAAAAAACGCGGTTTTACACCTGTATTAGACTGAATCAATTGTGTAGAAGTACCCAATTCAGTTGCAAAATCCGCAGTGCCATAAGTCGTCAACCCTGTGCATTCACTTGCACTACCACCGCATTTGTGGTTGTGTGAGTGATTGACACATTCATGACCGTGTGCAATCATGGTGCGTGCATTAGCCCATTCCGTTGCGCCACAGAAATTGGTGATAGCTCCGAAACACAATTTAATGCCCCTTGCCGTAGCGATTGGGTCGGCATGTTGAAAAATACCTGTCACATAGTTGCTATAATCATCGTGAATGATGCTATAAGCTGCTTTTTTGTTGTCTTTCCATATCGCAATACTCGCCGTTGGCGTTTGGCTACTGAGGGGGAGTATGAAAAAGATTAAAAAAGATACAACAATAGATAAATGCAAAGTAATACGTTTGTTCATCGTTAGATTGTTATTATAAGGTGAATAAATGATTGTGGGTTGTCAGAGTATTAAATAGAGTTATTGTAAGTTGATAATCAATATATTATGGATTTCGCAGCCTTCGATGACAAAGAAAATCTCTGGAGCGAAGTCATTTTTACTTAACGTGAGTTCGGAGATTTAAACGTACGACCTCTCTGAGGGCGTTTAGCTGTTTCTTTCTATCTTTTCTACAAATATGCGATGCTTAACAGCATCGTTTATGCATAGAATGATGCCGATAGGTATCACATATTTGTAGAAAACAACCATCATTCGCACGTGTAAATCTTACGTTAAGTTAAAAAACATGATTACTCGATTTAGACCAATTAACGGTCAACTAGACCAAACCTCTTTCGGCCGATTGTGTATGATAGGTTTTGGAGGCAAAGATACTGAGGGGGGGACAAAAGACTCAGTGGAAGATACCGTTTGAGGCAAATTGACAGCAATTTGTCCCATACTTCCTGTTCGCTTCAATATACCCCAACTTTGCATTTCACCTTTCAAGGCTTTTGTATATGATTGATAGAGAACAGAATACATCAAAGCTCTATAAACAAATCGCTGTGGAATGACCATCCAAATATTGCGCAAGGGCATTTTTTCGTATCGGAGGGCTACTCCAGCACACAGTAAATCGAAAAACATAAAAATGCCATAAAGAATAAAAGCGTGATATTCTTCCCAAATAGTCACATCACCAACGGCAATTGGGTCTGCAATCATCCAATTGATAAGACTATAAATCAAAATCAAGTCGGCAATAGGTGCAAAAATTGGCAAAATGAACTGAAAAATAAGCATATTGGGCAAGGCAACCCAACCCAAACCTTTATATTTAGTATTGAAAAGGGCATCTCTGTTTTTCCAAAAAGTTTGCAAAACACCAAATGTCCAACGAAAACGTTGTTTCAAGAACTGTTTGATGGTTTCAGGAGACTCTGTTATGGCTATAGCATTGTTGTTCTGAGCGATTTTATACCCTTTTTTCAAGATTTGAATGGTCAAGTCGCAGTCTTCTGCCAGTGTATCGGTTTCGTATTTGCCGACATACGTTTTTTCACTTTTGAAATTGCAAAGAGGTCCAAAATCGTTTTCTGAGACATTTACAAAGCGTTCGTCCACAATAGCTTTGCGACGGAATGCACCAATCGCACCTGGCACAACCGTGATACAATTGAGATAGGCAAACGCCATTCGGTCAAAATTTTGAGCTGTTGTGTATTCGATACTTTGCCATTTTGTCAGCCAATTGAGTGTATTGCCCACACGCACATTACCTGCAACCGCTCCTACTGAGGGGTCTTTGAATGGTTTGGCAATTTCGCGCAAGGCGTTGGAGTCGAGTTGGGTGTCGGCATCAATGCAAACTACAAAATTATAACGGCATTTGAGCAGACCGAAATTCAGTGCGGATGCTTTGCCGCCATTTGGTTTGGTCAAAACTTGTACTTTCGGATGTCCACTAAATGCTTTTTTGACACGTTGATAAGTTTCATCTTTCGAGCCATCGTCCACGAAGACAATTTCGTAGTCCACATAGTTTTGCTGCAAAAGGCTCATCACGGTTGACACAGCATTTAGCTCCTCGTTGTAAGCTGGCACGATGATACTGAGGGGGGGCGTAAATGCTTCGTAAGGTTCTTTTTTTTGTTTTATTCTTTGTAAAAATGCAAAAAATAGTATAAAAATAGACCTGAAAATAGAGAAGCCAATGGCCAGATAGAAAACCCAATAGAGTAATTTGCCAATAATATTTGCAAAGGAGTTGATAAAGTGATTGATACCAACCAACAGCGTTTGGTCGGTCTGAAGCAAGGGCATCAAAGTGCTTTTGGGTTTACCAATCAAATCTGCAATGGTGGTGAATGTATAACCTTGGTTTCTGAAATGTTTGATGATTTGAGGCAAGGCTTCAACAGTGATCTCGCGATTGCCGCCTGCGTCATGCAACAGAATGATATGACCGTAATCCATGGCGATACCTCTTTCGATGCGCTCAATCAGACTGTCCACTGTAGAGTTTTGTTTCCAGTCCTGAGCATCTATACTTTCATTGACTGTCAAATAGTTATGCTTGCGAGCCAGCAACATCGCACTCAATTGAGACAAATTTTCAGGCTCTTGATATTGGTTATAAGGTGGTCTGAAAAGGATAGTCGAGTGGCTTGTCAAAGCCTCAATCGAACGGCGAGTTTTTATCAACTCCCACTCAGCACGCCAAGAGGCAATACTATCGAGTTTGGGATGTGAAAACGTATGATTGCCGATTTCATGCCCTTCATTGAAGATGCGTTTGACCAAATCGGGGTGCTTTTCGATATTTGAGCCTATGACAAAAAAAGTAGCAGGCGTTTTTTCTTTTTTCAAAATATCCAAAACGCGTCCTGTGTATTTGTCATCGGGGCCATCGTCAAAAGTGAGAACTAATTTTTTATCCGCTACTTTGCCAAACTTTTGAGCCACATAGGACGATGGTAATTTGTCATAATGTTCCTCAGAAATGAGGTAATAATTTTTATCATACTCAAAACGAACGGCCCCCTCAGTAGGAACGGTCAAAATGTCAATGACTTCTCCAGAACCTACATAGTCCACATCTTCACCTATGATAGTGGATTTAAGAGAATGAACATCAAAGCTCCCATTTTCTAAACCTTTGGTACTCAAATCTTTGTTGTAGAATTGCCACAGACGCGGGTCTTCTGCGCCCAAACGCCACAAAGCAACGCCGCGCCAGTTGACATTGTTGGCTGCACGTATTTGGTTAAAATTGGTCGCAGCATCCACAAAAAAAACTTTATGTGGCACATGGTCGTCATCTGTGTATGTGAATTCTAAATTATAGGTTGTATTGTTGAAATCAATTTTAGCAGATGCTTCATTTGCCATTGACAAAGCTCCGCGATAGGTGACAGATTGTGCATCTGTTCCTTTTTTGCCCCAATCTAAACCATAACTGGCAATGCACAACACGAGTTTTTCTGTTGGGACAGTTTTAGTAACAGTATCCATGATGTCCTCAACCCACTTTTGGTCGGCAATTGACCCTGCTTTTCCTGTTTGGTAGTGTTGGTTGTAAGCCATGATGAACATTAAATCGTTGACTGGAGCTAATTTAGCCAGATCATATTGACGATTGAGGGGTACAACCGACTGTGAAACCAATAGCCCGTTTTGATTGAGGCGGTTGTGTAGATCGGTCATAAATTCATAGAATTGTGGGATACGTTGTGGCGGAAGTGCCTCAAAGTCAATGTTTACACCTTTAAAACCATAGTGTTTTAAGGTGTGAACGAGACTTTCGATGAAAATATGGGCTTTGTTTTTGTCCGAAAAAATGCGTTCAAGGTTATTGGTATGCCATTGGTCTTGCCAGAAATTGGACAGCATCGGCACTATGGCTACTGAGGGGTGTTCTTTAAACAGTTTGAATGCGCGCTCATTGGGTCGGAATACTACAGTATCGGCTTCGCTAAGGAACAGCCATTCTGGTAGAACCATATTTAGTTTATCAATATTGTGCAACAGCGTATAATAACTTTGAGGGTCCCAATTGACGAAAAAGCCCGCTCTTATTTGCTCATTCAATGGAACAGATGCACTATTAGTGAGGGGAGCAAAACAGGTCGGTTTGTCTGCTTGGCAGCAAGGCGATACGGCATTTTCTGCCCAACTGATGGTGGTGTCTTTGGCAAAAAGAGATAATGAACCATCAATTTTGGTGAAATTGTGAGGTAAATTGGGTTTATAGTTGTTGGTATAAGTAAAAATCCAGCATAAAAATCCAATGAGTGTGAGACTAATAAGGCTATAAGCGACCCATTTTACCTTATACCAACGGTTGGGTGTAGGTGTAGAGAACACTTGTCTAGAGTGCGATGTCATGTTGATAAAAGTTTGTTCTATGTTTGTTAATGTTTGTTCTTGAAACCGTGTTTGCTTTATGGTATATTCTAAGCACATTTTAAAGTGCTGATTCTATTTCTTTTTTTTCTGTTGTCGCCACAGTATGTATTTATAGTCAAGGCTAAATAATGAAACCAATTTTCCTTCTTCTGCACCATCATAAGGGCCGACATTGACAGGTAAAGATAAGGTATAACGTGCCGTAAGGTCGTATTTACCAACGCGACGATAAATGACAGGGATACCCAATTCATAGTCAATAACCCGCAGCATTTTGCCTGCTTTGCGAGTAGGTTCAGCAGCCTCAAAGCGGTCTTTGGTGGACATCATCCAAGTCAAATTGGGTTCGATAATCAATTTTCCGCCATAAAATGGTCGCCATTCTTTATTTTTTGACACTGTGACGGCAAATTGTGCCACATTTTCGTTAGGGCTGACCATGTAGTAATACTGAGGGGCTATCGTGAAATAGGTGGCGTTGATACCCATGTAAACGGACATAAAGTGGTTGAAAGCCCATTTCAATTCAGACTGGCTTCTACCGTGATAGACCCAACGACTGTAGCTGACAGAAGCACCGACACGTTCGCTCAGAGTACCTGCATAGCCTAGAATAAAGTCTGTTTTGGGTATTTTGACATCAAACTTTTGCCAATGATAGGCAATGGTGGAGAGCCAAAAACCACTTTTGTGGTGTAAAGAAAGTTGAGAGGATAGACCAAAGCCTTTCACACCGTAGTCGCGTCCAGAGTACATAATTCGACTCATGTAGTTGCCTTGTAATTCAAGGCGGGTAGCGTTTTGTACTTTGTAATCGGTAGAATCTAATTTAAGACGTAAGGCTTGTCGGTCTATTGGTGAAACACTCAAATTAGACGTTAGCTGTGCTGTTGCTTGACGATAAAAGCCAATTAGCACAAGGAACAGTAAGTTTCGGATCATGCTTTGGTTAAAGTTTTGTTCAAAATGTTTGTTTAGCTATGTACAGAGGTTCAAAATAAAATCCGCTATTGTTAATAACTTTTAAAAACCAAAAGTGGTTTTGTTTTAATTTTTTCAAAAAATTAAAACAAAACACCCTTTTTTGTAAACGAAGAATGACTTTCGGAACTGGCGGAATTATTTAAATGGCTTTAATTAATTCAAGTTGCTAGTTATAATAAATCATAGCGTTGCCTACGGCGACGCGGAGGATTTTTTAGGAGCGAGATATTTTTTTGAATTAAAATTCGGCTTTGCCGAATTTTAATTCAAAAAAATGTCTCGCTCCATTAGAATTTTTGCACGACGAAGTCGCGCCTATTCTTAACTAGCAACTTGAGTTAATTAGGAGATAGCTCAGCAGAATTTTGAGTAGGGAGGAACGTCAAAAGAGACATTTCAATTCAGTGATTTTCTCTCTGTATGTTTAATTCAATGATAATATAGATGCAAAAAGCACCACAAAGTTAGGGTAAAAAAACAAGTAGCGAAACGGTAATTTAAGCATTAAAAAAAGCTATTTAGTGTGTAACCAAATAGCTTTTTTTAAACAATATGAAAATCGAATTACGCTTTTGCTTTTGTCGCAATACCACTGCGTAACTCTTTGATACGTGATTTTTTACCTACAGTACCACGCAAGTAGTACAATTTAGCGCGACGTACTTTACCGCGTTTTGTCACTTCAATGCTGTCAATGCTGGGTGATGAGATAGGGAAGATACGTTCGACACCAACACCGTTTGACATTTTGCGAACAGTGAAAGTTTTATTTGCACCATGACCTTTGATCTGAATCACATCGCCACGATAAGCCTGAATACGTACTTTATCTCCTTCAATGATTTTGTAGTTCACGACTATATTATCACCTGACTTGAAGGAAGGAAAACCAGCTTTACGAGCGAGCTGATCTTGTACAAAACTAATAGCATCCATTGTTGATATTTTTTCGATTTTTCTTAGATTTTTTCTAATTTGTATGCCTCTTTTCTATTTTGGCACGCAAAGGTATGCTTTTGTTTTGTATTCTCAAAATGCTTTTCTTTTTTTTTGAACAAAAAAGAATTACTAGCGGTATAAAGTTAAAAAATCTCTTTTCAAAACACGTTTATTTTTAGGTGTTACGTATTCAACTTCAAATAAGTAGATGCCCTCAGGGACTTGTATGCCTACATTGTTTTTTTGTCCATTCCATCCTTCGTTGGGGTTAGTGGATTCAAAAATCTTTTCACCCCAGCGATTCCAAACCAGCATACGATAGCTTTTCATGCCATATAAAAAGCCTGTACCTTTGAATACGTCGTTGACAGAGTCGTAATTGGGTGAAAAGGCATTGGGGAAATGGAAGGTCATTTCTGGCTCAATGTAAAGTGTTTTGAAAATAGAATCTACGCAGCCATTTTGATTTGTGACATAGAGTTTGACGGTCTGAATACCTGTGTCGCGGTAAGTAAATGGAGGGTTTTTTTGACTTGAATAGGCTTTTTCACTGAAATACCAACGCCAACCTATCACGTCAGCAGATGAACTATCTCTGAAAGATACTGAGGGGTTGAGATTATTAATGACTTTGGGCGACCAATCGAAATCAGCTTTTGGAACGGATTTGACTTTTATCCAACTTCGGAATATTGCTTCTTTGTAGCATCCAATAGGCGATGTTATCATCAATTTGATACTAAAAGTGTCAGGATATGTATATATATGTTTTGGGCTAATGGCACTCCCAAATGTGCCATCGCCAAAGTCCCAAATAATTTTATAGGTTGTGTCGATAGGTGTTGAACGATTGACGAAAGAGACAGTGGCTGGAGCGCAACCTGCAAATGTATTGGGCTCGACTATCAAAATGGGGGGAGCTGGTTGCCAGTTGAAACTAATGGTGGTGTCGCCAATGCAACCGACTCGGTCTTTTACAGCAAAAAGCACATTTTTAGTACCAGGTGTTTTGAAAAAATGACTTGTAACGAGGCTATTGGTATCTCTAAAACCATCACCATAATCCCAAAACATTGATTTTAGGGGTATTGAAGTGCGTACATCGCCTGTAAATGCCACTGCACCAGCCACACAAGTGTCATATTTGACATTGAAGGTCGGGAATAACTTACCACCTACTTTAACCGTAACAAAAGCCGAATCAGAACAGTTGGCATTGGGATTTAAGCGCAAAACGCCTTTATAAACGCCTGTGTCGCTGAATACAACAGTTGGACTCCAGTCATTGAAGCGTACTTTATTGCCACGCATGTCAAACTCCCAATAGAAACTGCTGATATTGGCGCGGTCATAACTTTGATTGTCAATGGTCAAAGTAACATTTTCACAACCACTGACATAAAACTCTTTACCTGCGGTTGAATCTGAGGTGATGGCAGTCACAACAGTGCGTCGGCATGACACAACGTTGAATTGGAAGTCTCGAAAAATCTTACCTATCAGGACACCATTTCGATATTCTTCTACGCAAACAGTCACAACAAATTGTCCCAAAACATTGGGTGTACCTGTGATAATACCTGTATTTGAATTGATTTTGACAATCGGTGAGCCTCCAATAGGCGCATTGATACTATAATTAGGTAACCGATAGTTCACAAATGAATAAGGGGGTTTGCCAATATTGTTGCCTGCTGGTGTAGGTCCAGGTGTACCTCCTGAACTGCCTCCTATGAACGCACCGCAAAAACTATAAACCAATTGATCCCCCTCAGTATCCGTTGCCGAATGATCATAGTTTAAAGATTCATTGGCACAAATGACAGAAGGGGGGAAATTGTTAAAAACAGGACTATTATTGTTTGTTCGTTGCGATTCGGCTGTTATTTCGACCGTATAGGTTGCCCCTGTTGTGCCAGGATTATAAATATTGGCTATCGTATTGTTGCGACAACAACGTTGATAGGTTACAGCATAACTTGTTGAAGACTCAACCAATTGTTCGTCCCATTCATAAATGCCTTCTTCGACACCAATATTTGCAGGAACCTCTGAACAAGGCGGCTTGTTGATATCTAATGTTTTAGTGCTGGAGATAGGAATTTGCTTTGATCTATAAAGAGCGTAAGCTCCATTCGCATTTTGAAGTAGAATAGCAATATTGGCTCTGGCATCTAACTGCGTCCCATTCGACCCAAATATGTCGCGATAGACTTTGAGTGTGAAGTGATACGTAATCAGTTTAGGATTGACCGTGTCACGTTTGATGAATGTATAAGTGATGACACCACCTACAATATGGCTTGCCCGCAATACTGAGGGGGATAGAAAGGACAAGCCAACTAAGGCTAATACAAATGGAAGGTGTCGAATTTTCACAATAGCAGCGAGTTGAGTGTGTTATGCCAAATGATTTGTTTCACGCAATAAGGTTTCAAAATTAAGCGAGTTTTTCACTGTCTTAATATTATAAGCTTAGTTTTTTGCAAAATACCTGAATTTTATTGACGAAAACAGAAAAAACTGAGGTGAATGAATTTTTACTGAGGGGTTTAGCGATAAAGCGTCAGAAAGTTGTTGAGTCGTTTTTTTTCATTTTTAGGTGTAATATACTCCACTTCACACAGGTAAATACCTTCTGGAACGGATTGCCCAATATTATTTTTTTGCCCATTCCAACCTTCCTGTGGGTTGGTTGTTTCAAATATTTTTTCGCCCCATCTATTCCAAATTGTCATTCTATAGCTTTTCAAACCGTATAAAAATCCTGTTCCTTTAAACACATCATTGACTGAATCATAGTTGGGTGAAAACGCTGTTGGTAAATAAAAGGTCATTTCAGGCTCTATATAAATCGTTTTTGTGATGGAATCTTGGCAGCCATATTGATTAGTGACATACAACTGGACGGTTTGAATGCCTGTATCTCGATAGCTGAAAGGGGGATTTTGCTGGTTGGAGTATGCCTTTTGGCTGAAATACCAACGCCAGGATTTGGTATCACTAGACGACTTATCTATAAACGATACTGAGGGGTGTAAATTGTTGATAGTTTTAGGTGTCCAATCGAAATCTGCTTTTGGAACAGGTTTGATTTTGATCCAGTCTTTAAAAATGGCTTCCTTCTTACAACCAATGGGAGATGTTATCAGTAATTTGACTGTGAAAGTATCAGCTTGAGTATAGATGTGTTTGGGACTTATCTCATTACTGAGTACACCATCTCCAAAATCCCAAGCAACTTTGTAGGTGGCATCAATAGGGGTAGAGTTGTTTTTGAAAAAAACTTCACTCGGCACACAACCGACGAAAGCACTCGGTTCAACAATCAGGATAGGAGGAGCGGGTTGCCATGTAAATGTTTTAGATGTGTGACCCATGCATCCAAATTGGTCTTTAACAAAAAGTTCGCACGTGAATGTACCTGCGTAGGTGTACTGATGGTTTGTGACCAAATCATTGGAATCTTTGAAAAAGTCACCATACAACCAGACGATTTTACTGAGGGGTATGTTGTTGGCGACAGAACCTTTAAATTGTACTGGACCCGCCACGCAGGCATCGTATTGGACGGCGATTGATGGATTCAATCTACCGCCAATATTGACTTCAACAAAAGCTGAATCAGAGCATTCTTCTCCTGGGTTTAAAACCAATTTGCCTGTATAAATGCCTGTATCTCTGAATGTTATGACAGGACTCCAATCGGTATAACGAGTAGTTCGCCCATTTTTATTAAACTCCCAATAAAAATTATTGATGTTTGCTCGATCATAACTTGTATTATTCAGGGCAAGGGTTGTCGTATCGCAACCGTAAAGGGAAAACTTTTTCCCAAATACGGAATCTGCATCTAATTTTGAGACAACTAAACGCCGACAAGACACAACGTTGAACTGAAAATCTCGAAAAATACGACTCAACAGGATGCCATTTTCATATTCTTCGACGCAAACAGTAACTACAAATTGACCAATATCCGTAGGCGTACCTGTAATGATACCCGTATTGGGGTCAATTTTTACAATCGGACTACCACCCATAGGCGCATTCGCGTTATAAGTCGGTACAATGTAGGTAACAGGTGTAAATGGTGGTGTAGAGGCTTGAAGAGGTGCTGGTTGGGCTGTTGTACCACCCTCAAAAGCAGGGCAAAAGCGATACACAAGCTGATGACCATCTCTATCAATGGCGGAATGGTTGTAGTTGATAGGCTCGTTGCCACAGATAAAAATAGGGGGTAGTTCTTGGAAGGTTGGACTACTATTATTGGCTCGTTGGGCTTCAGGCGTGATTTCGACATAGTAAGTTGTGCCTGTGCTGGCTGCTGACCAAATATTGAAAATACTGTTGTTGCGGCAACATCTTTGATAGGCTAAAAGATAGGATGTATTGGTATCTCGCAAGACTTCTGTCCAATTGTATGTACCTATTTCGACACCTATGCCAGATGGCGTTTCGGTACAGGGCAATTTGGGTGGTTGTACAGGGCGAATATTATCTTCATCCAGATATGGATTGATTCTTCTAACAAATTTATAACTACCATTGGGTTGTTTTATGAAAATGCTAATGCTGGGTCGGTAATCAAACCCTGCTGCAGAAGCCGTTTCTCGATAGATGTTTAGATTGAAATTATAATAAATCAATTTGTGGTCAGCACTATCTCTTTTTACAAATTTATAGGTAAATTCTCCACCTACAATGTGCGTTGCTTGTAATACTGAGGGGGTACAAAAAAGACTAACTATAATTGTTTGTTTGATGAATGCGTAAAGTTTTTTCATTTTTTTGACAATAACAACTCTAATACACTGTTTTGAAGGACAGTTTGTTTACTACTGTTTTAAGATATGCACAATAGTGTACACGAATAAGAATTAATGTTAGAAACTGTTTTAAGTTTTAAAACAGTTTCTAAGGAAAATGCTCAATTTGTTAGTCAATTATTATCTGAGGGTGGGCATAACTATAAATCACTAAAAACACAGGTTTCGCACTGTTTCGCCATAGGCGAAAGGCGTGCAAAAAAGGATTTTTTCGGAGCGAGCCTATATTTTTTTTGCTTGCAAAAAAAATATAGGCTCGCTCCATAAGAAAATAA
>JAEUUP010000120.1 GCA_016787525.1 Saprospiraceae bacterium | reverse complement strand
ATAAATCTATGCTCCTAAAAACATGGCTCTTTAACGTTCGTATCTATCAATACTTCGGTAGTTTTTTAAGCGTAAATAACGCCGCCTGTGGTGGCGGAGTGGACTTTTTGGAGGGAAGGTTTAATTTTTTTCAAGTTCGGGCTGCGCCCGAACTTGAAAAAAATTAAACCTTCCCTCCAAAAAGTCCACTCCGCCGCCACAGGCGATGTTATTTACGCTTAAAAAACTACCGAAGTATTGATTAACTCGAATTTGAAAATAATAGGCATTGTATTTGCACAACCGTAACATTATTTAAACCTAATTCTTAACAACCAAACCTTCTAACTTATGAAAGTTTTATCTATATTTTTAGTCATTATTGCGCTCTTATGCGCGCAGAACACATCGTTTGCAACGGTTATTTCTCACAATGCCCAAAACAATGTGGCAATCACCGAAAGCTACAATGTAAGTGTCAAAAAACACAAAAAGCCCAGTTTTGCAGCAAAAATCATTGAAAAAGCAGCCGCGAAAATTGCTGAAAAAGGCAAAAGTGATATGTCGCAAGGCGATAAGTTGGCGACTATGGGTTTTTGGGGAGTCATTGGTAGCATTGCTCTCAGCACATTAGCGTCAGTTGCCAGTGGCGGTGCGGGCATTCCTGGTGCTTTGAGTGCTTTGATTTCTATTATTTCGTTAGTGGGGCTGATATTGTGTATCGTCGCACTCACTCGCGACGACTTGTCAGCCAAAGGCAAAAAATTGGCAAAATGGGGTATTGGTATTTTCCTTACGCTTTTAGTTTTGGCTCTCATCATCATTGTTGCAGCAATAGCAGCTTTGGGTGTATAAAGAAAAACGAATGTCACTATCAAGGTTAGGCAAGTTTTGATAGTTTTTTAAGGTTTTTTCAACCAGAATGGCGAATATTACTGAGGGGTAGTATTCGCCATTTGTTTTTTCGGAAAGAAAAAGTGAAAAATAATGGCATTGTTTTAGCTTGCAAATTATTGATAGTCAGATATTTGAAAAAAGTAAGACTTAGGGCTTCCAACAATACAACATGATAATTTATGATTACGTTTCATTAATCAAAATAAGTACAACACTTCGGTAGTTTTTAAGCGTAAATGAATACTGTCTAAAGCGACGGAGTGGGCTTTTCGGAGGAGGTTTTAATTTTTTCGGCGGTGAAGCCGCCGTTTTTCAACTAAAAAATTACCGAAGTATTGATGTAGAGACAAAAAACTATCAAGTAATAAAATTTACTCATTATTTAAAAATAGCGTGTTAATCATGGAAAACTACAAAATATTTGGATTTGCTACCACAAAATACGAAATAAGCGAAGTAACCTACGACTACACTGACGATTACGACGACCTATACCTTTCGGCTGTCACCATCCTACCCATGGAGTTGTTTCCTTATCCGCTGACAGTCACATTAGCATTACAAGACTGCTTAAAAAATATTGAAAAGCACGATGCCGATATGGTTAAGTATGTCCGAAAAATGATTGAAAGCTATGAAGACCAATCATTCTGGGACAAATTGGCATTTGATGCTTTAGAAAATGAAGGTTTTGACTTAAAACAATTCATGCGCTTGGCACTTTCTGAGATTGAATTGAGAATAACGAAACAAATTGACCCAGCGAGTTTGAATTAAGTAAAAGATAAAAATATATTGTTTTATTAATTTTAATTGAAAAACGGCGGCTGCGCCACCGAAAAAATTAAAACCTCCTCCCAAAAGCCCACTCCGCCGCTTTAGACAGTATTATTTAAGCTTAAAAAACTACCGAAGTATTGACTAAGAAAGTAGGTATTAATCATTGATATTGAAAATCAATTATTAGTACCTACTTTTTTTATTGTATATATTTTACATACACTTAAAAACACCTATGAATGATACCGTGATGATTGATGAGCCAAAGTCAATAAGCATTTATTCTTTTACAAAGTGGAAGTTTTTTGTTTTTAAATAACATACTGTCACAGTATTTACAATACTAAAGTCAATAAAATTTATTTTATCAGCTTATTGGGCCTTGGTACAGTATAAATAAACAATTTAGAAACTGTTAAAACCTGAGACAATTACTAAAAAAACTATTTCTAAAAACCACTTGAATCACTCAGCTATGATCATCTATGCAACATTCAATCGTTATCTGATAGGTATTTTATTGATTTTGAACTTACTTTTAGCTTCAAAATTAGTCGTAATATCAATACGAAACCTTTCTCCATTATGTGGACTTAATACTATTTTGACAACAATCGGGAAGTTGAAATTTGTTAGTCTACTCGTTTATCTCCTGTTTTTTAGCTTCAATACAGTAAAAGCTCAGAATATTGATCCATGCAATACAGAGTCCCCGTGGGTCAATGGTTCGACATATTCTAATTTATCTGCCCAAATCAATGACAATGTTACGTGTTTTCTGTGTCCCTGTCTTGGTGGTGTCAGCAATGTGGGCAATATGATAGATGCGAATCTCAACAATTGGGCGCAGATTGATATGACTGGTATCGGTTGTGATGCGACTATTGGCGTATTCACTAACGGAAGTGAAACCTATCCCGCTGGTACATGGGCAGGTTTCAACATCGGTACTGAGGGGTTGTTGTCTGGAGTTACTATCGGAGCTTCTGTAACCATCTACACCTACAATAATGGTGTCATAAAAGAAACCTTCGATGCTGGCGCGCAATTGAGCAGTCTGAATACAGGTTTAAGTGTTGGTTCTCGATACAGTGTCGGTTTTGTTACGACGCAACCTTTTGACGAGTTAAGGATTAAATATGCGGCTCTTAGTGGGGTTTTATTTGTCGCAAAAGTGTATCATCCTGTATTGATAAAATTCTGTGGAGGCTCGACACCCACTTGTAATACACCTACGGCTTTAGCACAACCGACTTATCCTGCATTCATCAGCAGTGCAGGCGTAACAGGTCTTACTTTGGGTTCAGTATCTAATGTGGGCAATGTGGTCAATAGCAATACCAGCGACGCAGCAACCATAGCCTTGCCAGTAGGGATTCTTTCTACGGGCTATATTTCAGTCAAAGATTACGTAACAGATTACCCCGCAGGTTATTTTGCGGGATTTGAATATCAGAACCCAGTTCTCATTGGTGCAGACTTATTAAATTCTGTTCAAATAAAAACGTATTTGAATGGTGTTCTCCAAGAGACTTCAACCAACGGGACGTTAATAGCCGCAGAATCGTCGCTATTGAATGGCACAGGTCGCCAAATTGCTGGTTTTGTTACAACCCGCCCTTTCAATACCGTTCAAATCACCGTTAGTCAAGGTCTATCCGTGAATCTTGGCACAACTCAGGTTTTCAGAGCTGTGATTCAACAGTTTTGTGCAGCACCACCATTGGTTTGTAATACACCAACAAATGTGACACTTCCGACATATCCATTGTCAATCAATAATATACTGACGGGTACAGAAGGCATAGCCTGTATCGGGTGTAATGTCAACAACTCAAATAATGTCATCAACAGTAATGTATCAGATTATGCCGAAATTGTGCTTTTGGCTGGTGTCGGTACGACAGGTAGCATTTCGGTAAAAGATGCCATAACTACTTATGCTGCGGGTACATTCGCGGGTTTCGATATATCAAATCCCAATTTACTCAACGTCAATTTTTTAGGCAACACAACGATACAATTATACAATAACGGCACTTTAGTACAATCAGGCAGTGGTAGTAGTCAATTGTTGAGTGCAAATTCGGGTCTCATTACAGGTTCTGATAGAGGCGTTGTCGGCATAGTAGCGAATGTTCCTTTTGATGAAGTCAGAATAAGGTTTTTGAATACAGTGAGTTTATCGCTTGGCACGATTAGGGTGTATTCTATGGTTCTCCAAAAAGGCTGTGCGGGCGATTTAGATTGCGACTCTTCTCATGTATTGACTTTACCCGATTACCCTGTTGTGATTGAAGGCTCTCGTACAGGCATTGGGTCAGGATTGGCTTGTGTCGGCTGTATCGTTGATAATCCCTATCATGTGATTGACAATGATTCCGCTACTTATGCGCGGATAAACTTGGTGGCAGGCGTACTTTTTACGAATGGTTCTATTGCCGTTCGAGACTTAGCAACCACGTATCCTGCCCAAACAGTGGTCGGTTTTGTAGTCAGAGATCCCAATTCAATTTTAGAGGTTGGCTTATTAAATGCGATAACAATCAGGACTTATCTGAATGGTACACTCCAAGAAACAGCGACGGGTGGCGGTTCGCTTATTGATTTCAATCTGATAGTGCCTTGGTTGGGTGGGGGCAGTGGTTTGAGGTCAATAGGTTTCAAAACAACACAACCTTTCAATGAAGTGCGGATTACTTACACCTTGATTGTTGGCTCAGTATTAACGTTCTTGGATGTTTACAACGCCTTCATAGACACTCGATTTGTGACAGATACCAATTTCAACTGTTGCCCAACAGTTGCTCCTGTGCTTTCCACCCATTTAAGTCCTATTTGCCCGTCATCTACCATCAATCTCAACAGCCTCGTCACAAGTGTTACACCCGCCAATGCCACGTTGGTATGGTTCAACGGTCCCAATCCTGCGACATCAACACCCGTCGCAACGCCCACAGCGATAGCCACAGCGGGCATGTACTATGCCTTTTATTACAACAACACGTCGCCAAACAATTGTTACAGCCCATCAAGCACCGTCGAAGTGAAAGTTCAGTCATCGCTCTCGGCGAATGTCACCGCAGTCAGTCAGATATGTGCAGGACAAAATGCCGTTTTTACAATAACGGGTACGGACGGTACAACAGTAACTTACACAATAGACGGCGGCGCGAATCAAATCACAACTTCTACGGCAACCCTTGTGGGTGGCACTGCAACGGTGACGCTAACAGGAGCGAATACCAATCAGACATTAAATTTGGTTTCGATGGTCAATCCTACGACAAACTGTACTCAGACCTTGAGCGGCACCGCAACAGTAATCGTCAACGCTACACCCAATACCCCCTCAGTAATTGGCCCCCTCAGTAATGTCTGTCCAGATACAACCGTCAATCTGATAACCGTATCATCGGCATTGACTCCTTCAGTCGCAGGTGGTGTTTTTGAGTGGCGCGTGGGGAGTTCTCCAAACGCCGCCTTGGTCAGCACACCCACAAGCATTGGGGCAGGCACATACTATTTGTTTGAAAAATCACCCGCAAACTGTTATTCAGCAGGTGCTGGAACGCATGTAACACTTAACACATGCTGCCCCGATAGTGAATGCTTTCAAATCCTCATCCGTCGGGCTAATAGAAACTGATAGTACAGGTGTTCAGCTTAGAAAATCGAGATACGCCCCTCTTTTCTAAAAATACAAGAGTCAAAACAATGACGATTGACCCAAACACCCGATAACCCCATTTTTCTCTATTCCAACCATTTAACCTTGGAGTTTATCGAGCAGCCAATTTCGTTCTGCTAAAGTGGGCATGGTGTTTATCTCCGAAATTAAAACTGAGCGAACACCTTCATTTTTTAAATCCAAACGCAACATGCGGCGAACGATTCTGATAAAATTCAGATAATTGTCGCGCTGATAACCAATGTCTTTTTGACGATTCAGATACGTTTGAAAACTATCTAAAGTGGCTGTCAAAGCCTCAAAATCTTGGGTTTCAAAAAACATACGCACCAGCATTTGCCTTGCGCCGATATTGGCAAAAACTTCTTGAAAATCAATACCTTGTAACAATCTTGTCGCCGCTTTATAATCGCCTTGTCGGAAATGCCACGCACCCAAATTATAAGCATAAGCCGAACGGCGGTCTTTCGCAGGTAGGTATTTTTGGTAGTTTTCGATAAAATCACGCGCCCACGTCCATTCACCCAAACGCATGGCAGCCGTCACCGCATTTTTGTAAGTAAATCGCGATAAAAAACCGTTCTCAAACAAGGCATGTGTTTCAAGACCTTCTTTGTAGATGTCAAAAATCTCGTTGAAATACACATTAGCACCTTCATTCACCTTCCGAATACAAAAATTGAGCATAAACAAATACAAAGTCCGCCGTTCTTTTTTGGACAAATTCTGCGAATAGGTCTGAATTTTTGTTTTCAAATCCTTGAAATACAAGGCATTACTCGTTTTTAAACATAAAAAAGCGGATTGGTAAACAGACCAAATACCCCCCTCAGTGTCTTTACGATTGTCGCACCATGCCAAAGCCTCGTCGAGCATGGGCAATGAAATTTCTCGGGCTGAAACGGCTTGATAGGACAATTGCAAACAGGCTTGACGCAACAATTCTGCAACAAAAAAGGCGGTCAACTCAAACGACATGGCTTCAAAAGGCATCTCTCCTTTGCGCCGACTCAGCGATATTTGCTCAAAAAGGTCGTCGTAAAGGCGGTAGTTGCCCAAATGAAAAGAAGCATTTCGCAGCGTATGCGCGCCATTTTTTGCCAATCCATCTTGCAACGAGAGCGTTTGCAAGTCATCTAAACCGCGTTCGGCGTATGCTTTTGCCAACAAATGTGCCGCTAATGGCTCATCTGCATCCAATTGTTTCTGAATCAAATAGGTCTTTGCAATGCGCATCAAATCGTATTGCAGATTGCGCAGCAGTTTTTCATCGCCCACACGTTCAGGCGCAACTTGCGTCAACACATTTTCAGACCTCCATACTGAGGGGGTACTGTTCAGATGTTGCACCGCATAGTGAAACAATCTTTTCTGCTCAATCCGTGTCGCTTGAGCTTCGACAAGTGTTTGCAAGTCTCTCAATTCACTTTTTGTCAAAGTTTTTAAGATTCTAACCCATTGGCTGTCGTACATTTTTCAAGTCAGAATTTTATTTAAAATATTGATTGTCAATAAAAGTCAAACAAAACTAAAAAGATAAACTTGCTTTTTTGTTTTTGACGGTATGAATATTTTACACAACTTTTGTCTCATCAGAATTTTGATACGCCACAGCACAATTAAAAATCCAAAAATCATGAATAAACTTTTTCACTTCACGCACTTCAAAAATGCCCCCCTCAGTAGGACAGCATTAGCTTTCACTTTTATCTTTATTTTTATCATCCAATACCGTGTTTCGGCGCAAACTTGGGTAAAAACCTCTGACTTTACATCGTCAGTTGCCTCTTCTATTCAACCAATATTATTGAGTGATTCGGCTCTTGTTTTTGCAGATAATATCGGTGTCTTTTTGTATAAAAACGATGGCGTTGTGAAAGATTCTTTTATGTTGGCTCAAACGCCTAATGTCACTTTCAAAACATTTGGCTTAGTTCAATCTATTGACAATCAAGGTGTTGTCGTTGCGAGATTGCAGTATCCAACAGGCTCTTTCGCGCTTCAAACTTTAGTTTTAGTAAAAACTTCGTTGAATGGTCAAGCTGTCAGCAACACTGTGATTAATTTGCCAACAACACGTTATATCAAACCCTCATTGGTCAGACTCGACGACGGTTATTTGATTTCAGACAATGCCACTGGCTTTTCAGCTAAAATAAGCGAATCGGGTGCTGTTTTGTGGGCTTCAAATGCAGGTGCATCGTGGGCAAGTGACAGGAATCCGATTGTTTTGACAAATAAAAACATCTTGAAGTTTGGCTTAAAAAGCGACTCTGCACACAACCGAACAACCGTTCAATTTGTCACCTTATCGCCCTCAAATGGGCAAATCGTAGATTCGGGAAGCATCGTTGTGCCTAAATTGGGTGGTTCTTTTGCGCAAGTTGTGCCGACGAAAGACACGGGCATTGTCTTGTTGCGCAATGTGAAAATAGATTATCGAAGCAGAGAGATTGTTGCGTCCAAAATAGATTTGAAAAGGCGTTATTTGCAAAATCAGTCTTTTTCGCCTATGAAAGACATATTCTACACCACAAGTTTTCAAACGGCTATTGACCGATTTGGGAGTATCTATGTGGCTGGTATAAACAGTAGTTTTGATAGGTTGGATTTGTTGAACAACGTCTTTACCTTCGCTTTCAAACCCGATGGCACTTATCGCGACAGCCGTTTTTATAAAAATTTCATGCGCAATCCACAGGATACAGTCCAACTCTCTTTGGGCAATTTATCCGTCACTTCCAACGGCAGCCTTTACTTGGGCGGCGGCGCAACTTATGAGAATTTTCTAATGCGCTTAGACAGTTTCGGTGTGAAATTTCCAGAAATCAAAGGGCGCATTGTCCGCGACCTCAACCTCAATTGCCAACCCAATGCAGACAATCCACCCCTCAGTAACTGGTTCGTTCAAGCCTTTGGTAAAAGCAATGGACAGACCTATTACCAGACAAGCGACAGCCTCGGTTATTTTAACTTCGGCAACTTACCTGTGGACAGTTACAGAATAACAGCCGTAACGAGAAATGCCTTGTGGCAAAATTGCAACCAATTGAATCTCCATTTCGACCGCACACGCGATACATCAATCGGTACATTGGTTGTTCAGCCCTTGACAGATTGTGCTATAATGAAAGTGGATGTCAGTGTGCCACGACTTCGCCGTTGTTTTGAGAACACCGTCTATGTTTATTATCAAAATATCGGCTCTCGTTTGTCCGAAAACACGCGAATCACAGTCAAATTGGATTCTTTATTAGACTTTTTGTCTGCAACCTACCCCCTCAGTAGTCGCAATGGCAATCTATTGACATTCCAAATCGGCGATGTGCCAGAGACAGCGACAGGCAGTTTTCAAATTCAAGTCAGAGTCAAATGTGGCGATTCGACTCGTTTGAATCAAACCTTATGCGTCGAAGCGCGGGCTTATCCAGATTCTTTATGCACGCCCACTGCGCCCAATTGGTCGGGTGCAAGTATCGCAGTGACAGGTCAATGTCAGAACGATTCTATTTATTTCAACATCCGAAACATCGGTCGCGGCACCACTGTGTCGGGCATCCGATACGTGGTCATCGAAGACGACATTGTTTTCATGCAAGGCATTACGCCCATTCTGCCGCCCAATGCCGCCAAACTCATTCGTTTGCCTGCAACGGGTAGAACCTATCGCCTCATTGCCGACCAAGAACCCAATCACCCCCTCAGTGAATCGCAGTCCACAGTGGCTGTTGAAGGGTGTCGCCGCAATGGACAGGCATTCACCACAGGTTTTTTCAATCAATTTGCAGAAAGCGATGCAGCCCCTTCGATTGATTTGGAATGTCGAGAAATATCAGGCTCATATGACCCGAATGACAAAACAGGCTTGCCAACAGGCTTTGACAATCAACATTTTATCTCCAAAAATACAGACATCGCATATCTGATTCGCTTTCAAAACACGGGGACAGACACAGCATTTACGGTCATCGTGCGTGACACTTTGCCATTCCAACAACTCGACCCCACAACGGTCAAAGTCGGTGCCGCCAGTCACGCATACACATGGCAACTGATAGATAAAGGCGTGTTGGAGTTTAGGTTCGACAATATTCTATTGCCCGATTCTTTCAGAAACGTTGCTGCATCGAATGGTTTTGTGAAGTTCAGCATATCGCAAAAAAACAACTTGACAGAGGGGACAAAAATCGAAAACAAAGCCGCCATCTACTTCGATTTCAACGCACCTGTCATCACCAATCAGACGCTGCACACCATCGCATTGAATTATAAAATCCAATTGCGACTCGATGTTCACCCGCTGACTGAGAATGCCAAAATCAAAATCGCGCCCAATCCCTTCAACGAATGGACCCTGATTGATGTATCCGAAACCGCCCCCTCAGTATCCAGCGGCATTTTTGAACTATTCGACCTCAATGGCACCTCATTGCGCCGCGAAAAATTCGACAACAACCGCTTTGAATTTCACAGAAAAGACCTACCCACAGGCATATTCATCTGTAAAATCTCCACATCAGATGGCCGTTTGTTGGGCATTGGGAAAGTTGTCGTACAGTAAACCGATTGATTTATGAATATTGCAGAATGAGGTTGCTCTACATAGGAAGCAACCTCATTTTTTGCTTTTAGCCCAATCGTTCCAGCAACCATTTCTTCTCTGAAACGAGAGGTTCGTGTTCAATCTCACCCCTCAGTATTGCGCGTTGTTTTTCATCGTTCTGCTTGATTTTTAGGAGTTTTTGCACAAAATTCAAGAAATTGAGACACATATCCCGATGATAACCCAATTGTTTTTGACGCAGTAAAAACTTCGTAAAACTCTCGATGAGGGATTCTAAAGCCGTGATTTCACCAGTTTCGACGTATATCCGAATGAGCATGATGCGGGTATGCAAATTCTGAATCGGGTCGCGAGGTGTAGCACGTCGCAACAAGGTCATAGCCTCCGAAAATTCGCCAAGCCGATAGTGCAGCATGGCAGAATTGTAGTCGAATATCGCGTTGCGGTCGGCAGCAGGTAAGGCAGATTTAAAGGTCTCTAAAAACGTTTTTGCCCATGCGTAGTCTTGCGTTTTGAGGGCGAGCATCAGAATGTTGTTGTAGGTAAAAGGAGTCAATTGTTTGTTTTCGAGTAGCACTTGGGTGTCTAATCCTTCTTTGTAGAGGTCAAGAGCTTCTTGGACGTATTCGGGCGCACCTGCATTGGAGCGACGAATACAAAAATTGATAGCCAGCAGATAAAAGTCACGCACTTCGCTCATCGGAAATGCGGTGCTATTGTCCGCCAAAAACTGCTTAAATGTCCGAAAATGGTGTTCGCTGCCATCATTCAAGATATTATAAGCCAAAAAATAGGCTTGTACTGAGGGGGTGCTTTGGTACAAACCCGATGCCACTTGTCGCAACGCCTCATCCAACAAAGGTTGGGTATAATGCTTCTGCGTCACGGCTTCGTGCGTCCGCATGGCACAAGCCTGTCGCAACATTTCAGCGATGTAAAACGCATTGAGTTCGTCCGAGATTTCTTGCAATTGCAAATCGGCATTGCGACTGCGACGGTGCTGATAGTCGTATTCTTCGAGCAGCAATTGATAGTTTTGAAAATGCCACGTCGCATTCCGCATTGTTTTTTTATGATGTGCTGCGAAAGCGGATTTGAGTTGTCGTTCAAATTCTTGGTCAATCTTACGGCGACGCAAACCCTTGATGGTCAATATATTTTTTAGGAAATCATCGTTTTGCAGCCCATCCTGTGCGATGTATGTCCGCACCTGCTCACTCAAAGCAGACATGGTATAAAACAAATCTTTGTCGCGTCCACCCACTGTTTGAGTCAGCTTGGCACGCTCTACTTCAAGTTTTTTATGTCGCTTTCCGCTCTCGTCGGGATTGTGTTCTTCGACTGTGTCCAACAATTTTTCAAGCAATGAGGATACATGCTCGTTCAAATTAAAAAATGGCGAACGGACGAGTTTCTGCAAAGCCCGTATATCGCGGCGATCAAGCCCCCTCAGTAATTGAAATAAAAAAGTATTTTGCATGTCATATTCTTCTAACGCCTTCTATTTTTGGGAAACAAAGAAAACAATTATTCTGAAAATAAAAACCTCAATAAATTGACTTTCAGTTTTTTATAAAAAATAAACGCTGAAAATGGATTTATTTTGTCTTTGCTGATAAAAAGCATAATACGCACTTTTGCTTTTTTAAAACCAACTCAACTGGAAAGAATGAAAAGAATCGTCGTGTGGATTTTGTTCTCCCTATCTTTTGCAAGCAGCGTAGAGGCTCAAACGTGGGCCAATCAGTCCTTTTCGCGTAATGGATCGTTTTTTATAACACAGTCTTCTATGCAAGCCCATGATGGTAACATTATCATAGTTGGACATGAATACCGTTTTATAGAATCGCCATTAATCATTCAAAAATGGCAACCCGATGGCCGTCTTCTTTGGGAAAAAATATATCCAGAGTTTGAGTTTGCTTTTATGACTACTTCCGATTCGATGACGATTAATAAAGCGAATGACGGTGGTTACATCGTTTCTATTTCGGGCATCTCTTTCGGACACTTTACCATTCTAAAAATAGATGAAAATGGCAATAAAATCTGGGATAAAAGATACAATAACCGTTTTCGGACAAACGCCTATCAAATCTTACCGAATAAAGCCCAAACAGGGTATGCCATTTTCTCGGATACCCTAAACATGAGAATAAACAATGTAGGCGAGATTATAAAAATAGATACCTCCAAATTTTATTATAAACCTCAATGGTCTGTCAACTCTAAATCCAACAAAGACTTTTGGGGTATCATTCGCAATAGCCAAGATAGTAGAACATACATTGCAGAAATAAATGCAGACTCAACGTTTCATTATTCAGCCACACTTTGGGATGAAAGATTAGGTACTGAATCCTTACAACTTTCTGATGGACATTATTTGGTGTATGGTACTGACCTCGATTCCCCACTAATTAGAAATTATCATAAAATTAGTTCAACAGGGCAGCGAATATGGGATAAACGAATTGTGTACACAGATGCTGATACGTCGTATCGAAAAGCCCCCTTTCAGTACAATATATATGCAAATACACACGACGGCGGTTTTATGCAGTCTTATTACCCTAAAAATAGTGGTATTCAGTTGATACGATATGATAGTAGTGGGGTTATTATTTGGAAAAAACAACCATATATCCAGTATGGTTGGCTTTATCGGTGTCACTCTATTTTTGAGACTCCTGATAGTGGTTTCGTAGTTGGAACACAATTATGGCATTTTAAAGTCAATGCAAATGGCGATTTGTTCACATCACAAATCAATGGGCGCATAAAACGAGACACAACAAACGACTGCATCGCCCAAGCGAATGAACCTCCTATCAAAGGCTTAGTGACTGTGACTGCGACGAAAGAAGGAGGGCTTTATCCTTATTATGATGTCGTGGATTCACTAGGCAATTATCACATTCCTATTGATACAGGTCTTTACAGCCTCAAGCTCAACGGTATTGGCACACAATTGTGGCAAAATTGCACCCCCTCAGTATTGCACACAGTGGCACAGCCTTACTCCGTTGATACTGTTGATTTTGCCTTAAAACCCCTTGTCAATTGTCCAGCTATGCGTGTCAATGCAGGGACATGGGGCTTGCGCCGATGTTTTGAAAACACCTACTCCGTCCATTATTTCAATGACGGAACAGCGATTGCACGCAATGCTTTTGTCGAGATTACGATTGACAGCCTCATGGAATTTCGACGGGCTTCGATACCCCTCAGTAGTCGTGTTGGTCAACGGTTGCGGTTCAATGTAGGCGATGTAGCGTACGGTCGTGGTGGCAGATTCGATGTAACCGTGTATGTCAAATGTGAGGATTCGACACGACTCAATCAGACCTTGTGTTTTGAAGCCCATATTTTCCCAGACACGATTTGTACACCCACAACGGGTTGGAACGGGGCAAATATCGTTGTGACAGGTACTTGCGCACGCGATTCCGTAGTCTTTACTGTGCGCAATACAGGCAATGCCCCCACAGGCAACGTTCGTCAAGTCATCATCGAAGACCAAGTGATGTTTTCTGCTCGCCCGATTTCATTGCCTGCCAATGGTGTACTGACCGAAAAACTACCTGCCAATGGTGCGACATGGCGACTGACAGTCGAACAAGTACCCAATCATCCGAGGTCAAAATTTGCAACTGCTTTTGTAGAAGGCTGTCGCAACAACCCAACGACTCCTTTCTCAACAGGCAATGCCAACGTTTTTCCAGAAGATGATGGCGATGCCGCTATTGATATTCAATGCCTTGCCATACGTGGGTCATACGATCCCAACGACAAAGCAGGCTATCCACTCGGCACAGGTACAAACCGACAAATTGCCCAAAATCAGGATATTGAGTATTTGATTCGCTTTCAGAACACAGGAACAGACACCGCATTTCAAGTCGTTCTCCGCGATACGTTGCCGTCGCAATTGGACATCGGGAGCATAGAACCCGGCGCATCGAGTCACCCATACAGTTGGGATTTGAAAGGTCGCGGTATCTTGATTTTCAATTTTGACAACATTCGATTGGTGGATTCTTTCAGCAATGAACCCGCATCTCACGGTTTTGTTAAATTTAGGATCAGACAGAAAAAGGATTTGCCCCTTGGCACGCTCATCGAAAACAGTGCGGGTATTTATTTTGATTACAATGCACCCATCATCACCCGCCGTACATTTCACACCGTCGGTAAAGACATTTTATTGACGGCGACAGTGGACCCAATCTTCAATGAGAATGTAAAAATTGAAGTGTTTCCCAATCCATTTTCCCAGATTATCCATTTCACAATCTTACAAAGCACCCCCTCAGTATCCAGCGGCATTTTTGAACTTTTCGACCTCAATGGCACATCATTGCGCCGCGAAAAATTCGACAACAGCCGTTTTGAATTTTACAGAAAAGACCTACCCACAGGCATTTTTGTTTTTAAAATCTCAGCAACGGACGGGCGTTTGTTGGGCGTTGGGAAAGTTGTAGCACAGTAGTTATGAGGTTATATCAAAAAGTAAAATACAATTATTTTTTTTAAAACATTGATTATTAGCTATTTATATCTTTAAATAGATGCAACAATGTTTTTTTTTAAAATTAATTCTACTAATTCGATAGGATTAAAGGATAATAATACTTACCTTTGCATCATAATTCTTGTTTTGAAAAATTTTTAATCTTATCAAATGTCATTTAAAATGCAACTGTCTGAAAATCTAGTCACGTCAAAAGGTTGTTGTTGATTTAAGCCTTTTTAAGCCTTTTTTTAATTCTCCTTAATTTCATTTGAATTGCTCCTTTGAGCAAAGCTCTTTTTATGCCTTTGATACTGAGGGGGATAATATCAAGCATCAATTTAATTATCGAAAAAAAATTTGAACAATGAAGTTTTTTACAAAAAAAATCGCACAATCTTTTTTGCTTTTTGCTGTATTCGCTGTTCTAAATAACAGTTTATTGGCTCAAAATGCTATACAAGGTGTCATAAAAGATGAAAAAGAAGCACCTATTACACTTGCTAACGTGTATATAAAAGGCACGAATATTTTTACAGAATCTAATGAGAAAGGTGAATTCAAAATTACACCTAACAAAGAATTAGCATTGCCTTTTACACTCGTTGTCTCTATTGTTGGTTTTGAAACAAAAGAAGTTCTTATATCAGATATTGCTAATAGCTCTTTGGTAGTGACTTTAAAAGAATCAAGTTCTCTTAACGAATTAGTGGTGACATCACGGCGGCGTAAGGAAACGGCGCAAGATGTGCCTATTCCCATTTCGGTTATCGGTGGTGCACTTGTGGCTGAAGCAGGCGCATTTAATGTCAATCGTTTGAAAGAATTAGTGCCTTCTGTACAGCTTTACTCGTCAAATCCACGCAATACGGGTTTGAATATTCGCGGCTTAGGTTCTACTTTTGGGTTGACCAATGACGGTATTGACCCTGGTGTTGGGTATTATGTAGATGGTGTTTATTATGTACGCCCTGCTTCTACGACACTTGATTTTATTGATGTCGAGCAAGTTGAAGTTTTACGTGGTCCTCAAGGTACGTTATTCGGTAAAAACACAACGGCGGGTGCATTCAATGTGACAACTACCAAACCCAGTTTTACGCCAGGCTTAAATGCTGAATTGAGCTATGGCAATTATAATTATTTTCAAGCGAAAGCTTCTATAACAGGCCCCCTCAGTAAAAAATTAGCAGCAAGGGTATCTTTCTCTGGTACTTACCGTGATGGTTTTTTGACGAATGTTGTAACAAAAGAGGATGTCAATACACTGAATAATACAGGTGTAAAAGCACAATTATTGTACAAACCGACAGAAAATATCAATATCATTCTGTCAGGTGATGCCACGCGTCAACATCCGAACGGTTATGCGCAGGTTTTTGCAGGGGTTGCGCCTACTTTGCGGGCAAGTTACCGCCAGTTTGAGCAGATTATCAAAGACTTGAATTATACTTTGCCCAGTCGCAACCCTTTTGACCGCTTGATTGACCACGACACACCTTGGAAGTCTGGTAACGATATTGGTGGGGTCTCGCTCAATGCTGATATTAAACTTGGTGCAGGGACTTTAACATCCACAACGGCTTGGCGTTATTGGTTCTGGGATCCATCTAATGACCGTGATTTTACGGGCTTGCAAGCACTCAGTAAATCTCAAGCCACATCAAGACATAAACAATTATCACAAGAGATACGTTGGGCTGGTACTTTATCTTCAAAACTAACAGGCGTTTTTGGGCTTTTTGCATTTAGTCAAGAGTTAAATTCTGACCCTGTTCAAATTGAAGAATCGGGCAAAGACCAATGGCGGTTTTCGCAGAGTACAACCAGTACATTGTGGAAAACACCGGGGCTTTTTGATGGTTATGGTATTAAAACAACTCAAAAACTCAAAGCATTTAGCGGGGCTGTTTTCAGCCAAGTGGATTGGTCTATCAACAAAAAATGGAGTTTACTACCAGGTCTTCGTTTTAACTATGACGATAAATCATTGACATTCAGTCGTTTGACTTATGGTGGTTTACAAACAACGGATGCCGCTCTCATTGCCTTGAAAAAATTGGTTTATACCGACCAAGTATTTGATGCACAAACGGATAATACCAATTTCTCAGGTCAATTGACATTGGCTTTCAAAGCCAGTAAAAAACTCAATGCTTTTGCAACTTATTCAACAGGCTACAAACCTGTGGGCTTAAACTTAGGTGGGCTGCCTACAGGTACTGATGGCAAACCGCTTTTGGACTTGGCAACTATTAAACCAGAAGCAGTTAGCCATTACGAATTAGGCATAAAAACAACGCCTGCCGCTAATGCTACCTTAAATCTAACCTTTTTTAATACCGATATTAAAAACTATCAAACACTCGTACAATCACCTGAGTTGGGTGTGAATCGCGGCTACCTCTCCAATGCGGAGCAGGTGCGTGTTCGAGGTATTGAATTAGATGCTAATGTAAAGGCAAGCAATCTTTCACTATATGGTTCTCTTGTTTACAATGATGGTAAATACATTAAGTTCACCAATGCCCCGCTTCCACTCGAAGAAACGGGCAAAACAACAACAGATGGCAAACAATTGGCTTTTAAAGATGTTTCAGGTGGTAACTTACCTGGTGTCTCAAAAGTCATCGTCTCTTTGGGTGGTGAGCTTACAAAAGCCGCTTCAATATTCGGCAAAGCAGGGCAATTCTTCTTGGCTGCTGATAGCTACTACCGTTCTAAGTTCTCGTCAAGCCCTTCGCCTTCTCAGTATCTAAACGTGGATGGCTATGCACTCTTAAATGCTCGTATCGGGTTTAAATCACCCACAGGTCTTTCTGTAACTTTATGGTCACGCAACTTGTTGAATCAAAATTATTTCGAGCAATTATTACCCGCAGGTGGTAATGCTGGTCATTATGCAGGCGTTTTAGGTGACCCAAGAACTTATGGCATAACCTTGCGCTATGCCATCAAAAAAGAGGCAAAATAATATCTTTTAAGGTTCTTCGTGCCTTGTAATGGGTCATTAAAAGAAGCGTTTTAACTATAAAAAATAAGTCAATTATTTCAATGACTTGCAACATTTTTATATACGCTTCTAATGTTTTTTTTTAAGTAATTACCCATTACGAATCACGAAAATCCGTTAACGAGGTGGAATTTGACTTCGCTCTGAAACCGAATCTTTTTATAGTATCTATTGAGAGACAAGAGGAGTATTAGAAGCTGTTTTAAAACCTATAAACACTATTTTTGACTGTTTTTCTGCTCCGAAGGAGTCCTTTGGACAAGCGAAAAAACAGTGCGTGATTGTTCGATTAGGTTTTAAAACAGCTTCTTAGGTTTTAAACTGTCTCTCAGTAAATGTAAAATATTTTACCATAAAATACCTGTTTCCATACGACTAACCATTATTTTTTTGTAGAATCCTTAGCCACAGGCAATTTACTGATTATACGATACAAACGACTGTCGTAATGAAAAGTAACTCGTTCTGCGGCATAAGTATGTACCAACTTTTGCTCAACATTATTGTCAGAAGTAATAACATATTGTCCCGCTTTTAGATTATTGAAATTGGGATCATTTGGAATAAATATCTTGTCAACATCAACCTGCTGTTCTTTGTATTTATAAATATAAAATTGAATTTGAGAGCCATAGGAATCGTATAAAATAGTGTACTTTTTAATATTTGGATACTCTGGAATGATTTTTTTTAAGAAAGGCCCGAATTGCTCGATGGTATCAGGTTCAAGTTTATCGCTGATCTTAGTCAAAATTTGATAGTAAGGCATAGCAAAACAAGCAGCAATAAAAATCCAATTAAAAGCTACGTAAGAGACCTGTTGAGGGGGGGGGTGATGAAATATTATTTTGTAAATTTGTTTTCAGTCCATTATAAATATCTGACAAAATCAACCCTGACATCATTGCTAAAATAGGATAAACTGGCGCATCGTACCAATCAATGACACATCCATTAGAAATAATGTATAAGAACGTACTTGAACAGCAAAGAAGTAAAAGCCAAAATTGCCTCCGTTCTTTATTGGTGTTTTTCAGTATGCAAACAATACTCAAAGGTAGAGTCCAGACAATCGGATACGTTTTGCTGTAAATTTTTTTGACCCAATACCATTTATCGTCTAAAAAACTGGGTTTCCACCCATTGACACCATCCTTAAAAGAGCCTGTATAACGAGGGAGGAATTCCATATTCCAAACATTTGTCCAATGACCTGGATGGAGTTTCTCACAAATCAAATAATAGCTGGCAACAATTAAGAACCCTGTTATACTAAATATCCAAAAACGTAGATTACCAATGACTTTGAACAGTTGACCTGTCAAAAGAACGTATAAAAATAGACCGGGCAAGAAAATCACACCAATTATACTCTTAGTAAAAACAGCTAAGACAATAAAAAGAATCGAAAACAACAGATGTTTCTGATTTTGACTTTTAAGCCAATTCCAAAAAAAGAGCATATACCCAACCAGAAAAAATGTTACTAAAGCATCGTGGTCGCCATTTCGACTAACATGATAACTAATAAACCCTGTTGAAGTAACGATAGTTAGAGCTGCAAATACTCCCCCCTCAGTATCCTGCCAATTTTTTTTGAAAAACCAAATGATAAAAGCTATCAAACCCACTGTTGCCAATGCTGCTGGAAGGCGAATTGATAATTCAGTAAGACCTAAGAGTTTAATAAAAAATATTTGCAGCCAAATCAACAGAGGTGGTTTGGGTTCCCATAAATCAGGCGCACCATCATAGTATCTGACGAAATAATTGCCATTTTGCATCATCTCTATTGCATTAACAGCATTGTGACTTTCGTCAAATATTTGTAATCCTAATGAGTCGAGATTCCAAAAAATTGGGAAGTAGATGGCTACTGCAAATAATACGTAATTTATTCTTTTGGACAACATAAGTATTTTTTTAAATTATATGAAGATGGGTTGTTTGATCGCAAATTACAAAAGATTAAACAGCATCTCTTTAGAAAAATAAACTTTACAATATTATATCAAAAAAGTAAACGGTTGTCACCTTTCAAAAATGACAACCGTTTGCTACAACTATTTGATAAACAATCAATTATTTCTTTTTACGCAAAGTCGGTTTTGGTTTTTCAGTAGGTGTCGCTGTTGGTTTCGCTACTGAGGGAGTTGTTTTGCGTTCTGTTTTTTCTACCTCTAGTTGTTCTGGCAATAAATCGGTGTCAGGCAAACCATTTTTACGGAAATACAAGAACAAGCCGCCAGCAAAACTCAACAATAACAGAACTGAAGCTATCATGCTATATGTTTCACCTGAGTAGTACGATTTTGGATGAAATTCCATGACGATTTTATGGTTGCCCGCAGGAATTTTGGCTGCTCGTAAGATGTAGTTGGCTTTACCAAATTTTGCAGGTTGCCCATCAATTGTCAAACTCCAGCCTTTTTCCATTGGGTAATAAATCTCTGAAAACACAGCCACTTGGTCAGATTTTGCAGATGATTCATACTCCAATTTGTCAGGATGGTATGAAGTCATTTTTATCGTTGCTGTTGAATCATACTGAGGGGTGGTCAAACCAATCGCTTCTGCATGTTTTTTCTGAGCAACTGCTTCAAAACGAGGTGTGATTTTGCCTACTTCTTCCAATTCTTGGTCGGCATTGTCCACGACTTTCACGTTTTTCACAAACCATGCATTGCCTAAAGCTTGTGGATTTGGCAACAAGCCATTCATTTCATCGCCTAAAATGATGTATTTGGCATTCAACATGCCGTAAAGTGGCATGACAGCCCACTCTTGCACGGCTTTTCCTTGTTCAAAATTGCCCAAATGACGCTCAATCATTTCTTGATAAATCATCATTTTGGCAGCATGATAGCCGCCGACAGATTTATGAAACATGGATGTATTTGCATTTTCAAATGGGAACCCTCTACGCAAATCCAATACTCGGAAACTCAAATCTTTGTCTTTCAATATCAATTCATCCACGGCACTTGCCTTCATTTCCTCTTTGGCTTTCGCAGGGTCTTGGAATTTTTCGTCATAAATCACACGTCTAGAAGCCGTCCAAGCATCGCCAAAACACAATAAGCCGATGCCTGCTACGACAACCCACGATTTTGAAATCACCCCCCTCAGTAAAAGCCACAACAAAGCGGCGGCGGCTAAAACCAAGCCTAGTGAGCGCATAGCGTCCGATTGTGCTAAGTCTGCTCGCGCTTCACGTACACTTGCCATGAGTTGATTGATTTGTGCATCGCTCACTTGTGGGCTGCTTTGTTTGATTTGTCCAATGATACGTTGGTCTGCCACAGGGTTGGCAAAACTGCCCATGAAACTCATGGCGCACAAAGCCACAGTCACGCCACCTGCAATCAACAAAGCGCGTTGTTTTTGAGCCTTCGATACTGAGGGGTCTAAAAATTTGTTCAACGCCAACATTGCCATCAATGCGAACAACAATTGACCCAAGCCCAGTGCCTGTGTATGCGCTCTGAACTTATTGAAAAGTGGTAAAATATCGTAGAAGGTGGTCGCAATTGGCGAATTTTTGCCCCATGCAATGCCAATTGCCAAAAGACTTGCCGCCAAAATACTCCAACGCCAACGGGCATCAACAATCTGAATCCCCAAAAAGAAAAGGAAAACAATGATAGCACCAAAGTAAATCGCCACACCCACAAACGGTTGATTGCCCATGTACAATGCACCTGCAAGTCCTTGGTTTGCAATTGGTACGTTACTCATATTTTGCGAAGCACCACCGCCATAAGCGTTTTGCACCAATAAAGTCATTGTTTCACCGATGCCATAACTCCAACCAAACGCATAGTCTTTTGACAGACCGCCATCAGGATTACTCGATGCTGAAGTACCTTGCTTGGCTTGCAAAGCGGCTTTTGAAGCGGCAGAGAGTTCTGTTTTGCCGCGTGTACTTTCAGCTTGATATTCCATCGTTGTCCAGATAGTCGTGATATTGGTCAAAACTGCGACCGCTAAACCCACAATCAATGACAAAGCTGCTTTACCAAAGCCCAAAAAAGAACTCGTGCGAACCGCATTGATAAGTTCAGAAACACCAATAACGGCAACGACGAGGAAAGTGTAGTACGTAATTTGGTAGTGATTGGCGTACATTTGTAAAGCCGTAAAAAGCGCAAACATGGCAGCCCCCAACATGTATTTGCCTCTAAACGCCGCCACAACGCCCGCTAAAATCGCTGGTGTATAAGCCAAAGCCACCATTTTAGTTGAGTGACCCGCCGATATAATATCCATATTGAATGTAGAAATCCCAAAAACAATTGAACCTAAAAGCGATAGTCGCCAATCCAATCGCATGACTGTCAATAGCAAATACATGCACAGCATGGCTAATAACACTTCAGCAAAATACGATGTAATCGGCTGACCCGCCATCAATATTTTGAAAACAGGTACAGTCAAATTGCCTTTAGTTTCAAGATGTATCTGAAAAGTGGGCATACCACTGAAATATGCATTCGTCCAAAGCGGGGCTTGTCCTGTTGCTGCCTTCACTTTTTCCATCTCAGACTGTGAGGCCGACGCTTGGTTAATATCATTTTGGCTCAAAACTCTGCCATCAAACACATTGGCAGAAAAAAACATGAGTGCAAGAACAACCATAACGACAAAAGCAATGCCGTGCGGTAGGAGTTTTTTAATTGTTGAATTTTCCATTAATGAATGATTATTATCAAATGAATTTTGTCAATTATTTTATTCTAATTTTGTGGCTCAAAAATTGAGGTTGCTTTTGTTCAAAATTTCGCAAAAGTATCATTTTATATCAAAAATTTATGTCCACGGCATCTAAAATTCATTTTTCTGGCCTCAACGCGCTCCGTTTTTTTGCAGCCTATTTTGTCGTCCTGCATCATGGCGAAACCATACGAGCGAAATATGGATTGCCCAATTTTGAACACTATTCTTTTTTCAGAAATGGATCGTTAGCCGTCTCTTTTTTCTTCGTATTGTCAGGCTTTTTGATAACTTATTTATTGTTGAGCGAAATCCGAAAAACACACGACATCAGTTTGTCCAAGTTTTATATGCGACGTGTATTACGCATTTTCCCGCTTTACTACTTATTGGTTTTCATTGGATTAATAGCGATTCCGTTTTTTCTCAATGTGATTCACTTTCCAAACACACAGCCTTATAGTACGGCAGAAGGCGGCGTTTTGTTCCTCTTTTTTTTGAGTTTCGTGGTCAATGCTTTGTTCGGAAGTCATTTTTTAGAGCCTCTTTGGAGCATAGGAGTTGAAGAGTATTTTTACTTAATTTGGGCTCCTCTTTTCAAATTTTTTAAGCAACATATTTTAGCAGTCATCACAAGTGTCATTATCATTAAATCATTGACTATTCTTTATTTTGCATTTCAAAAAGATTTAAGCCCCCCCCTCAGTATAGTGGCAGATATACTGCTGTCCCTAAAATTTGAGTTGATGGCGATTGGCGGTTTAGGCGCTTATTTTGTTTTTCATAAACGACAAATCGTTGAAAATACGATTGTTTTCAAGCCTTTTTTCCAAATCTTATGTCTAACAGTCCTAATTTTAAGGTTATTTTTTCACAGCTATTTTGTTGATAGTCAATCTTTTGTTTACAAAATACTATTTCTAACACCTGTTGTCAATGCCTTTACTGAGGGGGGGCTTTTTTTGTGGCTCATACTCAATGTATCGGTCAATCCTCGACCTTTGTTTCAACTAAACAACCCGATTTTAGAAAAATTGGGTGAAATCAGCTATGGCATTTATATGTATCAAATGCTCGTCATATTTGGTGTAGTCTTAGTTTTCAAAAAAATAATGGCTCAGATGTCCCCCTCAGTATCCACCTTATTTTTTTATATTGTGACAACCATCGGTGTCGTAGGCATCTCTTGGCTCTCCAAACGCTACTTTGAAGATTGGTTTTTACAGTTTAAAAGAAAGTTTGAATAATGAAATTTTCAATCATAACCATAGTCTATAACGGTGAGACACTTATTGAAGGTACAATGCAAAGTGTTCTGAATCAAACTTTTACGGACTATGAATATCTTGTCGTTGATGGTGCTTCGAAAGATGCGACACTTTCGGTTGTACAAAATTTAGCACAGCAACACCCCTTTTCTGAAGGAATCCATTCAGACAGAATTCGCTGGATTTCAGAACCTGATAAAGGACTTTACGATGCGATGAATAAAGGTTTACGGCTTGCAAAAGGCGAGTTTGTTTTGTTTCTGAATGCAGGCGATAGGCTTTTTGAGCATACAACACTCGAGAAAATAGCAGCAGCAGCTACGCCCACAACCGATATTTTGTATGGCGAAACCATGTTAGTCAACGACGACCGCCAACATATTGGTACTCGAACGGATTTGACTGTTCAAAAATTGCCTGAAAAATTGACTTGGCGGAGTATGCGTTTGGGCATGGTGGTGTGTCATCAATCTTTTTTGCCAGCTCGACGCATAGCCCCTCAGTATATGGAAGGGAATTTAGCCGCAGACATTGATTGGGTCATTAAATGCTTGAAAAACGCTCAAAATATAACAAATACGCATACTACTATTTCAGAATACCTCATGGGCGGTGTATCTAAAAAACGGCACCACCAATCGTTGAAAGACCGTTATGCCGTTTTGAAAGAGCATTTTGGCGTTGTACCTAATTTTTTTAACCATCTTTTGATTACACTTCGGGCTGTCTTTTTTAAATATATGACGAAGTATTAGGGCAGTAATATTTGCTCAATTTCCAACCAATTGTTCACTCTTTTGTGCCGTCCTTCGTTGGCAAAAACGTTGTGAAAAGTGGTGTAAAGCAAGGTTTCACCCTCGAAATAATCAAGATTTTTGAAATGGTCGTCTATCAAAATATCGGCTTTGATAATAGTTTTTGAACCACAGAGACAAATATTTTGCCAGCCGATGAACGGAAAATGATCTTGTAGCCAAAACATTTTGTCGTTCAAACAAGTCGGAAATTGTGTAGCTGCTGATACAATGAATACGTCATAATGTTCTATCAACTGCTTCACAACTCGTTGACTATCAGGCATAACGGCTAAGTGTCGGAAGTACCCCTCAGTATTCACCCAATCCAAAACTGTTGGAAAAGCTTCCCTTTCCATTTTCCCGTTGATGTCATTGGGGGTCAGACGCACACCTGTTTCGCGCTCGTGTGAGTTCAAAAAAGCTTCTGTAATGTCGGCGATGACATTGTCCATATCAATGGCTAATCGTTTCATTTTTTGAATCTTGAATAGGAATGTTTTATTGTCAATAAATACTTTGCTATTGTAAGAAGCTGTCACGTTATTTTTCCATGAAAACGGAGCAAATGGTTGTCCGCTTTTTCATCGAAAATACAGAGAATTAATGTTTTAGACGTTCGCTCATTGGGGTCAAAAAGGATTTTGATAGGATTGTGAACATAACCGTTGTTGTCAAAAAGCGAGATTTGTTGCTGTTTGGTGGGTAGGCGAAAGTGCAACAATTCGTCCTGAGTTTTGGGTAACGGTACGTCCTCGTAACCTTCCTCATCGAGAAAAGCGCGAATCATATCCAAACTCGCTTGCAATTTTGAGCCTGCAAATCGAATCTGATACTGCCAACCATCGCTGATACCACCCTGATAATGGCTACCTTCTACTGGAAATTCTTCTCGAATCATTGCTCAACCAATCTGTTTTTTTGAGGTGCAAAGCTAATTTTTTAGAAACAAAAAAGGAAGAATCGTCAACTTTTTGTTTGTAAAACAATAAAAAAAAAGCCATTTTCTACCTACTTTTTTGTAAAAAAAGATAAAAAAAGGCAATTTGGTTGTAGTTCCAACAGTAAAGCCTTAATTTTGTGGTCAGATTAAAACAACTTACTATGACAAAGACTAATACACTTCTTGTTATTTTTTTGTTATTGTGCATACAATTAATGTCACAGAAGGTCATCCTTCAACTTGATGCAACACCTTCGAGTACCCCCTCAGTATCTAAAGCCTCTTTGCGCTACAATAAAGATTTTGCATACAGTTTTACACTCGACGACTGTTCAGCTGACCACTATGCTGTTGCAAAACCTTTGTTTCAAGGTGGTATAGTGCCTAATAGCGGCTATACGTCACCAGGTTTTTTCTTTACAGATGGTTGTGGCAACAATCTACCCTTCAAAATTGGTTTAGCTTGGAATTCGACCAATACCTATGGCGCAGGACCGAATGCTAATGACCCCAATTATATGACATGGACACAACTGCAAGAGGTTTACAACTTAGGTTGGGATGTTATCAATCACAGCTATGCCCATCGAGCATGGGGAGATATTTCGGGGAATTATACCTATGCTAATCAAATTACACAGAATAATGATGCTGTACGCAATCATTTGGGCGTAGAAATGCCCATTTTCGTTGCTCCATCAGGAGATTATAACTACCATAGTGTCGCTTTGCAATTGGGTCATAAAGCCATTTTTGACCAAAACTATCCACAAGGAGGTGTCAGTTTTAATGGCATTCAAGTAGATGATAATGCCAATATGACTGAGCTCAAAGGCTTTCGCGAAACCATTGAAAGTCAAGTGGATAATGCCACTAAATTAACCTATATTGCCAATCAAAGTACAGGTGGCACTCATCTGTGGTACAATGAGTTTGGTCATTATATCAACAATATGAATACCAGTGCCGCCTTTAATTTTTATAAGTTTAAAGACTATATATCTAATCTTGCTAGTGTTTATGGTACAAACGGCAGTGACCGTGTATGGTTTGCCCCTTTGCAAGAAGTTTATGAATACGTCGTAAGTCGCCAAAATGTCAATTATAATCTTTCGCTAACAGCTGAGAATAAATTAGAAATAACGCTCAATCTTTCATCCGTTCCGACTTGGTTGCGGCGTAAGACCGTGACTTTAGTCATCAATTCGACAGCCAACTTCTCAAATGTGACGTTACCACAAGGTATCACAGCTACGTGGCGTGGTACGGGTTCGACTAAGTTACTAAACTTAGATTTCACAAATTATACACCGGTTGTGCCCGTTGAGTTGGTCAAGTTTACGGCAACTGCAAAAAACACAATGGCTGTTTTGAATTGGGAAACAGCAGCAGAACGCAAATTTCATGGTTTTGAAATTGAGAAAAGTACAGATGGGTTCAGTTATACGCCTATTGGAAAAATAAATGCGACAGGCAATGGCTCAAAATACTCTTTTGAAGATGTACAATTCAGCAAAACGAGCTATTATCGGCTCAAAATGTTGGATAAAGACGGCACTTTTGACTATTCGAGAGTTGTATCGTTACTTGTTGCGTCAAAATTTAATGTTAAAATTACCCCCTCAGTATCCGACGAAACAGTGATTGTAGAAACAGATTTTGATGACAAAACTACAGCTACAATCGAAGTTTACAGTCAAACAGGACAACTCAAAACCAGACAAACAGCATCACATTTCAATACCATTTCAATCGAAAATTTGCCTCAAGGTCTTTATTTTGTTCGTGTCAATCATGGACAAGATTTTTGGGTTAAAAAAATTGTGAAATACTGATAAGGAGGATTTATGATAATAAGCATTTTATAACCGATTATAGAGCGAATTGTTTTGTCAAGAAGCAGTTCTAAAAAAATCACTTATGAAAAAAACAATCTGCCACGCTGCTATTTTTTGCCTAATTTTTACAACAGTTTTGGGGCAAAAAATCACGATTCAGTTTGATGCACCTCTGACAACACCCCCCTCAGTAGCAAAAGCTTTTTTGAAATATAATAAAGATTTTGCTTACAGTTTTACACTTGATGATGCAACAGATGATGCAATGACAACAGCATTACCTGTTTTTAAGGGAGGGCTGGTACGAGGCAACGGGCAAATATATACTGGACTATTTTATACTGATGGCTGTGGCAATGATATTCCTTTTCGATGCGGTTTGGCATGGAATACAGCCAATTTAGCCAATATTGATGTGCATACAGGCAATGTTGAAGGGCAATTGACGTGGAAACAACTTGATACACTTTATGATTTGGGATGGGATGTTTTTAATCACTCTTATACCCATCGTTCACGTTGGAATGGCCCGATGTCAGGTAATGATTATGTAAATGAAATTGAACAGAATAGCGTAGCAGTGCGCAATAAGACACAAAAACGCCTTGAAATGCCACTTTTTGTTGTGCCTTCGGGTGATACTTTTTATAATGATATTGCATATCGGCAAGGCAGCCAATTGGTATTTAATCAACCTGGCAATTCGATAGGTTTTGGGGGACTCAATGTGACATCAGATAGTGGTTTTGAGAGAAATACCATCCATCGAATGGAAATGGAAGAGAGTATCAAAACATCTCCAAGTTTTATTGACCGAGCTGTCGCCAAAACTACTGGAGGAAATAAAATTTGGTACAACGAATTTACGCATCGGATTGACAACTTCAATACAACAGCTGTCTTTGGGTTTAAAGATTTTTATACCTACATGAAACGGGCAGCCGATACATGGGGCAAAAATGGCTTCGACAATATGTGGATGGCTCCTTTGCAAGAGGTTTATGAATATTTACAAATGCGTCGTTATGCCACTTTCACCACAAGTGGGAGTGGTAATAAATTGGATTTGACATTCGATTTATACAATGTACCCAAGTGGTTGCGACGAAAAACGCTGACATTGGTAGTCAATTCTTCCGTCAATTTTTCAAATGTCATTGTACCTTCGGGTGTAAAAGTCACATTTAAAGGTACTGGAAATCAAAAACTTATAAATTTAGATTTCACAGACTTTAAAACAACTTCTATTTTTGATGAAAAAACTACCCCCTCAGTATTAAAGGTATTTCCCAACCCCATTACGGATTATTTAACTGTAGAACTACCCGCAGGTGATGATTTAGGGTTACAATTAACCGTTTATAATACTTTGGGAAGAATTGTTTTGACGGAAAAAACCAAAGGTAAAACAGCTCGCCTGAACACGACTTCATTGCCTCATGGGCAGTATTTTTTGTTGGTACGTCAAGGGCAGCAATTTTATAGGCAGACATTTATCCGATAAAGTTTGTAAGCCTTTCGAGGCTTTTCTCATAATATGTTTACGCTGAACTGTTGAGACCATTTAGGAATAAATGCTCAACAGTTTTTTTTTATGTACCAATACCAAATTTAATTTTGTACTCCTTGTTGAATATTTTAAATAAAATCCTAACATACTTGCATTGTAAATATTAATTTTGCCCAAGAATTGATACAAAATTCTAAATCCTTTCCACAAAACAACTGCTTTGAAATGCACACTTGACGAATCAGTCTCATTCAAGTTGTGTTTTTCGTTTGTACCTATGCACCTAAAAGTACAGGATAAAACACCAAAGCCACTATTTCATCATAAGTTCACACTTTTCGTTTTAGCGAATAATGGTGTCAAAAGCCATCAAGTATCGCACATAAATTATTACTAGGCAATTATTTATGCATAACACAAACGATTCCTTATTGTTAAGGTTAAATAATAGTTTGTGTGCTAAAAACAAGCAATCTACAAACCAAAACTTAAAGACTTATGAACCAATTTAAACATTCTCTTTTGCTCATTTTTGTTGGTCTCCCAATACTAATGAAAAGTCAAAACTGTGGTATTAGCTTAATACAAACACCTGTCTCTTCAACTCGATGTTCGGGCGATACATTGACATTATTTGCCAGTTATGCAGGTCAAAATCTGTCTTATCAATGGCGGAAAAACGGCTCAAATATACCCAACGCGACAAATGCTCGACTATTTTTCCCATCAGTGACAACTGCTGACAATGGTTCTTACGATGTTATAGTATCTACCAACGGCTGCCCAAGTCAAACGTCACCTCCAGCTACGGTTTCTATCAAAGAAACACCTCCCGCACCTTATATTGGCGAACACAATGGTTTCTGTGGCTGCGAGTCTGTCACAGGCAAAGCTCAGCATCGAGATGCTTTTTTTCAACCTATCCCCAATTTGACATTTGTATGGTATGACAATATAAACCGACAAGGTAATTCGTTACCTTCTGTGATGGATGGTAGCATCAGTTTGCATACGAGTTTTAGAAACAATACTGTTTACGCATTTGAAATTGCTAATGGTTGTTACAGTCCGCCAAGTCGTTTGGATTTAACTGTTTTCAACTTACCCAACCGCACGCCTAAAGTATTTAGAGGAAACTCAACGGAAGAGTTAGCTGATTTTGTACCCATTTCGAGCTGCGAACCTATTACACTCAATGCCATTCCAAGCATTCCAAATGGTAGAATTTCATGGTACAAGTCGTCGAATCGGTCTCAGCTGATTTCAGTAAGCAATACACTTGTCTGTGATACAAGCCAAACCGTTTTTGTCTTCGATGAACCTGAAAATAATATCTGCTCTAGCGCATCTAGTGAAACACTTCAGTGTTTTGGCAAACCCAAAGAAGTACGAATAATTATTTTACCCAGACCTACGGTGTCACTTGGGGCAGATTTGGTACTGTGTGATAGCAATTCATCTAAAGTATTAACCGCAAATGTGAGCAACACCACCCATTCTAATCTGATTTATACTTGGAGTACGGGAGCCAATACCCCTTCCATAGTTGTCAACACAGCCAATACATACCGTGTGACGGTAACTAACAATGATTTTTTCAGGTGTTCTGTATCAGATGAAGTTATCGTTTCAAAAAGCAATTTTAGCATTCAATTAAATGCGCAACAGACAGTATGTGCGAACAGTGTGACAACTCTAAACGTCACTACAACAAGCGGTCAAATGCCATTTGTGTATAATTGGAGTAACGGTCAAACAACCCCCTCAGTAAATGTCGGCATCGGTAGCTATCAAGTTACGGTGACCGATAACAATGGCTGCATTCGAATAGCTGAATCTAAAGTATTACAATCTAATATTTTAGGCATTAGTTTAGGAGATGATAAAACGGTATGCGGTAATAATACGACAACATTAACAGCAATTATTTCTGGAGGTACTGCACCGTTCAGCTATAGTTGGAGCAATAATCAAACTACCCCCTCAGTAAGTGTCGGTGTCGGCTCTTACCAAGTCACAGTCACTGACTCAAACGGTTGCTCAGGGTCTGACCAAGTACAAGTACAACAATCAACTCGTTTGACGGTCAATGCTGGTGAAGACCAAACAGTCTGTGGTAGTGATAGTACGACAATCACAGCAACTGTTTTGGGTGGTACTGCGCCTTTCAAATACATTTGGAACAACAATCAAACAATTCCTTCAATAAATGTTGGCATCGGCTCTTATCAAGTCACGGTCACAGATGCTAATGGTTGCTCGGGGTCTGATTCGATTGAAGTCGCATCGGGTGGAAATGGAAACATCTCTGCATTTATAGATTCCAAAAATAATTTTTGTCATTCGGCAAATGATGGTGCCATTCTGATAAAGGTACTGAGGGGTCGAGCACCTTATAGTTACAGTATAGACGGTGGTGTCAATTGGCATAGTAACCCATTCTTTTTTAACTTAAAATCAGGCAATTACACCGTTGTCGTGAAAGAAATAGGCGGATGTGCATTCACTCAAACCGTTTATATCAAAGAGCCAGAAGATATTAAATTTGTCGTCAATAGCCAGACAAGTTGCCGTTCAGGTAGTCTCAAAATTGAGAATGTAACAGGTGGCACAGGGCGTTTTTACCATTATTCGATAAATTATGGAATAAGTTGGCAAGATTCAAATACATTCTATAATTTGCCCAACACATCTTACTATATCCGCGTGAGAGACAGTGTTGGTTGTATCAGTGCTATTCAGCGTATCAATTTGCAGCCACAAAACATTCTTTTTTCTATAAAGAGTGAAAATGGCAATTGTGAGCAAGGTGGTTCTGTAAAGATAGAAAATATTGTTGGTGGCATTGCACCCTATCAGTATAGCATAGATGGAGGCAACAGTTGGCAAGAGAACCCTATTTTCTCAAACTTGAATACAGGTATCTATGCACTTAGAGTTAAAGACGCAACACAATGTCTCTCAAACAGCCAATTGACAACGATTAGAGGAGGCAGTTTTGCAATACAAATAAATCAAAACAACAATCTATGTTATGGTTCTTCAGATGCTTCAATCTATATCAACGTCTTTGGTGGCTTTGCGCCTTATCAGTACAGCATTGATAATGGTCAAAAATGGCAAACTAGCCCTTATTTTTCGAGTTTATTGTCAGGTGTGTACAGTATAAAAGTAAAAGATACTTCTGGCTGTGTTATAAGCCAAAATATAAACATCAAGCAAAACCCAGAACTCATCTTTACAACAACCAATCAGTCTGTGAGCTGTGAAAACACCTCCGATGGTCTTATTTCATTCAATTCAGTATCAGGTGGGAGCGGCTCTGGTTACCAATTTAGCATTGATTTTGGTTCGAGTTTTCAGACTAGTAATATTTTCAAAAATCTTGCTGTTGGCAAATATAATGTGCGCATTAAAGATGGTTTAGGTTGTTTAAGTGTTGCAAGGCAACTTGAAATTTCCTTTCTTTCACCTATTGTATTCCAAACAAGTACCTACAATGGCTCGTGTGGCTCAAAAACAAATGGAGTCATTACAGTATCGAATATCTCAGGAGGGAATGCACCTTACAAATACTCAAAAGATGGTGGTCTGACCTATCAAAACGATAATGCTTTTTTCTTTTTATCAACTGGTACTTACCCCATACGCGTTCAGGATATAAAAGGCTGTCAATCGGTTATTCAAAATATAACATTAACGAGAAATTGTGATGTCGCAAACGCAAGTCAAAATAACCGACCGACTCAAGGAATTCCAGTCGTCATTTATGGAGTTTCTCCCAACCCGACCACAGATTTTATCTCTGTAGAATTGAACAGCCTTGAAAAGCGGCATATATATTTTGAGTTTTTTGATGCTTTAGGTAGATTGAGTATGATTGAAAAAAGAGCTGTTGAATTAGGTATTCAAAAACTTGAATTTAATGTATCAGAGCTATCAACAGGTATATATCAGATACATGCCAAAGATAGTTATGCCCGAAACGTATCCAACCGTTTTGTTAAGCAATAATATTTTTGCACAGATTTTGACGATTGGCATACTGAGGGGTGGTCTGTCAATCGTCAACACTTTTGTGCGATTGACATGTTATTTTCATGAAGGCTTAAATTTATTCTTTTTTTTTGACTTTCTACTTGACATTGAGTTTGATCCGCAATACCATATTTTTTATGCTCAAATTAGCTTTCTTTTTTTATTAATTTTCTTAAACAAAAAAATTACCCAATATCGTTAAGAGAGACATTAAAACTTAATCAAATTTTAATAAAAAAAATTTGCTGCTACAAATAAAAAACATTGGTTAGATATTGCAAATCAATACTTTTTGCAGTAACTTTGCATCTCCACACTTAGAAAGAAGTTCCCAGTATATCATTGATTAATAGCTTTACACATCAGTAGGGAAATTCCGGTGTTACTATGAGAAGAGCTTGAGTGCAGACTACGCAGAATATAAATTACTCTGCGGCTTCGTTTTTCTAATTAATATCCTTGTCGTGCCGCGTTGCTACAACTTTTTAGCCAAACTCTATTACACACGACACTTTAACCAAATATCCTGCGCGCCTCTCGAAAATTGAGAGTTGAGAGAAAGACGTAAAACTGAAAATAGCTGAGTCAAATACAGCAATAAGTGGCGGTGTGCCAAACAACAAAAGCATCAAAAAAACAGTATAAAGTTATGAATTCTTTGTTCAAAGTGATTCTCAAGGGTCGTTTAGCGTTCGGAACACAAAAAAGTTACGACATGATGATTGAGCAGTACCGCCGCCGTTTGGAGCAGTACTACAAAAACGACATTCTTTTAAAAGGTGAAGACCACCTTTCCGAAGAGTCGAAGACAATTGAAGTGCCTCGTACTTTAATTCCTCTCTGTACCGAAAAAACTTGGAAAAACACCATTAATATGTTCAATGAACTGCGGAGCTATGCTGTCGCAGGAGCTATGCATATTTGGATATTGGACTCAGAAGGCAAACAGTTGATTCAAGAAGTGACAATTATCCCTCAAGGTGATAAATTTGCAACCACTGAATACAATCGCGGTGTTTCACTATTGCGTAAACAAGGTAGAGAAGATGAAGCCATTGACTCATTGACAAGAGCGATTGATAAATACCCCAACTACGAACAGGCATATGAACGTCGAGGCGTTGCCAATCACCGTTTGGGACGTACAGATGAAGCCATTTTGGATTTTACTAAAAGTATAAGCCTTCACATCAATCCTGAAGCCTATTTAGGTCGTGCTATTGCTAAACGTTTTTTAGGCGATTTGGTAGGTGCAATTGACGATTTGGATTTGGCTATAAAAAATGCGGTGCCTTATCAACCTGTTTTTTGGGCTGCTCGTCGCATCAAAGGAGAATGTCATTTGGAGTTGAGTGAACTCGAAAAAGCTATTTTCGAGCTAAAATTAGTGACTAAACGAGCTTTTAAACCCACAGACCCTAACTACTTGCACCGTCGTAAAGCATGGGAAATCTATGCTGTCACACTCGAAAAAGCAGGGAAAGTGGAAGAAGCTGCCTTGGCTCACAAATCAGCTAAAGCCATTGAAGTGCCATCTGAATTAACGACAATGGACAAAAATAATAAAAAAAACATCCTTATGCCTGCATGAGTGAGTAAAATTGTGTCATCATTTATTCACATCATAAAAAAATGGTTCACTGAATTGAAAATTTGGTGAGCCATTTTTCTTTTTATTCCTACCAAATAGCAACTTTGCGTAAAATCATAAATAATGAAAAAATTATTGTTTTATTATTTGGCTTTTATTGCCATGCCGAGTGTATATAGTCAAAACACCATTGCATATACAAAACCTTTACCTAAGTTTGACAACAAAGGCACAATTAGAATGCCCGACGGCACAACTTTGAAGATTGATAATTTTGCTGATACTGAGGGGGCTATTTTCTTTATCGTTCGCCATGCAGAAAAAGATACGACAGGTGGCTCGAATGCTGATTTGAACGCCACTGGTCGTGGGCGAGCATTAGCTTTGCGTAAAATGCTAAAAAAAGTAAAACTCAATGGTATTTACTCAACTGATAGACCGCGCACCAAACATACAGCCGAACCCGTTGCCAAACAACAACACCACATAGTTGAGTTGTATGATGCCAAAAAACAACAAGAATTGTTGGCAAAGTTGGTTGCTCAAAAAGGTAAATTTCTGGTAGTTGGGCATTCTAATACAGTGCCTCAATTGGTCAATATACTGAGGGGTAATGACGAAGAAAAAGAGTTTTCTGAAAGCGATTATTCTCGTTTCTACATTGTGTCTGTCAAAAAATTAGGCGAAGCTCAAGTCTTAATGATTCGTTTTTAAAATGTCATGCTTGGTTATTCGTCTGTCATTGTGAGTCACTCAAAGGTGATTATTCTCAATCTTCCATCATCAAAAAGACTATGCATAATTTAACAAATAGCAAGGACTTAGCTGATATCTTAGACCGCGTAGATAAACTCTCGACACGCAGTCGTGCACAATGGGGCAAAATGACAGTTCAAATCATGCTGTGCCACACAGCAGACTATTTTAGAATGATGTATGGTGACATTCCTACCAAAAGGCGACATTCTTATTTGTCTCAAAATTTTATGAAATGGTGGGTTATGCGCCTCGAAAAACTACCTCGTTTGATGTTGACAGTACCTGAAATGGACCCAAAATTAGGCAATCAAACACCACCAACCTCATTCGACAATGATTTGTATCTACTCAAAAAATTTATCTTGGGCTTTGCTATTTTGCGTGAAAGTGACCTCGTCCCCCACCCTCGCTTTGGCAAATTGAATAAATCAGAATTTGGGCGATTGTCTTATTTGCATCTCGACCATCATTTGCGACAGTTTGGTTGCTAAATTATTTCTTTCTTCAAATGCTTTTGCTGCCCAAAACGTCGTCACGGTTATCTAAGTCTTTGTGAAAATCGCCTGAAAAATACTTTCGCTTAGTATGAGGAGGCATCTGAAACTAAAAATTAATATTTTCAATTTAAACGAAAGTTTCTAACTTGCCCAAAAACTAACTTTATTCTCATTTTATATCTTTTTGGGCAGATTTATGGAAACAGTTGATACAATCAAAATAAACTTCAACCCCAATAATTTATTGGTTCTCAATGCCATTTTGGCTCTTTTGATGTTTGGTATCGCCCTTGACATCCACAAGAAAGATTTTGATTTACTCTGGAAAAATCCTAAGCCTGCCATCGTGGGTATGATGGGACAACTCATTATTCTACCTTTAGTAACTGTGGGTTTGGTTTTTGTCTTCAATCCGCCCCCCTCAGTCGCATTGGGTATGATAGCCATTTCAGCTTGTCCAGGCGGCAATAATTCTAATTATACGACGCATTTGGCGAAAGGCAACACGGCTTTAGCCATCACGACAACCTCCATTTCTGTCATTGCCTGCATCCTCACAATGCCACTCTATATTTGGTTGGGGGCAAAGATTGTCCCCAATATGGCAAGTTTGAACCGCGAAGTCAGTATCAATCCCTTTGATATGTTCAAAATCGTCGGTGGACTCATTCTGACACCTCTTGTAATTGGTATGACTATCAACAGCCGTTTACCCAAAGTGGCAGATAAAATTCGCAAACCTTTCAAGATTCTGTCGCTTATTTTGTTCTTCGGTTTGATATTTGGCGCATTGGCTGCCAATTTGAACAATATCCTCCAATTCGTTGGCAAAGTTTTCACCATTGTCTTGGTGCTTAACGCTTTAGCTTTTGCAGTTGGCTATGGTTTAGGTAAAATCAACAAGTTGCCCGAAGCCGATTGTCGTGCTTTGACTTTTGAAACGGGTATTCACAATGTGACTTTGGCTCTCATCATTATATTCAACTTTTTCGATGGTTTAGGCGGTATGGCTCTCGTCGCCGCATGGTATGGCATTTGGGATTTGGTCACAGGTTTTTCGTTGGCAACTTGGTGGGGTCGAAAAGGGCTTGTTACTGAGGGGGTATGATTTTTCTACCAAATTATCGTACCTGCTATATTTTTCCACTTATCTTTTTTGTTTTTTACTGATACAAACAACATGGATTCAAGAAGAGATTTTCTGAAAAAAGCAGCCATTTTAGCAACAGGCAGTGGCTTGATGGGCAGCCTGCCACCTTCTATTCAAAGGGCTTTGAGCATCAATCCTACTGAGGGGAGTACATTTTACGATGCCGAACACATCGTCATTTTGATGCAAGAGAACCGTTCTTTCGACCATTGTTTTGGCACTTTGCAGGGGGTACGTGGTTTCAACGACCCACGAGCCATTCGTTTGCCCAATCGCAATAAAGTTTGGTTGCAATCTGACAATCAAGGCAACACCTATGCGCCTTTTCGTCTCAATATGAAGGAATCGAATGCCACTTGGCTTCATTCTTTGCCTCATTCTTGGGAAAATCAAGTGGATGCCAGCAATAATGGTTGGCACAACAAGTGGCTACAAGCCAAACAAACGGGTTTAGCAGATTATAAGCATATCCCATTGACTTTGGGTTATTACAATCGGGAGGACATTCCATTTTACTATGCTTTGGCGGATGCGTTTACGGTGTGCGACCAGCATTTTTGTTCTTCTTTGACTGGTACAACGCCCAATCGTTTGTATCTGTGGAGTGGGACGATTCGTGAAAAACCTGATTTTGATGTCAAAGCCAATGTCAAAAATGAAGACGTGGATTACGAAAAATGGGCAAAATGGCGGTCTTTCCCAGAGCTTTTGGAGGAAAATGGCATCTCTTGGCGTATTTATCAAAATGAAATCAGCGTGCCTTCGGGTTTGGACGGCGAAAAAGATGCGCTTTTAGCCAATTTCACGGATAATCCGATTGAGTGGTTTGAGCATTATAAGGTCAAGTTTCATCCTGAATATCGCCAATATCTTTTGAAAGCGAAAGATATTTTACCCGTTCAGATAACTGAATTAGAAGAAAAAATAAAGAACTTAGAGGGTCAAGAACGGACAAAAGTTCAACGAGAATTGACCAATAAAAAGAATTTTTATGAAGTTCTAAAAAGAGATTTGGACATCTACACACCCGAAAATTTTGAAAAACTCAGCGATTTTCAGAAAAACATTCATAAAAAGGCTTTTACAAACAACAGAAACGACCCGAACTATCGGGAATTGGCGACCTTTGAATATGAAGAAAAAGGTGAAAAGCGCAGTTTGGAATTGCCCAAAGGCGATATTTTTCATCAATTCCGACAAGATGTTGAAAGTAACCAATTGCCAACGGTGACGTGGTTGGTCGCGCCTGAAAGGTTTTCTGACCATCCAGATGCGCCATGGTATGGGGCTTGGTATGTGTCCGAAACCTTGGATATATTGACTAAAAACCCTGAAATCTGGAAAAAAACCATTTTTATACTCACTTATGACGAAAATGATGGACAATACGACCACATCCCGCCTTTCGTCGCACCGCATCATCAGAAGCCCAATACGGGCAAAGTGTCGGCGGGCATTGACCCCTCAGTAGAGCAGGCAAATATTGAGCATGAAAAAAAGCGGGCGTATAAAGACCCCGAAAAGCAAGCCCGCGAGAATGCGATTGGCTTGGGTTTTCGTGTGCCTTTGGTGATTGCTTCGCCGTGGAGTCGGGGCGGCAATGTCTGTTCGGAGGTGTTTGACCACACATCGGTTTTGCAGTTTTTGGAAGCGTTTTTGAGTAAAAAAACGAAAAAGGACATCAAAGAAACCAATATTTCAGCATGGCGGCGGACGGTTTGCGGCGATTTAAAATCGGTTTTCAAGCCTTACAAAGGTGAAAAAATTAACTTGCCAACGTTTGTGGACAAAGCACCTTTTATTAAAAGTATTCACCAAGCGAAATTTCAAGGCAAACCCTCCAATTATCGCACTTTTTCGGATGCAGAAATAAAACGCATCAATCAGAACGATAAAACATTCGATTGGGGGGCAAAACAAGAGAAAGGCATCCGCAAAGCCTGTGCGGTGGCGTATGAATTGTATGTGGAAGGCACGATGAAAAACGCGCAATTTGAACTCAGTTTCAAGGCGGGCAATACTGTTTTTGGTCAGAATGCCAATGGCTGTCCCTTCATGGTCTATACCTCAAAGCCGTATAAAAATGAGTGGGTCAACACACGTCATTATGCTGTGAAAGCAGGTGATACATTGTCAGATACTTGGGACATCAACGATTTTTCGGATAAACAATACCATTTAGAAGCCTACGGGCCGAATGGTTTTTACAGAGCTTTTCAAGGTGATGTGAATGCGCCAAATGTCGAAACTGCATTGATTTATGAGTCAAAAAACGGGACTTTAACGGGCAATGTTCTTCTTAACATCAGAAACCAAAGCAGCAAAAGCCATAAAATTGAGATTCATGATTTGTCTTACAAACAGCCTTTGAAAGTGATTGAAGTTGCTAAAAACAGCGTTAAGAAACTCGTTTTAGACCTTCAAAAAAGCCATCACTGGTACGATTTTTCCGTCAAAATCCAAGGAAATGCAGATTTTGAAAGACATTACGCGGGTCATGTCGAAACAGGCAATGATGGTTTTACTGACCCTGCGATGGGCGGTGTGGTGTGAAACATGTTAACTTGACAAAACAAAACGACGGTGCGGTGTAAAACGGCATCGTCGTTTTGTTTTTTAATCCAGCCATTTTATAGTCGCAAAAAGTCGAACGGTTGAGTTCAAAAAGTCGTCGAAGTTCTAAACTTCGACGACTTTAATGTTTCCAGCCGAAGCCGAAGAAGTTATTCAGCCCCCTAACCCCCAAAGGGGGAACGAACGGGACAACTCCCCCTCTGGGGGCAGGGGGAACAATCCAGCCGAAGCCGAAGAATGGTTTAGAAGAAATTATTTTATGCAGCTTTAATTTCTTGTTTTATAGTGTTTCAATCCAGCCGAAGCCGAAGAAGAGTTTAGAAAGTTATGAGTTATGACTGATGAGTTATAAATGCTTAGGCAGCAGATAACTCATAACGCATCATTCATAACTCATAACGCTATAAAAAAGCCAGAGATGTCAAAGAGCGAGATAAAGATAAAAAGAGAATTTGTAATCGTATGCACCCCCTCAGTAAAAAGCGTAAAATTTTTATCAAAAAAATATTTTATCTGATTGGTTCAGATACTGCCATCCATGAGTCTGTGCGTTTGTTCTGCAATAGCCTACCCGACCTCAATGATTTTAGGCATAAAACCATTGATTTTATACGTCCACCAAATGACTTATCGCACAACCCAATCCGATTGATGCACAATCCAAATGACTTATCGCCCAACCAATCCGATTGATGCGCAATCCAAGTAAACCATCGCCCAAACCAATCCGATTGATGCACAATCCAAATGAACCATCGCTCAATCCAATCCAATTGATGCGCAATCCAAGTAAACCATCGCTCAATCCAATCCGATTGATGCACAATCCAAATGAACCATCGCTCAATCCAATCCAATTGATGCGCAATCCAAATGAACCATCGCTCAATCCAATCCAATTGATGCACAATCCAAATGAACCATCGCTCAATCCAATCCGATTGATGCGCAATCCAAATGAACCATCGCTCAATCCAATCCAATTGATGCGCAATCCAAATGAACCATCGCTCAATCCAATCCGATTGATGCGCAATCCAAATGGTTTTGTGCGCAAAGTCATTGGTTTTATGCGCAATCCAAATGATTTTGTGCGCAAAGTCATTGACTTTGTACGCTCAAAAAAAAATCGAGTGCACTCAAAAAAAAATCGAGTACATCAGATAAACCACAATTTGGACTGTTTGATTTTTGTGTTTGATGTCTCCTGCAGTATCTACCGTTTAAGCTTGTTTACTGAGGGGGGGAGTTTCAATACCATCGAAATTTACAAAAAACATCTATATTTGCAGCGGATTTATTCCGCTTAGAAATGACTGTAAATAAATATAGAAAATCCGCTGCCTATTTTTTCCTCTTTTTATTGCTGTTCAACGCTTTAGGCTATTATCTGCTTTTGGGTTATCAGCAAATTCAGAATCGGCAAATCATGCTGGAGGAAATGCCCACGACTTCTTTCAAAGTCGTGAAAATGCTCGTGTCGCCTTATGCGCACATCGAAGACAGGGATTTTGAGTATGTTTCAGGCTCATTTTATCAAGACGGCAAAGCTTATGACTTCGTAAAAAAACGCATCAAAAACGATACGCTCGAGTACTATTGCCTCAACAACGTGCATCAAGATGCTTTGATAAGCCAATTGAACGATTATCTGAAAGAAAACGTCATCAATGGAAAAGATGCGCCGAATCAATCTATCAAATGGATTTTGAAAGCTTTTTATAAAGAGTATATCCCTTGTTCAAAACATTATTTGTCATTAGCGTCTGCATCCTCGAATATGCGCTCTTGCGAACTGCCTATTTTCAAAGATATTGAATCAAAAGCCCACCTTTCTGTTCTTTTTTCACCTCCTGACTTGGCGTAATTTTTGTCCACCTGCTATTCTAACGCTCCTTTTACAATGCTTAACAAGTGACACTCGTGTGTGAGCGAGTGGTGCTGTGTTTGTATTTTGTATGTATTAAGTAATCAGAAATAAGTTTTCGCGTGTTTGATACTCACTGTTTTGCGCTACGCGCAAAAGACGTACTTTGAAAGTTTTTCTATTGGAGCGGGCGATTTTTTGATTAAAATTTTGGCTTTGCCAAAATTT
>JAEUUP010000076.1 GCA_016787525.1 Saprospiraceae bacterium | reverse complement strand
TTGAGGGCAAGTCAGTCGGTGACTTTGAGTCACCGACTGACTTGCCCTCAAATACCCCTCAGTATTTCTCGGGTTTTGACCAGTTTGATTTATATATCAAGGTGTCATAATCGAAACAGGAAGCACTTTGCCATTGAAATATTTATGCCCATTGAGGGCAAAATCGGCGATAAATTGTCCCATTTCATCGCTTGTCGTGGGAGCTTTGTAGTTTGGGAAAGCCATTTGAAGCATATCTGTGTCAACAGCTCCCAAGCAGAGGCAATTGCACTTCACATTTTTGTCCTTTAATTCCTCTGCCAAGCACTCTGACAGTATCGCCAAAGCCCCTTTGCTGGCACTATAAGCCGATAAACCTGCAAATTTGCTGCTGCCTTGATACCCGCCCATGCTGCCGATATTGACTACATGAGATGTTTTGCCGTTTTGCCCCATCAAAGGCAAAAGAGATTGGGTTAATTGGGCTGCACCTAAGACATTGGTTTGAAACATCGCCAACCAATCTGCTTCTGTCAATTCTGAAAACGGTTTGTTGATGAGTAAACCTGAATTATTGATGAGTACATCTACTTCTGTCCATAAATGGAGCAAATCTTCCTTTGTGAAATGGGTTAAATCGAAAGGTATGACCTCGATAGTCGCTGTTTTCAGCTGACTGTCTGCTTCGATTTTGTCTTTCAATGCTTGTGTATTTCTTGTAAGGACATATATTTTGTGCTGTGCATCGAGGGCAACAAGGCTTTTGAGGGTTGAAAAACCAATACCTCGGCTCGCACCTGTGATAAGAATTGTCATAATTGGATTGCGTTTAAGTTTTAGTCGAAATAAATTTCAGAATTGTTATTGATACCTTATCCATAAGTTGTTTGTTTTTAGCAAAAAAAAAACAATAAGATCAAAACAGTGCCTATAGAGGCCATAATATTGATGACTTTTTGTGCTTTAATACTGTTGTTCAATCCCTTGTCAACAACTATATACAGTATCAGCCCACCTAAAATGTTGGTCAGTGTATCTGTGATGTCAAAAGCACCCCTTTTTAAGATAAATTGCAAGGCTTTGGTAAAGGACCAAAGTAGAAATAATCTCGGTACAAAAATAATATTTGCCCGCGATATAAAAAGCTTTTGGCGTAGGGAATACTGAGGGGGTGGTCTAAGGTTATGGCAGAGTAGTCGCTCCTCGGATAGCTGAAGGTACTCCTCGGACAGATAGAAGGTACTCCTCAGATAGATAGAAGGTACTTCTCGGATAGATAGAAGGTACTTCTCGGATAGATAGAAGATACTTCTCGGATAGATAGAAGGTACTTCTCAGACAGATAGAAGGTATTTCGACCGCAGAGTTAATATCTCTGCGGTCTTTTAACCATTCAAATATATATCGCTATGGTGTTTAGGTTGAACTGTACAAGATATGTTGTACCTACAAGCTCCAAATTGAGGGTATCAAAATCAGCATAACAATTAAAAAGACCAGAGTCAATATGCCACCAATTTTCATAAAATCTCGCACTTTGTATTGTCCTGCACTTGAAACGAGAATGCAACACGGTTCAAAAGGCGTTATCATCGAAACAGATGCTGAAACAATGACGGCAATGGCAAATGTCCGTTCATTCACGGCCAAGGCTTTAGCCGTTTCGATGGCAACTGGTAATACGACCATAGCAGCGGCAGCATTTGACATGGGTTGAGTGAGGATTATGGTCAAAATCATAAACCCCGCCAGAACACTCAACGTACCGAAAGGCGAAAGATACTCAACGACTTTTTGAGCTAAAAACTTGTCGGCTCCTGTATTACTCATTGCAATGCCAAACGCCGTCATACCCGCAATGAGAATGAGTAAGCGGCGGTCAATGGAACTGTATGCGTTTTCGGGCGTGATGCACCCTGTTGCGATACTCAATAAAGCTGCACCTAAAAAGGAAATACCCAACGGTAGGATAGGCTTCCCTCCTATCTCTATTGAGCCTAAAAGTATGGCACTGAAGAACAAGAACAGAGTGATTAAGCCTTTGCGCATGTCGAAAGGTGTATTGTCTGATATTTCTTGTAAAACAATCAGATCGTTGCTGTTTTGCAGCAGTGCGACATCCTCTACACGACCTTGCCCCAACAAGACATCGCCTGTGCGCAGTGGCACGGTCGCAATATCATCTGTGATATTATCATTTTTACGATGAATGGCTAAGACAGTAATATGGTACTTTTTACGAAAGTCTGCTTCGATGAGTGTTCTATTGATAAGTTCTGAAGTGGGTTCAACCAATAGTTCTACCAACCGAACGGATTTACTCTGCAAATCGGCATCGCTTATAGAGCCACTTGTGAGTTCAAAGCCCTGTTTGTGCAATGCTGTGATGTCTTCTTGCACGCCTTCAATCATGAGTAAGTCTCCATCTTGGATGACTGTGTTTGCATCAGGGAATATGTCACGACCTTGGCGTTCGATTTTGAGGATACGCACTTCGTGTTGACCCAATTTCAAGCTAAAAATGGATCTGCCTATTAGAGGTGATTGAGTCAGAACGCGCATTCGGCTGAGGTATTTACGGATTTCATACCGCTCTGTAAAACCCGATTCTGCGGCTACTGCAGCACGCGCAGGTATGAAACGATGCCCCAAAGCCATAACCACAATACCGATAATAGTTAAAGGTAAACCAATGGGCAACAGTTCGAACATGGTCATGCTGGCAAATCCTTTTTTGACCAGATAGGCGTTACCTGCAATATTGGTAGAAGTGCCAATGAGGGTGCATGTGCCACCCATCAATGCACCAAATGACATAGGCATCAAGAGTTTTGATGGGCTGATACGCACCCGTTTAGCAATGCTGATGACAGGTGTCAGTAGTACAGCCGCCACAGTTGTATTGTTCATGAAAGCAGAAAGTCCTGCTGAACAGGCTGTGATAAGACCAATCAATGCCCATGTTGGAAAGTTTTGAATGCGACTGATGCGTTGCGCTGCCAAATCAACCATACCATTCTGCTGAAGTGCTTCACCTACCACAAAAACGGCTGCCAACATGATGATAAATTCACTACCAAAACCTTTGAAAGCTTCTTCTACTGTTAGAATTTTTGCAGAAACAAGAACGACTAACAAACCTAGTGCAATAAAATCGGGCGAGATAGTCTCAATAGACAATAAAATAACCGCAACAACTAATAGTATAAGTACAAGTCCGATTGCCATAATTGAGTGTGTAAAATTTTAGTTAGAACAATGTTTGAATGAGTTTTAAAGAATGAAACCCTATGAGCTATCCATTGAATCGCTGTCACGAACTTGTACTATCCTTTCTGTTGTTAGTCGTCAGTCAGATTGAGCGTTAGGCGAAATTAACAAACAACTTAACCCGAAGTTAGCTGTGGTAATAATATTTTTTTATAAACTATATTGAGCCTAGTAAAAAAGCTACCTTGACTGAACTAACGAAGCATTTTATTGAATCAAAGAACACGGCTTGAATGTATTTAGTATTATTTGAGGTTGAATTAATACAAGCCAATTTCAAACTCTACTGTTTCTATAAAGTGGTTTTTAGGGTCTACTTCTTTGATAAACGTCTGTGTTTTAGTATTAAAACCCAATGTTTGCTCGGCAGCAATTTTAGCCAAAATTGCTGCTATGTCATTTGTCAGACCGTTTTGTTTGTTGCCATAAACAAGAAAATCAGCTTGGTCTTGGTCTGTATTTGTGGTTCTATGTATGGCAACAATGTCTGTGACACCAATTCCATTTGTAAATGCTTGCTCCTTTTTAGCTTTAAGTGGTAGATTCTGATCCAACGATGGTACTGAAACTACTATTGGAGCGGGCGAATACTGAGGGGTAGTTGACGGCGTATAATAAGTAGTTGTCTCGAAATTATTATTTATAAAATCCATTGTTTTTAATTATTTATGAGGCAATAGCAGAATTATGATGTCTCATTCAGCGCATAATGCTTGATGCCTAAAGTGTTACGATTATATGATTATTATAGAATAGTTTTTTAAGCGTAAATAACACCGCCTACGGCGGCGAAGCCGCCATCTTTCAACTAAAAAATTACCAAAGTATTGAAATAACTTGTTCTCACATTGTTTCAAAACTAGTGCAAAGATAAACTATACTCTACTAATTCTACAAATTTAATAGTATTTATTTTTCGATTTTTTCTTTACCTAATTTTGGCAACGTTTTAGCATGTATTAATTGGTATCAAAATTTAAATGAAATACAGTATATTAATTCTATCGAAATAGTAGTATTTAAAAACAATTTTTGTATATTTGCCTAAAATTTAGTCTTTAAAATTAAAATAAAAATGGTAAAGTAATGAAATTCAACAACATTCTACAGTCTGTCGGCAATACACCTCACGTACGATTGAATAAACTGTACTCAACCGACTTCGAAGTTTTTATCAAATTAGAAAGAAACAATCCTGGTGCAAGCATTAAAGACCGTATTGCACTCGCCATGATTGAAGATGCTGAGTCAAAAGGCATATTGACGAAGAGTAGTGTCATCATCGAGCCTACTTCAGGCAATACAGGCATTGGATTAGCATTGGTTTGCGCAGTCAAAGGTTATAAATTGATATTGGTGATGCCAGAATCTATGTCAGTTGAGCGACGTAAAATCATGGCGACATATGGAGCAAGTTTTGAACTCACACCTAGAGAAAAAGGGATGAAGGGAGCGATAGAAAAAGCCGCTGAAATGGTCAACGACAATCCAAACGCGTGGATGCCTCAACAATTCAGCAACAAAGCGAACGTCGAAATTCATCGCAAAACAACCGCTATTGAGATTTTGAATGACTTTCCTGATGGTTTAGACGTATTGATTACTGGCGTTGGCACTGGTGGACACATCTCAGGTATCGCTGAAGTATTGAAAGCTAAATTTCCTAATCTAAAAGTTTTTGCTGTCGAACCCGCAGCTTCGCCTGTCATTAGTGGTGGTGCACCTGGACCACATCCACTTCAAGGCATCGGCGCAGGTTTTATTCCTGACAACCTACACCGCAATATCCTAGACGGTGTGATTACTGTAACCAAAGATGAGGCTTTCGATTACGCCCAACGTCTTGCAAAAGAAGAAGGTATTTTGGGTGGCATTTCTACAGGCGCATCATTAGCTGCCGTTGCTAAAAAGATCGCAGAATTGCCCAAGGGCTCCCGCATTTTGACATTCAACTACGACACAGGTGAACGCTATTGGTCGGTTGAAGGATTATTTTAAGTATAGTCTAACGAGGTTTTCATGTAGAATCCCCTTTTCATATGTGTTTGTGAGCATTTTAGAAGCTTGGTACTGAGGGGTATCTTTCAACATTTGAATTTCAGAGAAACGTTAAAATTCCGTTAATATAGCTGATGGTTTGTGACAAGGTTTTTCCTTTGCGTCGAAATGTCAAATTTTCGATAGTAAAATTCAATTATCACACTTTTAAATTCTAAATTATGAAAATCAAAGCATTAGCTGCTTCCATGTTGTTTGCAATGGGTATGGCAACTGTTTCATTCGCGCAAGTTGCAGAGCCTACAACAACCAGCAGCGGCACGACAACGACAATTCCAACAAAAGGAAAAACATCCGACCAAGCTCAAAAACCTACAAAAACAGGTGAAAAAGGGAAAAAACAAGGTCAACCTAAAGGTCAACACAAAGATATGGAACACCCTCAAGGCAAAATGAAACATGCCGAGGGCGAGCATCCAAAAGGAGAACACCCTCAAGGCAAAGCAAAGCGTCCTGAAGGTGAACATGCAGAAGGTGACCACAAAGGACATGGCGAAGGTCACAAAGAACATGGTGAAAAAGGTAAAATGAAAAAACCTGAAAATGCACCAACAGAAGAACAGAGAAAAGCAATGAAGGCTAAGAAAAAGCCGCTTCCAAAAACCGATAATTAATTTCAGTTTTTATACTGAGGGGGCTGTATCGCATACGATACAGCCTTTTTTTGTATTTGCACTTGGTTCAAGACTTTTTATCATAAAAAATGTAATGTCTTTTTGCTTTTTTCAGAACGAAATACTACTTTGCTTCCCCTTTGGCGCATAATTTTTGAATTACGCTGGCATGATTTACAGATTTAAAAGTCCGTGAATCCACGAATCTGTGTGATGCAAAATAAAAAAGACAATATTTAAATTTTAAAATCTAAAAAAATGAAATACGCAGAACTCACCAACTATATCGGCGGTCAAGCAACCGCAGCGACAGGCAACCGTTGGCTCGATGTCGTGTCACCTACTGAGGGGTCACTTTTGAGTCGTGTACCGATGTCAAGCAAAGAAGATTTAAACGCTGCCGTTGAGGCTGCTCTAAAAGCCTTTGGAGGCTGGTCTAAAATGCCCATTAAAGAACGGGTACAAGTTTTTTTCCGCTACAAAACACTTTTAGAGCGCGATATTGAGAGCCTCACCTACCTTGTGCATGAAGAAAATGGTAAAACTCTGGATGAGGCAAGAGCCGAAATAGAGAAATCAATAGAACTCACCGAGTTTGCTTGTGCGATGCCTCAATTGGTGCAAGGTGAACTGTTGGAAGTATCCAAGGGCGTTGAGTGTCGGACGGAACGATTTGCATTGGGTGTTGTAGCGTCCATTGTACCTTTCAATTTCCCTGCGATGGTACCTAACTGGACGATTCCAAACGCTTTAGTTCTGGGGAACACGATGATTATAAAACCCTCGGAGCAAGTACCCCTCAGTACGATGCGCCTCGCCGCTTTGTTGAAAGAAGCTGGATTGCCCGACGGTGTTTTCAATATTGTACATGGCGACCGCGATATAGTTGAAGCCATTTGCGACCATGAAGGCATCGAAGCGGTATCGTTTGTTGGCTCTACAAAAGTGGCAAAAATCGTTTATAAACGTGCAACTTCAAATCTCAAACGCTGTTTGGCTCTCGGTGGTGCTAAAAATCACCTCATCGTGCTGCCCGATGCTCACCCTGCTATGACAGCTTCAAACGTCGCAGCTTCGATGTCGGGTTGTGCGGGACAACGGTGTATGGCGGCCTCAGCAATGGTCGCAGTCGGTCCTGTTGACCATATTATTAGTTTGTTGTGTGATGAAGCGCGTAAAATTCAAGTCGGTAAAAATCTGGGTGCGGTCATTTCACCCGAAGCCAAGGTCCGCATTGAAGGCTATATAACCGAAGCTGAAAAAGCGGGTGCCAAAATCCTCGTTGATGGTCGCAATGCCATTGTTGAAGGCAAAGAAGGTGGTTTTTACGTCGGTCCAACGGTGATTGACTATGTTACACCCGATATGTCAGTAGCAAAAGAAGAAATTTTTGGTCCCGTCATCAGCATCATGCGTACCCACTCAATTGATGAGGCTTTAGCTATTGAAAACGCTAATCCATATGGTAATGCAGCGTCTGTTTTTACTCAAAATGGCGGTTTTGCACGCTATGTGATGGACAATGCGTCGGCAGGTATGGTCGGTGTGAACATTGGCGTACCTGTGCCACGCGAACCGTTCTCATTTGGTGGTTGGAACGAATCTCGTTTCGGTGTAGGTGACATCACAGGCAAAAGTTCGATTGAGTTTTGGACTAAATTGAAAAAGACGACTACTAAGTGGAATCCTGAATCTCGGACGAATTGGATGTCGTAAGGGGATTTTACGGATTTCAATTCAATGCTACGAATTACGCGAATTAACGGATTTAACGAATTTATAAGAAAGCATCTAATAATTCGTTCAATCCGTTAATTCGCGTAATTCGTAGCCCTTTAATCTATCACAGAATCAATCTTAGATATGGCAAAAATTGACGAAATACCCGTTTTTTATGCCAAAACCAGAGCCGAATGGCGCGCATGGTTGCAAGAAAACCACGAGACATCAACAGGCGTTTGGCTGCTCACATATCTTAAAGAGACAGGTATCCCCTCAGTAAATTACGATGATGCCGTCGAAGAAGCTCTGTGTTTTGGGTGGATTGACAGTGCCATTCGGAAAGCAGATAACAATAGCACCAAACGCTTGCATACGCCTCGAAAACTCAAAAGTAATTGGTCAGCACTCAACAAATCACGCGTTGATAAATTGATTGCCGAGGGTCTGATGATGCCCGCAGGTTTGGCGAAAATTGAGTGGGCAAAGCAAAATGGTACTTGGGATGCACTCAACGAGGTCTCCGAAACCATCATTCCACCTGATTTGATGCAGGCTTTTGAGCAAAATCCTCCAGCTCTTGAAAATTGGGAAAAATTCTCAAAATCGAGCAGAAGAGGCATTTTAGAATGGATTTTAAATGCTAAAACCGCCGAAACACGCCAAAAACGCATACAACAAACCGCAACTTTGGCTGCTAAAAATGAAAAAGCGAATCAATATGTGAAGAAGAATTGACCCCTCAGTATTTTTCGTTAAATTTGCTATTCAAATCTAATAAAATGGGCTATTCGACTACCATAAACGGCTTAAAATATCCAAAACTCACCATTCTTGCTGACCAAATGTCGGAAGAAGAGTTCTTCTATTTTTGCCAACAAAACCCAAATTTACGCATCGAACGAGAAGCCGATAAAAAAATTACAATTATGGATCCTATTGGAAATGAAAGCGGCTACTATGAGATGGAAGTCAGTAGCGAAATTAGAAATTGGGCAAAAACGGATAAAACAGGTATTGCTTTTAGCTCTGCCACAGGTTTCACAATGCCCACAGGGGCCGTTAAATCACCCGACGCTTCATGGTTGCCACTCGATAAATGGTTGCAATTGCCTGCGGCTGACCGCAAAAAATTCACACACGTTTGTCCCGATTTCGTTGCAGAAGTTCGTTCAGAAAGCGATAATTTAGATGATTTGAGAGCAAAAATGCACGAATGGATAGAAAATGGCGTGAAATTGGGTTGGTTAATTGACCCGAAAACTAAAACAAGTTATATCTATCGAGCCGATGGCTCAACCGATATTGTCGAAGGTTTTGATAAAAAACTATCAGGTGAAGATGTTTTGAAAGGGTTTGAATTAGACTTATCTTTACTTATTTTGCCAGAATAACCCCCTCAGTAAAACGACTTTTTAACAAAATAAAACCAATGTCTCATGCTAACAGAAATAGACGAAACGACAGCCGTTGACCGTGCAGAGGTGCTACAAAACAACTTCGATTATACCTTGTTTTCATGGTCAAAACAAGCGGGCTTAAATCCTATCGCCGTCGAGCGTGGCGAAGGTGTTTATCTTTACGATTACAATGGCAAACGCATTTTGGACTTTTCATCGGGTCTGATGAATGTCAATATCGGTCATGGCAATCAACGAGTGACGGAAGCTGTCGCCAAACAAATGCAGCAAGTCAGTTATGTGACACCGAGTTGTGTGACCAAAGTACGTGGCGATTTAGGTAAAAAATTAGCAGAAGTAACCCCAGAAGGTCTCAATAAAACACTTTTTACAGTGTGCGGAGCAACTGCCATCGAAAATGCCATGAAATTGGCGCGCCAATTCACAGGTCGCCACAAAATCATTGCACGTTATCGTGCCTATCACGGAGCTTCGTATGGCGCAATGACCGCAGGTGGCGACCCGCGCAAATTGCCAAGCGACAGCCAACAAGTGCCAAATGTCATTCATGTCGAAGACCCGTTTTGCTATCGTTGCCCATTTGGACAAAAAGGGCACGACTCATGTGGCTACGAATGTTTCAGCCACATCGAACGCATCGTTGAGTTTGAAGGTCCCGAAAATGTCGCTGCAATCTTGATGGAAGGTGAAAGTGGCTCTTCGGGCTGTATCAAATACCCCCCTCAGTATTGGCGCAAATTGCGCGATTTGTGCGATAAATATGGCATTTTACTCATTGCCGACGAGGTGATGTCGGGTTTTGGTCGCACAGGCAAATGGTTTGGTGTTGACAATTTCGGCGTTGTCCCTGATATGATTGCGACTGCAAAAGGCATCACAGCAGGTTATTTGCCGTTGGGCGCATTGATTGTGAGCGATAAAATTGCCGCCTACTACAACGACCGCCCTTTGATGTTGGGCTTGACTTATTCGGCGCACCCTGTTTCATGTGCAGCAGGTTTGGAGACTTTGAAAATATACGAAGACGAAAATTTGATTGAAAATGCCGCCAAAATGGGCCAATACATGGATGCCCAGATTGAAATTTTGAAAACAAAACATCGCTCTATCGGCGATTGGCGCAATACAGGCTTGTTGGGTTGCTTAGAATTGGTGAAAAACCGTGAGACCAAAGAACCACTCGCGCCTTTCAACGCCAAACCTTCTGAAATGGGCATCATGCCAAAAGTAGCTGCAAAATTGACCGAATTAGGACTTTACACCTTTGTCCGCTGGAATTACATCTTCATTGCACCACCTTTGACCATCACAGAAGCGCAAATTGACGAAGGTTTAGCGATAATTTCAGAGGCATTGGCGATTGCTGATACGGTTTGCGACTAAATCTAAGATCCTATTTTATTCGATAAATTCAAGCCGATAGTTAGCCAACTATCGGCTTTTTTATAGCATTTCGATAAAAAAAAGAGAAATTTTACCCGTTTTTATAAAAGTTCTTTATTTTTAGAGCATCATAAATTGCATAAGATATTAATACGCAAACCATTTTAGAAAATGCAAAACGAAAACAACAACCTTTACAGCGAAGACCTCGCCCCTATACCCCTCAGTAATCGCACTTGGAACACATGGAATTATGCCGCTTTATGGATTTCCATGAGTTTGTGCATTCCGACTTATATGCTCGCATCTTCGCTCATCGAAGGGGGCATGAGTTGGTCGCAAGCCATTTTTACCATCTTTTTGGGCAATGCTATTGTCTTAGTTCCCATGATTTTAAATGGTCATGCGGGCGCACAGTATGGGATACCATTCCCCGTTCTGGCACGGGCGAGTTTTGGCACAAAGGGAGCAAATGTCCCTGCTCTTTTGCGAGCCATCGTTGCCTGCGGCTGGTTTGGCATCCAAACTTGGATTGGTGGTTCGGCTCTTTTTCAGATGCTTAAAATTTGGATTCCATCGCTTGGTCAATTACCTCAGATTTTTCCAAGCTCTTTTGGTTTAGAAACGGGTCCAGCCATCACCTTTTTGTTGTTTTGGTTTTTGAATATGTATATCGTCTATCTCGGCGTTGAAAGCATACGTAAGTTATTGGTTTTCAAGGCAATATTTTTACCATTGGCAGCTTTAGCTCTGTTTTTTTGGGCATTGGTTGCAGCCAATGGTCTGGGTCCTATTTTGGCGCAACCAGCTAAATTCCAAACGAGTAGCGAGTTTTGGGCTTTCTTTTTTCCTGCACTGACGGGCATGGTCGGTTTTTGGGCGACTTTATCGCTCAATATTCCCGATTTTACGCGCTACGCAAAAAGCCAGCGTGCGCAAATTGTTGGACAAGCCATTGGACTGCCGCCTTCTATGACTTTGTTTGCTTTTATCGGCGTTGCCGTCACCTCTGCAACGGCCATTGTCTATGGTTCTGCGATTTGGGATCCACTCATTTTGGCAGGCAAATTTGAGAACAAAATACTCGTGAGTTTTGCGATGATTGCGGTCTTGATTTCAACCTTAGCGACCAATATTGCGGCCAATATCGTTAGCCCTGCCAACGATTTTGCCAATTTGTCGCCTTCAAAAATTGATTTCAAAATCGGTGGTTATATCACAGGCATCATTGGTATTTTGATTTTTCCGTGGAAATTGGTAGCAGACCCTTCTGGCTATATTTTCAAATGGTTGGTTGGTTATTCGGGACTTTTAGGTCCGGTTGGAGGCATTATGATTGTAGATTATTTTTTCATTCGTCATAAAAACCTTTCTGTCAACGATTTATATACTGAGGGGGGTGTTTATAGCTACTCAAAAGGTGTAAATTGGGCAGCAATGTTGGCTCTCGTTTTAGGGATTTTACCCAATGTCGCAGGTTTTTTTGTGGCTATTGATGTTTTGCCGAAAGGTAGTGTGCCTACTTGGCTATCCAATTTATACAATTATGCTTGGTTTGTTGGCTTTGCTGTTTCAGGTTTTGTTTACTGGTTTTTGATGCGCCGAAAGGTTTAGGATTTATCAAAAAGCCGCGATACCCCTCAGTATCGCGGCTTTTTTCTTTATATTAATCTTTACAATGCCTCACCTCACCTGTGCCATGATACTGCACATCTTTCAAAATCCCATCACCATAATAATGAACAAATCCATCTGCTGAATGCTTAATCACCAACGATTCACTGGCATAAATCCAAGCATTGCCATGCGATTGAGTACTAAAAGTCGTATTTTGAGCCAATAAATTCCGTGCGTCAAAATTGCCATCTGATTGAGTTTTGGCAGCAAAAACAGTACATTCTCCTGCAATTTTGAAATCGCCATCCGACTGCACATTAACTTTTATACTCGGTGCACTCAACAACAATTCGGTATGTCCAGCAGACTGCACTTTTATGTCCAAAGGCAATAAACCCTTGAATGCTTCGGTCATTCTCACATCACCTTCAGCCCCTATATTTATGGTGTCCAATTGGCGCACATAAACCTGTATTTTCAAAAAAGAAAAATCAAGGACTTTAAACGAATCTTTACGAGAAACATACAAAGTTCTGCCTGAATTGACAGAATTAATAAACGATTGTAGGTTCTCGTCGGTAGTCACAACGACTTTTTCCTCATCGGAAGCAATCAATTCCATAGTACACGGCACGGAAATATGTAATCGCAAAAAGCTACTGACGGAGTGTTCCTCTGTCGTCAAATTTCCGTTGCCTTGCACAGCAATCAATTGTCTTAATTTTTTAAAATTCATATCTATCCAATCATCTACACGATGCTCCAAAGATAGAAATAGGTTTTCGGTTGTCGCAAATAAATCTTGGAAATAGGTCATTCTATTCATTTTAATCGTCATTTAAAACTTCACAAACGAAGCCATTTTGTTCAAAAAATGTTTTAACTAATTCAATATCAATGGTATTCACAATGCTTTCAATTCTGAAAATCCGATCGCAATCTTCTAAATCAAAAGTCATTTTGCAAGCAGGAAAAACTTCTATAAGCCTCGCCAATAACCGTTTAGCATTTTTATTTTTTGTTATATTGGTTTTAAATACTTCTACCATGATTGCCTTTTTTATGATACAAAGGTGTAGGTGAAAACGATTTTATTTATTATATTTTTAGAATAAAAATTTATATTTTTAGAATAAAATAATTTTTCTCAAAATGAATATTTACAACAATCTTACCTTTGCGAAATGGTAGAAGAAATGCAAACGGTTTTGAAAAATGAGCGCGTAGAAGTGCTGGTTTTGAATAAAATGGGGCGTGTCAAAATCGCTCATTTTGAGGTCATTTTGACTTTTAATTTGGACGGAACGGTATCTGATGGCAATGGTTTTTCAATCTTTTCTACCTCTTTTCAAGGCATAATTAACAGCATCATTAACTGTTCTTTTGCAGGTCAAGCACAAGCATTTTTTTTAGAGGCAAAAGCTTTGGAATTGGCAGCTTTATACTTAGCAGCAACCGAACAAACTACCAAAAACTATGTGTTTTGTAAATCGGAATATGACCGAGAGCGGCTTTTTTTCGCAAAAACATACCTTCTTGAACACTACGATTTGCCGCCTACAATAGCGGAACTCGCCCGCATCGCAGGTATCAATGAATTTAAATTGAAAAATGGGTTTAAAGAATTATTCGGCGATACCATTCACAATTTTGTGAACAACCACAAAATGGATATTGCTTTGAAGAGACTTACTGAGGGGGGGCAAAAAGCCAGTCAAGTCGCTTTCGATTTGGGGTTTTCATCATTGCAACATTTCAGCAAAGCCTTTCGGCAAAAATTTGGTTATCCACCAAGCCAAGTGAAAAAGGATGAAAAATTGACAGGATACTGAGGGGGTATGCCTTGATAATTCAGGCGTTTCCTAAAACCATTTTGAGCTTCTTTTCATGTCTATTTCCTCTATCTTTGTTCCTCAGCCTACTTTTTTAAAACATCAATATCAAAGTTATGTCTATCAGTCATCTATTCAAAAATGCGCCTTTGCAACTAAAAGCGATTCTCCGCATTGTTGGCGAAGAAGAACCGATTTTCGGTCCTGGTCGTTTGCAATTGCTTGAAAACATCGAAAAAACGGGGTCTATCAATCAAGCCGCTAAAAATATGGGTATGTCCTACAAAAAAGCGTGGCAAATGATTAGCTCCATGAACACACAAGCCGAAAAACCTTTAATTACGACACAAACGGGCGGAAATAGTGGCGGCGGTGCTGTCGTAACTGATGAAGGACATGAAGTTATGCGCTATTATCAAGGGTTACAAAAACGTTTTCAAGCATTTTTAGAAGAAGAATCAAAAAACTTACACGTTTAATTTCGGTTTATAAAGGGTCGTTATATCTTTGTAGAAATAACGAAAAATACCTTTTTAAAATGGCAACTAAACATAAAATGCCCAAAATACTGAGGGGGGGTAAATTCAGATTGACGAAATCTTTAAGATTTTGTAAATCTATAACTTATTGGATTTTCTTACTTCCCTCTATCGTTTTTGCTCAAAAAACCAACAATCTTCCTTCCAATCAAGATAGTACAAAACAAGAAACCCTCATCGAACTCGTCGTTTCAGCCTCACGCATCAGCGAAAACATCCTGCGTTCCCCTGTCAGTATTGAGCAATTAAAAGCAAAAGATGCCCAATTAATGGGCGCACCCTCGTTTTTTGATGCCCTTGAATACCTCAAAGGTGTGCAAGTCATCACCCCAAGTATGGGTTTTAAAGTCATCAACACACGCGGTTTTGCGAATACAACCAATGTCCGTTTTGCTCAATTAATTGACGGCATTGACAATCAAGCACCGCACATTGGCGCACCGATGGCGAATGCTTTGGGTGTTTCGGATTTAGATATTGATAAAGTTGAAATCATTCCTGGCACGGCTTCCGCTTTGTACGGCATGAATGCAGTGAATGGTTTGGCGAATTTTAGAACAAAAAACCCATTTAATACAGAGGGGGTCTCTTTCAGACAGGTCGTTGGTGTCAATCATTTGTCAAGTCCCGATGGTGTTTCTGCAAAACCTTTTTCGGAATCTCAATTGCGTTTTGCCAAGGCTTTTTCGGAAAAATGGGCGATAAAAATCAATTTATCATACACAAAAGGTTACGATTGGACGGCTGATGATAAAACAGATTTGGGCAATTCGTTAAACGCTTCTGTCGGTTTGACGGGCGCAACAAACCCTGCTTATGACGGTGTAAATATCTATGGCAATGAGTCTTCAAACCGCAAAACATTGACTCTCAATGGCAAAAACTATGTCATTGCCCGAACAGGTTATGCCGAACAAAATGTCGCAGATTATAATTTACAAAATACCAAAGGCGATATAGGTCTTTATTTTAGACCCAAAAAAGGCGTTGAATTGCGCTACACTTATCGCGGTGCTTTGACAAATGGCATCTACCAAAGGTCAAATCGTTTTCAGATAAAAGACTATACTTTGCAGCAACACGCGCTGCAATTTGAAACAGATGCGCTGCAATTCAGAGCGTATTTGACGACTGAAAACACAGGTAAGTCCTATAATTTGCGTTCCATAGCAGAAAATACGGATAAGTCATTTAAGTCAGATGATGCTTGGTATGCCGATTTTACAAACGCTTTTAATGCCGCTACAAAAAACAATCAAACTGTCGAAACGGCTCTTCAAACGGCTCGTTCCGTTGCCGACAATGGACGTTTTCAACCCAATACCGATGCTTTCAAACAAAAATTAACCGCATTGAGCGACATTAATAATTGGGATATTGGCGCAGCTTTGCGCGTTCAAGCCTACTTAGCGCATACTGAGGGGGTGGTTAATATCAGCAAATTGGTGAAACCCTTGGCGCAAATCGGCGTTGGTTTATTGGCAGGTTTTGATTACAGAAATTATATTATCGTGCCTGACGGCAATTATTTTATCAACCCCGTTGAGTCTGGAAAAAATCTAACTTACGGCAAAACAGGCGGTTTTCTTCAATTATCAAAAAAACTTTTGTCCGAAACATTGCTTTTGAGTGCGACTTTGCGGGCAGACAAATCAGACTATTTTGATATAAAATTCAATCCGCGTTTCACGGCAGTTTACGCGCCTTCCGATGCCCTCAATGTCCGTGTTTCTTATCAAAGTGGCTATCGTTTTCCAAGTATTTTTGAAGGTTTTTCAAACATCAACAGTGGTGGCGTAAAACGTGTCGGTGGTCTGCGTGTGATGTCAAACGGTATTTTTGAAAACTCATGGTTGCGTTCTTCGATTGACGCTTTTACAACGGCAGTCAATAAAGGCGTAAATACTGAGGGGTTGACAAAAACGGCTGCAATTGCCAAATATAAAGACATTTTGCAACGCAATTCTTATACTTATTTGCGTCCTGAATACGTCCGTTCATTTGAAATTGGGGTAAAAAGTTTGAGTATCCACAACAAACTTTTCATTGATGCCGATTTTTATTACAACCAATACCGCGATTTTATCGCCCAAGTTGAGGCTTATATTCCTAAAACGCAAAACGCGGATTCTATCCCAATTGCGCTGTTATCAAGGGTTTCACAAGACCGTTACCGCCTTTGGACAAATGCACAGTCCACCGTTTTTAACTACGGTGCAAGCCTCGGTTTGCGTTACAAATTGACCGAACAATGGCATTTAAATGCCAATATGTCCTACGCAAAACTCGACCGAAAAGACCACAACGACGGACTCGAAGACGGGTTTAACACCCCTCAGTATATGATTAACGGAACGGTCGTTGGTGATAAATTGTGGCGCACTTTAAACGCAAGTGTCACAGCACGTTGGCAAAGCAGTTTTAATTATCTATCATTTTTAGTGAACGGCACTGTTCCCGAATATTGGACAATGGATGCACAAGTGGGTTATGTTTTTGCTAAACAAAAATTGGGTGTCAAATTAGGCGCAACGAATTTATTGAATCGGTATTATTACTCGATGCTCGGCGGTTCGCATATTGGTGGGTTTTATTATACAACTTTGGTTTATAATCTTTAGTTTTTTAAAAACAAAGCTGATATGACAAAGGGAAATTTCTCAAATTATACTCTAAGAAATCTCATTTTATTGCCAAATACAGATGTTTTTGGCAGTGGTAATTATGGTAATATTGAAGAAAATCCGATGCTACATCTGAGTTTTAGTTTATTAAACGAGGAAATTGACTCTGTTATCGAAGCCTTTTATGATACATATTCTGACAAGCAAGAAAAGAAATTGACAGAGCATCAATCTTTTTTATTAAATGAAATAGCTATCAATCAAATTCTTGAACGAATGATTTTTTTATATACAGAAAATCATCCGTCAAGAGATGTTTTTGTTGATTTTTTGCAAAAAGAGATGATTATTCGCCTAATATAGCTCAAAATGCCCTTTTTAAAATAATAAAATAATGAAAAAAATACTGTTTTTAACAATCACTCTATTTAGTTTTTATACTGTTTTAGCTCAAAAAACAACTAAACCGACCAATGAATTTACTATTGAAGGATTGGTTGAACACGAATTGGTCATCAATCTCGATAGTTTGAAAGGTTATGCGACCGAAAACATTGATAGCGTGGTGATTACAAATCATTTGGGAGAAAGAAAATCCGTTTTGAAAAAAATTAAAGTCATTCCTATCAAAAATTTTTTAGATAAAGCAGTGATACACGTAGAAAGCCCAAAACAATTGAGCGAGTTTTATATCATTTTTATAGCAGAAGATGGGTATAAAGTCGTTTATTCGTGGAATGAAATTTTTAATACTAAAGTCGGGCAAAGCATATTTATCATTGCAGAAAAAGATGGAAAAGGCATCGCCAATTTAGACGATAGAACGGCGGTATTTTGTCATTCAGATTTTATGACGGGTAGAAGATATGTAAAAAGTTTGAAAAAGATAATTGTAAAACGGATTGAATAATGGAGCAACTTGAATTAATCTTACTTTTTTTCACAATAGCAGCCGTTTATGCCTCCGCAGGTTTCGGTGGTGGGTCGAGCTATTTAGCAGTCATGGCACTTTTTAGCATCAATATGACAACTATGAAATCAACCGCTTTGCTTTGCAATTTAATTGTCGTGATAGGCGGCACATATATTTTTTGGAAGAACGGCTACCTCAATTTTAAAAAAATACTCCCCCTCAGTATAGCGAGTGTTCCATTGGCTTTTTTAGGTGGTACGATTAAATTGAGTGAAAAAGCCTTTTTTATACTACTCGGTATCAGTTTAATTATTGCAGCGATTTTAATGTTTTTACAGAAAAACACAACAAATAATGCTTCTGAAAAGACAAATGATTCAACGCTATTGTCAAGTAGTATCGGTGGCGGCATTGGTTTTTTGTCGGGTATGGTAGGCATCGGCGGCGGTATTTTTTTAAGCCCAGTTTTTAATCTTTTGAAATGGGATACGCCCAAACACATTGCCGCAACCGCCAGTTTTTTCATTTTGATTAATTCCATAGCAGGTTTGGCTGGTCAATTATTTCAAAACAAACTGGCACTTGATTGGGGTTTTGCATTGCCATTATTGGGTGCTGTTTTGTTGGGTGGGCAATTGGGCAGTCGGTTTAGTGCTTTGAAGTTCAATCAAGTGCTGGTTCGCCAAGCAACGGCGGTACTTGTTTTGTATGCAGGGGTGAATGTTTTGTGGACGCATTTATGAGTTTTTCAAATCATCCAATTAACAGCCTCCTGCACATATCCTTCTGCCAATTGAGCAATATTTTTTTTCTCCAAAATCTTCAAAGTTTCATCGCGCACATCAATCAAGGCATGGCGAATACTACAAGCATCTTCATTTGGACAATCGTCACAAGGCTCATAAAAATTCTTTGAAACACAAGGTACTAAAGCTATCGGCCCATCAATCAAGCGGTAAATATCTGCAAGTGTCACATCTTTGGGGTTTTTAACAAAATAAAAACCACCCACATTACCTTGTTTGCTATTGATAATCCGTCCTTTTTTCAGTTCTAACAATATCTGTTCGAGAAATTTTTTAGGTATTTGTGCCTTTTCAGCAATGTCACTCGTTTTCACATAAGTCTCATCGGCATTGGCAATGTGAATCAATGCTTTCAGAGCGTATTTCATTTTTTTAGAAATCATAATTTAAGTATAAAGATGAAAAGATGATAATAACAAAGATTTAGAATGTTATACTGAGGGGGTCTTTTGTGCAAATTTATAAAAAAATGGTCATTAGTTGAGTAGTATGCTCACTAATGACCAAAAATTTAAGGTATGTCGTAATTTTATTTCCTTATTTCTTAGTACACATCTTCTAAAAAGCGGCGTTGTTTTTTCAAATCTTTGACGCAATCCGCTGCTTTTTCGTTTGAAAAACCGCCTTCTCTTATCGCAATTTGTACCAAAGCTTGTTCAACATCTTTTGCCATGCGGTTTTTGTCGCCACATACATAGAAATATGCGCCATTTTGTAAGCGGTCAAAAACCTGTTTTGACTTTTGCAACAAGCGGTCTTGAACATAGATTTTTTGTGCTTGGTCGCGACTGAAAGCCAAATCCAAACGGTCGAGTGTGCCTTTTTTCAAATGTTGCTGCCATTCTGTTTGGTACAAAAAGTCAGTTGTAAAGTTCGGATTGCCGAAAAACAACCAGTTTTTGCCTTTTGCACCTGTCTCTGCACGTTCTTCGACGAAGGCTCTAAAAGGTGCGATACCTGTACCCGGACCGACCATGATGATGTCAGTAGAAGGGTCTTTGGGCAGTTTGAAAAACTCATTTTTTTCTACAAAAACTTTCACTTTTTCACCCACAGCCACTCGGTCAGCTAAGAAAGTCGAGGCGACACCTTCTTTTTTGCGCCCTCTGAAATTATAGCGCACGGCACCCACGGTGAGATGCACCTCATCCTCATGCGCTGCCAAACTCGATGCAATCGAATAAGCTCGTGGTGGCATTTTGCGCAACAAATCAGCAAAATACTGAGGGGGTATCTCGGTCGGGAAATCAACGAACAAATCTGCCACATCGCGCCCATAAGCATAGGCTTGCAAGGCTTTTGGGTCAGCTAAAAGTTCTTTGAGTTTTTCATTTTTTGTAAAATCATAGTATTTCTGCAAAACATCGCGTGTCAGAACCGACAATTCTGCTTTTTCCAACAAGACATCACCTAATTTTGCTTTTTGACCATCAAAATCAACCAATACTGAGGGGTCAAGTTTTGATGTTTTCAATACATCTGCTACCAAACGTTCTGAGTTTGTAGCAAAAACATTCAAGGCATCGCCTGGTTCATATGTCAAACCTGAACCATCTAAACCCAATTCGATATGCCAAGTTTCCTTGACCGAACCACGTCCATTGAGTTGGATTTTCTCTAAAATCTCTGCTTCTAATGGGTTTTTTCTATCGAATTTTGGCGCAGCATTGTCTTGTTTTGTCGCTGCCAAATACGTCTGACCGTTGCCATTTGAAGACGCAGCGGAAGAAGGTTTAGGCAATTTTTCTACGATTGTTTTTATCCATTTTTCGGCATCGTCGTGCCAATCTACATCGCAATCCACACGTTCTGCCAAACGTTTTGCACCCAATTTTTCCAATTGTTGATCAAAATCTTTACCTGTTTGGCAAAATTGCAAATAAGACTTGTCACCCAAAGCCAAAACTGCGAACTGTGTATCGGTACTCAATTTTGGCGCACGGCTGCTGAAAATGAACTTGTGCAATTCTTCGGCAGCAGCAGGCGGTTCGCCTTCGCCATAAGTCGCCACGACGAATAACAAGAGTTTTTCGTTCTTTAACTGCGTGGGCTTGTATTCTGCCATGTCCACTACGACGACTTCCGAACCAGCTCCCTTCAAGGCTTCGGCGGCTTGGTTGGCAGCTTTTTTGCTGTTTCCAGATTGGCTGCCATATAAAATAGTCACTTTTGTCGGTTGAGCCGTTGTTACCGAATTGCCATTTGAAGCCGTTGATACTGAGGGGGTTTCCACAGGTGAGCGATACACGACATTATTAGCCGTGCTGTTGCCTGTTTTTGCTTGAGCCAAGCCGTAGAGATAACCACTCAGCCACAATAATTGCCTATCGTCGTAGTGAGCGATGACTTCGTTGAATTTATTATCTGATTGTTCTATCGGCAAAGTCGAATTTTGTAATACAGCCATTTTTTATCTTAATTACGAATGATCAATTAGGAATTACGATTTTAAATTTCAAAATCATCAACATTATACTTACCTGAAATCATACCCGCAGCTACAGTGTTGCAGGTATTTTCATTAATCAAAATAAAAGAACCCGTTTGACGATTTTGACTATAATTGTCAAAAACAATCGGTTTTGCCGTTTTCAAAAGGACTTTCACAATGTCATTCAACTTAGCAGCTGCTCCCCTATCACCCACGGCAGAGACTTTTTCGAGTGTCGAAATATCGTATTTGTACTCAATTTCTCGCACGATGGCTTTGACCGAATTAGCACCGTTTTGCAACAATAGTTTTGTTCCTTCGTGCAAAGTTTGACGCTCATCGAACCAACAAATATGCGCTTCTACTTCATTTGAAACCGTTGCTTCCGTATTTTCGCCGATAGTCACAATAGAATCGCCACGCGAAATGTCAATATCATCTGCCAAATGCAACACAACGGACTGACCGACATGGGCTTCTTTGACATCTCTCAAATTGGTTTCGATGCGTGAAATCGTACTTTCGATGCCCGAAGGATGCACCGCTACTTTGTCACCGACACGGTACACACCACTCTGAATCCGACCCGCGTAGCCACGATAGTCGTGGTATTCCTCATCGCGTGGACGAATGACATATTGTACTTGAAAACGTGCATCAGTCGTATTTGTATCCGCCGAAACTTGGACGTTTTCGAGGTATTCTAAAAGTGTTTCACCATCGTACCACGCCAGTTTTTCAGATTTTTCGACCACATTATCGCCGTTCAAAGCCGACATTGGAATAAATTTGAGGTCTGTCAAACCCAATTGAGCCGCTAAAATTTTATAATCTGCTACAATTTGCTCAAATACTGAGGGGTCAAACCCGACCAAGTCCATTTTATTGATAGCCACAACAATACGTGGAATGCCCAAAAGCGAAGAAATCAACGAGTGGCGACGTGTTTGCTCAATCACACCTTGGCGTGCATCAATCAACACAATCGCAAGGTCAGCGTTTGACGCGCCTGTCACCATATTACGTGTATATTGCACATGACCGGGCGCATCGGCGATGATAAACTTGCGTTTTTTAGTCGTAAAATACTTGTATGCCACGTCAATCGTAATACCCTGTTCACGTTCAGCCCGCAAACCATCGGTCAAAAGAGACAGGTCAATCGTGCCATTCGCTTTATTTTTTGTTTGACGCTCGATGGCATTTAATATATCGAGAGAAACGGCTTGCGAATCGAAAAGCAAACGACCAATCAAAGTTGATTTACCATCGTCAACGCTACCGCATGTTATAAATCTTAGAATATCCATTTTTATTAATAGACTTTTATTGTTTTACTGCAAAATGTTTTTACGGTTTACAGTAAAAACTTAAAAATAACCATTTTTCTTTCTATCTTCCATACCCGCTTCTGAAATTCTATCGTCCAATCGAGTCGCACCACGTTCTGATACTTTTGCAGCAATAATATCTTCAATAATATCATCGAGTGTAAAGGCATTGCTTTCGACAGCCGCTGTACAAGTCGAATCGCCTACGGTACGGAAGCGCACATTTTTTGTGACAATTTCATCTTCATGATCGAGACGAATGTGTTCAGTCACTGCCAACAATTGCCCCCCCTCAGTAAGTACACATTGACGCTCATGTGAAAAATAAATCGAAGGCAATTCAATATTTTCGCGTTTTATATAGTTCCAAATGTCCAGTTCAGTCCAATTTGAAATCGGGAAACAACGCATATTTTCGCCTTTGTGCAATTTGCCATTGTAAATGGACCACAATTCGGGGCGTTGTTTTTTGGGATCCCACTGACCAAACTCGTCGCGATGGCTGAAAATACGTTCTTTAGCTCTCGCTTTTTCTTCGTCACGACGCGCGCCACCGATGCAAGCATCAAATTCAAACTCCTCAATCACATCGAGTAAAGCATAGGTTTGGAGGGCATTACGACTTGGAAATTTGCCTTTAGCATCCTGTAAACGGTGCTTTTTAATAGAATCTAAGACTTGACGCACGATGAGTTTTTCGCCAAATTCATAGGCTAATTTGTCACGAAAATCCAATACTTCTTTGAAGTTGTGACCTGTATCAATATGCACCAAAGGAAAAGGAAACTTGCCCGGACGAAAGGCTTTGAGTGCCAAATGTGTCAAAACGATAGAATCTTTTCCACCTGAAAACAGCAAAGCTGGACGCTCAAACTGACCAGCTACCTCACGCAAAATATGGATTGACTCAGACTCCAATTGGTCAAGATAGTCCCACCGAGCATGTGTTTTTGACGATTTAATTGTTGTTGGTTCAGACATAAGTAAAATAGACATACCTTTTATAAAATTTGATAATTAATTGATTCTTAATTATTTATTTGTTCTTCTAATTCTAACTGTTCGTTGATTTCATTGGTTGTGATATGGAGACCACATTCTTTTTTTGAAGCATCCTCCCACCACCAACGACCTGCGCGGAAGTCTTCACCTGCTGCAATTGCTCTCGTACAAGGAGCGCAACCGATAGACACAAACCCCTTGTCGTGAAGTGGATTATACGGAATGCCATTCGACGATACAAATGCGCGAACTTGGTCATAAGTCCAATCGAAAATGGGGTGAAATTTTATCAACTCATGTGCAGCATCCCACTCCAAATTTGACATGTCTTGACGATTAGGCGATTGTTCGGCACGAATACCTGTTATCCAAATTTGTTGCCCTTTCAAAGCACGTCCAAGAGGTTCAACTTTACGTATATAACAACACTCTTTTCGATTTTCGACAGAATCGTAGAAACTATTCGGCCCTTTCTCGCGCACTAATTTTTCGACCCCCTCAGTATTGGGGTAAAAAACTTCGATGGTTTTGCTGTATCTCATCAAAGTCTTGTTCCAAGTGGAATACGTCTCTTGGAAATTACGACCAGTATCGAGTGTGAAAACACGGATAGGCAAGTCATTTGAAAAAATAAAGTGCGTAATAGCTTGGTCTTCAATACCAAAACTTGTCGAAAAAGAGACTTGATTGGGATACGCTGTAGCCAAAAAAGTTAATTGCTCTACAATAGACTTTCCTTCTAACGCTTCTGCTATTTGATTTATAACGGACATTCTACCTTGATTTTTTACTACTTCCAAAAAATTGACCAACTTTCCACCCCTCAGTATTTTTAGTCAAAATAATTAGGAGGTGTGTTTTTTATTAATTCTACTATTTTTATAGGATTAATAGTGCAAAGGTAAATACTATTATTTGATAATTGCAAGAGATTATCGAAAAAAAATAATCTACGTAAATTTTGGAGAAACAGCAAAGGCGTAAAAACATTTTTACTGCAAAATGTTTTTACGCCTTTGCTGCAAAATCACGCATTAAACACAATTTTGAACGATTGTTTCAAGCAAGATAGGCAATTCAGGTTTAGGAGCGATGTGGATGTTTTGCGCTTTTATCTTCTTCTTCAAGTAGGTTGCCGTCGTTTTACCTAAGGTGAAGAATAGCATATCAGGCCGCAGTTTATTGTTTATCAAAAATGAGTCCACCGCACTCGTACTAAAAAATACAATGGCATCGTAAGCCGTCCGAATACTGAGGGGTGTCCACTCAGTGCGATAAACGACTAATTCCTGTACAGATATGCCGTTTTTAGTCAGGACATTGGGTAAATCGGGCAATCGCAAGTTACCGCAGACAAAAGTTACGTCTTTGATACCCCCTTTTTTAATAATGGCTCTTGCCAATAGTTTGGCTGAGTCGGCAGTCAAAGTAGGTATATAATTGAACTTTTGAAGCATCATTTTTGTCGAACCCGAAATGGCATAACATTGTGTGGATTGGGGTAATTTTAAACGTTTGTTGTCAAGGGTTTGGAAAAAAATACGCACCGCATTTTGACTTGTAAAAACGAGATGTTGGGACAAACCCGCCCGAATGGCTCGCAAAACATCGTCGGATACTGAGGGGGTGTATCTAAGGAAACTGGTTTCTGTGTAATCAATTTTTGCTGTTTCCAATGTTTGTCGCGAAGCGTCGTCAATAGGTCGGGTGAAAAGAATTTTGGTCATGTTTTACAGATTTAGAATAATGGTTTTAGAATTCAATTTGGTTTGGTTGTCTAAAACAATAAATACGGTTTTACTGCAAAACTGAAAAATGTTTTTACTTCTTTGTCAAAACCGATGTAATTTCGTTGAGTTGTCGGACTTTTTCTGTGAAATCTCCCGTTAGTGTTTTTCGTATTTCTCGTAAATTCATAAAAACCTGCTCCAATTCGTCGGGAAACGCTTCTTCCAATACTTCGCGAATACGTTTCGCCACTGTTGGCGACTGTCCATTAGTTGAAATAGCTAATTTTAAACTGCCTTTTTTGACCACAGAGCCTAAGTAAAAATCACAAAAATCGGGTGTATCTGCCACATTCGTGATAATTCGCCGTGCTGTTGCCCAAGCTTTGATTTGCTGATTCAGTGGTTTATCATTTGTTGCAACAATGACCAAATCTTTATCATCTAAATCAGTGGTATCAAAACGCTTATAAACCAATTTAAGGCTTGGGAACTGTTTCGATATATCCACTATTTCGTCACGAATTTCAGGTGCGACTAATGTGACGTTGGCATTGGGGCTGTTTTCAAACACAGCGGTTACTTTCTCCAAACCCACGTAGCCACCACCCACAATCAAGAGTTTCAATTGATGTAATTTGACAAAAATTGGAAATAAATGATTTTTTGACTCCTCGAAAATGGGCTTCGCTCCTACTCTATTTGTCTTCTCAGTATGTTCTCGTTGCGCCACTTCGCCAATGACAATGACGGCGGGCGCACCTATTTTTTCTTGTTCAACGAGTTGTTCTATCGTTTCAATCGTGCCAAAAATGGCTTTTTCATTAGGTAAAGTGCCATTTTGAATGATAGAAACGGGCAAATCGTGTTTACCTTCTGCTTTGTAATAAGCAACAATCTGCGATAGGTTGTTCATACCCATCAAAATGACAATGGTAGCATCCGTTTTTACTGCAAACCGTAAATCCTGCGAAATGTCTCCATCGGATGTTGTACCTGTTAAAACCCAAAAACTATCGCTCATGCCACGTCTCGTAATCGGGATGCCAACAGAAGCTGGCACCGCTATTGCCGACGTGATACCTTGTACAAAGGCTGTTTCTACACCTTTTTCTTTTGCAAAAGCTATTTCTTCATGCCCTCGTCCGAAAACGAACGGGTCTCCGCCTTTCAATCGCACAACATGACCGCATTCTAAAGCCTTTTGAACACATAACTCATTGATTTCTAATTGAGAAAGTGTATGTTTATTCGCTCTCTTACCGACAAATATTTTCTCTGACTGAGGGGGAGCGTATGACAATAAAGCCTCATTTGCTAAAGCATCGTATAGGACAACATCTGCCGTTTCTAAGGCTTTTACCCCTTTAATTGTTATCAATTCTGGGTCGCCCGGTCCCGCACCAACGAGTGTTATTCTCGGATTTTTCATTTATTCTGTTTTGTGCGATTTTTAAACGGCTTTCCAATTGACAAAGTTATGGATTTGACTGCTCTTTTCAGTCATTATAGAATCGCAAGGAAATGTCAAAATAAAAAGCTTATTATTCGTTTTTTAGTTTAATAATATTTCGATAAAAACTTTTTTATCAAAATTATATATAAAACCAAGCATCAAACGATGACACCCAGTGATTTGAGGTCTTGTTGAAGTTGCTCGGCTGATTGGAACTGAATGGCATGAATCCCGAGAGCTTCTGCGCCTCTGACATTGGCAATAGCATCGTCAATGAATACAGCTTGTGCTGGATTGACTTCGTACCGACTCAAAAGTATCTCGTAAATATCTCTGAATGGCTTGCGTGTTTTTTCTTCACCACTGACGACAATGCCATCGAACCAGTGCAGAAAATCATAGCGTGCAAACGCTATCGGAAATGTCTCAGCAGACCAATTCGTCAGAGCCAAAACACGATAATCGGGATTGTCAACTAACCCCCTCAGTAAAGCAATAGTGCCATCAAAAACGCCGCCTAACATTTCTGTCCAGCGGTCGTAATAGGCGCGTATTTCTGTTTCCCAATCTGGAAATTCGGCAATTTTCAAGGCTGTACCTTCTGCAATAGGTCGTCCAGCATCGTGTTCAACGTTCCAATCGTGTGTGCAAACATTTTGCAAAAAATAACTCCGACGATTATCATCCGGTATCAGTTTTTTGAAAAGGTATTCAGGATTCCAGTCAATTAGCACACCGCCAAGGTCAAAAATGATGGTATTTATCACTGTTGTAAGCGTTTTTGATTAAAAAGATATTTTAATGACATAAAAGCATTTTGCAGTAAAAATGTTTTTACTGCCATAAGCTTTGAAATTCGAGCAAATATACTGAGGGGGTACGATTCGTTTTCATTTTGTCAGAAAATTAAAGTCGAGCTATCATAGATGAAGTAAAAAAACCATGCTAGGATAAAAAAACGGCTAATTCGATGGTTGAATTAGCCGTTTAATATTTTGCAGTAAAAATGTTTTTACGCTTTACCGTAAAAATGATTTTATTTAGGTTTAAACATTCTGGCTGCTTTCACTGCAAGTTGCCAACCTTTATAAAGTTTTAGAGCCTCTGCTCGTTTCATTTTAGGTTTAAATGCTGTTTCCAACTGCCAATTGGTCGAAATATCGGATGTATCAGCCCAAAAACCAACCGCTAAACCCGCCAAATAGGCTGCTCCCAAAGCAGTCGTCTCTTGCACGACAGGGCGTTCAACTTTTGTGGCTAATAAATCGGATTGGAATTGCATCAAAAAACTATTTTTCACAGCTCCACCATCTACACGCAAGGCTTTGAGTTTGATGCCTGAGTCTTTTTCCATAATACTCAGTACATCCTTTGTTTGATAAGCGATGCTTTCCAATGTAGCTCTGATGAGGTGCGCTTTGCCTGAGCCACGCGTCAAACCAAAGATGGCTCCACGTACTTCGGAATCCCAATAAGGCGTACCAAGACCCACGAATGCAGGAACAACATAAACGCCATCGCTGCTTTCCAAACTTTTAGCATACCCCTCAGTATCTGCGGCATCTTTGACCAATTCGACAGCATCGCGCAGCCATTTGACCGCAGAACCTGCCACAAAAATAGAGCCTTCAAGTGCATATTCTACTTTGCCATTCACGCCCCAAGCGATGGTCGTGAGCAAACCATTTTTAGATGTAACAGCCTTTTCGCCCGTATTCATAAGCATAAAACAGCCTGTTCCATAGGTGTTTTTAGCCATCCCTTCCGAAAAACAGGCTTGCCCGAATAAAGCTGCTTGTTGGTCGCCCGCAATGCCTGAAACAGGAATGTCTGCTTCGCCGATGATGTCGGAATCAGCCGTTCCATACACGACCGATGAATCCATGACCTTTGGCAACATGCACTTTGGTACGGTCAATGCGGCGCATAATTCATCGTCCCATTCGAGGCTGTGAATATTATAAAGCATTGTGCGCGAAGCGTTTGTATAATCTGTGGCATGTATTTTTTCGGTAGTCAAATTCCATAAAACCCATGAATCAATCGTACCAAAGAGTAAGTCACCAGCCTCAGCTTTTTCGCGTGCGCCTTCTACATTGTCGAGCATCCATTTGACCTTTGTACCCGAAAAATAAGCGTCAATCAGCAAACCCGTTTTAGCTCTTACTGAGGGGTCGAGTCCTTGCGATTTCAGTTCGTCGCAAATGCCCATTGTTTGCCGACTTTGCCAGACGATGGCGTTATAGATGGGTTTTCCCGTATTTTTATCCCAAATAACGGTTGTTTCGCGCTGATTTGTGATGCCGATAGCCGCAATATCCGTGGGATTGACTTCGCGCAGAACATCGCGGATGACATTTTGAACAGATTGCCAAATCTCGTTGGCATCGTGTTCGACCCAGCCTGGTTTTGGAAAAAACTGTGTGAATTCTTGTTGTGCAACAGCTATGATATTACCTTTTTTGTCAAAAACGATGGCTCGACTGCTGGTTGTGCCTTGGTCAATGGCGAGAACGTATTTTTTCATTCTTGTTATTGGTTGATTTTGAATAATTTAATGACTTTTGGGTGAAGATAAAGACCCCCTCAGTATTTTTAGAGAATTTCAAATTTTTTATTGTCAAAAAGAAGTTAGAACTTGCACCGAGTTACCTGTAAAATCATTGCTAGATGTCGCAAGAATTTAAAAATACACCTATAAAAGACCGTATCCAGAAAACGGCTTTGGATTTAATCATGCACCCTGCAACGATTAAGGAGGCGATTTTTCAACATTCGGTCTTGTGTCAGACTTTTTTACCGTATCGAAATCCTGGAGATGACATTCGTGTGTGGCAACAACAACAAGGGCATGTAAGTCTCGCTGTGCAAGCGAATGATGCCTTGAATCCTGAAACGGGCAAATTTGAGTTTGTTGGTCTGCCTTATGGGACAAAAGCACGGCTGATTTTGGCTCATATCAACTCTCAAGCCATAAAAACGCAAGATAAAACGCTGCATATTGAAGATACGATGTCTGCTTTTATCAAATCTTTGGGCTTGAATACGGATGGACGGACGATAAATGAGGTGAAAGAACAATTGCGCCGTTTGACCACTTCACTGATTAGTTTGGGCTATTCAGACGGTGAAAGAGGTATGCAAGTAAATTTGCAGATTGTAAAAGCGTTTGATTCGTGGTTTCCGAAAGACGATAATAAGCGCATTATTTGGAACTCGAATGTGCAATTGACAGACGATTATTTCAATAGCTTGATGAATCACGCGATACCACTTGATGAACGCGCTTTGGGGGCTTTGTCGCATAACGCAATGGCACTCGATATATATGCGTGGTTGGCGCAACGATTGCACCGAATTGACCGCGATAAACCACAATTTGTCAGTTGGCAGAACCTAAAAGACCAATTTGGTAGCGGATATGGAGAAATGAAGAAATTTAAACAGGTTTTTCGTAAAACCTTGATTATGGTGCGTTTGCAATATACACAAGCCCGATTTGAAGAAGATGCCAATAAAGGATTGTATTTGTACCACTCCCCTACCCCAATTCCGCAGAAAATTCATGTGATGCCTGATTTTGGAGGGCTTAAACTTACGTGAAGTTTAGTACCCCTCAGTATTTAGTCTATCGCTCCATCAAAGGCGGCAAAGCATATACTTTGCCGCCTTTGCTTTTCTTTCGAAGAAGACTTCAAAAAGGAGAAAAAATTGCGTGAAGTTTGGTACGTTTTCAAAAATGGTTCGTGAACTTTAGTACCTCAGCCTCTATTTATGACGTGCATTTTGGTGCTAAATAGCCAAGTCATCGTTCAATTTGGTGCATATTTATAAAAATGCGTGAAAATTAGTGCAAATATTACTACCGCTAAAGAATAGTTATAAAAGCAAAAGTTATTAACGTGAAAATTGGTGCTAAAAAGAGGTTAAAAATACGTGGAGTTTGGTACGAAAAAGGAGGAAAAATTGCGTGAAGTTTGGTGCATAAACCTATATATAGCTTTACCTATAGTTTTCTTGTACCGATAACAACAAAAAATGCTGTTTTGTCTTTAAAATGAAATTTATTAAAAAAAGAAACTCATCAAATTGTCAATTTGATGAGTTTCTTTAGAAAGTAGTAGTAAATTATAGTTTTAAGGCAAGTTCGTGAAGTTTGGTACGCCTGCTTTATATACACTTTGGTACGCTGCTCATTTTATTTGTTGAGGTCTTCACGTACCAGTTCAAGAATGTACTTTTTGAGTGTCACACCGTCATCGAAAACGCGGCGTTTCATCTGTTTGTAGAGGTCTAAAGGTACATCGAGTGTGATACGGCGACTTTCTACGGTGATGGTCGGTTCTTCAACAGGCTCGATAATAGGCTCTGGTAGGACTGTTTGTTGGGGTACTTCCTCCGCATGGAGTTTTTGAACGATACGGTCTGTTGCTTCTACATTAGGCTCGTTTTTGGGCAATGTGATTTTTGGTGCAAGCCGTAAGGTATCTTTTAGCCCTAATTTTTTTTCTGACATCTTCTATCTTGGATTTTGATGGACGAATTTGTTTAAATACTGAGGGGTGTCTTAGAAACATTTTTACTGCAAAATGTTTTTACTGTTTGGTAATAATACTTAAAACTTCATTGTAGAGTTCGATAAATTCATTTTTTGCCTTTTCATCTTTGAATTCATAAACGCCTACACCTTTGATGACAGCTTCGCGATAAGCAACTCTCGGGCGCAAAACGCTGTCAAGGACAGGAATTTGTGTATCGTTTAGCACTTCTTTGAATTCTTTATTCAGATTTAGATTCGCTTGAAATTGATTCAAAATAAAATAAGCAGGAATTTCTCCAGACTCTTTTTGCGCTCTGGCATCGGCCAAACGCTCTAAAAATTGTTCCGTTGCCCAAATATCTAAACCACTTGGTAAAATTGGCACAAGCACAATATCAGCTAAAAGAATGATACGGCTTGTCACACGGTCAAGCGAGGGCGTGCCGTCAATCAGAACAATCTCGTAGTCTTGGTTGAGTTGTTTGATATTGCTGGACAATGTTTTTTCAGGTGTCCCAAAAGCTGGAATTGCGGGCAAGTCAGAATCGCGCAGACTCGACCAACGCAAAGCACTCTGATTGGTGTCAGCATCGGCAATACAAACCTTATAGCCTGAATGTGCAAAACAAACAGCTAAATTCTGAGTGATGGTGGATTTCCCTACGCCTCCTTTGAGTGATGTTACTGAAATAATCATACGTTTTTATTGTTTTACGGTGAAACATTTTTACTGCAAAATGTTTTTGCGTTTTTATTTTGTACTAACCTCTTTCTAACACAATCGTAAAATTTTGCTTTTAAGGAATTTTCACATGCTTCATTCACACATTTGCACGAAAAGTCATTTTTTAGCTTATATTTAAAATATTTGCTTGAATCAGGTGACTCACTTTGAGTTGATGAATTCAAAAAAACGAAAACCCAGCTTTTTTCTCTCCCTCTTGGCATGGGGCAAAGTTACGGCAATCTGTTTTTACTGCAAAACATTTTGCCGTTTAAAATTTTTGCAGTAAAAATGTTTTTACGTTTTTATTGTAATGCTGCAAAACTGAAAAACTATCGAAAATTTTAAGATTTGAAAACATAAAGGTGATCTTACTGAGGGGTGTATTGTATATTCAAAACCTGCTTTTGAAGTTCTAAAGAAACTGTTTTAAAACTTAAAAGTATAGTTACAGACTGTTTTTCTGCTCCGAAGGAGTCCTACGGACAAGCAGAAAAAAACGTACAAAGAAGGATTTATATAGAGCGCATGTCAATTTCGCCTCGTTAACGAGGTGAAATTGACATGCGCCCTATATAAATCCTTCTCTGTAACGAGGGAGCTTGCGACCAATGTTGTACATATTCTTAGAATTTAGCTATGTCGTTGTCAAAATAAAGTGCTGATTTTTATTGTTAGAAATATGCGCCAATTTTTAAACAACTGAATGGGCTTAGTATAATGTTACTAATCCACCAGCTTTTCGTCCACAAGTGCCAAGTGGGCGAAAATAAATTAGGAGTCTATACTATTTGGGATTATATTTTATTTGTAACCATAAAAATCTATCAAATAATAAATTAGTGTTGGAACTGTGCGTTTTGACGAACGAACAGGGCATCTAAAAAACGGGATAAGAAGTTTTTTTTGTTTAAATATGACTTGTTTTTCATTTGTTTTTTACCTTTGCGCCCAATATTAGAAGTTTTTTGCACCGAACTTACACATGAATCATACGATTGAAACTCAAATTGACCAACATCTTGACCAAAATATTGCTAAGCAGGATATTTTTATACGCTTTATTACCTGCCTCTCGCTCCGCCAAATTTGGCTTGGATTTTCTGAAATTCAATGATATTCATTTTAATGGATGTCTCATACAACAGGGTATGGGATAGAGTCTGGTTTCAATGATATTTTTAGCCTTGTATGTAAATTATCAAGATATTGTGTAATTTTGCTACTCAATTTTGATTCAAATAATAGATACAATATTGGTCTTCGTCGGATTTTATAACTGTTTCTAATTGGATAATATTCGGTGAAACTTTTCATTTTTCCAATATAGATTGAGCCAATATTTTTTTTACTGAGGGGGAGTCTTGAGTTATTTTTTACTCATACCCAATACAGACGATTGATTAAGAAACTGTTTTAAACTTGAAATAGACAATTACTGACTGTTTTTCTGCAAGCAGAAAAAAGTGTACAAAGAAGGATTTTTATAGCGTGCATTTAAATATTGCCTCGTTAACGAGGCAATATTTAAATGCACGCTGAAAGAACCGTTTTCATAGTACGCATTTCGAGCGCAGCGAGAAACAGTCAGTGATAGATTTTAAAACAGCGTCTAAGATTTACAACGAAGTTCATAAGATTTGCCTTTACTGAAAGGAGCATGTGGTTGGGACACATGAACGGTGAAACCTTGTCTCGATAGTTAAGAACGTAGAACTCATGTTTAGTTTTTTTTTCGGAAAGAAAGAAACGAGTCATCAAGATTTTTCAAAAATTGCTGTGGATATGCACTCACATCTAATCCCAGCTATTGACGACGGGGCAAAGACAGTTGAGGATTCATTGGTGTTGATAAAAGGTTTGAAAGAGTTGGGTTTTTCAAAAATCATTACAAC
>JAEUUP010000066.1 GCA_016787525.1 Saprospiraceae bacterium | reverse complement strand
ACCCTACTTAAAAGTTTTTTAGTTGCCTGTTTGACAGCCAAATAATTATCACCAGCATCTTTCAGATTAAAATCTTTCAATAGCTCTCCAACGTGTATATGGTACAATTGAAAATCTTTATCATCAGGTTTTAACATGGTGAGCATCTTGGCAAAAACTCTCGTTTCCCAAATATCAAACTTGTATCTCGCTTCAACGAGTTCGTTGGCTTTTCTAACCAGCTTTACCTTAATACTATTTGCATTTGAATTTTTTGCCATTGCATAATGATTGATAAATTTACTACAAAGGTAAAAAACCATATTAAAAAATCAAGTGGTATTTTTAAAAAGCCACTAAATTTTAAACAAGTGGTCATTTCCGTAATATTGGTGGCATTAAATTTGAAAGTGTATCGTTTTAAAAGCAATTTTCATTGAAAAAGTGATAAAAAAGTGATTTTTCTAATAAAAAAGGCATTAAAAACAATGCTCCGTAAAAATGGTGGTCGTTTCCGTAATATTGGTGGCATTATTCCGTAAAAATGGTGGTCGTTTCCGTAATATTGGTGGTACTTCTCCGTAATATTGGTGGTCGTAAACGTAAAAATGGTGGTATTTAAGTTCATAAAACATTGATAGTCATAGGGTTTAGCAATGCTGAAAATACAAAAAGAGATATAAAATACAAAAAACAACAACAAGTGAAAAATTTTTGTTGTTGTTTTTATTCTTTTGTTTTTTAATACTTAAATGTTTTGTTTTGTTACCTCTCCCCAGTTCCGCGCCACCCCTCTCCCACCCTTCAAAATATCTTCTGAATGATGCTTACTGTCGTTTAAAATTTACTGAAATAGAGGGTTTATTGGCTTAAACAGTATTTCATACGATGATGATTTTTTATGCCTCTAAAATCAAAAAACGAGATGATTGCAAGCTGAAACTTTATCACAATTATTAAAAGTGCCTTTGAAAGCGTTCTTTGTAGATTCTACTGGATTTTTGTAGCAGATTTCAAATAGGCAACAATAAAAAAATACAGCACTTAATTATTGTGTAAATATCACGGGTAAAATACTGAAAAAATGTGTAAATACTGAAAATTTGCACATTATCTTTTCTCTTTATCGTCAAAGTATCTATTTATCAAATCTACAATAAAGGCTTTTAGCGTTTGGTCTCTTGTTGCTGCTTCCGTTTTCACTTTGCGTGCAAGTTGTTTGCTTAAATCTAAAGTTATGCGGTGTTTTTCTTTGTTAGTTGTTTCTTCTTCCTCATCTGTTACTGTTGCGTTTGTATTGCGATTAAGTAGAGCTTCTAAGTCCTTCTCTTTATCCTCCGTGGACTGTTTGGGTGTGATGAAACTCTTTTTCAAGTTATCCTTTTGTTTATCCTTACTTGTCATGTTGGAAATAAATTATGAATGTAAATTTTTAATTTTCGTTAATACTTCTTCTCCTAATTGTTCAATTTCGGCTTTTGATTTTTTTTCTTTCATCTCAACCACACCTAAACCAGTGATTGGACACTCTCTATATGCTACCCTATCTCCTATCTTGGTTTCAAGTACGCCCATATCAAAATCTTGAATCACATCGAGAACGTTTTTGTCCAAATTGGTTTTTCCTGTGAATTTATTGAGTATGATATAAGCCTTAAAAGGTATGTCTTTGGCTGTTTTTACTTCTTTTACTTCTTGGTATCTGTTCAAGAAATTTTCAAAGCTCCACATATCAAAAGCACTTGGCGTTATGGGTACAAGCACCATATCGGATGCCATGACTGTTGCCAAAGCCGTTTTTCCAAGTTGAGGTGTACCATCAATAATAATAATATCATAATCTTCTGCCTGTTTAGCAGATGTTCTAATAATTTGGTCACTTTCAACTCCAAAAACAGCGATGTATGGAAGTGTTGACCCCCTCAGTCCTGCCCACCTCATACTTGTTCTTTGTTCCATATCTGTATCAAGTATGCACACTCTTTTTCCTTGATGAGCAAACCAAACTGCTAAGTTTTGGCTTATGGTTGATTTTCCTACCCCTCCTTTTAAATTGGTTACGCTGATTATCATACTGAAAATTTACTGAATAAATGTGTAATTAATACAGAATTAACCTTTTTAAGGTTAAAATCTACTGAATTTTTCTGTAAAGATAAAAAGTTTGATTTAAAACCTACTGTTAGGTACGAAACATTATAATTCGCTTTTTACCCCCCCTCAGTATAATTTAGTACGGCAATGATAAATGACTGAATTTTTCAGTATAAATTCAGTTTATTCTCTGTATTTCAGTATTATTTCTGTATAGTACGATACAATTAAATAACAAAAAAGAGTGGATATTTCTACCCACTCTTACGCCATTATTGTATGTGCGCCATTTCTATTTTGGCTATTAACTCTTGTTTTTTATTTTCCCAATATGACAACTGTGTCCTACGCCTTGCGGCTGTTTCTGTGTCTGCTTTTTGTTCAGATTGTTCTAAACGCTCTTTATATGTTTTGCAAAAGCGTTCAACATCTCGAAGTGTGTACCTTTTACCGTTGTGTTCAATCGTAAATGTGTCCAAATAAGCTGTGTCTGTGTTCTTGTAAGTCTTTGTAAGCACAATTAATTCGCTGTTTTTGTCAGGTACTTTCTCTTGGGGGTAAAACCCAATAGGTCGCCTTTGACTTGTTTCAGATTTAACACCGTTTGAGCTACCATTACTTTGTTGGGGTAGAGGGGCGATGTTTGACACTAAAGTATTGACGGGTTTTTGAGTTTCTTCATTTATGCTGGCATATTGGATTGCTGTTTTGTATTCATATCGTTCTCTATACCAACAAAAGACAATAAAAAGAAACTCGCAGACTACCGAAAACAAGGCTAATCCTCGACCTTTGACCTGTGTTTTGGCTTCAAACTTTTTCAAATTTTCTTGATGTTCTGACTTCACTGTGGCATTGGCTCTATCGTTGAATAATTCAGCACTATCAACCTTTGCCAACATTTTTCTTTCCAATTGCTTTTTGTCCTCCAATAATTGCCTGTATGTTGTGGCGTGGTTGTCACTCAATTTCCCTTTCCACGTTTTACTTTGACGATACAATTCTGCTTCTTTGGTTGCTTGGTCAATTTTAGGTTGGTATTCACGTTTGACGGCTTCAACACTTTTTAGCTTTGGTTCTTCCATTGATGGGGGAGTGGTGACTGCGCCAACAAAATCAAAACCACCAAAATAATTGAATGTTGAACTGATACCGATGAGGGCTATGATACCTAATACTTGGAAGAAGTATGACGATTTCCAACCAAACTGAAACCAATCTTGGAATAAGTCAGGAACAAGTAACTGCTTTAAGATTTCTATGCCTATCAGGATGATGGCAGAGATTAGAGTTGCCCAAATCATCGGTTCGGGCAATTTAGCGACTAAACCCATGACGTAGGCAAATACAAATGTACTGCCTGTAATAATGGCAACGATATTACAGAAAAAAGAGCCAAACCATGAAAATAGATAGAGACCCTTACGTTTCTTTTCATAAGGTTTGGGTTCAAATTTTTGTGCCAATCGCTTTCCAAACTGACTTTCTGAAAATGCCTTTGCTCGTTCTTCAAAGGTGTTTTTGTCGGGAACTGTTATTTTTTCCATACTTTTGCAAAGTTTACTATGTTAAACGATAGGGCATTGAGTAGCCGCAATCTACTCTTTGCCTTTTTTATTTTTGAAATAC
>JAEUUP010000020.1 GCA_016787525.1 Saprospiraceae bacterium | reverse complement strand
AACGCTACAAGGTATCCGATACAGAAATTTGAATCGTTTTTTACTTTTTTTTCAAAAAAAAGTAAAAAACGATTCAAATTTCTGTATCGGATACCTGCGCTTCAAAAGACAGTTTGACCAAGTTATTATTTACTGGTTACTAATTAAAAAAAATACAAAAAGGCACATTCTAAAAACTTTATAATTTCGTAAATGTATATTCCCCATAGAATAAACTCTGGAAATATTTAAAAAATTTGAAAGACATATTGCATGTTAAAATATTTTTACTATATATTTGTATCATCTTACAATTCTGTACGCTTGGCGTTAGCAACCAAAACTAAAACGTGAACTTTGAACCCGTTTTTTTTATCTTCTTTAAAACCCATTCATTATGGAGCAAAGAGAAAATCCAAGCAATCGTCCTCAGAAAGAGGAAATTTTACAAAAAATTACAGAAGTTGGTGATTTAATCAAAGATTATTTTAGTTCTTATGTCAAAACAACAAGCGGGCAAGGACGTGTTGGTGCGGCAAGTTTAGAGTTTATTAAGAATTGCCACAAGTATTCACTATTGACACCTGGAATCCTTTCGGTTTCTTTTCCTAAAGAGGATTTTGAAGCAAAGAAAAATGGTGCTGTGGACTTATTTGATTTTATTAAAGCTCTGAACGACATTGTTGTAGAGGCTGATGTAAGTGGAAAAATCTGCAAAAATGATTCAATGTACTATTCCAACGACTATTACACGGTTTTGAAAAAGGAATCAGGGCGCAACAACCTTTATAAACCCTATTTCCAAGTCGTTGAACCCTTCTACAAAAAAAGTAAAACGGACAATGGTGAGTCAAAGAAGAAAAAGACAAGTAAAAAAGACACGCCTCCGACCTAAGATGGTTTCAGTACAAATGTTTTGCTTTTTGTTTGAGAAGTGTAGAACATATTGATTATCAATTTGATACCGACATAAAGAAATACTAAACTCACTGTTTTTCCGCAAGCGGAAAAAAACGTACAGACAAAGTTTTTTTAGGGAGCGAACGTGGTTTTTACTGTTTTGCGCCAGCGAAAAACAGTAAAAACCACGTTCGCTCCTTAAAGAATATTCAAAAGCACGCTTTTTTTTGCTTGCAAAAAAACAGTGAGTAATTGCTCTTCTAAGTATTTTTAATATTGCTATTAAAATCTTTATTCGATATGCTACAAACAAAAAAATAAAACAATTTTTCTAAGATATTGACCGATTGAGACACCACTCAATCGGTTTTTTTATGCTTTATAACTTTAATTTTAAGGTCAAAAACATCGAATGGATGATACAGAACGTCAATTCAATGATATGGAACATCGGGTTGATGATACAGAACGTCAATTTGATGATACGGAACGTCAAGTTAATGATACAGAACGTCAATTTGATGATACGGAACATCAAGTTGATGATACGGAACATCGAGTTGATGATATGGAACATCAGATTGACGATACGGAACATCAAGTTGATGATACAGAATATTAAACTACGGAATTATCTATTTTGTGAAACAAGCGTATTTTAAAATCATATCTTATTGATAATCAACATTTAGGAAATTTTTAAAATTTCCTAAATGTACGTTTCCCATAAAATAGATAATTCCATTAAATGATGCAAATTAAGAGTCGAAAAGCCCCATCGGGGCGACATTTTGGTAGCCCTGTGTGAAAACACAGGGTTAAAATGATAAAAAATAACGTTTAGCCCCATCGGGGCGACACATTTTGCATCAATTGTTGCGCCCCGATGGGGCTTAATGGGAAATTTTGTTCTCTATGACCCTGCGTTTCACGCAGGGCTACCAAAATGTCGCCCCGATGGGGCTTCTTTATAGTAAAATGAAGTGATTGAAGCATGACCACCACTTATGTGTTAGGCACAAAATGAACAATCAGAATAAGGGAGTAAAAAAAGTATTTTATCGCACGCATTTTGTCCAAAGGACTCCTTCATCCGCGAGGACTCCTTTGGAGGAGAGCGCAACAAGAAGCAGTGAGTGATAAGTTTTAAAACAGATTCTAAGGTGTTTTTGATAAGACATATCGTAATTTTGTCCTTCTATTGAATACGTACTTTCATTATGGCAAAAAAAACAATTCGTATTGGTACACGTCAAAGTCCTTTAGCTCTGTGGCAAGCTCAAAAAGTTCAGAAAAATTTGATTGAACAAGGCTTTGAGACCGAAATAGTCGGCATTAAGAGTCTGGGCGATGTAGATTTGAAAACACCCATCTACGAAATGGGCGTTCAAGGTGTGTTTACGAAAGCGGCTGATACGGCTTTGTTAAATCACAAAATTGACATCGCTGTTCACTCGCTCAAAGATGTGCCGACTGCGATACCACGAGGTTTAACGCAAGCGGCCGTTCTGCCTCGCGATTCACCTGCTGACATATTGGTTTTTAAAGAAAATACAGACTTTTTAGATACCCCTCTCCAAGAGGCGTTCGTTGAACAGTATGTGGCAACGATTGCGACAGGCAGCATCCGCCGAAAAGCGCAATGGCTGAACCGTTATCCGCATCACCGCATCGAAAATTTGCGTGGAAATATGCAAACACGTCTTGAAACGTTGCAAAACAACGCGTGGGATGGGGCTATTTTCGCCGCCGCTGGACTTGAACGCATCGGTTTGCGTCCTTCAAACAGCATCGAATTGGATTGGATGTTGCCCGCACCTGCGCAAGGAGCGATTGTCGTTCTGTGTCGGCAAGAAGATGAAGAACTTTTAGAGGCTTGCGCTGTGTTCAATCATTCTTCGACGGCTTTGTGTACGGCGATTGAACGTGATTTTTTGCGCTATTTGCAAGGTGGTTGTTCGCTACCTATTGCGGCTTTAGCTTTTACTGAGGGGTACGATATTGTACTGAAAGGCAGTGTTTACAGCCCTAATGGTGCCGAAAAAATGGATATAGAGCTGTCTGCACCTATTTTAGAATCCCTTCCATTGGGTCAGAAAGCCGCTCAAAAACTACTGGAAAGGGGAGCAACTAAATTGATGCGATAACTCTAACTAATCTCTCGTATCTTTGCGCATCCAATTCATTGTCAAACAGTTTGAGTCATGCCAACAGTCGTTTCCGAAATCACTTATGAAGGTCAATTAGCTGAGAAACTCGCTTTGTTGAAACAACAGGGCAATTACCGCTATTTTTTACCTATTAAAAAATCAGCGCACAATCATCCTACTTTCGACCATATTACTGAGGGGGGTAAAAAAACGATTGTCAATTGGACGAGCAACGACTATCTGGGCATGAGTGTAGATACAGAAGTGATTGCCGCTTTTACGGATGCTGCTCAACAGGAAGGCGTTGGCAGCGGTGGCACACGCAATATTTCGGGAACAACTACGCAACATCGGACATTAGAGAAAACGATTGCTCAATTGCATCAAAAACAAACGGCTTTGCTGTTTACGAGTGCTTATGTCGCTAATTCAACAGCTATTTCTACACTCGCTCGTGCTTTTCCTAATACGTTGATTTTGTCCGATGAAGAAAATCATGCCTCTATGATTGAAGGTGTGAAACTCAGTCGTTGCGAAAAACGCATTTTTAGACACAACGATATGGCGCATTTAGAATTTCTATTGGCAAATACAGATTTTGACCGACCTAAAATCATTCTTTTTGAGTCCGTTTATTCGATGTCAGGTTCAATTGCTCCCATAGAATCAATATGTGAATTGGCAAAAAAATACAATGCTTTGACTTATATTGACGAAGTGCATGGTGTAGGCATGTACGGTGCGCATGGCGAAGGCGTGACAGGCGAGCAAAATTGTTTGGACAAAGTAGATGTCATCAATGGTACTTTGGCAAAATCGTTTGGTTGTGTCGGCGGTTATGTGGCTGCCAATGAAACGATAGTGGATTATATCCGCAGTTTTGGCGAAGGTTTCATTTTTACATCATCATTACCACCTGCTTTGTGTGCCGCAGCGACAAAAAGTATTGAAAAAGTTGTTGAAAATGACCGTTTGCGTCAACATTTTCATCAAAACGTCAAAATACTGAGGGGGTCTTTGTTGGCTGAAAATATTGCATTTGAAGAAAACGCCTCACACATTACACGCATTATCATTGGTGATTCCAAAAAAACAAAAGAAGTGACCGACAGGCTTTTTCACGATTTTGGCATCTATTTGCAACCCATCAATTATCCAACTGTACCAAAAGGTCGCGAAGGTCTGCGCATTGTCGTGACAGCGAGACATACGAGCGCACAGATTGAACATTTGGCAAAAGCTTTAAAAAGGGTTTTATAAACAAATGAAAACCCCTCAGTCATTCAGCGACAAAAAAAGACATTGAGCGAAAGTCTGAGCAAAACACGAAACTTAGTCGTCTCTTTGCAGTTTAAAACATTGACAATCAATGTCAATACAGCGAAAAAGACTATTACTGATGAAAAAATCAATCACTTTACTTCTTTTTTATCTTTCCATCTCCTCTATTGCCATAGCTCAACAAGATGGCAATCGTCCACAACAAGCCCCAAACGGAGGCAATCGCCCACAAGGACAAGGCTTCAATCGAGGACCAAGCATTGGTCGGGTTTATGGTAAAATCATCGAATCCGACAGCAAACAGACCGTTCCTTACGCCTCGGTCGTTGTTGTGAGGTCTTTTGGCAAAAAAGACAGCATCATAGGCGGTGCTTTGACGGCAGAAAACGGTGAATTCAACATCGGTGAGCTACCCCTCAGTAATTTGAAAGTACGCGTATCGTTCATGGGCTTCAAACCATTTGAACGCATCGTCACATTGTCGCAACCTGACAATGTGGAAATGGATTTAGGCAATTTGCGTTTGGAAACAGATACCAAAGTGTTGAATGAGGTCGAAATCAAAACCCAAAAAACAGGTGTACAATTGGGTTTGGATAAAAAAGTGTTCAATGTAGATAAAAATATCACAGCTACAGGTGGCACAGCCGAAGATGTGTTCAAAAACATCCCCTCAGTATCTGTCACTGCCGACGGTGCCGCTCAATTGCGCAATCAAAACACAACAGTTTATGTAGATGGTCGCCCAACAGTATTAAGTTTGAACCAAATTGTGGCTGACCAAATTGACCAAGTGGAGGTTATCACTAATCCTTCTGCCAAATACGAAGCTTCTGCGACAGGTGGCATCATCAATATTGTCACTAAAAAGAATAAAAAACCCGGTTATAATGGTTCGGTTTCTGTCGGAGCAGGTTTACCCAATCGTTTGAATGGCAACGGCAATTTAAATGTTAAAGAAGGTCGTTTCAATTGGCAAGCCTCTGCTAATTATATGTTGAGTGAAAACGATGTGCCAGCTTATTCCTACCGAACCAATCTAAAAGATGGCGCAGTGACCAATCAATTCAATCAAAATAGTATCAACGCCAACAGTCGTATCCATGCCATGGGTCGTTTGGGTGTGGATTATACAGTTAATAATCGCAACACATTTTCTATTTTTGGCAATGCCATGAATGGACAATTTGATGACACTGATGTTCAAGATTTTAGTTCTGTGAATGCTTCTAAAGCCTTGATTTACAGTGGTGTTCGAGATGCTGTTTCTGCCAATGAATTTAAAAACTACGGTTTGCAAGCCATGTGGCGCAAAACATTCCCCACCAAAGGCAAAGAATTGAGTGCCGATGTGACCAGCAACTGGAGTCGTTCCAACAACTCAGGCGATTGGAAAACGTCAACTACCGATGCAACGACCAAGGTAACTGTACCAACACGCCAACTGAACATTGGTAGCACAAATGGTAATCAAGTAACGTTTCAACTCGACTACACATCGCCTGTAAATGACTCAACTAAGTGGGAAATGGGTATCCGAAGTTACTACAACGAGCGTGACCAAGTTTTTTTAGCCGATTCCATCTATACCGATGGCAGTAAAAAACGCATCACGTCACAATCAACGGACTTGAACATCGCTGAGACCATTCATGCGGCTTATTTGACATTTGGTAGCAAATGGCGTGGCATTGGTTATCAAGCAGGTTTGCGCTATGAGCAATCTAATTTCGATGGTACTTCACGTCTGGCAGGCGATGGTAAATTTGGCTACAAGTACCCCTCAGTATCTGGCGACCTTTGGAAGGCTTTGTTCCCAAGTATTTATTTATCAAAAAAAATGAGCGAACAAGGTGAAGCACAACTGAATTTTAGTCGAAAAATCAATCGTCCTGGCTTTCGCGAAATCATGCCATTCATTCGCCAAGCTGATAACCAAAGCTATTCTGTTGGCAATCCTGCTTTGAAACCTGAGTTTATCACCTTGGTAGAAGCCAATTATAATCACCTTTGGAAAAACCATAACTGGTTGATTTCACTTTATTATCGTCATCAAGACGACCCAATCGTGAGTTATTCGGCTTTAGATGCCAATAATCTCATCAAAACAACCTTTATCAATGGTAGTGGAAACGATGTCTATGGTTTGGACAATACTCTGAAATTGGGTTTGAGTAAAAACATTGAATTGACACTCAATTCTAATATTTATAACCAAACGATTCGTGTTGATTCTATCGAAAACACAGGTTGGACATGGAATGGTAAAGCTAATTTGAATTGGAAATTGCCTAAAGACTTCTCAACTCAAATCAGTGGCAACTATGAATCGGATGAAATCATTGCACAAGGCACGCGAAAAGGAGCAGGATTTATGGATTTTGCTTTGAAAAAAGACTTCGGACGCAAAGCCTCATTGACTTTTTCAGTCAATGATGTCTTTAATTCACGTAAACGCATTTCACTCACACAAACCAACTTCTTTATTCAAGAATCACTGCGTCGGCGTGAAGTTCGCAATGTGCGGTTGAATTTCCAATACCGTTTTGGAAAAATGGATGCATCTATTTTCAATAAAAAACGACCCAATAGACAGCAAAATCAGCAACAGGAGATGGATTTTTGATGTGTATTTTGACTGAAATGCCACGGATTTACAGATTTTAGGATTAAAAAGAAGAATCCGAAAATCTATAAATCCGTGGTATTTTAAACAAAAATCTATCCCTTCTTCGTCTTCTTCTTAGCTGCTTTTGCAAGACTGTTGAATTCCAATGCCAATTGCACCCAATAGGACAAATCCTTATCCTGTTCAATCGCTTCGGGTGCGACAAAAACATAACCTTTCATCGGTTTGCCTGTGAAATCCATCTCACGGCAACCATTTTTTTCAATCACTGCTTCGTGTATGTCAGGATTCAGTCGAACCATCAATTCCTCCTTGACAATGCCGACACACATTTTACCATTGACCATAAAAGTCAAACCGCCCATCATTTTTTTCTCCTCGACATCAGGTTGAGTCGCTAAAACAAGTCTGATTCTGTCTGCTAAATTTTCGTTATAAGCCATTGGAATAGTTGAGAAATTGTGAGGAAATACCCCCCTCAGTAAAAACTATTTTTTCACATAATACCGTAGAATCAGTTGAAAATCATCGCCACGCATCTTTTTATCACAATCACCATTGCAAAACGCCGTATTTTTCATCTGATAAGTAATATTATAAGGAGAAATATTGAGTCGTGGACTGATTTCAAACCGCTCTCCGAATTGAAAAGAGAGGGCTGCAAATATTTGATTCACATTTCGTTTAGGTGAAATAGAAAAAGATTCTTTGTCAAAAATATCCACAGCATCCATCCTTTGGTCGAGCTTAGTGACATTGGCTTGATAGTTTTGATGTGTCATAGAGTAACGCCCAGTGAGCAACCAATTCGCTCTGATACCCAAGTGAAAACTCAGATAATTGTTACCCAAAGGCAATTTATAGCCAAAAGAAAGAGGAATCGAAACCTTAGTAAATCGTTGATTTTCATTGAAATTATCAGTTGCCAAAGGTAACTCAGAAGTTGTGCTTTCAAAAATAGCGGAATATTCACTGACTTTTCTACCTGTCGTTTGTACTTGTACAGCAGCATCAGCAACCCATCTTTTACCCCAATTTACTTGAGTCGTACCCCCAATCAAAAAACCTACATTTGACTTTTCTGCTTCTTGATTCGAAATAAACCTACCCGCCACGGGTACGAATGCTGCATTGTTTTTAAAAGTTAATTGAGAAAAAGAAGTGCCAAACTCTATACCGTTGTTAAAAGTAACTTGGCTTTGTAGAATGTTTGTTGAAAGAGAAAATAAGACCGATGCTAAAAAGAAAAATTTCTTCATTTGATTTATAATTTTTGATGAAAAATAAGTCAACAAGATAAGGATTTGGAAAGGTCAAAGTCAAATATTTTTTTGATTCATTTTATTATCTCATTTCCAAACAAAATGTCCGATTTCGGACACTTTTTAACATGATTTAAAAATATAAAAGACTGTTTTTTAAGTATTTACGTGCTGGCACGCACATTGCACCATTAAAGACAAAAATGTATTGAAAACGACCGAAAATGGACAGAGAAATTTCGACACAAGACATTCAGAAGAAAAAAAATAAAAATTGGCTGCGCTTAATACTGCTCGTTGCCGCAGTGAGTATAGGCGTTTGGCTACTGAGGGGGGTATTTTCAACAACTGTGAAACGAACGGACATTCGGACAGCCATCGTTGAAGTAGGTGCAATGGAAAATACTTTGACCGCATCAGGCGAAGTGCAACCTGAGTTTGAACAAGTCGTCACATCGCCCATTGCTGCCATTTTGCAACAAGCCTATTTTGACGCAGGCGCACAAGTGAAGATGGGTGATAAATTGGTCGAGTTGGACAAAGAGTTTACCAAGATTGAATTTGAAAAACAACGTGATCAACTTGATTTAAAAAGAAACAGTGTGGTTAAACTTAAATTAGAGTTAGACAAAAATTTTTATGATTTAAAAATTTCGGACTCTATAAAAGCATACAAAATCAATAGTTTACAAGCAGATTTGGAAAATGCAAAACGTCTCTTCAAAGCAGGTGGTGGTACAAGAGAAGCCATTGCACAAGCCGAAACAAACCTGCACATTGCTCAACTCGAAAAACGCCAACTTGAAAATGACATTCGCACACGCAATGCCGTCACACAAGCCAGCATAAAAGAGTCGGAAATCACGGCTGCTATTCAAGAGAAAGAACTACGCGAGTTTGAGCGCAAATTGCAACAAGCCAATATCGTCGCCAATCGAGCAGGCGTTCTGACTTTTATCAACAAAAACTTAGGTACAAAAGTCAATGAAGGTGAGATTTTAGCGCGCATTGCCGACCTCAATAGTTTTAAGATATTGGGTTCAATATCAGATAATTACGCATCGCAAATTCATGTCGGAATGCCCGTTGTGGTCAAAGTTAACGAAGCGACAGTGCGGGCTTCTATCGTCAACATACACCCCTCAGTATCCAATAATGTTTTGACATTCGATGTGGCTTTAGACGATAAAAATGTCAATGCACAATTGCGCCCTAAGCTAAAAGTAGAGATTTTTTTAGTGACAGCTTCACAAAAACAGACTCTACGTGTGGCAAATGGTGCTGCCTTCAAAGGCGGTTCTGTTCAAGATGTTTTTGTCATGCGACCTGATGGTAAAGCAGAACGCCGAACTGTAAAAATTGGCTTAACAAACTTCGATTTTGTCGAGATTACTGAGGGGGTTCAAAAAGGTGAAACGGTTATTATTTCTGATTTATCGAAGTATAAAAATGTTAATGAATTGGAAATCAGATAGAAGCTTAAAATTTATGAAAATAGTAACAATCCTATTTTTTTTAACGATAACAACTGCTGTACTGAGGGGTCAAGATACGACGATTCTGACGCTCGCTCAAGTTGTGGAAATGGCGAAGATGCAGTCCATAGCAGCACGGCAGGCAGCGACGACAAAAGAAACGCGCTATTGGGAATATCGCACTTTTCAGTCGAATTACAAACCGCAGTTGGTTTTGAATGGCAATTTGCCTGCGTATTCAAGAGCCTTTCGGGAGGTTTTGCAACCCGACGGGCGCATCTTGTTTCAACCTGTTCAGAATAATAATTCGGCTCTGAATCTGGCTTTGCAACAAAATATAACGCGTACAGGAGGAACGATTTATGCCAATACTGTTTTGCAACGTTTCGATGATTTTGACAGAAAAAATACCCTTTACAATGGTACTTTATTCGCTGTTGGTTTAGAGCAGCCACTGTTTAAATTTAATCCGTTGAAATGGGATAAGCAGATTGAACCCTTGAAATATAGAGAAAGTCAGCAAGAGTTTTTGGAAGAGATGGAACGTATTGCTTTGAAAGCCAACGAACTGTATTTTGATTTGCTTTTGGCACAAGTCAATTTGAAAATATCGGCAACCAATCTTAAAAATACTGAGGGGATACTACGCATCGCGAATGAAAAATTTGAACTGGGCAAAGTGAGCCGCAACGAGATTTTACAACTCAAATTGGAACTTCTGAAATCACAAAAAGCGGTGGCGACGGCTCAACGAGATTTAGAAATTTCGACCTTGAATTTGAAAAGTTTTATCGGTTCTAATCAAAGTCAAGTTCTGAAATTGATAGAACCAGAACCTCAGAATCCCCCCTCAGTATCAGCGACAAAACTGTTAGCAGAAGCCTTCGATAATCGTTCGGATGCGATTGCATTCGGTCGCCGTTTGATGGAAGCCGACAGAATGATTGCCAAAGCCAAAGGCGACAACGGTATCAACGCCAATTTGGTTGCTAATTTGGGCTTTTCAAACAGTGCGCCTACGGTTTCAGAGGTTGTAAAAAGTCCTAAAAATTATCAAGATATTCAAATTTTATTCTCTGTACCGATTATTGATTGGGGGCGTTCGCAATCGCGCATCAAAACAGCCGAGGCACAACGACAATTGACGCAATATGCTGTGGAACAAGATAAACAAACGTTTCAACAAGCTATTTTCACGCAAGTAACTTTGTTTGAGATGCTCAAAAATCAACTGGCTTTGACAAAAAATGCGGATGAAATCGCCTCCGAAAAGTATCAAATTGCCCAAGAACGCTATGTGTTAGGGAATTTGAGCATCACGGATTTAAGTATTGCTTTTGCAGAAAAAGACCAAGCCAAACGGGATTTTATCGGCGTACTACGCGACTATTGGGCTGCATTTTACCGGTTGCGCTGGTTGACACTTTATGATTTTGAAAAAGGAGAGAAGATTAGATAATCAAAACAATCAAAAAATATGATAACATTAAAGAACATTGAAAAAGTCTATCGCACGGACACGATTGAAACCCTCGCTTTGAATAATATCAACCTTGAAGTAAGCAAAGGCGAGTTTCTGTCTATCATGGGTCCATCGGGTTGTGGCAAAAGCACACTTTTAAATATTATGGGTTTGCTTGACGAACCGACTAAAGGTGGTATTCAGATTGATAATCAATCTATTACGTCGTTTGCTGATAAAAAGTTATCGGCGTTTAGAAATCAAAAAATTGGTTTTATTTTCCAAAGTTACCATCTCATCAACGATTTATCGGTACTCGATAATGTTGAATTGCCTTTGCTCTACCGCCCCTCAGTATCGGCATCCGAAAGGCGCGATTTGGCGACAAAAGCCTTGGAAAAAGTAGGTTTATCGAACCGCATGAAGCATTATCCAACACAATTGTCGGGTGGTCAAAGGCAAAGAGTCGCGATTGCACGGGCGATTGTGGGCAACCCTTCAATCATTTTAGCGGACGAACCAACAGGCAATTTGGACTCAAATATGGGCAACGAAATCATGGAAATTTTGGAAAACCTGAATAAAAGCGATGGTACGACCATTGTTATGGTGACACACGATGAAAATATGGCGAAGCGCACGCATCGGTTGGTACGCTTGTTCGACGGCTCGCAGGTGGCATAGTACCCCCTCAGTATATTGAGATTTTTTGCGTAAAAAGAGATGAAAAAAACAATTTCGACGTTATAGAACATCTATTTGTCCTTTCAATTTTCACTTTTTTAAAACGTAAAAAATGAGATTACTGCTCGTCGTCGCTTGCCTTTTTTCTACCATTTTATTGACCGATTGTCATTTGGTGCGTGGGTTCAAATACAGAAAACTTGACCCTAAAGACATCAAAAAATATCCCGCTTTACCTGTTCAAACGGGCAATTTTGAGACTTTTTGCTACAAAACACCTGAAAAACGACCTAATGAAGATTGGGTGACATATTTGGATACAGCCTTGCTGGACAGTAAAACATTTGCTTTTTTGGTCATCCGAAATGATAGTTTATTGTACGAAAAATACATGGACGATTGGGAAGAAGTGCAGTTGTTCCCGTCCTATTCGGTGGCAAAATCATTCACTTCGGCACTGACAGGCATTGCGTTGCAAGAAGGTAAAATCAAGAATTTGGATGAACCGATTACGAATTATTTGCCCGAATTGTTGAAAAAAGATGCGCGATTCGCACAAGTCAGCATTCAGCATGTTTTGGATATGCGCAGTGGCGTAAAATTCAGCGAAAAGTATCAAAACTTGAATGCAGATGTATGGAAAATGGCATTTTCAGCTGATTTGAACCGATTTGTCCAATATTTAAGCGTAGAAAAGCCCGCAGGACAAGTGTTTGAATACAAAAGTGTCAATTCTCAACTCTTGGGCATGGTGGTCGAAAGAGCGGTCGGCAAAAAGTTGTCGGACTATTTGACAGAGAAAATGTGGCGACCCATGGGCATGGAAAGTTCGGCTTTGTGGAACATTGATGACCCTAAAAAGCAAACAGTCAAGGGTTTTTGCTGCCTCAATGCAACGGCACGCGACTATGCGCGATTTGGTAGCCTCTATTTGCACAAAGGCAATTGGCATGGACAGCAAATTTTGCCACAGTCATGGGTCGAAAAATGTTCGCCCGACACATTGGCTGCTAATGGTTTTTATAAAAATCAGTGGTGGATGTGGCGGCGTTTTCCGCAATTTCCAGACAGTCTTTCGGCAGAAGCGGAGCGGGTCAAAACAAAAGGAACAATTTTAAAATCTGAAAACAAACAATACGTCGTCGTGCCAGCCAAAATGAAGGCTTATATCGCAAAGGGTATTTTAGGACAATACATTTACGTCAATCCTGAAACCAATGTGGTAATAGTCCGATTGGGCAAATATTGGAAATATAAAGGATTCAAAACGGCAGAAGCCTTTGTCTATGATGTTGGCAGACGTGTGTGATTCAACTGCGAGTTTTTAAGTTACGAATTGCGATTTTACTGAGGGGGTAAAAAAGTAAGACGAATGAATGCTCGTAGTTGCTATTTCGTCACTTTTTAAATCGTAATTCATTAAAAATGCTTAAAAACTACCTAAAAATAACATGGGCAGTGATGAAAAGGCGTAAGTTTTACACCTTTATCAGCCTATTTGGTATCAGCTTAACGCTGACAATACTCATCGTTTTGACGGCTTTTATTGACAGTTTGCTTGCACCCGACTATCCCGAAGTGCATCGCAATCGGTCTTTGTATGTACAAAGAGTAAAATTATTAGACCAAACGAATAACAGTTCGAGTATTAATCCTCTCAGTCCTTTTTTTATCAAAACCTATATCAAAACCCTGCCTTTGGTTGAAAAAGTAAGCATGGCAACAATGGCTGTGCCGATGAATACCTATTTGAATGGTCAAAAAGGGAAGGTGTCTATTAAATACACAGATGCTGAGTTTTGGGACATTATGCAATTCAATTTCTTGGAAGGAAAAGGGCTAACGCTTGAAAATGTGGACAAAAGTGATAATGCTGTTGTAATAACAGGTGATTTACGAGATCAATATTTTGGCAAAAACCAGCCTGTTGTTGGCAAGACTTTAGAAATGGATGATATACAATACCGCATTGTCGGCGTTGTTGAAGGTAGCCCTATCACAGCCGTCTATGCAGGTGGCGATATTTATATGCCTTGCAGTTTGGACAAAAGCCCGCAGAAAACGGGTGAATTGAGTGGTCGCTATCATGCCATCATCTTGGCAAAATCAACGAATGACCTATCCAACATTCAAAGCGATTTTATCAACATGCTCCACAAAGTACCGTTGGGTAACGATAAAGATGTGGCGCAACGGAAATTAGGCAAATCTGAACGCAGTGGAGACGGTTTTGAACCCGACACGATAGTAGCACATGCCGAAAGATATTCAGAAAGTTTTACAAGCAATATGATTGATAGTACGAGTAGTGATACAATCTTTTTCACTATTTTAAGCATTTTTGCTTTACTTTTTATGCTTTTACCTGCCTTAAATCTCATCAATGTCAATATCAGCCGCATCATGGAACGAGCTTCCGAGATAGGAATCCGTAAAGCTTTCGGTGCGTCAGCTGGGACTTTGACTGTTCAATTTGTCATCGAAAATGTGATTTTGACATTATTGGGAGGATTTGTTGCCATTTTATTATCCACTTTAGTGATTTTATATGTCAACGCAAAAGGCATTGGTCCCATCAAAACGATGAATTTGAATATCAATTGGTTTGTTGTTGCCGTTGCCATGGTGCTGAGTTTGGTATTTGGTCTGATGTCAGGGGCATATCCTGCTTGGCGGATGTCAAAACTACCTGTCGTCGAGGCGTTGAAAAATTAACCCCCTCAGTATTCAGCCATTTTTCACTAAAAAATAAAGTAAAAAAACATGATTCAGCACTTATTTAAACTGATTTGGAAACGCCGCAAAAGCAATTTTCTCATCATGCTCGAAATATTTGTCGCGTTTATCATTCTGTTCGCAGTAGCGAGCTTGAGTACCTACTTAGTTCGAAATTACAACCAACCTTCTGGCATCAATATAGATAACGTTTGGACAGTTTATGTCAATTATAATTCATTGAGTGACAGTTTGAATCGCCAAAATGGAGAATTGTTAGAGCAAAAGCTCAAAACTTTCAAAGAAATCAAAGCCTACACTTTTGGGCATGAAACCTTCCCTTATGGCAATTCGCACAGTCAAGGCGACGTTGGTGCAAAAGGTAAACCCAGTGTGAATTGTTCGTTTGTAAGCATTGACGAAAATGCCCCCTCAGTATTGGGACTGGAATTGGCACAAGGCGAATGGTTCAAAAATACAGATACAGTAGGTAGAGTCACACCTGTGGTTATTACGCAATATATGAAAGAAAAAATTTTTGGTGATGAGAACCCAATCGGACAGTTTTTAGGAACAGAAAATAGACAGAAAGTAGTCGGAGTCTTAGCAAATTTCAAGCAATTTTCTGATTTTGATGAATTATCGGGCACGCTTATTTCGCCTTTTCGCGATGCAAAAACCTCATTCATGGCTCGCGTTGACCCCTCAGTATCGGCAGAATTTGAAGCTCAATTTGCCAAATCGCTGCGACAAATAAACAAGGATTGGAATATTGAAATATTGCATACCAGCGATATGAAAGCTGATAAAAACTCAATGTACACCATCCCTTTGACTATCGTTTTCATCGTTTGTGGTTTTTTAATCGTCAATGTTGTTTTGGGCTTGTTCGGCGTTTTGTTTCAAAACATAGCCCGAAGGCGCAACGAAATTGGCGTTCGTCGGGCAATGGGTGCTACCCAAAGCCATATTTTGTCTCATTTTATTGGCGAAATGTTGGTTTTAGCCACTTTTGCGATTGGCTTAGGTTTGTTTTTTGCCATTCAGTTCCCGCTTTTAAATGTATTTGACATCGAAAACAGCACTTATCTGTTGGGCATCTTAGTGGCAGTTGTCGTCATCTATTCGCTCGTTATCATATGTGCATGGCTTCCAAGTCGTCAAGCCTCGACGCTTCATCCAGCCATTGCTTTGCACGAAGAATAAAAGAATCTTGCTGAAAAAATGCGCTGTTCAACCAATAATGTGTATTTTTGAAAACAAATTTTAAAAAAAACTTTATGAAAAACCTCCTTTTTCTCTGTTTTTTACTTTTTTCAATCCTTACACAATCTTATTGTCAAACAGCCAAACGCAACCATCATTCCGATAAAATCAAAGGTTTGACCCTCGTTGCACCGCGCGAACCATTCAAAAATGAGCCAATGACCGAAGTCAAATCGGTCAATGCTGAGTGGATTGCTGTTGTACCTTATGGTTTTACACGACAGGGTATCCCCTCAGTACGTTACGATGGTTTTGGGCAACACCATTGGGGCGAATTGTTTGAAGGCGTAAAAGTCACCATAGATTCTGCACACAAAGCAGGTCTGAAAGTCATGCTCAAACCACAAGTTTGGGTCGGCGGCGGTTGGATTGGTGGCTTAGATTTTGCCACCGATGCCGATTGGCTAAAATGGGAAACCGAGTATGAAAACTATATTTTACCCTTTGCTAAAATTGCAGATTCTACGCATGTATCATTATTGTGCATAGGCACAGAAGTAAAACAAAGTGCCATGAAACGCGCACAATTTTGGCGAAATTTGATTGTTAAAATTAAAAAAGTGTATAAAGGTCAGTTGGTTTATGCAGCCAATTGGGATGAATATGAGTTCGTTACTTTTTGGAACGATTTGGATTATATCGGCATTGATGCTTATTTTTCACTCGTGCCAAAAGCGACCCCCTCAGTATCTGAACTCGAAAAAGCATGGCAGCCACACATCACCGCCATTCGCAATTTCCAAAAAAAGCAGAACAAGCCTGTTTTGTTTACAGAATTTGGCTATATGCCGATTGACAGTTGCACCTATCAATCGTGGGAAATCGAAAAAAGGCGTAGGAATATGGCTATCAACGAAGACGCACAAGCCAATGCGATTGACGCTTTGTTTTCCGTTTTTTGGAAAGAAAAATGGTGGGCAGGCGGTTTTTTGTGGAAATGGTTTCCAGAAGTGAAAGCAACTGAGGGGACTCAAATTAAAGATTATTCACCACAAGGGAAAAAGGCGATTGGCGTTTTACAGAAGTGGTATGAAAAGTAATTTCGATAAAATAAAACTGAAATAACATGAAAAAAGCTTTGTTTTTCTTCTTTTTAGTCGCTTCATTTGTCACTAAAGCTCAAACCAATACCGATTATTTAAAAGAAATCAATCGGGATATTTGGCTGCCTTTCATTGAAGCTTATGGTAGTTTGAATACCGAAAAGTACAAAAGCCTACAAACTGACGACTTCATCAGAGCCGAAGGCACTGGCAAACGTTTGCCAACTTATAAAGATTATTTTGAAAATGTAGATGCTTGGTTTTCAAGTGTGAGAAAAGACAATCAAAAATTATCTATTTCTTTTCGCTTCATCGAACGTTTTGCTAATGACAAAATCGCATCAGAACGGGGCATTTATGAGCTAAAATCCTTTGATGCGACAGGAAAAGAACTGTGGAAAGGCTACGGAAAATTCCATGTTTTTATGCGAAAAATAAACGGTGTATGGAAAATAGTAGTGGATTATGACTCTAACGAAAATAAAACGATTGACGAAAAAACATATTTAGCCGCTTTCGCAATAGATGATTTTGAAAAATACTAAGAGCGTGTTTTAAAATTTAATTTGGTGTCTTTAGTCAATCTGTTTAGAATAATTTGAATTTGCGCTAAAAGAATCATAGATTCAGAATTTTGTACTTTTCGCTCAAAATCTTTTGAAAGTCGGCGAAAGAAATTGAGCCATCCAAAAGAGCGTTCCACGACCCATCGTATTTTTGCACCGACGCTCATTTTTTACTCAAAATATGATTCTGTTTCTCTTACCCAAATAAACCATTTGCCAAATTAAATTTTTAAACATGCTCTCATTTTTTGATTTTTTAATGTGAAAATATGGGTTTTTTAATGAAAATATGGGTTTAATGATGTATTGGGTTTACTTTGTTGTGACCCCTCAGTATTTTTATTGTTACGGTTTCTAATAGTTTATCTCAAAAGCTACGGTATCGCGAGGAATAAGGGTTATAGGTTTATTATATCTTGTCATAATATTATTTTTGGTTACCAGCCAGCCAATACTATCTGGTTTATCCCATATTTTAAGTGTTTTTTCAAACGCAGTGACATCAATGTTCATACCTATATATACACCAGGGCTGGTACGAATAGTATCTTTATTGTTAAAAGGGTTTATATTACGTATTCTGTATTTCACCCAAGCATAGGGATTCATTAATAAATTAATTTTATTGGTTTGCCCCCTAACCGTTTTTCCTTGGACATAAGGCAGAATATAATATTTTTCTAAATCAGGTATCACGTCCACTTCATAGTCTTTAGAAGGGTCAATCCATTGAAAGCTAAAAGAGAATCGTCCATTTGAATCAGATTGCACGGATTCGATAACTCTTTTTGAGGGGTTTGTCAAAAAGCCATTGTAGGTGATTTCAAGGCAGCGTACACGTACATTCGTGATAGGTATTTCAGTGCCTCTATCCATCACTCGCCCTTCTATCTTTGTTGCGGGGCTGACGGGTTCTGGTTTCTTACAAGCAAATAGGCTCAATAAAAATACGATTAATAAAAATGGATTCTTTTTCATTTTTTAATGTAAAAATATGGGTTTTTAATGTGAAAATATGGGTTTAATGATGTTTTGGGTTTATTTTGTTATGCCTCTCAGTATTTTTAGCGTATGGCTTCGAAGCAATATCCATTACCTTTGTAATCGGATATATATTTCTACTATCAATTTTATCAACACTCTATGTCACTTGCGATAACTTTTTCTACTTTGCTTTATCAAAACAATGCCGTAAATAATAGCACAAATGGCTAAAGCAATGCCGACCATACCCAAAGCAACGCCCAGGATAAGCCCTTCGATACCTTTAGCTGCCAATATCGGTACATATATGGCACAACCTATAGCACCGATTAGGCTGATAATGCCCATAACGATGGCTTCTGTTTTACTAATAGGATCGAATGGGAAAGTGGAGCACTTTAGCTGTTTTGCATTAAGACCGTTTTTCTTTTCCGTAGAAATACTATAACCAATATGGTTACGGCTTATAACTGCATAAGTCGCAGTTACAGGACTTATAAATGAGCAAATCATAGTTAAAAGTAAAAACTTAAAAAATTTCATTTTTCGTTTGTTTTAAATATTAGAAAATAGGATTTGTATATTAAAATTTAGCACTCTCAGTATTTTTAGCGTATGGCTTCGAAGCAGTAGGCGTTTCTAAAATCGTGTGCATAAATTCTCTTGGTAACAGGGTCAACAGTAAGGCTTCGATTTAAGAATAAATTGGAATCACCTGTATTCGCCTTATATTGCCATAAAAATTCGCCTGTAAGGATGTCCACAGCGTATAATTTGCCTAATGATACGTAGTATAGGATACCATTTAAAACAGCAGGTTTATTCATATCGTTTGTATTGGCAATGGCTGCGTCCTTTTCCCAAATCAATGCACCTGTTTCGGCATCATAGCAATAGAGTTTGTTGTTTGCATTGCCTGCTAATATTTTGCCTTCTGCAACAGTAAATTTGGTAAAGCCTGAGTTAGTAAGGTTACTACTGTTAGTCCATACTTTATTGCCTGTTAACATATCAAGACAGACAAACCCTTTATCGTAATAAGTGTATATTCTGTTTCTATAAATAATAAGAAACCTATCTACACCTTGATTTGCAAATATTTCTTTACTGTAAACGGTTCTATTTTTTGATATGTTGAAACAGTAGATTGAACAACGAATCATCTCGTTTGGCGGATACCTATACAGGTTTTTAAGAAAGTAAACCAAAGTATCGCCACTAAGATCTATATGAGGTAAAGGCAGAGAGGTTGAGGGTTTAAAATCTTGAACAATTGTATCTTTAAATACTGTTTGCCATTGACCTGTATTAATATTGCATTTGTTTATATAAGGTAAATTAGAGCCTGAAGATTGATTGTTTTTTATTTGGAAGCATATATCTCCTATACCTTTAATGTAAGGTTCAGCAGCATCTCCTTTATTACCCCAAAGTGTCTTACCTGTTTTCATATCTATGGTGTAGTTTCTTGAACTTACTGGAAATGTGACCTTATCATTATTTGAGTAAAGCGCATACCCACTGCCATCAGAAATATTATTGTCATTTGATGGTACATAATCACTCCATTCCCATTCTTTTTTCCCTGTTTGTTTATTTAGGGCTATAATTGGTTCAGTTGTTCCGCCCGTTGTCCACGTACTATATAGAACTGAAGAAGAGCCTACAACAGGGTAGATACTACCAACAAGACCTGATGGAACGAGTTGTGTTTTCCAAACTAATTTTGGTTTGGTTGGGTCAGTGAGTATAGGTTCTTTGCAAGATGAAAGCATGACACTTACACCGTAAACAAAGATTACAGAATAGGAAACAAACTTCATAAAGTTGATTTTTAATGTGAAAAATAGCGATTTTTGATGAAAATATAGTGTTTTAAAGATTTTTTTGATTTGAGGCTTAGTGTTTTACTTGTTAGATACAGTCTTAAAAAGCTGTATAATAAAGACAATATGACAGGCAAGACCTGTAGCAAGGAAATATTTGCTCCAATCATTGTCTTCTATTTTAAGTAAGACTCCTATTGATGATAGGATAATGAACAATAAACCGAGGATAAATGAATTTTTCTTTGTCATATCTTTTTAGTTTTAAAATTGATTGAAAAGTATTGATAAATTGATAGCCAATCCTTCAAGAATAAATAATCAGTAATCATGAGCCTTAATTCACTTAGTGTTTTGTTATCTTTGATAGAACAAAGTTAGCTGGATTGACAAACCTAAAAAAGGACACTTTACGGTGATTTGTGAATACCAAATAATAGCCCTTTTTTAGCGATTAAAATCATAAATAATTGAATATTAGTGTTTTGAAAAAACATAAATGCCGTGTTAGATGTTTTCGAGTCCATGTTTTTCGTTTGTTCGTGCTGTAAATACTCCATTTTTACGCGAATTGTAAAATCTTTTTCTGTTTTTTTTATTGCATGGCACCCCCTCAGTATCGTTGCTTTTTCCACAATTTTTTTCAAAAAAATTAGGCTCGATGGCTTCCAAACACTAATTTTACCATCAACAAACAACTAAAATTAACAAACGAAAAACCCTTTTGACAAATAAATGAGCAGTTTTAAGGCACTACAACAAATAGCAGAACACCTCAGTAGATACAAAATGAAGCAAATAGACGTCATTGGCAACGACAACAGCCAAAGCCGCTTCACAGAGTTTTATAACCTATTGCACGAAGGAAAATTGAAAAATGACGACGATGCGGCACGTTATTTTTATGGCACTAAAGCCAATGCCAAATCTCCTGCTTACCGCAAATTCAAAAGCCTTTTTAAAGAAAGGCTGTTGAATACTCTTTTTTTTATTGATGTAAGCTATTTACGTTTAGGTGATAGACAAAAAGCAGGTGTTATTCTTATGAAAGAATGGGGAATACTTAATATGTTAATAGGTAGAAGTTTAACTTCTGCTGCAATAGAGGTTGGAGAAAGGCTTATTAATGAAGCATTGATTTATGAGTTTTATGATATTGCTATAGATTTAATTGCAAAAGTCAAAGGGGTTTATGCTATGCAAATTGGAGATAAGAAAAAATATGACTACTATAACAACTTACATAAGAATTGCTTTGAAATTATTAAAATAGAGTATTTGGCAAAAGAGCTATTTGAAAAAATACGAATAAACTATGTGAAATCAGCACGTTTTCAACCCGAACAAGCAGAAGCAGCTAAAATAGCCTACACCGAGCTTAAACCTTTTATGGGCAAATACGACAGCTATAATCTACATTTTTTTGGGCGATCCATTGAACTGATGCAATATGCCTGTTTAAATAACTACACTGCTTTACTACCTGCGGCGCAATCTATGATAGATTTTTTCAAGCAAAAACCTTTTGAATGTCGCCCACCCATAGCTTCTGCGTTGCATGCCAAACTCATGTGCTGCATTGCTCTTCGGCAATATGAGCAAGGGGCTGAAGCTGTGGCGGAGTGCCTTCTTATGACCGATGAAGGGTCGGTGAACTGGTTCAAAACGCTTGAGTTACAAGTGATGCTTTATTTGCATACGGGTCGTTACAAAGAGGCGTTTGACATATACAATCAAGTGAGGAAGCACCCCAATAAGAAATACCTTCAAGAGACCTATCAAGAAATGTGGCTTTTGATAGAAGCCTATTTGTATTTTTTGATTGCCAATGGGCTTATTCCCCTTCTCAGTACAACGACAGCAGATTTGGGTAAATTCAGATTGCAAAAATTTCTCAACGAAATGGATATGTACACCAACGATAAAGCAGGCTTGAACATACCGACCCTCATTGTTCAGATCATACTGCTGGTGTCGGAAGGCAAATACGACCTCATACACGACTATTTGGAGCGATTAGTCAAATACCGACAGCGGCATGTCAGCAAGCAATCATCGGCCTACCGAAGCAATGAATTTATTAAAGTTTTAGAAAAGCTCCCCATTGTGAGTTTCCACGCCAAACGATTTGAAGCAGAAACCCACCGTTATATCAAAAATATAAAAACGGTAGAAGTCAATGTTTTTGAAGATGGATTTCGCCTCGAAATGGTGCCTTATGACGTAGTTTGGGAACATTTGATTGACGTGTTAAAGCCATACGCAAAGCCTCAAAAAATGGAACAGGGTTTTCTCGCTCATTAATTGGTCATTGAAAACTCATTCGTTATTGTTAAAAAACCCTTCTCTTTCAGCTATTGATGATAAAAAACAATCCCGATTATTTAAACCTATCTACTTACCTTTGAGGTTTTCGTAAATACAGATTTTTCCGAATGATGGATGTTAAAGGACACATAGTCTGATAACCCATGCAGATTATTGTAAATCAATTTTTTATGAAAAATCTGCGCGCTCTATAGCCATAGGTAGTAATGCTCATATAAACGCTGTTATAAAATTTAAAAACTATTGAATATCAACGACTTGTGTTTATTCTTTCGTTGTGCTTAATTGTAGCGATATGATACTCATTATAGATGACGATATAGCCGTCCGAACATCGCTTTCATTGATGTTGAAACAGGCAAAATTAGAGGTGGCATCAGCCGCAACGCCGACAGATGCGTTCGACATCTTGCGACAACAGACTATTGGGCTCGTCATTTTGGATATGAATTTTTCAAACAACACAACGGGCGATGATGGTTTGAAAATGCTCGATATTATCAAAAAACGCTACCCCTCAGTATCGGTCATACTCATAACTGGTTGGGCGACAATAGATTTGGCAGTGAAAGGTATGAAATTGGGTGCATCTGATTTTATCAACAAACCTTGGCAAAATGCTCATTTATTGCAGTCCGTAAAGACGATTTTAAATTTGTCTGAAAAAGTGACCCCCTCAGTAAATACACGAAAAAAACTCGATGCTCAGTTTGATTTCAGCCATATCATAGGTGAAGACCCTGCATTTTTGAGTATTTTGGAAACCATAGGACGTGTTGCACCAACAGATGCGTCGGTACTCATCATGGGAGAAAGTGGGACAGGCAAAGAATTGATTGCCGAAGCGATTCATCACAACAGTTTGCGCAACAAAAAACCGTTTATTAAGGTGAATTTGGGTGGGGTTTCGACCTCTTTGTTTGAATCTGAAATGTTTGGTCACATTCGAGGTGCATTCACAGATGCGAAATTCGACCGCATGGGTCGTTTTGAAATGGCAAATAAAGGCACTATTTTTTTGGACGAAATTGGCGACCTCGACCTCAGCAGCCAAGTTAAGCTATTGCGTGTTTTGCAAGATAGAACGTATGAAGTCTTGGGCAGCAGTCGCACCAAAACAGTAGATGTGCGCGTGGTATGCGCCACAAATCGCATTTTAGAAGAGATGGTAACTAAAAATACGTTTCGAGAAGACCTTTTATATCGTATCAATCTCATCACGTTGCGCCTACCTGCTTTGCGCGAGCGACCGAATGACATTCCGCTTTTGGTTCATCATTTTCTAAAAAACATGAGTGAAATTTACAACCGACCCCTCAGTATTACGCCTGATGCTTTGAAATGGTTGAAAGCCTTGCCTTTGCCTGGCAATATCCGCCAATTAAAAAATCTGGTTGAAAGAACTGTCTTAGTTTCGCCCAATGATAAACTGCAACTCATTGATTTTCAATTGCAATATACCCCCTCAGTAAAAAGCAATTCTCAATTGCCCGAAGTCGGCTCTATGACGTTGGAGCAAATGGAAGTCAGTATGATTCAACGGGCGATGGCTTTTCACAAAGGCAAAATCAGTCGCGTTGCAAAGTCTTTAGGCTTGACGCGCTCGGCATTGTATCGGCGTTTGGAAAAATTTGAAATACCGTTTAGTGAGGAGGAATAATCAGGTCATAGAGACAACAGCCATAGTTTCTATTATGCACTAATTAATTTGCTGTTTTAGTACAAAAAGAATAAGTTTGCAAAAAACTAATCAGATATGACGGCTACGTACCAAATAAAAAGCACTGCTTTGACACCGCAGTTTATTCAAGATTTACAAGAAAAGTATGGCGATTCGGATATTGAAATCCGTGTTCACAAAGGTGCACACACGCATATTCTTTCTGATGAACAATTTTGGCAAATCATTAGTATGCTGGATTGGTCTAAGTTAGATGATAACAAAGCCGTTGTAGCACCTGTTGTGGTACATTTATCAAACCTTCCTGTGTCATTTATTTATCAATTTGAAGATAAACTGTCTGAGAAATTGTATCAATTGGATACACGTCAACACGCACAAAACTTCAAAAAACCATTGTCAGTAGATGTGTTTTTATATGCCCGTTGTACCGTCGTTGCAAACGGAGAGGCGGCATTTCAAACGGTTTTGAATAACCCATCTGAAATGCCGACAGATATTGATTTTGAGCCGTTACTTTACATCGCTTCTGACGCTTTTCATTTAAAAACAGGTAAAATATTTGAATACACACCAACTTTTTCTACGGAAACTTATGCCAACAAAGAGGGTTGGCTTTGAAACATGCTTTAAAACAAACACCAAACCAACAATATGAATTTTCATGGTAGCTCAAAGCAAAACACTAATCCTCATCATCTCTACGAAATTCGAGATAACGAAATTGATGATACGTTTAAATATGGTATTAGTGCCGAGCCTATTGCTGCTGACGGTTTATCAAAACGCATGAGAGTACAGTTATCTTTTTTAAACTTAGTTGCTGGTTATCAACGTTATACGGGACATATTTTGATTGAAAATATACCAGATAGAGTTGAAGCATGGCGTTTAGAAGACGAATATATTGAAACATATAAAAGCATTTTTGGATTTAGACCCAAAGGAAACCTCGAATGATACCCCCTCAGTATCAAGCACTTAAATTAATGCTTTTCGTTACTGTTTCATCATTTCTGAATTCAACTAAGACAAAATAAGCTGTTATGAGTGTCGCTATCACAAAATATGCTTCCAAAACATATTTCCCCCATGACACGACCTTACTCATGCCAAACCAATCACCCGTTGAGAAAATGAGCCAAAGTCCCAAGGCATTTTTGACTGTTTCCCAAGCCAAAGCGAACCGATTTTTGTCCATTAATTCCGTATAACTGTAAACAGATAGGAAGATAAAACCACCATAAATGAAGATATTGGGTGAGCCGATACGACCAATATTGCCAAAAAAGTAGAAAACAAGCACGACAACTGCCATAAACTGAACCCACGCCCAAGCATTGAGTGTTTTTGACGATTGAGGCTCATATTTTTCAAAATGATAAGGGTCGTCAATTTTGGGTATCGGATAACGTGCCGCCACGTCAGCAGGTCGCCAACCTGTTGGTTTGAACCAAATGGTCAGTTTATCTCGCCAATTTTCAGCACGCCAGGCATCTTTTATCAGCAACCAAAGATGTTGAAAATTGATTTTTATCGGATTCCATGTGGCTGCAGGGCGCGTAATACCATACACAGGCGGTGCTTCGGGCAATTCTTCTTGAAAAGTGCCAAATATTTTGTCGAAAATGATAAAAATCTGCGCATAGTTTTTGTCCAGATACTCCGAGTTGATGGCATGATGGACACGATGATGGGATGGTGTAACGATGATTTTTTCTAAAAAGCCCATGCGATTGATGTGCTGCGTGTGATACCAAAACTGAGCAAAAAGATGAATAGGCGCAACGATTGCTATGACTTCTTTCGGTACACCCAACAAAGCTGCTGGAATCAAAAAGAAGGTGAACAAATTGATAAAAGACGAAATGCTTTGGCGCAAAGCACAGGCTAAATTATAGTCTTCGCTGCTGTGGTGGATGGCGTGTTTGTTCCAAAAAATATTGATTTCGTGAGCCCAACGATGCACCCAGTAACCTTGGAAATCGAGAACAATGAAAGTGATGATATATGTAATCAGCTTATTTTCAATTTTATAGATAGCAATGTGTTCTACCAACCAACTATACGTCAAAATGGAGACACTCAGCCCCAACACATCTTTTACAACATTGGTGATACCTGAACTGAGGCTCGAAATTGTATCCATATTTCTGAGCGTGTCTTTCCCAACTAAAACACCGTAGCCTTTTTCTAACAAGACAAAAAAGAGAAAAGCAGGCATCGCGAAGAGTAGAATTTTACCATAAAGTTCCATTTCTAAGTCTAAAATTATAAATGATGAAAGAAAGATTGGATGAAGAATAGGGCTGCAATTTAAGGAAAAAACGAAAATTCGCTAATTATTTTACCCCCTCAGTAAAATAATGCAAAAAGCCGAAAATCAGCATTGACTTTCGGCTTGTTTTGTTTGATTCAGTCTCATTTGTCCTTCTGAATCGCGGAGGTGATAGCTCCTATTTGATGATTCAAAGTTGCAGGGTTTTGAGCAAAAAGTCAATAGGCTATTAAAATTTTATTCTATTTATCTTCTTTTTCTTCGGGCAACCCATTTTGTTTTTCAGCTCGTTCGATTTGATTCAAAAAATTTTGTGCTGAAACAACTTTCACACGTCTGTCGCGCTCCACACGTTCGCGTGCATCGCCAGCCAATTTGCCGCCTTGCAAAGCTGCGTCGCGGTTTTCTTCAAAGCCTTGTGCATCTTCTGCTACGGCGATGCTGCGGGTTACTTCTTCACCTAAAGCAGTGAAAATCAATTCTAAAGGAGTCATATGGTCGCGTAAATTCTGTTTTTCCAAACCCTTCAAACGGCTGTGTTCGCTTGGTGTTAAGCCAAAAGTCGCCTTTGCAATTTCGGCAGTCAAAATGGCGTACTCTTGCCCTTCTTTTACGCCTCGATTTTTCCATTCTTCGGTGAGTTGTTTACGTGTTTCGATGCTTTGCATACGGCGTTCAATCCATTCGTCGGCGTAACCTTTGGCTTTGTACAGTGCGCGTATGCGTTCCATGCCGAGTTCTGGATTTTCGATTTCTTGAATGTGTTCTTCACCGATTTGAGCCAACCACAGCTTAAACGGCTCGGCTTTTGGCGATGGCACAGACATAATAATACGCAGAAGTGTTTGTCTATTAGCACATTCGGTCGAGCGCATTTTCCCATCAGCAGCTAAGAATTTGAACTTTCCGATTTTTTCGGAAAGTTCGAGCCAAGCACCTTCTTGAGTCAATTTGCGTTTGATGTCGTTCCAATACTTACTGGCACGTTCATTTTCGGTCAATATGCCGACAACGTCAATGATTGAAAAATACCATTGCGCGTTGTGCCATACGCGACGCACTTGTTTTTCTTGAAAAAGAATGATTTTATTATCTTGCTCCATAATGCTCAAATTTAAGCAAAAGTACGTTTTTGTTTGAAACAAAAAATTTATTTTTAGAATGAAACTCAGCACTAAATTCACAACCTTTATCGGCATTGTTCATGCTGTGGCATTAGTTTTGTCTTTTTATGTTTTTCGAGATAACAAATTGATTTTCATCGCTTCTGAAGTTTTGATTTTGTTGTCGTTAGCTTTGTCGTGGACGCTGTATCGCGATATGATTCAACCTTTAGCTCTGTTGATGCAAGGTACAGATGCCATTCGTGAACGAGATTTTAATATAAAATTTTTGAAAACGGGTCGCCCCGAAATGGACGAACTTATTTCAGTTTATAACACTATGATTGACCAATTGCGCACTGAACGAACACGACAAGAAGAACAACATTTTTTCCTCGAAAAACTGATTCAAACCTCTCCGACAGGCATTATTATACTTGATTTCGATGAAAAAATAGCTGCCATCAATCCCAAAGCCTGTGTTTTGTTGGGTTTTTCGGAAAAAGAATTGAAAGGGCAAGCGATAAAAAGCATGACCCACACTTTTTTTAGAACCTTATCAACATTAAAAACGGGTGAAGCTAAAACAGTGATTTTAGACAGTGCGCGGTCGTTCAAAATACAAAAAGCGCATTTTATTGATAGAGGTTTTGCTCGGTCGTTTGTGATGATAGAAGAGTTGACGATGGACATACTTTTGGCGGAAAAACAGGCCTATGGTAAGGTCATCCGCATGATGTCGCATGAGATTAACAACTCAATTGGGGCTGTCAATTCGATTTTGGATACTGTTTTAATCAATTATACTGAGAGGTCTGATATGCACCAAGCCGTCGCCATCGCCATTGAAAGAAACAATCATTTGAATCATTTTATGCGCCATTTTGCAGACGTGATTCGCTTGCCTGAGCCGCGATTGGAAGTCATAGATATTGGTATTTTGATTAGAAAAGTCGTGCAATTGATGTCGCTAAAAGCTAAAGAAAGAGGTGTAGCTATTCAAATTTTGACCACAGATACCCCCCTCAGTATCAAAGCCGATTTGGGGCAAATGGAGCAAGTTTTTATCAATATTTTGAAAAATGCCATCGAAGCTGCTGACAAGTCTGATGCTTTTATCCAGATTCATTGGCGCACAAAACCCCAAGAATTGACGATAACGGATAATGGTCAAGGAATTTTACAAAGCATTGAAAACAAACTTTTTACACCTTTTTTTACAACTAAAAACGGCGGGCAAGGAGTGGGCTTGACTTTGACAAGAGATATTCTTATAAATCACCATTTTGCGTTTTCTTTAAAAACCGACGATGCTGGATTGACTGTTTTTAAGGTTGAGTTTAGTCGGCATGAGGTAACCTCAGTTTAACTTCAGGATAATGCTGTTGTTAATCATTTGTATTTTTAGAGATTTTTGTTTTATTTTGAATGAAAGTTTATAAATCTAACCACTTCTGTCATGTATAAAACGATCATTATGAAAACGATTACAATCTTACCTCTTTTAGTCGTTGTTCTGGCGACCCACTGCGCGGGTCAAATTTTTCAAGCACGTGATTCAGGTTGTGTCAATTTATCGCCTATTGACAATGAAAGCATTATAAATGGTGCATTGAGTTATAGTTGGAATTTCGGAAATGGTCAAACAAGCACAGTAGCTGTGCCTCCATTGGTGTATTCGGTCGTTGGAAGCTATACGCTTTCGCTCAATGTCTCGGTAGCGGCAACGGATAGGATTATGACAGAATTGACCGTATCCGCTATCCCCAATACTTGGAATGATGGAATTGGTACTGACCCTTTGCCCGATTTATATTTTAGAATGATAGACCAAAACGGTAACGTGATTTTTGATAGTCCTGCTATTTTTGATAAAAATCCGCCTGTCAAATTCACAAATTTTATTTTACTTAAACCCAATTTGAACTATTTACTTGAAATTTGGGAGTATGACATCATAGGTCAAGACGACCTTTTGGGCTATATGACAGTTAATACCAATCAGACGAGCGCAACTTTGACCAATGGAGGTACAACGGTTTCATATCTTTCAGAGACAGGTAAGACGACTTATTCGCACTCAAAAACAGTCAAAGCCATTGCTAAACCAACCGTTACACTGAGTTTTGCCAATGGGCTTTTGACAGCACAAAGTAGCTCGGCTAATGTTACATATAATTGGCTGCGCAATGGTGTTGTGATTGACGGTGCTACGGCTTCTACATATCGTCCAACCACTACGGGTTCTTATTCGGTTCGTGTTACAGCTTCATCTGATTGTATCATCAATTCTAATGTTATAAATGTCACCAGTGTGGCAACAATTGATTTAGATGACTCAAATCCATGGAAAATAATTCCTAATCCAGTGAAAGCTAATGAAAACATGAGGATTTATGTTCTGTCTTACAAAACGCAACCTGTGAAAATGACAATTTATGACTTATTAGGGCGCATTGTGCAACAAAAAACAGAATTTTTGCAAAGTGGTGAGAACAATTTTGAAATGATAGCCCCTAAAGAATGTGGTTTTTATTTTATTGAGATTTATTCTGAAAAAGAGTTGAAAACCTTGAAATTGAGAGTAGAATAAAATTATAATATTGCATTATAACCAATAAAGTGATGAGTAAAAACCTTTTAATCGCTATTCCTCTTGTGCTGTTAACTGGGGGTCTTATTTTTTCGCAAACATTTGCACCGATTGGTACAAAATGGGGCTATGATTTTGCAAATCCGGGTGGCGGCGGTAGTCAATATTTCGAATCTGTTGGCGATACGACCATACAAGGTAAATCTTGCCAGAAGTTAGCAACAAGGACAGTCAATTTCATCTGCCCAACTTGTATTTGGACAACAAAAGGTATGAGTCTTTTACACGAAAACAACGATAGTTTATATACTTTTTACGGCAATTCTTTTCATTTATTATTTTCCTACAAACTCAATGTGGGCGATACTTTGACTTTGGATAATAATCAAAAACATCTTGTTGTTAGAAAAGTAGATACCCTTATTAGTGGGCAAAGGTTGAAAAAATGGCAATTGCGGGATGTTTGTAGCAATACAATCTATGGACAACATTGGCAAAGTTTTGTTGAAAAAATTGGCGCGTTTTCGGGTTTTATTGGTCTGAATTATTATTGTTTTTCAGACCCTACGGATATTCATTTGTGTTCATTTTCAACGGAAAATGTGCAGATAGGTGGCTCTTGCCAATTCACAAATACAAAAGATATGACCAATACGGTTTCAATTTCCATTTCGCCCAACCCTGTCAATGATTATCTAAGTATTTACGTAAATACTCAGAATTTTTTGACTCTTAAAATATTTGACAGTATGGGTAAATGCCAAAAAACGGCTGTTTATACTGAGGGGGGTATTGTTGATGTCTCGCAGTTGTCAAAAGGCATTTATTTTTTACAATTAATTGATAATAAAGGATTTGTGATTCAAAAAAAATTTGTTAAAATATAAAAATCAAGTCAAAAATCTTTTTTCTTAAACACTCGAATAGCGAGGAATAAGGGGACAACTGCCCACATTATCATAACGCCTAAGGCGAAAAACATACCGAGAGCCGAGCCGAAAAACTGCTTATAAACCGCGCCTGTGTAGCCCATTAGAGCCGAAACGTCCATTTGCAACATCACGAAAACTCTACCTAAATCAATCGGATTCAAGGCTGTGAAGCCGAGCATGGCTTTTTCGAGCGGATAATCGCTGAATGTAAACATCAAAAAGAGGACAATGAAGTCATAAATCAATGAAAAATAGAACCACAACAGTAGTGTGACACCTATGCCTTTGGCTTTGTCTTGGGTGATGGCGGCGACCCAAAAGGCAATGCTGGAGAAAATGAAGGTCAATAGAATGCCCGAAATAAGGAGCGAAATGCCTGAACCATCGGCGGAAAATAGTAAAACAGGTAAGCCAATGCCGATGAGAAAAGCAGCAGAAAGCGACAAAATAACGCCCAAAAACTCACTCAGTAACAGTTTCATGCGTTCAATCGGTTGTGCAAGCATCAACTCGATGAATTGATAAGAGTTGTAGTAATGGATGGTCGTAAAAACGATGCTGACCAATGGTACAACGATGAGAACGATGTTCAGAAGGTTCAAAATGCTTTTTGAGGCATTGGTTTCAGTAGCAAAAAGTGCGGCTGAAACAAGCAATAAAAAAGCGGTGTAGCCGATAATCATGCGGCTGCGGAGTATATCGTAAAGGACGTAACGTATGATTTTCATTGTTTTTTAGATTTTTATGGTCATTTCACGACGATTTACTGTTCGAGAGAACTCCTTTGGAGAGGGGGGCGTATGACCGTTTCCGTTCATACCATTCATTTGAACTTGAATACCTTTTGACATGACGGATGCAATGGCTTTTGCTAACCTTTGCTCGTTTGTGGCAGCTTTGAGGGCTTCAACAGACTTAAAAAACTGTAATTTCCCATCTTGCAAATAGACAATATCGGTAGTCATTTCCTCCAAATCGCTCAAAATATGAGAGGTCATTAGAATCAATTTTCCTTTATTTTTTTCCTTTAAAACCTTGTTTTTCAATACTTCCGAAGCGACAGGGTCAAGACTTGCGGTGGGTTCATCGAGTATCAATACTGAGGGGTCGAAAAGGAAAGCCAAACATGCACTAACCTTCTGAATCGTACCACCCGAAAGCGTCCGCATGGGTTTATCAAATTGCTTGCGGAGGTCGAAAGCATTGATGAGTTCTTCGTCTAATTGTGTCGTGTAGTTTTTACGCAGATCTATCATCATATCAAAAATTTGACTGATACGCATATTGTCGGGATAACGTCCAATCTGTGGCATATAGCCCATATCGCGGCGATAGTCGCAAGAAGTCGTCACGTCAGAGCCTTTAAAATGTATCGTCCCTGCGTCTGGAATCACCATACCGAGCAGACATTTTATCAAAGTCGTTTTGCCCGAGCCATTGGGGCCGATGAGCGAAATGGCTTGCCCCTCAGTAAAATTTGCCGAGACTGTGTCTAAGGCTTTGAGTTTGCCAAATTGTTTTGTTATGTTTTTAATTTCTATCATTTCTGTTGGTGTTTTAGTTGTCATTTAGTTCACATACTGAGGGGTGTCTTTTTGAGAAATAGGTTTCATAACGGGTTGATTATCAATCAAATCTTCTGGGGTTAGGCTTGGAAAAATCTTTTCAGCGCGTTCCATTAGGTTGACCATAAAGCTGTGCAGGAGCATCATCCCATGCGGCATCTGTTCGATGATAGAAGCGAAAAGGCTGACAGGATGATAGCCAATATCGCCGATACCATCGCGGTTGAGGTCATAGCCTTCGTATTTGTCCCAATAGTTTTTTTCAAATTTATTGAGCATCGTTGAGCCGTTGGTGGCTATATCAAAAGTGTTTGAAGTAAAATTATTGCCCGAAAAAACATTGTTGTCGCAACTTGCTTGTACCCGCACAGCCCACCCGTTTTCATGGAATTGGTTGTTCTGAATGACGATGCGGCTCGACCCTTCCATAAAAATACCGACAGTATTGTTGTTGAAAGTATTGTTCTCAATTTGGCTATCAGAAATGTCTTTGAGTAGTAAACCATAAGCTGCGCTGCCCCAATTGTGGTCAAAATGATTCCGCAACATCGTTACGTGGCGCGTGTACATGACTGCTACGCCTGCACCGTTGTCTCTGATGGTGTTGTCGGTGTAGGTATCGTTGTGTGAAAACATAAAATGGAGCCCGTAGCGAATATTACCAGTTGAAAAATTGCGCTCGATGCTTGATTGGGTAACAAATTCAAAATAGATGCCGTCGCGATGCCCTTTCACAAAGTTGTTTTTGATGAGCAAACTGTCGCATTTCCAAGCGTGGATGCCATTGCCAGTGTTCTGTTCTTCCGAAGGTTTGCCTGTGACGAAGTTGTTTTCGACCCAACAGTTATGTGAAGCCGAGAGATAAATACCAAAGTAGGCGTTTTCAATATGGTTGCCTTCAACTCGCACATTTCGCGTCTCTAAAATTTTGACAGCGGCCCAGTCAATGGTCGCTGTTTTACCAATATTCATCAAATGAAAACCTTTGATGGTGACATCATGGGCTTTAATGGTAAAAATTTCGTTTTGATATTGAGCATCAATAATCGGAAAATTTTCGCCTATGATACTGAGGGGTATGTTTATAACCAATTGATTTTCATAGAAATACCCGTTTTTAACTTCAATGGTATCATAAGCTTGTGCTGTGGCTATGGCTTGCCGAATCGAGTTGCCTGCAACCACTTTTATTGTTTTCCCAAAAGCAAAAAAAGGCAAAAAAAGGTAGAGTACAATGATTGAGTTTTTCATAAAAGGCATTTGGTTGAGCGTAAAATGAAAAAAAATACTTTTTACTGAGGGGTCAAAAATGACTGAAAACGGTTGTCCAATTCATCATTTTAGCATCATTGGGTTTTGCCATTGTTGCTGCACCTTCGGTTTTGAAAGCTGCAATATCGCCACGCATAGGACTTTTGAATTGTTCACTTTTGAGAAAAAAAGCATTTTTTACGGGCAGAAACGAACCTGCGGCATGGTAGTCATTGACGACGACGTGTGATAGGTCGGTTTCTTTGATATTTTCTTTTTTCAAATAACTGACCAAACAATGCAAGTCGTCGAACTTAAAGATTTTGCCTTTTTGAGTGACAATTTCAGCACCAAATTTGGCATCAACAATTGTCATTTTACAAAAGTGACAGGCCTCTTTGCCATAATTTATTGGCTCGATTTCAGAAGCGCAATGTGCAAAAAATAGTGAAAAAAGTGGGAAAAATGCTATTTTAAGCCCTGTTTTGACTTGTTTTTTGTCTAAATACAACTCGTAAGCCAAGACTAAAGCCACCACAACGCCTGCTCCAATGAATATCCAACCACCCAAATCGGGAATAGAATAAGCACCAAAATTGAGCAAGGTTTTGTAACCCAAAACAGGCGGCTGATACGCCATGCCCGGCACTTTGATAGCGGCATTGGGGTCGAGATTGTGACCATAATCGTAGCCCCAGCGGTAAAAATCGCCCAACGCTACAACGCCTGCCACGATCATAGTTGCCAAATAGGCCATCAACACTTTTCGCTTGCCCACAAAAGCGACGATGAGACCAAACACAACAAAAAAAGCAATCAGAAAAGGCAGAATTTGAAATTCAGGGAACATCTCTTGTTTGATGTGCCTCATGCCGATATAGTGGTTGAGTCCGTTGATGATTTCGATGTCGCCACCAATTTTGTTGTGCCAAATTTGCATGGCTAAACCTTCGGGATACTGAGGGGCCCATAATTCAATGCGCCACAGTGGGAAAAAATAAGAACCCAACATAGCCAATGAAGCAAAAGCAGTGACAAACCGAGATGGTTTAGTAATATTTTTCATAATTTGAATTGTTAAATTGTTGTATTACTGCATGGTTGTATGGGTTTATACAACCATGCAGTAATCAAAACTTTCTATTTCAAGCCAATAGAAGCGTCTTTTGGTGCTTTGTCGCCCGTTCCCCATTTCAAAGGAATGTTGCTATTGGCAGGTGATACGCGCACATAACCTTGCATTTCTTGATGCAGTGCTGAACAAAAGTCGGTGCAATACATCGGCACAACGCCTACTGCGTCAGGTTTCCATTTCAAAGTCTGTGTTTCGCCTGGCATAATGAGAATTTCGGCATTCGTCGCGCCACGCACTGCAAAACCATGAGGTACGTCCCAATCTTGCTCCAAATTGGTGATGTGGAAATAAACTTCGTCACCCAGTTTGACACCTTCGATATTGTCGGGCGTAAAGTGAGAACGGATAGAAGTCATATACACATGCACTTGGTTGCCTTTGCGCTCGATGCGCGATTGTCCTTCGCCTTTGGTTACAAAAGGATTGGTATTTTCTTCGATTTTGTAAATTTTCACACTGTTGGGTGCAATCAACGATGCTGGAATGGCTTCGGCATAGTGTGGCTCGCCGACTGTTGGGAAGTCGAGCAATAACTTCATTTTATCGCCTGAAATATCATACAGTTGTGCCGATTGCGTCAACTCAGGCCCCGTTGGTAAGTAGCGGTCTTTCGTAATTTTGTTGTAAGCAATCGCATATTTGCCATGTGGTTTTGTTGTTGGTCCGCCGGGAACGCATAAGTGACCGACAGAATAGTAAGTAGGTGCGCGGTCAAGCACTTTGAGTGAAGCAATGTCCCATTTCACGATTTCGGACGATACGAAGAACGATGTGTAGGCACTGCCTTTGCCGTCAAACTCAGTATGCAAAGGACCTAAGCCAGGCTTTTGCACCTCGCCATGCAATACAGCATCGTATTTCAAGATTGGAATGCCATCGAAATCGCCGTCAAAGGTTTTTTCAGCAATCGCTTTTTGGATTTTTGTAAAAGAAAATACAGGAATCACAGCTGCTAACTTGCCACTGCCCACAATGTATTCGCCTGTCGGGTCGGTGTCGCAACCGTGAGGTGATTTAGGGCAAGGCATGAAATAAACGATGTCAGGACACTCTTTTGGGTCAATCACCATCACATCTTCTTTGATAGTCGAAGTGGCTGTATGCGTTTTTTCGCTATAAACATTGTGCGCATAACGGGCTTTGACCTTTTGAGCCTTGCCTTGTTTCAAGTACTCCTCCGCTTTTTTCCAGTTAACGGCTAAAATAAAATCTTTGTCTTTTTGCGAAGCATTGACTTCCAAAAGCGTATTGGCTTGCTCAGTATTGTAACAAGAGAAAAAGAACCAACCATGCGATTTGCCCTTGCCTGCACGGGCTAAGTCGAAGCTCACACCCGGCATTTTCAACTGAAAAGCAATGTCCATTTCGCCTTCTTTATCGGCTTTTATGAAACTGATATAACCCTTGAAATTCTTTTTAAAAGAACTGATTGGCACATCGGTTTCACCCACAGGCACTGAAAAACGGCTGCTGGCAACCACATATTCTGAGTTTTCAGTGATAAAAGGAGAGGAGTGATTGCCGCCAGAGTTCGGAATTTCGATGATTTCTGTTGTTCTAAACGTTTTCATATCCACGCGACCAATGCGAGGTGTATTGTTAGCATTGCCGAATGCCCAACGACCATCGTGTTCGCCTTTGGTTTGCGACAGAGCGATGTGGTGGAGGTCGTCCCATGGCACAAAACCATGCGACGTGTTCAACATAGGCTTGGTTTCTTCACTATAACCATAGCCATTTTCTGGAAAAACAGAAAAAACAGGTACAATGCGGAACAAACGACCTGAAGGCAAACCATAAACCGACATTTGACCGTTGAATCCACCCGAAACGATGTTGTAAAACTCGTCTTTTTTGCCGGGCGCAACATAAACTTTTGCTGCTGCGTCGCCCGAGACAGCCGAGCCAGCATCTTTGGGCTTACAGCTTTGTGTACCGAAACCGACAGCACCAAGCAGACAAATAGCTATAAAATTTAAGATTTGATTTTTCATTGATTTCACTATTTAGTTTAAATAAACTGTTATAAAATACTTATTTACAATTGTTTATACTGATCCGAAGGATTCCATTGAGAAGGGGTCATTTTTCACCATCGTTTTGGCGCATAAACTCAACGATGTCGCGTGCTTCTTTTTCTGTGATGTTTTGGTTCGGCATACGCACGAGACATTGTTCGAGCAACTTTTGAGCTTCGGGGTCTTTTTCAAGCATCATATCCACGTTGGTTATCATATTCATAATCCAAACGGGCTGACGTTTTTTAGTAACACCTTTCCAACCCGGCCCGACCAATTTTTCATCGGTCAATTTGTGACAAGCGGCGCATTTTAGGTCAAAAATGCCTTTGCCCGACGTTATCATCGCTTTGTCAAGTGGGTTTGTGAGTGTCACATCTTTGATTTCAGTGCCATGCACTTCGGGTTGTTGTTCGACTTTGGCAAGGTCGAAAGGCTGTTCTTTTTTGCGTTCTGCAGCACCGTCACCGCATGAAATGCCAAAAAGGAGCGCGCTGAAAATGAGTAAGGATAACCTTTTCATAATGGATAGATTTGGTTTGAAAATATTAATTAAAAGAATAAAAGACTTTTTTATCTTTTATTTTAATGCAACAAAGCACGCTGTTTATTACAGCGATTTCGATGATAAAAGTCACGGAGAAAGGTGATTTTGGACAAAATTAAGCGCAACAAAGCGATTTACTGAGGGGGTCATTTCACTAAAAACACCGAGCCTTCTTCTAATTTTGTTGCCAGACTTTCGACGTTGGTATTGGTCAGCATGGTCAACATTTTATCTCTGATGGGTTTATATTCGGTGTGAATAGGGCAGGGTCTCGACTCATCGCACTGACTTAAGCCCAAAGCGCAACCCATAAAAACACGAGGGCCATCAATGGCACGAACGATGTCCAACAACTTGATTTGACCTTGCGCAGAACTCATGTAGAATCCGCCATTCGGGCCTTTTACCGACGAAACAATCTCTTGACGGCTCAAAACTTGCAGTATTTTAGCCGTAAAATGCTCAGGCGACTGAATTTCGGTGGCAATTTCTTTGATACCCACTTTGCAATCGCAGAGATTCGATTTGTTATAAATGTAGATGATGGCACGAATGGCGTATTCACAAGTCTTAGAAAACATAATGTTAGGTATTTAGTATTTTGAGGCAAATTTAAGCCATTGCAACCAAATTTTCTAATCGTTCAGCTTTTGGAAAAAGAATGTTATTTTCAATATGGATGTGCTGATGCAAGTCTTTTTCAAACTCTTCCAACTTCTGAATCATCACGCGCCAAGTCATACAGGCATAACGAGGCACTTCATAGTCATTCAACAAAGCCCGAATGCGCCGAAATCTATCCCCCTCAGTATCATGCTCATCATTCATCACCCTGATTGGGTTTGCAACTGTGCCGAAAGGCGAAAAAGGCATGGGCGCATCTTCTTTTTGTGCTTTCACTAAGGCTTTGACATAAGGAAAAATCATCTTTTCTTCCTTCTGTAAATGGAACTGCAAATCTTCATAAGTTTCCATAAAAACATCGTACAAACTCAGCAATTCAGGGTAATTGCCACCATGTGTGCGCGCTACTTTTTCGACATAATGTTTCAAAATAGGCAAGTTTTCATATACATACGCATGGTGTTTTTCCTCTACATAGCGTGCCAATTCGTCTAAAGGCATATTATCGAACAACGTATTTGCTTTTGAATCATCGGATAAAGCCTCTGTCAAGTCCGCTATGACCCCCTCAGTATCTAAGCCCTTTTCGGCGCAAGCAAGGCTCAATGGCTTTTTGCCACCACAACAAAAATCAATACCTTTTTTGTGAAAAACATCGGCTGCGCGATAGTCTTTAGCGACTATTTTTCCGACAGCATCATCAACTTGTATCATCATAATGTGAAATTTTATAAATGTAAAAGAATGTTGCAAAGGTGAAAAATATTAAAAGACCTTTTTGTCTTTTAATATCACCTCCCAGAATGATACTCATCACCCCTCAGTAAAAATGGTGTAAATAGCTTTGTAGGACAGTATTTCTCTTTTTTTTAACTTAAAATCAATCAAAATGAAAAATGTATGGCTTTTCGTTTTAATTTTTTCAGCTACAATTTTTATGAGTTGTGGTGGCAGCGAAGCATCTAAAACAGCAATCAACTCAGAAGCGTCTGCGTCCGCAGGCGGTGGACAATCAAGCGTCAATGATGATGTTTCGCAAAAAGATGTGGTAAAAGTGGCTATCGGTTCTCCCGACCACACGACCTTGGTCAAAGCGGTTCAGGCTGCCGAATTGGTTGATGTATTGTCGAATGCGGGCCCGTTCACCGTTTTTGCACCGACTAATGCCGCCTTCAATCAATTGCCTGCTGGCACGGTAGAGGGTTTACTCAAGCCTGATAAGAAAAATGACTTAGCTGATATTTTGCAGTACCATGTGACGGTTTCTGCGCTTGAGGCGAGTAGTTTTAAAGACGGTCAAACATTGGGTATGGTCAATGGGGGCAATGCAAAAATTACTGTAAAAGATGGTAAAGTCAGTATCAACGATGCTAATATTGTCGCTTCGGTGAAAGCTTCAAATGGTATGGTTCATGTGATTGATAAGGTGCTTTTGCCACCAAAACAATAAATTTTTACAGATTTTGCTTCTTACTGAGGAGAATACTTTGATAATTTTTTACGGCAGCAAGCCGTAAAAAATTATCAAAGTATTGGAGGGGCTGTTTTATTGATTATTAGAAAATTGATTTTAAGGCTATTAGTCTAATTGGCTCGCCGCGCCTCCTCCTCTGCGCTTGTTCGTTGCCTCAATTCTCGGGCTTTTAGATTTTTTGAATTCAATACTGAGTGGCATGTTGGTTTTAGAAAATCGCTAAAAAGATTTTTCTAAAACGCATAACCCAGGCACAGGTTAACTCTGGGGCCAATGCCCGAGCGCAGTTTCGATAATTGATTGAAAATTTTGAATGATTCGTTGTTGTCATCAGTAATGGTGGGTATGTTGCCTACCGAGTAATACCCAATTCCGAAATTGACATCCGTTGTAAAACCCTTTGTTCTCATTTTTTGCTTGCCTATCATCAGCCCATAAGAGGTTAAGTCAGATGGGATATAGGCTTTGACATCGCTTCGATTGTTGCTACTGGTTACAGTTTTATGCACAAATACATCGGCTATGCGAAACAAATAATAACCACCCAGATACAAGCCATTGAGTGGTGCTTTTTGCTTCGATGTATAATATCGTGCCTCCACCGTGAAGCCCGACGATAGGTCTGCCAACGATACATGACCTAAGACATCATTGGGCTGACCGAATGAAAAAGAAGGGAAGTATAAACCATACGCACCCAACGAAAAATGCTGCCCAATACCTCTTTCGTAGCCTATACTGAGGGGGGATAAAATATTTGTTTTCAATACATTAAGTCGGTTTTTTGAGGTAGTCTCTTGCGATTTTAAACTTGTTGCTACACCTATTGATAGCAGTATAAAGGCGTATATTTTTACTCTTGCTCTCATTCTATTTTTTGTTTTATGTTGGTCAAAAATTAAGGTTTATAATTTGCCCTCGTTGCCAATATGATTGACAGACCAAAACCACTTGCGAAATCCTCTTTAGCAATGGCTTTGAACTTGACATTGAATGGTTGCCCTTTTTTGATGGCATCGGCAAAATTTGTTTTCAAAACATCTTTGGCAAAAGGCAGATTGCTGTTGGCACTGATTTCAACAACAGCAGGTTTGCCACTGATGAGTGTCAAATCACACACATCTTTGACAGAATAATTGCCTACCACAGGTAGGTCGGTATTGACTTCATAGGTTTTGAGTTGTTTGCAACGGTCTTGATTGAACGATACTATGAGGGTGTTGACAAAAAATGAGTCCAATTTGTCAGGGTCAATATTATAGCGTTTGGCGAAAGTATCGCGCAGATTGATGGCATAGGTTTTTTCAAAAGCTTCGTTGGCTTTCATGGGATTAGAGTTTATGATTTCTGCCTGAATATCCAACTGAATCATCAGCCCCGATTTTGGGTCAAACTCTTCGGAGCGACAGGAAAAAAGGCTGGTTGCGATGAATGTTAATAGCAAGATTTTAAGTAAATTTTTCATTTATAAAAGTTTTAGAAAGTGATAAATTATTGGTAAACAGTGATTTACTGAGGGGGTGAAAACATATTGAGTCGAAGTTTTTATTTTTTCTCAATCACCTTATTCGCATGACGGTATGTCAGTCGCCACTCTCCATTTTGTAACATCCAGATATTTGTAAAACGGCGTAAATATTGAGGCTCGTTGGGTTTATCTTGCACAATTTCGTTGCCCATAGTGACTATTATATCGTTGTTGAGCGACACTTTTTCGATATTGCGTTGTAATAGAACATGGTCAATTAGATTATTCATCAAGGCTTTTTTGACGGCTTCGGCTGATTCAGAAATGGCATTTCGTGGGTTATTGACCATTAAGTTAGGCGACCAAAGTTTTTCGAGCGTAGCATAATTTTTTTCGACTATGGCTTTAGCTTCCTGGGCATCTAAGTCTCTGATGGTTGCCTCTGCAACGGATGCAGGTTGTTGAGGATTGTAGTGATGCACGGACATGCCTACGATTTTCCATTCACCATTGACTTTTTCCACTAGGCGCAACTCGTGAGAAGGGTGTTGCAGACCTTTTGTATCGGTTTTTACTTCATCATAAGTCACCCAAGCGGTGTTCCCATCAATGTGAAACAGATAATTGGTGTTGGCAAAACTGCCGCCACCGCCCATAGCATCGGCTTGAGCGGCTTTCATTTGGTCTGCACTGATGGCAAAAGTCTGATTGTTTTCAGTGCTGATTAAAAGACGTGTATAAGGTCGAATTTGCCAACAATTGTTGAAAGTCGTTGCATCAGAACTAAGCCAAGCCTGCGTTTCAGTTTCGCAAAGTTTTTGAATAGCGAGTTCGTCAGCAGTTTGAGCATAAATAGTTGATAAACAAAGAGTTGTTAGACAAATGAGGAATAGATTTTTCATAATTATAAAGTTTTTTGTTGAAAAATGTGATAGAATTAAAGTTTACTGAGGGGGCGCAAAATCATGCTGGGAAAACTCTTTACAGAATATTTTCCCAACAATGACTAAAAAAATCTAAAGTGACTTTAATTTAAAATGAGTTCTAAAATTCTTCTCAATCCTTCGAGCTATTGACCACCGAAGGCACACCCATTTGATCCGATGAGTAAGATGTGGCTTGTGCATTGAGCCAACGTCGGGCAGGCACTTCTAAAAAACGATAAGTAAAGGACGATACAACCAAGGTTAAAGCGATGAATGCCAAACAGATAAGCCAACCCATGAGCATCGTCGGCTGCGGTGGTGGACCCGCCGTTTTGGGTTGTCCTAAACTTTGGTAAGCGATAATACTACTAATGGTAAACATCAAAGGTTGGTGCGTCAAGTAGATAGAAAAAGACCAATCGCCGAGTTTTTGTAATGGTTTTGAGCCTAAAAACACATTCATACCTTTACTGCCATAAGCTGCTGACAATAAAATAAGCGGAAAAAATATGACTGTAAACACGTCAGGCACAGCAAAGTGCATACAAATCATAAAGCCTAACGTCAGAGCCAATATCGTGTAACCATTGGCTAAAATAGATTTTCCCCACTCCTTTTGGTAGCCTTTATACATCATCATACCCAAAACAAAACCAAATAGGCAGCGCAAAAAACCAAATTGATACGCTACATTGATGACAGGTTGCGCAGGCGCACTTCTGAGAAATGCCAATGAATCGGGCACAGTCAGAATCGGTACAATAAAAACAGTAATGGAAAGATAGCCCACAAAACAAAGAAGTGCCACTATCGCTTTACCCCAATAGCCCAATTTTGAGAATGGCAAAACCAAAAATGGAAAGACCATGTACATCCACCACTCAGTACTGATTGACCAAGAGGCATGATTCCAACTGAACCATTGGTGCAGATTCATCGAATGTAGCAGAAATAGGTTGGTGAACAGCGAAAAACCATGATTTTCGGTCTGTATTATAGGTTCTGCTGATAAGCCAACGCTATTTGAAACTGCGAAGAGTAACACAGTATAGACCAAAGTAGCCAAGTGCAGGGGGTAAACCCGAGCAAAACGAGCTATTGTAAAGCGTTTGAATTCACTTTTTGTCACTTTTTCTGCAAAGCCTTTGCCGTACACATGGAGCATGATGAACCCACTCAGTATGAAAAAGAAATCCACCATCAAGTACATTTTGGACAAGACCAAGGAGTCTTTGTATTTGATGAGCATATTGCCACCATGTCCTAACATAAGATCAATGTGGAAAATGACAGTCAACAAAGCTGCGATACCACGCAAGGGTGTGAGGTTAGATAAATAGGTTGTTGTTTTCATTGCGATAACAAGTTTAAAGGTGTTAATACAGTGGTGTAGTTTCTAAAAGTAAAAGAGATAAATTTGATGTATGGGTGTGAGTATATGAATGGTAGAAATTAGGTATCCTTATCAGTTAAGTAAGCAAACGAGAATACTGAGGGGGTACTCTGGGAACTAAAACAAAGTATTGACCCACCATTTGCCAAAACTTTGCCACCACTCTGACGAACTATTGGCATTAATAAAGCCTGCCGAAATGCCAAGTAGAATAAAAATAGCCATCGGGAAAGCTGATTTTTTGTTTCGAATATCCAGAATCATCCAAATTAAACCGATGCCTGTAGTTGATAAAATGATGAATAGAAGCACTACTGGAAAAGGCAACCCAAAAGTTGTAATTAAAAACCGCCCTAAACCCGGTCCCAGCATCATCAAACCTGTACTTGCCAAAAAACGCAAGTGATAAGCTGTGTTTTTTCTATAAATCATACCTAAGGCAAAAAGTATCGAAAAATCAAAAACTTCGACTGTGCCATTGGGTAGAATTGCCAATGCTTCGGCTTCGGACATCGTTTGTAGGTTTTTAAAATAAGTTACTTTCGATACCCAAAAGAGCGAATAAACCAGTAAAGGCATGATGATATAGCCCAATTTTCCCACTTGCCGATGTAGTTCGTTTTGTTTGGCTCGTATCAAAAATGGTTGGACAATCAGCAGCAGAATCCAAAGCAAAGCCATCAAACCATGAAAATGATGTGCCGATGTAAAACCACTGAAGGTTGGGAAATGAGTCAGATAGGTCGGATAAAATCCTAAAAACGATATGGCTAAAAGTAAGATAAAAAAGTAGCCAATACGATTGTGAATTGCCTTTTCCATTTAGTTGATTGTTTTTTGGTTATAATAAATTAGGTTTCAATTTTTGTTTTCTTTAAAGCAAAGGTAAATGGGGCTAATACAAACAACAAGATTGAGTGTGTGAATGGTTATGATGACTGAGGGAATGGCGTGTTTTTGTCAATAGAGAGTCTAATACTGAGGATTATCATTTAGAAACAACTTTAAATGCAACTTCAACAGGGTTTCCTCCGACTTTTCCTCGACTGCCACATATGAAGGAGGGTGGCAGTAGCATACCTGAAGCATCAATGCGTTGATTCGTATTGGCAGGTTTTAGAGCGTCAATAGTTACATGTGTACTATATTCAGAATTGGTATTCAAACCTTTGATAAAGTAAACAACACCCCAAGGTTCAGATTCTGTTTTGGGTTTTATCAAATCTATTTCGGCGATTTCAAAATTGGTTATTTCTGTGTATTGGCAAGTTTCAAAAAAAGCATTCGGATCACGATTAGACTTGGTTATTTCAAAAACCTTGACTTTGATGTCTTTAGGGTTAATCACCCAGGGTACAATCTGTGAAAAAAAAGGCAGTTTTATACGCACTTGCAATGAAAAGGGAACTAAACCCAATGTATTACGCTGCGAGATCTCATTAGGGTTTTGTGACTGCACTCCCGAATTGAGAGGGGTTGTAGGCTTACGTCCATCTTTTGGATAAACAGGCATTTTTTTGCCATTACTGATTTGAGCAGACAGAGCATTGAGGCTAAATAATAGAACAAAGGTTGAAAAGAGAATATTAGTTTTCATTTTAGATTTTTTTAAAATTGTATTTATAGACACATTAGAGTTATCCATCAATATTTTATCCTTTTCTTCTATTTTAATTTGAAAATGGGTGCTAATGTTACTGCAAGAACATCCGTTCCGTTACCCAATTCTAATTTTACTGGTTTACCTGTTGCTTTGGACAGAGGGAAATGATACACACTCCAATTATTAGGATACACATATCTGCCATGTGCTTGATTAGCATCTAAAAAAGTGAATATATCATCGTCGCCATCGCCTTTCGCCCAATCTACATTAGCATCTTTATCAATTAAATAAAAGCCAATATGCACTTCAGCGGTTTCTATGTCTTCTGGTTTTATATTTACTACTATTCCTTCACCATTAAAATCTAAAGTAAATGGCGAACAAGAATTTAAACCTAATGGAATATTTGTGCATAGTGTAAGGCATCTGGTTTTACAATCATTAAAGTAAATATCTTTTCTTTCTGCACCATCAATAGGTATCTGTTTACCATTTACCATTTTAGTAATCTCTAAATTTATTATTCCATAAATATCATCCATATCATGATGTGTCTGAGCATTTAAAAGTATATTTGGTAGTATAAAAACGCCACCTTTCTTTTTTTCTGGTGGTGGATTTCTCAGACCTTCTAATACTGTAGCACCTGATTGTTTTGTATTTAGCTTTATTGTTTCTTGATTACCACTACTTTGAGTCGTTTTATTAACGGAGCTATTTTTAGTTTCTTTTAACACGGCTTCTTCTTTAGGAAGAGATGGTTTAGGTTGTTGTGTCTGTTGCAGTATCACGTTAGGCTGCGGCTGTGTTTGTTGAACTTTTGTCTTAGGAGATGATTGTCTTACATCGAATTGTGCCAATAATGGGCAGATTACTAAACTAAAACTGATAATAAGAAGAAAATTTTTTTTCGTTTTCATTTTTCATTTCTTTAATTTTTAAAAATTAGATTTGAAAGCCTATGTTTTAAAAGTTTAAGTTCAAAACATAGGCTTTACTGAGGGGGGTCTTAATCAATGCGAACAGTCCGCGAAACCTCAACTCTAAAAAATGGTCGAGCTTCAGTACCACAGTTTTTTGTCAAAATTGTGATTTTTTTAAGCTCATTGGGTTGCAAAGTGAATCTTGGAGATGACTTGTAGTTTTGGTTAGGGTCTTTACAGTCTTTTGTAGAAAAACTACCCATCCATTGTTCTTTCAAAGTATTTCGAACTTCAAAAATAGCATCAACTTGTGCGGGGTATCGTCTATCTTTAGTGTCAATACCCCAGGTGTAGCGATACTCGATGCCATATTTGCGTTCCCAAGCTGACCAAGTGCCTATTTTGTAAGTTATCCCAGTAGGGCGTGACGATTTTGCATCTGCTTGAATAGAACCACTATTGTTGTTAGTTGTGGTTGCTACTTTTCTTTTTGCATTCATACTACACTTGTAAATATATCCAACACTGTTTAGCCCCCATACTTCTGTTTGACCCACACTTATATTGGTGAGTCCACCATCCATTTCTTCCCAATAATTGCCTGTCCATCGCGCTACAGGATAATCGCCTGCACTATTTGCAATCCAACCTGTAAGCCATACGTTTGAGTAATAACCAATGGTAATATCTCTGCCTTGCCCCCCGATATTATTCCATTGACTGCCGTCCCATTGATTTATCAGCCCCGCATCATTGACCACCCAAGGGTGACCATTAGGAGCTACATCTATACGAACACCACCGCCAGGCATTTTCTCCCAGTTTTTTCCACTTTTCCATTTGTAAAGGGCGTAGCCTCCAGGTGCTTCATCCCAACCCACAATCCAAACTGTTCCATCGGCACCTACGCCGACATCTCTGGCTCTGTTTAATTCGCTGGCAGGCACCCAATCATTATCTTTCCAGTAAAAGACCAATCCTACATCATTGACACACCATGCATTGCCTTTGGCATCTACATCAATACGTACAGCACTGCCATGTTTTTTTTCCCAAGATGACCCATTCCATTTATGAATGCTGTAACCACCAGGTACTGCATCCCAACCAATCAGCCATGCCTGACCATGTGCGCCAACACCAATATCACGACTTTGACCACCAATTTGAGTCCATTCGGTTTGAGCATCTAATGATACGATGAATAATATTGCTGCAATGAAACTGGTTAGTGATTTATAGTTTTTCATTATTTTTATTTTCAAATTTTTTTGAATCATCATGGTTTGTAATTTAAAACAAAATTATAGCCTAAAGCAGTATGTGATCCTCCAGAGATACAAACTCCTTTTTGAGGATAACCATCATAAAACATAGATTTGCACTTACTACAATATCGCCATGCTGCTTGATAAGTATTAAAAGGAGGTACAGAAGGTACATCGTGTGTTAAAGTAAAATTGTACCCTTGTGCATGATGCCCTCCATAGATTATCCGTTTAGCAGTGCCTGGACACGCACCTTTTTGTGGATAGCCGTCGAAAAACATACCATTACACTTACGACAAAAACGCCATGCTGCTTGTGTATTTGGCGTTGCGGGTATATCGTGTGGTAAATTGAAATTATAGCCTGCTGCTATATGCCCACCACCTCCAGCACAAGTTCCTTTTTGTGGATAGCCATCATAGTAAAGTACAAAGCATTTAGTACAATATCGCCATGCTTTTTGATAACTATTAAATGGAGGCACAGTAGGAAGGTCATGAGTTAGAACAAAATTATATCCCGAAGCAACATGTTCTCCCCCCTTAGTACAAATCCCTTTCTTGGGATAGCCATTATAAAACATCATACTACATTTGCTACAATATCGCCATAGTGCTTGAGCAGCTTGGTTTTCTGGAATATTGTAACTTAAAACAAAATTAAACCCTTCAGCTTCGTGTTCGCCAAGCTCTTCATGGCGGTAGGTAGCAGCGCAAGCTCCTTTATCGGGATAACCGTCAAAAAACATATTATAACATTGGTCACAAAAACGCCATTGAGCTTGTATGGTGTTACTTTCTTTAACATTATAAGGTAAGATAAAATTATAGCTAGATGCAGAATGTCCTCCACCTACGGAGCATGTACCTTTAGAGTTATAGCCATCATAAAACATACTTTGACATTTATTACAATAACGCCAAGCGGTTTGAACATTAGAGGCAGTAGCTTTTACAGGGTCAGTAACGCAAGAACAAGTATTTCCACCAACAATATCTACTATTTTTATTTGGTCAGAACTGGGGCAATTTTTTAGACCGCCGCAAGTTTTATGTGATATATCCAGTATTTCCTCAATACAATTGCCAACAATGTAAGGGATTGTATTCCGTTGAAAATTCCATGAAGTATTAGTTGAAGGTATTCCACACGCTGTTTTTGCTATGTTGTTTTGATCACTATTATTTGCTCCATGACCATAACCGTACTGATGCATCAGTTCATGCCAAATAATTCCTGCGGCTTGCGTATAAGGCCAAGGGAATGGTGCATATGTACAGTTATTTTGAATCGCGCATTGAGACTTATCTTGGAACCAACCTCCCCAACTAAATTCAGGTATTTTTCTCCAATCATTATCATACGTACCTATGCCAGCTGATGCATTACCCGCACCGCCTGTACAATTAATTTTAATAAGTAATGGAGCTCGGCAAGCAGATAGAACTTTTTGATATTGAGTTTCGAAATCATCATTAGCATAAGGGTCATTAGTACAACCAATATACAATTCTTTCATTCGCCTACGAAGAAAGTCTGCGAAAGTATTGGTTGAAACCACAGTTCGAGCATAAGATACAAGAGTTTTGTTAAAAGTCTTTTGGGTATCATCACAATCATCTCCAAAAATTGGCACAGTAGAAACACTATCCACTTTTTTAGCCCATATTGCTTGCTGTTTTTGGTCAAGTAGAGATAAATTCATACTCTGTACGGTTATTTTTAAAGGGGCTTCTTTTATTTTCCCTATGTTTTGCTTAACAATAGCCCCATTGCTATTTACCCCCCATACTTCATCTTTACCTACACTTATATTCGTCAATCCCCCTGCTTCGTTTGTCCAATAAGATCCAGTCCACTTGTGAACAGTATAATCAGAACCTGCTTTATTCCAGCCTACCAACCAAACTTGACCATTCGCACCTACACCAATATCTCGTCCCTGTCCGCCAATAGTGACCCAATCATTGTTTTTCCAATAAAAGATTAAGCCTTGGTCATTGACACCCCATGCGTTGCCGTTCGGGTCAACATCAATACGAACAGCACCACCATGTATTCTTTGCCATGAAGAGCCATTCCATTTGTTGATTGAATAACCACCAGGAACGATATCCCAACCCAAACACCAAACTGTACCATCGGCACCTACTCCAATATCACGTCCTCTACCTTCCAGTGTTTTCCAATCGTTACCTTCCCATTTGAAGATAAGCCCGTCAAAATTTACACACCATGCATTACCTTGAGGGTCAACGTCAAGGCGAATAGCTCCTCCTTGTTTTCTTTCCCAAGAAGAGCCATTCCATTTGTTAATAGAATATCCCCCTGGAACGGCATCCCAACCTAAGCACCAAACTGTGGTGCCATTAGCACTCACGCCAATATCGCGTCCTCTTCCAGTAATCGTCGTCCATTGTGCCAATAATTGACTGGTGATAAAAAAAGTCAAAAAGGTCACAAACAGAAACTTTGTTTTCATTTTAGTTTTATAATTTTAAAAAAGTTAAAGAAAATAGATTTGAAAACTGTGATTATACTGAGAGGGTGCGCACTACCGCCTTTTGTATGCACAAATGTATAGCACGAGTGGAATGCCTTGCAAGTAGGATTGAGGGAACAGAGTCAGTGGGTGTGTGAACGGTGTTTTTGAACTTATGAATTGTAAAAAATAGGAATAACTTGCTTTGATGGGTCATATTTGTCATTCGCTCATTAAAAAGGGCTGTTCACTCATTCAATCAGGGCTATTATCTAAATAAACTTTACTTTTGAGAAAAAAATTAACAACTAACTAAATGACGGACAAAATGAACCCAATTAAAGCAATTATTATTGACGATGAACCTGATTGTGTACGTGTTCTCGAATTACAGTTAGCCAAGCATTGCCCACAAGTAAAGGTCATAGGTGCAACAGCTATTGTGGAAGATGGTCTTGTGATGCTTCTGAAAACGCCACCCGATATTTTATTTTTGGACATCGAAATGCCTCGAATGAATGGGTTTGAATTATTAGAAAAAATAGGTCAACTCAGTTTTCAAGTCGTTTTTACGACAGCTTATGACCGTTATGCGATTCGAGCGTTTAAGTTTTCAGCATTGGATTACCTTTTAAAACCGATTGACCCCACCGAATTGAAGGCATCTGTTGAGCGTGCGGCTCAAAAAGAACGCCTCGTGCAAGACCAACTTGACTTGCTAAAACAACAGCTTTTGTCGCCTAAACTCAATTCAAAATTGGCTTTGCCTCAGTTGAATGGATTTATCATAGCCGATATTGACCAGATTGTTTATTGCGAGTCAGACTCGAATTACACACGTTTTTTTATGAAAAACAAAGAGCAGTATCTTATTTGTCGTACTTTGGGCGAGGTTGAAAACCTTTTGGAAGGTTATCATTTTTTTCGGGCGCACAAACAGTTTTTACTCAATATCAATGAAATCAGCCGTATCATCAGAGACGATGGTATGAGTGTCGAGATGTCAAACAATAAAATACTCCCTGTATCGCGCCAAAAAACGGAAGCTATTAAGAATATTTTTTACAGAGTTTGAAAAACAAATATGTGCTGCAATAGAATACTTTTGAGTTGTTTCTTTGCCTTCATACTGAGGGGGGGGATTCTATTAGCGCAACAAATACCACCTATTACAAATCTGCATTTTCATCTTGATTATCCCATTCATCACATATTGCCTGACCCAAAAGGCTTTTTGTGGTTGGCAACTGAAAAAGGGTTAGTCCGCTACGATGGCTCAACAACGGAGGTTTATGCACACGACCCACAAAACCCACAGTCGTTGCCCATGAATAGGATCTGGGCTTTGGCACTTGATGCTCAAACGGGTTATATTTGGATAGCGACGGGCAATGCTGGTTTAGTCCGATTTGACCCAAAAGCAGCTAAAAATAAAGCATTTAAAACCTTTAAATCTGTTCTCAACGACCCTAAAACAGTGGGTAGCAATGCTTTGAATGCCTTGATTATTGATGATAAACACCGAATGTGGATTGTAGGTGATGGGGCGTATTTGACAGAAATGAACCTCGATACTTACGAATTTACGCGCCATACTGAGGGGGTCGCTCCGCGAAACTTTAGCTTGACATTAGGCAATCGTGGTCAATTATGGATGGGTTCGATGGGAAGAGGTTTGACCCTATTTGATACGGAACAAAAAAAAGTTGTGAATAGTTGGACGCATGAAGGTATGCTACCGCCTGATACTGAAAAGCATATTTATTCTCACAATGCTGTTGTTGATATGAAATTTGATGCTCAAAAACAAGGTGTGTGGTACACTTCAACAGCCTTGGGTCTTATGTACTTAGATTTGAAAACCAATAAAACTCATATCTTTTCAAATGAATTTCCACCTTTTAATGGTGAAAGCGAGGGGAATATTAGTAGCCTATCTTTTTACAAAAATGGACAGATTTGGATAGGTCATAATTCGCAAGGTATAAAAATATTAGACTCTATAAGTCGGCAAATTGTGAAGCAACCTCTATCAGAAAGCGGCACAGCACAGAGCAAAAAAGCGATAAATGTTCAATCCTTGTACTATGATATTGCAACTCATACGATGTGGATAGGCACAAGAAAAGGCTTATTTTCTTACAATGAATCGAAAAACACCTACACTAAACTCTCTTCATTGCCAACCCATTCCGATAAAATCGTTGACATAAGTGAGAACTTATTTGATGTCAAACGCTCGCTTTGGATTTTGACCGAAAAAGATGTTATCAAAATAGATGCAAAAACGCATCAGGAGGTTATGCGCTTACCTTTGCCCCCCTCAGTAGTTATCAATCGTTGGTCAGTACTGATGGTGCAACCGAGTGGCGTTTATATTCAGTCCAATATGCGGTTGTCGCAGATTGATGAAATCCACAAAAAGGTTGTCGTGATGCCGATGTACTATGACATCAATGGCGTTGCAGATGATACTTTACCCAATGGTGAACCTGTACGCTGGTTTTCGACCAATGATGTCGGTTTGATTCGATTGCGACAAAATGGTAAAATTGAAAATTTTCAACATTTCCCGACCAAAGTTTTCATTTCGGTTTATCGCACAAAAGATGGTACTGTTTGGATTACAACCGATAACTGGGGGCTTTTGCGTATAAAAGACAAAATGAGCCTTAGTTTTGACCATTTTATGAATAAACCAGATGATAAATATTCACTCGCTGACAATATTCCACTTCATTTTTATACAGATAGCCAAAACAAACTGTGGGTGACAACTGCGACAAATGGTATTGTTCAAATCGAAAATCCCAATGCTGAAAAGCCTATTTTTCACCGATATTCGATTAATAGAACGCAAGAACCCTTTGTGAGTTATATTTATGAAGATGCCGATGGGTTGTTTTGGCTCAATATTTTAGATGCCAAACCCTATGTTTTTAATCCAAAAACAGGTGAAAGTGTGGCACTTAAAGGCGATGGTAGCGACATTTTGCCCGATAGATTGTCTGATAAAATCAAGATAGGGGAAGGGCAGAAGGGCATTTGGCTCTCCAATACTGAGGGGGTGGTTTTTATTGACAAAACAAAAGACTTGATATTTCCGAAGCGTTCGTTACCTATTTTTTTTACCAATCTAACCATTTTTGACCGTGATGAAACGCCCCGTTTATGCGCTGATAAGTTGCAGCTTTCTTATAAAGAGAATTTTTTTGCCTTGAGTTTTTCGGCACTCAATTTTGAAGGCAATACATTGTATAGGTATAAATTGGAAGGTATTGACCCTGATTGGGTTTATGTTGGTCAACGCAACGTGGCATATTATACCGATTTGTCGCCAGGCATTTATACTTTTCGTGTGCGGGCTTCGGTGGGCATTTATACTGGCGATGACAGAGAGACGATTCTGGAAATCGTTATCACACCACCCTATTGGAAGACATTGTGGTTTCGACTTTTGGTACTCATCACGGTGCTTGGGTCAGCATTTTGGTTGCACCAAAACCGTTTGCGACGCACCAAATTGCTCGCCGATTTGAAACAAAAAGAAGCTGAAACAGCTCAACTCCGCGCTGAATTTCAACAAAAAATAGCTGAAACCGAATTGGCAGCCTTGCGTGCGCAGATGAATCCGCATTTCATTTTCAATTGTCTCAATTCGTTGAATTTGTATATTCTCGAAAACAAAGCAGAATTGGCTTCTGATTATTTGCAGCGATTTTCGCGTCTTATTCGTCTTGTTTTAGAAAATTCTCGTTTTGAACGCATACCCCTCAGTAATGAACTTGAAGCTTTGAACTTATATATGCAAATGGAGGTAATGCGGTTTAAAGAAAAACTGACTTTTTATATCAATGTGGACGCTAAAATTGATACTGAAACTACGACAATACCGCCACTTTTGATTCAGCCATTTGTAGAAAATTCGGTTTGGCATGGTCTGATGCACAAGCTGGAAGGCGGTACAATTTGGATCAATCTAAACCAAATTACTGAGGGGGTACTGTGTGTCGAAGTTATTGACAATGGTATTGGTCGGGCTGCTGCTGCTCAGATAAAAAGTAAATCGGCGATGCGACAAAAGTCTTTTGGTATGAAAGTAACCAGTGAACGTATTGCAGCCATCAATCAGATTTATAGCATTGCAACCAAGGTTGATGTCATTGACTTGTTTGATGAAAGTGGTAAAGCTACGGGAACGAAAGTCGTTATTGAGATTCCCTTATCTAATTGATGGCTTTAAGGTACTTCGAGGCTGTCTCAAAAAGGCTGGTACTATCTTTTGAGACAGCCTCATCAATTATTGATAATTAACCGTTGTTTTTTCCCAAAAACCTGTTTGTGGATAGTTTCTTTCAAACTTTGTGATATACCCTTGAGCGTCTGTTTCATAACTCAGTTTTATATGCCAAGTAATTTTGCCATTTGTATCTGTTGTTATTGTTTCTGTGGCGGCATTTTTTAATTCTTTGCCAAATACCGAACTGTTCCAATACCCTGCACCGCGCCAACCTAAAGTATTCTTGACTGTTTTATCATATTTATAAGTTGTTGTTCTGTCTAAAACATTATTTCTATAAACTCTGTAGTTTGTCAAATTGCCATTAACGATGTCATACTCATTTTTGAAACTGTAATCTAAGAAAATTCCTTCTTCGGTTTTGATGTAGCCTGCATCGTCATAAGTGTAACGATACTCTCCGTAAATTCTACCATCAGCCAATTTAATCACGTTTTTTTGAACCAAACCTTTGTCATTGAGGTCACATTCATAGAATTGATTGGCAACTTGTGTTGTGCGTTTTTTGCGCGTTGCCAATACTTTATTAGGTGTTGAATAGTCAAATGTTGTGACATCATCGTCGTCTTCGTAGCTTGTCAAACGACCCTGTGTGTCATAATTGTAAGCATTGTACTCTGTCGAACCATCGGAATAGTTGGACTCCATTTTTGCGATTTTTTTTGTTGTAGGTTGTGTGGGGTCAACAGGTGCGATGGTGTTGTCTTTTTTACAGCTTGCCATCAAAAACATAAATAAAGCTGCTAACACGATTGGAAGATTTTTCATTGTTTTCATTACGATTTTTTGATTTTTGATTGAATAAAAATTTGCTTTCATTGATTTATGATACAAAATTGCCGCATCGGCTTCATGTATGAAAATTTTGTAAAACGAAGCGTATCAAATTGAAAATGAAGTGTAGCAAAAGTTAGATGAAGCGTTGGATGCTTTTGTTCAAAATTTTCAGACAGGGAATAAAGCGAATTTTCGCTCTTTATTTTCTAACTTTGCCATTCACATAAAAAAACAAATCCAAATGTCTGCTTATCCGCATCTGCTGAAACCACTTGATTTAGGATTCACAACATTGAAAAATCGTGTATTGATGGGTTCAATGCACACTGGTTTGGAAGAACACAAAAACGGTTTTGAACGTTTAGCCGCTTTTTATGCCGAAAGAGCGCGAGGCGGCGTAGGTTTAATCGTCACGGGTGGCATTGCGCCCGATTATTTTGGTACAGTGTTGCCCAAAGCGGCGCGCATGACAAATCAAAGTCATGTTAAAAAGCATAAATTGATTACGGAGGCCGTTCATACTGAGGGGGGTAAAATTTGTATGCAAATACTGCACGCAGGTCGTTATGCTTACCAACCTTGGAGCGTTGCGCCGAGTGCCATAAAATCGCCGATAACGCCATTCAAACCCTTTGCTTTGCCCAATTGGGGTGTAAAAAGAACGATTAACAATTATATTACAGCAGCAGCTTTGGCGCAAGAAGCGGGCTACGATGGGGTAGAGGTGATGGGTTCGGAGGGTTATTTAATTAACCAATTTATTGCCAAAAGAACCAATCATCGGACTGACCAATGGGGTGGTAGTTTTGAAAACCGTATCCAGTTCCCCCTCAGTATTGTGCGAGGTATTCGTGAGCGAGTGGGCAAAAATTTTATCATTATCTATCGCCTTTCGATGCTCGATTTGGTGGATGAAGGCAGCACTTGGGAAGAAGTGGTGCATTTGGCAAAAGAAATCGAAAAAGCAGGTGCTACCATCATCAACACGGGCATCGGTTGGCATGAGGCACGTGTGCCGACGATTGCAACTTCTGTGCCGCGAGGCGGCTTTGCGTGGGTGACAAAACGCTTGATGGGCGAGGTGAAAATTCCTTTGATTACGACAAATCGTATCAATATGCCCGATGTGGCAGACAAAATTATTGCCGATGGCTGTGCAGATATGGTTTCGATGGCGCGACCATTTTTAGCTGATGCAGACTTTGTGAATAAAGCAGCAGAAAACAAAGCCGACGAAATTAACACGTGTATTGGTTGCAATCAAGCCTGTCTCGACCATACTTTTCAGATGAAAACTGCGAGTTGTTTGGTCAATCCAAGGGCTTGTCACGAGACGATTTGGCAATATTTGCCGACAAAAAATAAGAAAAAAATTGCTGTCGTGGGTGCAGGGCCAGCGGGTCTCGCAACCGCAACTATTGCCGCACAACGTGGACATGAGGTGCATTTGTACGATGCCGCTGCTGAAATTGGCGGCCAATTCAATATGGCTAAACAAATTCCGGGTAAGGAAGAATTTCACGAAACTATCCGCTATTTCAATAAGCAAATTGCGCTCACAGGCGTTCATTTGCATTTAAATAGCTTTGTTGAAGCTGATTTTTTAAGAAAAAATGGCTTCGATGAGGTTGTTTTGGCAACAGGTGTCACGCCCCGAACACCACAAATTGAAGGCATTGACCACCCCTCAGTATTGTCGTATATTGATGTTCTAAAAAATAAAAAACAGGTTGGAAAGCGTGTGGCTTTGATTGGTGCAGGCGGTATTGGTTTCGATGTAGCAGAATATTTGTCACATGAGGGCGAATCTCCAAGCCTTGATACACAAGCCTTTATGCGCGAATGGGGTGTTGATATGGCTTACGCAAAAGGCGGCGCATTGACCAAACCGCAACCGCAACCTTCGCCACGCACCATCTATTTGTTGCAGCGTACTAAAGGCAAAATTGGTGGCAAATTAGGCAAAACGACAGGCTGGATTCACCGCAGCAGTTTGAAAATGAAAAAGGTGGAAACAGTTGACAACGTGACTTATGAGAAGATTGATGACCAAGGTTTGCACATCAATATTGATGGTTTTTATCGCCTTTTGGAGGTTGACAATGTCGTGATTTGTGCAGGTCAAGAGTCTTTGAATGCCTTATACGACCCCCTCAGTAAATCGGGTATTTCGACACATATCATCGGCGGTGCGTTTGAGGCGTTGGAGTTAGATGCGAAAAGAGCGATTGAACAAGGGTCGAAATTGGCAGCACAATTGTAATTTGATAGCGACATTTAAAAGTGCTAAACACTCACTGTTTTTCGCTTCACTCAAAATACGTGCTTTGGAATAATCTTTTCAGAGGGAAGTCAATTTTTTAGCTTGTAAAGCTCAAAAATTTACTTACCTCTATAAAAATTATTTCTGTAACGAGGGAGCTTGCGACCAATGTTGTGTATATTCTTAGCATTTGTCTATGTTGGTATCAAATTGACTGTCGTCCAGACTCAATTTGAAATCGTATAAACCACCGTCGTTGAATAGGTTTTGACGGGAATAAGTACCGAAATTCCTCGGATTTCATATTGAATAGGCACATTATTCCGAGTTGAACCTAAAAAACCAGTTGTACCTGTATAGAACGTTTGCGGCGAACTGGTTAATTGTAAAAAAGAAGCTCCGCCCGTTATTGAGGCAGAAAAAAGCCCGTTTCCAGTGCCAGTTCCTGTTCTTTGTACCCAAAGACTAAGGTTAGAATGCCAATCGGTGTCTATTTTATGCACACTAACAGTAAAATTCGCCCCAAAAACCCCTCCTGGCATGGTTAGGCTGACCAATGTTTGATTGATAGCACTCGTAGCATTTGCCGAATAGTCACTACCCGCTTCAGTAATGGTATTGGCAGGAACTGATACACTCCAACCCGGGCTTGCTGCTATACTTTGAGCTTTTATAACAACATAAAAGAGCAAAAATATTATTGTTAGAATAGACTTCATCAATTATCAATTAATGTATAAACGAGTGTAACAGTGGCAGATTGACTTCGCAAAAGAGCGTAATTTGAAATCTCTAATGAATATGTCAAATTATATCCGTTGTTAGAACCTGTACCAGTATAACCGCCGCCAATATTGTTAACAATAGTCTGTTGCGACCCACTTAAATAGACTATCGAAACGGCACTACCCCTATTGCCAGCTCCTGACCCTGCATAATTTGCTGTGGTTAGCTTTAAATTAACGCCATTTGGCAAAGAGCCAGACATTTGAACGCCAATCCGACGAGTCGTACCTGTCGAAACAGCGGATGTGAAATTGAGCCATTTTGAATTATTGGTGGTTGTCGCTGTGAGTTGATTACCCCCCTCAGTAGGCGCAGTTAAACTCAGTGAAATAGCACTGTTATTAGGTTCAATATCCAATAAAGCAACGCTGGGAAGTGAAATACTGACCCCCACAGATGCCGTTGTTTGTGTCCAACCTTTTACATAAAACAGTAAAAATGAAACAGTTGATAATATTTTAAGGCTTTTTCTTATCACTTGAAATGTGGAATGATTGACCCGAAAACTGAATTTTTCTTTCAATAGTTTTGACATTAAAGACACTGTTTTTCAATTGTCCTGCTTCGATTTCGATGTCTTGTTCTGTATTGACAATCTCAAATTGTTCATTTTTGCCTGCCATAAATGCTTTCAAATGCCATGAACCTGGTTTCATCTCTTTGAATGAAAATTCACCTTTTTCATTCATTTGAGTCGTAAAACTCTCTTTTTCGTTGTATAATTTGATATAAATCGTTGGTTTTACTGAGGGGGTGCTGTTGTTCGAGTTTTCAAATTTAACAGAACCAACGACACCGCCTGATTTTATCAAAGTGATATTGACCAATTCGGTATTTTCTGCTTTTACGTTTATTTCGAGTGGAAGTTTTTGTGTTGGCACAATGCCGAGCCTTTTTTCGTCTTGTACCATGGTGACGAAATACCTATCAGGCACTAAATTCGGAAAACTAAAACGTCCTTCTTTGTCTGTCAAAACTTTATACTGCCCCAACTGCATCAAAATGCCTTCTCGGTTGATGTTGCTTGATGTGGCAGAAATTTGACCATTAATGTGTCCCAGTTTTTTATCTTTCTTGATACCTAAATTGAGCCTGTAAACATATTTTGTCGTCAAATAGACTGTATTTTGGTCATTATTAGACAAATTTGGCAAATAAACACGCCCCCCGATGAGACTCAATTGATGCTTATCGAAATTCACTATCAAAGAACCATCCATAAAACTACGTTGCTCAAAAAACTCGTCAGGTGCGTAATTGTTGCGATACATAAAATTGAGACTGACGCGGTTTTTGTAGTTCAAACGCACATTACCACCATAAAAAAACAAATCTTGATAGGTATTTGTAGCCGAAAATTTAGTTGTGTGTTGATGCTCAAAGTATCCACCAATCCATAACCAAGGCAAAACAGCAACAGAAGGTTGCGCCATATAGGACGTAAATTGTTTGCGGCGCAAACTATCAATCGCCATTAGATTTTGAGCAAAACCATAACGGGCTTGGGCAAAAACAGTCACTTTTGAAGTCGTCAAATTGTAGAAAAAATTACCAAAATCTTCTTTAAAATGAAAAGTCGAAGGTTGTTGACGATCTTCTCGCTCTTGTTTTGTAAAATTGAGATGAAATAAGTTTTTGCTATTCGGCTGATACGACAAAAAGGCGGTATGAGTTGAGGTATAAGGCGAAATGGCATAGCGCAACACATCTAAACTTGGATTGATGCGTGTGATATTGCTGTTGACACCAATATTGAATTTGGGAGTCAAATAGTAATTCAAGCTGTTGACAAATAGCAAACTATTGGTGTAAAAACCGTAGAAATTTTTACCCGCATGAATTAGTTCACTATTGAAAGTCAATCGGTTATAGTGTGAGTGAAATTTGTTATAAAAACCAATATCATATTTGCTTTTAGCTTGTCCTAAAGCCAATTCAGTTTCGTTTATAAAATATCTTTTTTTCAAAAAGGAAGAAACACCTACAATATTTGATCTAAACAGAGTATTGTCTGCGGTCAAGTTTTTTGAAATAAACTGCACACCAATTTTTGAATCGCCTTTCAGTTTATACACATAACTACCACCAAAAGCATCTTTTTGATTTGGGAAAAAACGTGCCTGTTGATAGAAAATAGTGGCTTGCGCTTTATTTAAATTTTGATCAACTTTGAAGCCTCTGCCGTAACGCCCAAATTCCATTAAGTTGTTGATTTTTAAGCCATAATCGCCTACTACAACATTTGTTTTTTCTTCATAAGAATAGGCAACCGAATAGTGGTCGTAGTTGCCAATGGTGGGGAATGTGAATTGACTGGGCCCCCTCAGTAAAAGGTCGAGGTGATGCTTTTTGGCAAAATCAAGATAGCCTTTACCCTCAGCATTGACTTGATAAGCTGATGAGGTTTGTTGACCCAAACGATAGTCCAAGCGACTGACACCGATGTCCAAGGGAAAACGCAGATAAGGATCATTCCTTTTAACTTTTGCCGCATAAACTGGCACGGAAACCGTCTGAATGATAGGTGCTAGTTGGTTTTTCAATACAACTTTGAGGTCAGACGATGTTTGCCAAGTATTATGCTCAGTTACGGGGATAGATTGTTTGACGACAACTTGACGGTAGCTATTGGGGCTAATATCAATCGAATCCTTGCCATTTTCTACTTCTCCATGTGATGTACTTAGGTGAATGCGTTCAGTTTTATTTCCTAAATTCTGAATCAAATAAGTGACTTTCAAAACCTCACCTTCTTTCACGTATTCAGGTTGATTTAGAGCTGTGACTTCTAATTGCCGAACTTCCGAAATTTGTACTTTGACGGTTTTGCTACTTATTTTTTCATCATTTACAAATATTTGAAAATCAATTGGATATGTTCCCGCTGGATACTGAGGGGGTACCGAAATGCTGTAAAGAAATTTTATGCTCGACGAATCGTTGGTCGTAGTTAATTTTTTTTCGGTTATAACTTTCCAATTATTGGGCAAAGTCACACGATTTTGAAAGCCTTGTTGTAGTGGTTGATCGGAAGTGATATGCAAAAACATAGAAAAAAATTGCCCTGGGTTGACAGATTCAGGCAAGTTTGATACCCTTACTTCTGTTTTCTCCTGCCCATAGCAAGCAAGATGAGCGCACAAAAGCAATATATGAACCAGTTTTTTCAATGTTTTTAGCGTGTTTTGTGAATATTTAAGGAAAAGATTAAATATAAATTAGTAACGCCACATCAATAAACTACAGTATTACACACTGTTTCGTGCTACGCACGAAAAGCGTACAAAATAAATTTTTTTATGGATTGAAGCTAAAAATTGAGGCTTTTGCCTCAATTTTTAGCTTCAATCCGAAAGAAATATTCTCAAAGCACGCTTTTTTTGCTTGTCCAAGAGACTCCTTCGGAGCAAAAAAAACAGTGTGTAATGGTGTAGTTTATTAAAATCGGCTTACTTATGAATTATGAAATTGTAAAATACTGAGGGGGTCAATTGACTTCAAGCGTCATATTTGAGCCGAACAAATCTTTTCCATTGTCTGCAACCACAATGCATTCATATTGACCTGAGGGCAAATCTTTGAGTTCAATTTCAAAATTGTTGCATTGATTAGGGTAAATCCGTTTACCAACGGCTTCTAATGTCTTTATTTTTTTTCCATTTGTTGAGAAAACCTCCAAAGACACTTTGGTTTTAGCACTGAAAAGACCTTCGTTTTTGAGCCTAATTTTGACAGTTTTGCCTTCTTTTGCATCAAATTGAACATCTTCAAATGATAATTTCGGGCTTTCAAAACCTTCTATATCGGCTATGACTTGTACAGCATAACGCACTTTGGAGTTCACTTGCATGCCATTATTGTTCTCTTCTTTGACAGGGTCAGCCCCTTCAATCATCAAAACAGACCAATAAGTACCCTTTTCAACTTCCTCTTTGGGTAAATTTATTGAATATGAAACCGTGTATTCCTCTCGGGGCTGCAATATTTTTTCATCAATATTGGTTTGTAACCATTTACCAAGCGAGCGATTGTGCTTGTTGACATCGGTATATTCTATTGATTTGCCGCAGTTTGAAACCAAATCTTGTTTATAAATAAGGATACGCGTTTCTTTTGCAGACTCGTTTTTGACCACGATTTTGCCATTGATGATGCCACCTGCTACTGAGTTGTGAACATGCGTCAACCCATTCAATACCATGACTGCTGCAATAGTTTTTGTGTTAAAAGAGAGTAAAAGCCAGAAGAGATGAACCAATTTTTTCATTTATATCGGTTTGATTTTCTTGAAACAGAGTTCTTATTTTACAATACTTGCGTCAAATCGTAATCTGACGCAAGTATTGTCATGTGGTTTTAAAATCACTGAACACTTAACTATTAATAATCAACCAATGTGTAAGTGACTGTTACAGGCGTACCTGTTGTTGAGCGAATGTTGGCATAGTTAGCATCCAAAGCAGTGAAAGTGTAAGTCAATTGGTGACCTTTACTTGCACCACTGACCGTGTATGCACTACCAATGCCTGTGATAAGTTGTTGGTCAGAAGTTGTCAAAGTAACAGCTGAGCCTGGCGTACCTCTTGTACCCGCACCTGTTGTAATAGCACCTGCTACTACAGCAATGTCCAAACCCGCGATTGTTGTACTAGCTTTTACATCAACTCGGCGAGCCGTAACACCTGTTGCAGGCAAAATAGAAGAGTAGTTGAGCCACAAATCAGTGTTCGATGAAGGCGCAGTTAATTTGTCACCAGCTTCACCAGAGTGTGTAAATGAAGCAGTGAAATCTTTTGCTACGCTTGTTTCAAGGTCTAACAAAGCAACGTTGGGAACAACGATGGTAATGGCGTGATTGTCAGTACGAGAGTCTTGTGCCTTTGCGCCAAATGCTAGAATAGTAAGTGTCAATAAAATTGCGAAACGCTTTAACTTTTTCATTGTTAATTAGTTATGAGTGAAAAAATGATAAAAATTTGTTGATAAGTATGTTTTGCGAATACTTTGCCAAATTTTGTTAAAATGGAATTGGCTGTCACTTTTTAACAAAATTTTAAATCTTGAAACACCCCCTCAGTATAAACACCGCTCAAAAAATAGAGATTTAATTCAATACTGTAAGAATTATGTTTTCTTGATTTATGACACAAATTTGTAGGCTTATGACATTTCTAACAATTCAAAACAAGATAAAACTGTGACTTTAGTGTCCAAATAGCTTTTAATATCAGAGAGTAAGTGTTGGAAGCGATAGGAATAGTAATTTTAAGAGTTATTGAAAATTAAATGTATGAAAAATGTTAGGTCTAAACAATTGACTTGTAAACCTTAAAGTAAGATACTTAGGATTGTTTAATTTTGAAAATATAGAATATTAAGTGTTTTTGGTATCAAATAACATGTCACTATTCAGAAAAATTGCCAATAAAGAGAACGAGCTGGAGGTTTGTTGCTTTTTTTTAGAAAAAATGTAATTTTTATCATAAAACTTTAATCAAATACGAGTGTTTTAACCCTTTTTTGGTATAAAAAAACACTCTTTTTTAGCTTAAATCTATGACTATGTTGTTTTATTGGCTTCCAAATCTGTGACAAAATTGTGGTGATAGTTTTTCTACATTTTTAACCTCCCAACTAGGAAATGCCTTTGGAAAACACCACCAACAAGCAATTTATCTTTGTAAAAAGCCCCAACAGAAGACGCAGAAATCTCAGAACCATCATTCATATAGACTGTGGTTTGTTCGTATTTGCCTTTACCTAAGCGTCTTATTTTGATGATTTCAGATGGAGAAGGTTTGTTTTCATCTTTAGAATGACCCATAAACTTGAGCATTTGTGGATGACAACCGACCCAAAGCGACCCCTCAGTATCCACTTCAATATTGTCAACACCTGTGTTTGTGTTTATTTCATCTTCTTGTGTCAACGCTCCTGTCGTTATATTTCGGTCGAAAATCCGAATTCTTTTAGCCGTTGTTTCTGCCACAAATATCTTCGCACCATCAGCTGTTTTGTTGATGCCATTGGCATATTTCAACCCTTCTATGCCTGTTTTCTGCATTTTTTGACCATCAAAATAGCAAATATTACCTGTTCCGATTTGGGCAATATCTTTAGCGGTTCTCATCTTGCTCAACTTTTCATTATGGTCATTTGTCACATAAAATGAGTGCTCACTAACCGCAACAATATCGTTTGGACTCACAAGCAAAGGGTCCTTTATCGTTTCACGATGCTGCAATGAGTCATTTTTATATTCAAAAATTTCGATTTGATGCCCTTCTGGCTCTAAGTGGTTGATGACAAAGAGCAACTTTTTACCTTCTGATGTTTGATAAAGCGAAATGCCGTGTGGATGAAAATTGTCAGCCGAAAAATCACTCGTTTTACTGAGGGGTGTTAGAATAGAGTCGTTCAGATTCAGTGTATAAATTGTGCCTTTAGTTGGTTTTTTGTCAATTGTCTTCGCCCAACGGTCTTCTGACGACAAAAACGTAATACCCGTTGTTGGGTCAATTGTGATATCCTCAACACCGACAAGTCCGCTGATTTTTTGCATTTTCCCATCAAAATGGTTGTTTATAGTTTTGAAACCACCTGAGTCGTAATAAGATTTTAAGCCCAAGCTACCCACGATTAACAAAATGACTAAGAATATTTTCGCTACTTTCTTTATCATCACTATTCATATTTAATTTTAGAAAGAAATAAGGCAATATTCGTTATTTTTTAGTACAATTTCTTGAAATACCCCATTTCATTCTTTTCTTTGTGAGAATTAAAAAAACGGAAAATGGAAAAAAAACAAGGTCAACTATTACGCACCATCACACTCTCCTCAGCAACCATTTTAGTGGTGAGTTCGGTGATTGGTTCGGGTGTTTACAAGAAAGTTGCGCCCATGTCGGAGGGTTTGATGTCGCCTTCACTCGTTCTTTGGGCATGGGTTTTGGCGGGTTTTATCAGCTTGACAGGCGCACTGAGTAATGCCGAAATTGCAGGTATGATGGCTGGTTCTGGCGGTGAATACCTCTATTTTAAGAAAATTTATGGTCGTTTTACGGCCTTTATGTATGGTTGGGCAACGTTTGCGGTTATCAAAACAGCTTCGATTTCTTCTATCGCTTACGTTGTGGCACAGTCAGTCAATTCTCTCGTTCCATTGCCGCATTTGTCGGAAGACTTAGAAAAGGTAAAAATTCTGGGCATAATGACCCCTTTCGACAATTTTGGCGTGAAAGCTCTCACCATCCTTATCATCATCGGGCTGACTTGGCTCAACACACGCGGTCTGAAAGGCGGCGAATGGTTGAGTAATTCAATAACCAAATTAGTGATAGCGGGCTTGCTAATGATTGTCATTTCGGGTCTGTTTTTTAGTGGTGGCAGCATTACCAATTTTATGACCCCCTCAGTAAATTATGTCGAGCGGTCGTGGTTCGATTTTGATTTAATAAAAGCTTTGTTTGGGGCTATGCTTGCCGCATTTTGGGCTTATGAAGGGTGGAATACAGTCGGCTTTTTAGGTGGTGAAATCCAAAATCCGAACAAAAACCTGCCTTTAGCACTGTTTTTCGGCTTACTCATCATCATGGGAGCGTATGCTTTGGTCAATTTCACCTATCTCTATGTGCTGCCGATTGACGACATCATTGCCATCAAAAAAGCACAAAATCAGATAGCTGCCATTGAGGTCATTCGCCATTTTGCAGGCACATTTGGGGCAACAATTCTCTCATTTTTAATCCTTTTGACTACTTTTGGTTGTACCAATGCGACGATTTTGATGCCACCGCGTATCTATCAAGTCATGGGCGAAGACGGTTTGTTTTTCAAAGGTGCAGAGCGTATTGACCCTGTAACGAATACGCCCAACGTCGCAACTTGGATGCAATGCGTGTGGGCATGTGCCTTAGTGCTGTCGGGCAGTTTCGACCAATTGACGGATATGCTCATATTTGTCGCCTTTTTCTTTTATGGTGCAACGGCGGCGGGCGTTTTCATTTTGCGCAAACGCGAACCCAATGCCGAGCGACCTTACAAGGTATGGGGTTATCCTATCGTTCCAGCCATTTTCGTTTTGTTTTGCATCACTTTGATAGTTATTACTTGTTTTTCAAACCCTCGTGAAGCAGGAATGGGTCTGGTTTTGACCTTGACAGGTGTACCGCTTTATTACTTTTGGAACAATCGAAAGCGCGATTAAAAATGTAAAAACAAAGGCTGCCCAACGAGCAGCCTTTGTTTTTTGAAAAATACCCCTCAGTATTGTCGGCAAAAATATAGTTTTAGGCAAAGCTTTTTCATGACAATAAAGTTGAAAACCGACTTAATGAAATACTGAGGGGGCTTCTTAATGAGTCAAAAGTAATCGGAATTTAACCGCGACAATCGAAATGTCGAGCAACAAACGAAAAAGTAGAGCAACGCCCTTTTTTTCTTCTACAAAATCACTCAGTTTTGAACCATGAAAAATTGGATGCAGAGGCTCAGCGAGTCGCAATATTTGTTCCACTATGTCCTTTGGGCTTCGTTGATACTGCAAGTCGGCTTGGACAGCACGAGTCTGATAAAAATGAGTTGGGGACACTATCTCCTCAACCTTGTTTTTCGCAATGGTTTATTGATGGCGTTGGTCTATATCAACTTGTTTTTTCTCATTCCGCGATTGCTCAATCACAAACTTTATGTCCTATTTTTTGGCAGTTTAGCACTACTAACAGCCATTTATATCGTCTTTTCGAGCCAAATTTTAGATTACTATATGTACCGAACCTTATCTAAAGAAGATATGCCACGTTTTTATTGGGGTATGGCATGGGCTTATTTTTTTACGGCAGTCCGTTACATCATCATTTCATTTTTGCTCAATTTGATATATGAAAAACACGAACAATTGCAAAAAATAGCGGCGATTCAAGTCGAAAAAATGCGCTCCGACCTCAACTACCTGCGTGCGCAAATCAATCCACATTTTCTTTTCAATACCTTCAACAATTTATACAGTTTAGCACTCGATAAGTCTGAAAAAACGCCCGAAATCATACTCAAACTGTCTGATATGATGGACTATATGCTCTATGAAAGCAATGAAACCGAAGTTTTACTTGAAAAAGACATAGAAAATCTGAAAAATTATATTGAAATCGAGCGCATTCGACAAGGTAATAATGCGCAAATTGACTTTTATACTGAGGGGGTGTTGGCAGGACGAAAAATTGCTCCGTTGCTGTTTTTGCCTTTGGTAGAAAATGCTTTCAAACATGGTGTCAACAGTGCCATCGAAAATGCTTTTTTAAACGGGAAACTGATTGTTAGTGAACAGCAAATTCTGTTTGAATTGAAAAATAATGCACCGAAAAATAGCACAGCATCCGAACAAAGAAATCACGGTATTGGGCTTCAAAATTTGAAAAAACGTTTAGAGCTGACTTATCCTAATCACTATTTTTTTGAAACAAAAACAGAGAATGGTATATTTTACTCAATCTTAAAAATAATTCAAAATCAATGACTTATACGTGTATGATTGTGGACGACGAGCCTCTTGCCCATCGTATTTTAGAAAAATACTTGCTACATACTGAGGGGGTTGTTTTGAAGTACACGGCTTTCAATGCCAAAGATGCGGCTTTGTTTTTGAGTCAAAATACAATTGATATTCTATTGTTAGACATCAATATGCCTGAAATAAATGGCATTGATTTTTTGAAATCATTAGACAGCAAACCCATAACTATTTTTACAACAGCTTACCGCAACCATGCACTCGAAGGTTACGAATTAGGTGTATTAGACTATCTTTTGAAGCCCATCAAACAAGAGCGTTTTGACCTTGCTATGCACCGAGCCATCGAATTTTTGAGACTCAAAGCCCTTGAAGAACAATTGGAAGAAAACGAACAAACCGATATTGTCATTCGTTCGAACGGCAAAAACATCTGCTTGGCGATGGAAAACATCTCGCACATACAAGGTTTGAAAGATTATACGATTATTTTTACGCCCGAAAAAAAATACGTCGTCAAAGGCTCTATTAAAGCAATGATGGAACGGTTGCCTGTGTCACAATTCGTGCGCGTGCATAAATCGTTCATCGTTGCAAAATCAAAGCTGTTGATTGTAAATCGAAATAAAATTGAGTTCGATGGCTTTCAAATTCCTATTGGCAGGCGTTTCAAAGAAAAAATATAGAGAAAATGTTCAGAAGATTACCCGCAGAATGGGAAGCACAAAGTGCCATTCAATTCACTTTCCCGCATGAAGATTCGGATTGGTTGCCGATGCTCGACGAGGTTGTTCCGTGTTTCGTTCGGTTGATCGAAGCAGCTTCGCAATATCAAAAAGTGCTGGTGGTTTGCAAAGATAAAGAAAAAACGGCTGAATTACTGAGGGGGGCTGTTCAAGAGCGTTTGTGGCTTGTTGAGTTGCCTTCAAACGATACTTGGGCGCGTGACCATGCTGCAATTACTGTTTTTGACGATGAAAAACCTGTGTTATTGGATTTTGTGTTCAATGGTTGGGGCTTAAAATTTGCAGCAGACAAGGACAATTTGATAACACAACGATTGTTCGATAAAGGCATTTTTAAAGCAAAAAAATTACAAAAAGGAGGACTCGTTTTGGAAGGCGGCGGCATCGAAAGCGACGGCAAAGGGACATTGATGACAACGGCTGAGTGCCTTTTGTCACCCAATCGCAATCCACATTTGTCAAAAAAGCAAATTGAACAGCGTTTGAAGCGTTTATTTGGTGTTGAACGCATTTTGTGGCTCAATCATGGTTATTTGGCAGGCGACGATACGGATTCGCACATAGACACTTTGGCGCGTTTTTGTGATGAACACACCATTGCTTATGTGCAATGTCTCGACCCCAACGATGAACATTTTGTGGCGTTGCAAAATATGGAAAACGAATTGCGCGCTTTCCGTCGGGTAGATGGTCAGCCGTATAAATTGATACCATTGCCCATGTCGGAGGCGATTTATGATGAAGAAGGTCTGCGTTTGCCTGCAACTTATGCCAATTTTACCATCATCAACGGAGCTGTGCTTGTCCCCACTTATGGTGTGCCACAAGATACTCTTGCCCTCGACATACTGAGGGGGTGCTTTCCTGACCGCAAAGTGATTGGTTTGGATTGCTGTCCATTGATTTATCAGCATGGCTCTTTGCATTGTGTGACGATGCAATTTCCAGAGGGAACTATCTGAGTTCAAATTTGTTGTTTTAGCTGAAAGGCTTATTTTTGTAAAAAATTGAAAGAAAATGACAAAAAATATTGATAAAACCATTCTCAAAAAATTCTTAATTGAAATTTTCAAAGACGATAAAACTTTCTTTGAAGAAATTGCGGAAGAGTTAAAAAACATAACCCATGAAGAGGGTACGAAAGAAAATAGCACAATTGCCGAAGAAGAATTAGATGCCTTAATTACAAAAAACTTTGCGCGTTATGGTGAAGTTTATAAAGCCCTCGCATGAAACTTTTAACTAAACAAAACATTATTACTTTCAATAAGGCAACTGTCCAAACTCATGGAGGGAATTATACACCGCCATATAACTTATTGAATGAAAGTAACTTGGATTACCTTATTGATGCTATTGATGGCGAAATGTTTGGCGAACCTCTTTATCCTAATTTGAGCGATAAGGCGGCGGTTTATTTGTTTAATATCGTTTGTAACCACATTTTTATGGATGGAAACAAAAGGACAGGTTTGATGTCAGCAACCATTTTTTTACAATCGAATGGATATGATTTAAACTTCAATTTGTCGGATAAAGTAATTGAAAACTTCGTTCTCAAAGTCGCATCAGGCGAGAGCGATTTGAATGAATGTCGCGAGTGGTTCAAGCAAAATATTGTTGAGATATAACACCCCTCAGTATAAAATCAAAAAGAATGAGTCATCAAGCTAAAATGCTCGATGACTCATTTTATTTTTGCCAAAAAAATAAGAGATATGACGAAATTAAAAGTAGGTATTGTTCAACAAATTAGTGGCGGCAGTCGTGAAGAAAATATTGAACGCAGCCTAAAAGGCATTGCGGAATGTGCGGAAAAAGGGGCAGAATTGGTTGTTTTGCAGGAGTTGCATTGTGGCATTTATTTCTGCCAAGCAGAAGAAACGGGTATGTTTGATATGGCGGAGCCGATTCCGGGACCTTCGACAGCTATTTTTAGCGAAGCAGCAAAGAAGCATAAAATTGTTTTGGTAACTTCTCTTTTTGAGAAGCGAGCGGCGGGTTTGTACCACAATACGGCTGTTGTTTTTGAAAAAAATGGCGAAATAGCGGGCAAATACCGCAAAATGCACATTCCTGATGACCCTGCTTATTACGAAAAATTTTATTTCACGCCTGGTGATTTGGGTTTTGAACCCATCAAGACGAGTGTTGGGACATTGGGTGTGTTGGTTTGTTGGGATCAATGGTATCCTGAAGCGGCTCGTTTGATGGCTTTGCGTGGGGCAGAATTGTTGATTTATCCGACGGCAATCGGGTGGGAGAGTACGGATACTGAGGGGGAGAAAATGCGTCAACATGGTGCTTGGGAAACAATTCAGCGGGGACATGCTGTGGCGAATGGCTTGCCTGTCATTACGGTCAATCGCGTGGGTTTTGAACCCGATTGGTCGGGTGTGACAAATGGGATTCAGTTTTGGGGTCAAAGTTTTGTTGCAGGTCCGCAAGGTGAATTTTTGTTTAAAGCTTCTTCGGATAAGGAGGAAAATGTGGTTATTGACATTGATAAAAAACGGACGGAAGATGTGCGTCGTATTTGGCCTTTTTTCAGAGATAGGCGCATTGATTTTTATGGTGGCTTAACAAAACGATATTTGGATTGATGTTTTTTTTAGAAACCTCCTCTAATACTGAGGGGGTGTTTTTTTTATCATTTCGATTAAAAATTAAGTAAAAATGCGTAGATTTTCTCTCTTTGTTTGTCTATTCGTCATTTTATCCAATGGGATAAAAGCACAAGTTGCAGAGTCACCATTGACATATAAAAAATATAAGCCTAAAAAAACGGATAAGGTTCTATCTCGTTCGGCATATAAAGAAAAACTTTATGGTTTTTGGTTAGGAGAATGTATTGCTAATTGGACAGGCTTGGTGACAGAAATGGATAAAATTGGCAATATTGGAGACATCAAAACAGGCGCATTTTATACAAGAGAGAATTGGGGAAAAACAGATCAACAAAATATTTGGGGCGGTGGTCTGAATGCTAATATATCACCGACGATTGATTATGTGTTCCGAAATGAAGGCGAAGTTTGGGGTTCAGATGATGATACAGACATCGAATACATCTATCAACACCTTTTATACACGAATAAAACCTCAGTTTTGTCGGGCGAGCAAATCCGCGAAGGGTGGCTTAAACACATCAAAGCGGAGGAGGAAAATTACTTGTGGGTATCGAATCAAAAAGCATTTGATTTGATGAAAACGGGTTTAGTGCCACCTGCTACAAGCGATCCTAAAAACAATCCCGAATACGAAATGATTGATGCGCAGTTGACAACGGAGATTTTTGGTCTTTTTGCACCTACGCGACCTGATGTAGCTTTGACAATGGCAAAACTGCCGATTCAAACCACTGCCAGAGAAAATGCTCAATGGATTTCGGAGTTTTATGTCATTATGCACAGTTTGGCTTCCTCTGCTGAGGGAAAAAAAACGATGAAAGAAAAAACACAATGGATGGCAGAACAAGCCCGACAGCACTTACCCAAAGACTCTTATGCCGCAAAAATGTATGATTTTGTAAAAAGCCGATACAAAATGAATATTCCTTGGGAACAAACACGCGATGAGGTCTATCAGCGCTATCAAGTAGAACAAGCCGATGGTTATAATTTGACTTCAAAAAACATCTATTGCAATGCGTGTTTTGCGGCGGGTATCAATTTCGCTTCGAGCATCATCAGTTTACTTTATGGTGAAGGCGATATTAAAGAAACCATAAAAATAGGTGCTTTAGCAGGTTGGGATTCTGATAATCCGACTGCTACTTGGGGCGGTTTATTGGGTTTTATGATAGGAAAAGAAGGGGTTGAGCGTGCTTTTAACCGAAAATTTTCCAATAAATTCAATATTCATCGCACACGCATTGGTTTTCCGAACAATGGTATTGACACATTTGATGCTATGTCCGAAAAAGGGATTGAGATTATTGATAGGGTAGTGCAGGAGCAAATGAAAGGTGGTGTCAATGTGAAAAAAGACGTTTGGTATATTCCGAATACAGGTAAAACGAATTAAAAAATACTTAGAAGAGCAATTACGTACTGTTTTTCTGCTCCGAAGGAGTCCCTTTGGACAGGCAGAAAAAAGCGTACAAAGAAGGATTTTTATAGAGCGCATGCCCGTTTTGCCTCGTTAACGAGGCAAAACGGGCATGCGCTCTGAAAAAATCCTCTTCATAGTACGCATTTCGAGCGCAGCGAGAAACAGTCAGTAATTGTCGTTTTAAGTTTTAAAACAGTTTCTAAGAAGCTGTTACACATTCCACCAATAAGTCAATTTCAAGACCAAAGCTCTGTTTTTAACAGAAAATGGCGCAGGCAAGTAGTTGTCGGTATAGACAATAAACAAATCTGAAACAGGTTTGTAACGCCATTGCAGGCGTGTATTGATATTCATATTTTTCTGTTGTTCATTGTACTGTGCAAAAGCAGTGAAAAAAAGTTTATCTGTCATCGTCACATCCAAACGTGGGCCCACGAGCCAAAACTTTGTGATACCCCAAGGCGCAGGCAAACGAATATCGTTATAACTGGTTGTCATTGAAAGGCTTACATAAGGTTGAAAACGATAACCCCACGCTGTACTGATATTCAAACGCGTGCCATCTTCGGTATAATAGCCGCCATAACGCCACGAAAAAGAATAGTTGAACAAACTTTGTGGTTTGGAAATAAATTCACCACCAAACGACCGCCATCTGTGTTCTGTGCCACGTGCCAGAGTGTCTTTCCCAGAGTTTGTTGGATCAAATGGCCGCAACAATTGCACATAATCCATGGCTGTCCACATCGTAAATGAACTGCGACTTCTGAATGTCAAATTATAAAACACGCCTGTGGTATTGTCGGTGGGTTTGAACGATTCGTTGAAGTAGGTGAATGAAAATAAATTCGGCCCATGGGTCAGAACAGGACCTTTTTTCGGGAAAAATAAATAAGCCACCGTAGGATTAACTTTGATATAGCCCGTACGTGGCACATAACCCACTTCTGCATTGTAGTTTTGTCCAACATATTCGTGCGCCCAATTGATTGACCATGCTTTGCTGTTATAACTCAAATTGGCGGCATGGACAAAATCTTTGCCCGATACTGAGGGGGTAAAAGATTTCATCAACAAAGCCTTACCTGTCCATGCATTATTAGATGAAGCCAAATTGTATTCAATACCTATATTTCTATTGAAATCGGAATATTTGGGCAGACCCGAAGCCGCATCGTATTTATAATTCAACGACTGTTTGTTGATGACAAATGCGCCGATATTAGAGCGGCTTTGTACTTTTTGTTGTACGGCAACAACCGTAAAATTTTGTGCAGGCAAACCCAACTCTGCGGCTTTGCCCGTTTGCATATTCATCACACCGATACGGGTTTTTTCAGTCAATTTGCCACTCAAACGTGCGCCAAATTGTATCGGTGCGTTCAAACCAATGCGTCTCGAAAAGAAGGGACGCAACGAAGAATAGCCAAAATTGGAAAATAAATCCCCATTTTCAAGAAAAAACTGTCGCCGCTCTGGGAAAAACAGTTCAAAACGGTCAAGATTGGTCACTTGTTGATCCACTTCCACTTGCGAAAAATCGGGATTGACCGTCACATCTAAATTGAGCGAAGGCCCTAAACCAATTTTGACATCCGCACCCACTTCTCCACGTTTAGACAAATCTGTTTTTTTCACAAAATCCTTTGTCACACCGCCCAAAGCATAAGGAATGACTGAAATATTTGCGCCGGGCGAAGGCGGCGGTGCGTCCCAAACCAACGTACCTGTATAAGCCAATGAAGCTGTCGGAAATTGGCGAGGAACAGGTGCCCAAGCCGATTTTTCAGTTGTTTTTAAGTCATTTCGACTAAAATTGATGCCCCATTCTGTCACATCGCTTTTGTAACGAATGGTTTTAAAAGGAATAGCCGCTTCTAAAATCCACTTATTTGCTTCATTTTTGACCACCGAAAACCATTTATTGTCCCAACTCAAATCCACTTTACTCCCTTCATACATCATACCGTCCCATTGCGCGCCTACGGCATTTGTGCCAAAAGCAAAACCATTTGTTTGGTCGTTGAAAGGGTCAATAAAGACCAAAAAATTGTCATTTCTACCAAAAGCAAAGTCCCTTTTGAGCGATTCGACCATATAATTCCCAGTTGTGCCTTCGTAGCAAACGGCTGAAAAATATAAAAAATCGGTGTTATAAGTCATCCGAACCTCCGTTTTGACTTGCGCACGGCTCGTATCCATAGGCAAAACCATAAAAAAATCCTTGGCAACATCCGTATTTTGCCAAGCGGCATCGTCCAACACACCATCTATTTTGATGGTATGCGTGGTTTTGTGGATAGGGTATTGAAAAGC
>JAEUUP010000014.1 GCA_016787525.1 Saprospiraceae bacterium | reverse complement strand
TTTTGCTCAGAGCCATCCGTTTCCAGCGTTCGGCAAGTACGGCTTGCGATGCGGCTTTGGCTTCATAGTGTTTTGCCCAAAAGAAGGCGCGTTGCCTATCGGTCACGGTTTGTGTGATTGTGCCGCCTTCATTGTGTATTTGGGCATAGATACGGTCATTCATCACCGTTATTTGTCCACCACTCGCAACGGCTCTGACAGCATCACGCAACAAACCCGACTGTTTGCCTATCAATATCGCACCGCCTTTGCGGGTGTCATCTTTGCGACTTTGCCACTTCGCGCCCAATGCGCCGTATGATTGGCGGCGAAAATTGCCTTTGACCCAGTCTTCAGTACGCCTTGCTGCCAAACGGCTAAAATCCCTTTCAGCCCATTGTTTCAGCTCTTTGAGTTGGGCGATTAATAGGGAGGGGTCGTTACTTGCCATTTTGTTCCCATTTTTTCAATTGTTCCTGAATAGTCTTTTTGTCGCTTGGTTTGAGGTCAAAGTATGGATGCTCTGAGCCAAACACCTCACCCGACTTACCCACATTCATACGGAAGGCTGGCGGCACTTCCTTTTCATCAGGTGTGTAGCTCCGTTCTTTTGGGTCGTCATCGGTCGGCTCAACGGTGCAACGGCAGCCCCAGCCGTTGGGTGGATAAAAGAGATGCCAAAAATCATCATTGATAGGCAGTACCAAACCGTCCAACTTTTTATGAGCCTCGCGCACTCGTTCATCGCCAACGGTGACATAACGCAAGTTGGGCAATAGGTCAGCCGTTTCTTGTAGCCGTTCCCACTCGACCGCCATCGTTGCCGACCGTTGTGCGAGTTGGTATTCAGAGGCTAACCAGTCTTTATTGTATTTGGCATCAATGGTTAAAGCGATTTCTTTGAATTGCTCAAAGCTTCGCGGCTCACCTGTTGTCTCATCTACGAGAGCCGCTACCATGTCATTGACATTGTGCCAGTTTTTGAAAGCCATTGCCACACCGACATTTTGTGTGAGGTTTTTAACCAAACGGCTGTCGGGTTTACTGGTCGAGTATTCAGAGCCAAAGCCATTATTCAAGCCCTTGAATAATTCGTCCACATTATATTGCCAAATGTCTTTGGATAGTTGCCCCGCTTTGATTTTTTTGTCAAAAACGGCTTTGACCGTTTTTTCAAAAATATCGTTCAGATTGGTACTGAGGGTTGTCAGTTTTGGCGGATGGAGGTCACAACACGCCCCGGACCCAGAAGGAGCGTAGAGGTCTGATAACTTTTTTGTTAACGTTGTGCCTCCTTTAGACTTTGGGTCGTCGGGATTGTTACCCCCCTCAGTATTTGGTTTGGCAATAGGTGTGGGCTTTTTTTCGTCCAACTCTGTGAACTCCAATTTTGCCCCGTCAAGTTTGTACATATAATAACGTGTCAAGAATGGAAACAACCTGTCATTGATGTCATTTTGCATATAGCGCAAACGGCTCAATGTGAATTTGCCCATCGTGCGTTCATGTACTTCAGCTGACCCCACAAATGATTTTTCGTTGCTTGCACCTGTTTGACCGTTAAACAGGAGGGCAATACGGTTATTTTGCAGGTTAATATAGTCCTCGTAGGTTTTGTGACCATTGGCGGTGTCTTTGGGTTCGATGAAGTGAATTTCATCATCGTCCTTTCTGAATATGCCATAATTGTTTGCACCCATGCCAGACAACATGGCTTCACGCCTTTCGAGTTCGGTTTCGTTGTCGGTGCTAACCATCAGTGCCACATAAGGCATACCAAATTTCTCGTTCTTTGTTGACCAGTCTTTATTGGCATAACCCTTTCTGATAACCATTTGGCTACCTGACTCCATCAGTCCCAAATCTTGTACATCGCCAAGAGGCAACAGGCGAAACCCTGCTTTATTGAGTTCGTCAAAAGGAATGCCTTTCGGGTCATTTGACCACGCCAACACTTCGCCTCGTTCGGGTCGGACGTGTTGACGAGGTAGAATTTGCAAACTCTCCACTTCGCCTGTGGCGTTTGGTTTGGGTGTAAAATCTAAAACGGTGTAGCCAAAAAACTCTGTTTCGAGTGCCAGTTTCAAATAGTTTTGAAACCACGCCTTTTCAAACAGTTTTTTGAGTTCTTTATCTTCTTTACCATTTCGGGTAATTCGGAACGGCGCACTTTGTATGTCAATGGTTGCCAACCTGATTTCATGCTTGACAGCATCATCAATGCGGGTTGATTCATACAACTCATACAGTGCCGCTCGTTGAGGCAACGATGGATTGCGAGCCGAATAGATGGCGTTACGCCAGTCATTCATTTCAAGGTCGAAACGCAACTGGTGTGTCATACGCAACGAATAGAGCAAAGGCTTCTTTTTGTCGAATTTGCCAATATCAGCTATGGATGTAGTAGCCTGTCTATTACCTCTACCCTGTGCCGTGCGTTGGGTAATGATTGGCTTAATATATTTGCTGTAAAAACCCATATTTTAATATTTTGATTTTAAGCAACGATAAAATGAAAGGTGTGTATTGTATCGGAAAAATAATAATCTTTGAATCTGACACAATCTGACACGCAATTTTGACATTTTTTGTTTTGAATTTTGAGCGTTTTTGCAGCTTGTTGGCAATCAAAACCTCTTTTTTGGTTTTCCAATTTTTAGAGCAGTTTGAAAAGTCAAAAGTGTTATTTTGATTTTAAGCCACAAAAAAAAA
>JAEUUP010000009.1 GCA_016787525.1 Saprospiraceae bacterium | reverse complement strand
TTTTTTTCAGAGTGAAGTCAATTTTTGAGCTTGAAAAGCTCAAAAATTGACTTCACTCTATAAAAAATTATTCTTGTAACGAGGGAGCTTGCGACCAATGTTGTATAAATTCTTAAAATGCCGTCAGGCATGTCATTATGGTAGCCATTGAAAAATGCAAGCTTTAATAGTGACATTTAAAAGTGCTAAACGCTCACTGTTTTTCGCTTCGCTCTCCGAAGGAGTCCTTTGGACAAAATGCGTGCTTTGGAATAATTTTTTTCAGAGTGAAGTCAATTTTTGAGCTTGAAAAGCTCAAAAATTGACTTCACTCTATAAAAAATTATTCTTGTAACGAGGGAGCTTGTGACCAATATTGTATATATTCTTAAACTGCCGTCAGGCATGTCATTATGGTAGCCATTAAAAGTGTATAGGGTAGCATAAAAAATGCCTTGAACATCATCAGACGTTCAAGGCATTGTGATTTTACTGAGGGGGTCATCAGCGACTATCTACACAATCATTTTGTTATCACAAAACGTTTTTTGTCTCTGACCCAATAGTCACACAGCACCCCAAGCCAACCCAAACAAAGGAGTGGTTGTGAAACACGGGCATCGGCCATACAACCTTTATCATGGCCTCTAAATATATCATTAAATTTCATACCTAGAATGAGCGGGTTTGTCAGTCGAATAAGGGGGTTCATCATTTTTTTATTTTTTTTATATGTTTTCTTTTTTATCCGAACTAACTTTGCATTAAGTATAATTACTGTGTATGAAAGTATAATATAGACTTTTAGTATCCTTATTCATTCTTTCTGAAAATTTATAACAGGGTTTTTGATTGGTTGTAGTGTGGCAGGCAGACTGTCTCCCTACGCACAACCTATTGTCTGTACGCTCGTCACTGGTGTGATAGTGAGCGCAGTAGCTTGTTGTGCCATATAGGAAAGCAATTCTGAACATTTTTTTTATATCTAAATTATTTAAAATGAACATCTCCTTTTACAGAATTTTAGAAGCATGTAGGAGTTATCAGCAAGACCATTCTTCAAGCCCCCCTCAGTATAATAGGGTGTTGGCAAAGGTATGGTTGACTTTATCCTTTTTGGGTATTTTACTGATGACCCCTGTACAAGCACAAACAGGTGCTGCGCTTAGTTTCGATGGCTCTAATGACCATGTGACTTTCCCTTCTTCGGGTATGTCGGCAAGTGCAGGTACAATGGAGTTTTGGGTGAATACCATTTCAAATGGTGGCACTCAGATGTATATTGACCTTTGGCAAGAACAGTTCACTATCTTCAGTACAGGTACAACACTTCGTGCAAGGATTGCTGGAACGGATTTATCTGCCAGCTTCACCCCTGGTCAATGGAATCACTTGGCACTCACTTGGGGAGGCAATGGGACAACGGCTCGATTGTATCTCAATGGCGTACAAGTGGCATCGGGTACACAAGGCGCTACGACGATTGGCAGCACAACAGGCTATTTATCGCGTAGTCAGACACTAGGTAGTTATTTTGTTAGTTGTACAATGGACGAAGTGCGTCTTTGGAATGTACAACGTTCAGCAACAGATATTGCAAACAACTATTGTTCAGAGATTTCAGCAAGCACATCGGGTTTGCAAAATTACTATAAGTTCAATCAAGGTACAGCAAGCGGCAATAATACAAGTGTCACGACACTCACCGATGCTACTGCCAACGGACGCACGGGTACACTCGTCAATTTCACATTGACAGGTAGCTCATCAAACTGGGTCGCAGGCAATACATGGTCGGGTATAGTGGCCCCCTCAGTATCTATCGCAGGTAGCCCAAGTGGCTCAATTGTGTATGGTACAAGTGTGACATTTACAGCGACACCCACCAATGGTGGCACAACACCGTCTTATCAATGGAAGAAAAATGGGACTAACGTCGGCACTAACAGTGCCACTTATACAGATGCGGCTTTAAACAATGGTGATATTATAACGTGTGTATTGACCAGTAATGCACCATGTATATCGTCCACAACGGCTACGAGTAACAGTGTGACGATGACCGTGACATATCCTGCGGGCGCAGGTCTGGCTTTTGATGGTACAGACGACTGGGTTACTGTGCCACACAATGCCGCTTTCAATATCACAGGAGGCATCACGATTGAGGCTTGGATAAAAACAACCAAAGCCACAGAGAACTATATCATAACCAAAGGCGATGATTCATTCTATTTTGGTATCAATGGCGGTGGCGGCGGCTCTGGTAAGTTATCCGCATTTTTCGCTGGCGTATCAAGCGGGTGGTTGTATTCAACTACCACAGTCAACGATGGTAACTGGCATCATGTCGCTGCAGTACGCAATGGTACAACAGTACAATTGTACATTGATGGCGTTCTAAATACCACAGGCACTGTGACCAGTGGCAATATAAGCACGGGTACTGCCCCTGTTTATATTGGTGTTCGTACAGGACAAAGTTCCTTCTTCTTGGGTTCGATGGATGAGGTACGTGTTTGGAATCGTGCATTGAGTGGTTGTGAAATCCAGAACAATAAGAACTGTGAATTGGGTAGCGGACAAACAGGTTTAGCTGCCTATTATAAGTTCAATCAAGGTTTTGGCTTCACGAGCAATACAGGGGTTTCAACATTGACAGATGCCAGTGGCAACAACCTCACAGGTACGTTAAACAATTTTGCCCTCACAGGCACAGCCTCTAACTGGGTCAGCACAGGTGGCGTGACAACAGGGACAACGTGTACGGCTTATGTAGCCCCCTCAGTATCTATTGCGGGTTCTCCTTCTGGCAGTATTGTACTTGGTACAAGTGTAACCTTTACAGCGACACCGACAAACGGTGGTGCAACACCTGCCTATCAATGGAAGAAAAACGGCACTAATGTTGGCACAAACAGCACAACTTACACCGATGCGACTTTAGCCAACGGCGATGTCATCACATGTGTGCTTACAAATGCTTGTAATGCAACGGCTACGAGTAACAGTATCACTATGACGGTGACATATCCTCCAGGCGCAGCTTTGCATTTTGATGGTACAGATGATTATGTCGCCATTAGCAACACCTTACCCAACGTTTCTTCAACCTTTACCCTTGAAGCGTGGGTTAATCCTGATGCAGGATACGGTACTTTCAACGATGCGGCTGAACCACAAGAGATTATCAGCCGTTGGGGTTTAGGCGGCGCAAATAATGCCGCTTATCGTTTAGGTATCAACCCGTCAGGTCAGGCAATGTGTGCTGTTTACAATGGCAGCAGTAGCTCAACAGTCACTTCTACGGCTACGATTGCTACCAACACGTGGACACATATCGCAGCGACAAGAGCAGCCGATAATACGCTGAGTATATACATCAATGGCGTACTCAGTGCCAGTGTTTCCAATGCCGTTACGCCGCAATCATCTACTTATCAGGTATATTTAGGTAAACCCGTTGCAGGGAACAATAAGTATAAAGGTAAAATAGATGAAGTGCGCATTTGGAATCGTGCATTGCCCCTCTGCGAAATCCAAAACAATAGGAACTGCGAATTGGGCAGCGGACAAACGGGCTTATTGGCTTACTATCAATTCAACCAAGGTTTTGGTTCTACCAGCAATGCAGGTGTCACGTCTTTGACAGATGCCAGTGGCAACAGCTTGACAGGTACACTCACCAATTTTGGCTTGACAGGTACAACGTCAAACTGGGTATCCACAGGTGGAGTCACAACAGGTACAACGTGTACGGCTTTGCCGACCCCCTCAGTATCTATCGCAGGTAGCCCAAGTGGTACAATCGCTTATGGAACAAGTGTGACCTTCACGGCAACACCCACCAATGGCGGTACAACACCGACATACCAATGGAAAAAGAACGGTACGAACGTTGGCACAAGCAGCACAACATACACCGATGCGACATTGGCTAATGGCGATGTCATCACGTGTGTCATGACAAGTACGCTTTGTACCTATCCAGCGACAGCGACGAGCAACAGCGTGACGATGACAGTGACCTATCCAGCAGGTGCAGCTTTGCATTTTGATGGAACGAATGACTATGTTGAAGTACCAACTTCCACATCAATCAATAGCTTTGTTACAACGGGTGAATTGACCATTGAATATTGGTTAAAGCTGAATGCTATAACAGGGCAACCCAGTATTATTGATATGCGCACCAGTGCCAATAATTCGGGTTTCACAGTAGAAAACTACCCAGCAGGTTCAAATACTTTTTATCATATTATCCCAACAACTACATCTCGTGCTGAGGTTTTCTGTAATTATACAGTTAACGAATGGCAGCATATTGCTATTACTGCCAAGGCAGGTGATAGTTTGAGGGTTTATAGGAATGGCGTATTACAAGGCAAGGCGAGTCTCATCGGGCAAAGCTTTGTAAGCACAAACGGTGTTTTGCGGATGATGGCGAGAGCCTTTAGTTTGAGCAATTATACTAATGGTACATTAGATGAAGTCCGTCTTTGGAATCGCTCCTTACCGCTCTGTGAGATACAGAACAATATGAACTGTGAACTCGGTAGCGGGCAAACAGGTCTGATAGCCTACTATAAGTTCAATCAAGGTTCTGGTTTTACAACCAATTCAGGTGTGACATCATTGACAGATGCCAGTGGTAACAATAACACAGGTACTTTGACTAATTTGGGACTTACAGGCGCAACATCTAACTGGGTATCCACAGGTGGCGTGACAACAGGCACAACTTGTACGGCTTATACGACCCCCTCAGTATCCATCGCAGGTAGCCCAAGTGGTTCAATTGCTTACGGGACAAGTGTCACCTTTACGGCAACACCGACAAATGGCGGTATAACACCGACCTACCAATGGAAGAAAAACGGGACAAACGTTGGCACAAATAGCGCAACTTATACCGACGCAGCTTTAGCCAATGGTGATGTCATAACTTGTGTACTCACAAATGCGTGTAATGCAACAGCAACCAGCAATAGCGTGACGATGACAGTAACGTATCCAGCAGGTGCAGCTTTGCATTTTGATGGAACGAATGACTATGTTGAAGTCCCACATTCGGCTTCATTGAACGATTACGTCAATACAGGTGAGGCCACGATAGAATATTGGATAAAACCCGTTTTCCCTGCTTCGGGTAATGCAGATATTATTGCCAAACGCTCTGGTAACAACGGGTTTGTGTTTGAAATGGGAACCAATGGCGGCACACGTCACTACTTCCGTACAACAAACAATACTTGGGCTTATATAGATGCAACTTATACCAATAACGTATGGCAGCACGTTGCTGTGACGGTAAAGACGAACAGTACGATTAGTGTCTATATCAACGGTGTCCTTGCCTCTACTACATCAATGTCAGGTTTTCCTGCCTTTGTTGCCTCCACGAGTGCTTTGCGCTTGATGGCAAATAGCGAAACCTTAGGTAGTTATACCTCAGGTGCAATAGATGAAGTTCGTATTTGGAACCGTGCCTTGCCACTCTGCGAGATACAAAACAATATGAACTGTGAACTCGGCAGCGGGCAAACAGGTCTGATGGCCTACTATAAGTTCAATCAAGGTTCTGGTTTTACAAGTAATACAGGTGTGACATCCTTGACAGATGCCAGCGGTAACAGCAACACAGGTACATTAACTAATTTTGGTTTGACAGGTACAACGTCTAACTGGGTATCAACAGGTGGTGTGACAACAGGCACAACTTGTACGGCATTGCCGACCCCCTCAGTATCTATTGCAGGTAGCCCAAGTGGTTCAATCGTTTATGGTACAAGTGTGACCTTCACGGCAACACCGACCAATGGTGGTACACCTACTTACCAATGGAAAAAGAACGGAACTAACGTCGGTACAAACAGCACAACTTATACCGATGCAACCTTGGTGAATGGTGATGTCATCACTTGCGTTATGACAAGTACGCTTTGTGTTCATCCAACGACAGCGACCAGCAACAGCCTAACGATGACTGTGACGTATCCAGCAGGTGCAGCTCTGCACTTTGATGGAACGAATGACTATGTGGATGTGAATGTAAACCTCAATCAGTCTTCTCAAACATTAGAAGCATGGATTTATCCGCAGTCTTCTGCCAGAATGTATGCCATCTCTAATGACAAAGCTAATTCATGGGGTGCTGGCATTGGTGTCAACAATAACCTTTTGGAAATTGATGTACACAACCAATTCATCAATCTATCTTCACCCGCTATTCCTTCCAATCAATGGACGCATGTAGCTGTGGTTTACAACAGTGACGGTAGAATTAAGGCTTATGTCAATGGGGCAGAAGTGTATAATAATATTGTCAATGGTTGGTTGACTTCGATGGACGGTACATCAAACTTCTGGATTGGCAGAAGCAATACCGAACTACAATTACCTTTCCAAGGCCGAATTGATGAAGTCCGAGTATGGAATCGCTCCTTACCACAATGTGAGATACAGAACAATATGAACTGTGAACTCGGTAGTGGACAAACAGGTTTGGTGGCCTACTATAAGTTCAATCAAGGTTCTGGTTTTACAACCAATATAGGTGTGACATCTTTGACAGATGCCAGTGGTAACAATAATACAGGTACTTTGACTAATTTTGGTTTGACAGGTACAAGCTCCAACTGGGTATCAACAGGTGGCGTAACCACAGGCACAACTTGTACGGCATTGCCAACCCCCTCAGTATCTATTGCTATCACGACAGGTAGCCAAACAACTTGTGCGGGTACAAGCGTGACATTCACAGCTACGCCAACCAATGGTGGTACAACGCCCACCTATCAGTGGAAAAAGAACGGGACAGACATCAGCGGAGCAACGAGTGCGACTTATACCAGCACGACCTTGGCTAACAATGATGCGATTACGTGTGTGATGACAAGCAACGCGACTTGCCCCAGCACACCGACGGCAACCAGTAACAGTGTGACCATGACGGTCAATCCAACGGTGACCCCCTCAGTATCTATTGCCGCAACGGCTACAACGATTACAGAGGGAGCAAGTGTGACCTTCACGGCAACACCCACCAACGGTGGTACGACCCCTCAGTATCAATGGAAAAAGAATGGTACAAACATCAGTGGTGCGACTAATGCGACTTATACAAGTACGACTTTAGCCAATGGTGATGTGATAACTTGTGCTTTGACAAGTAATGCCGCTTGTGCAACGTCAACAACGGCAACCAGCAACAGCCTTACAATGACCGTCAATGCACCATTGGGTGCAGCTCTGCATTTCGACGGTGTGAATGACTATGTCGAAATCCCTCATTCTACCTCTTTGAATACCTTTGCATCAACGGGTGAAATCACCGTTGAGTTTTGGGTTAAACCTATCACAGTTGGTTCTGAAAAAAGAATGTTGATAGGTAAAAGGTCTAATAGCCACGCCGACGGTTTTGCCATCGAAACAACAGCTGATGGTATTACGAACCACTGGTTTTGCACCACAAAGGGTTGGAAAACGGCTTATTTCTCTTATATAGACGATACATGGCAACACATCGCCGTGACTGCTAAGTCAGGCGATGCTATCAGAGTGTATCAAAATGGTGTTTTAACTGCTTCAACAACTCTTGCTGGCGCAAACCTGATAGGCACGACTGCCAATATGCGTTTCATGTTAGACCCTATCTACACCACACCTGTTCATGGTGGTGCATTAGATGAGGTGCGTGTATGGAGTCGTGTTTTGCCACAATGCGAAATCCAGAACAATATGAATTGTGAACTGGGCGGTGGACAAACAGCTTTACAAGCCTATTATAAGTTCAACCAAGGTGTTGCGAATACGAATAATGCAGCAGTCGCTACATTGACCGACGCAAGCGGCAACAACAACAACGGTACATTGCTTAATTTTGCTTTGACGGGTACAACCTCCAACTGGGTAGCACAAGGTGGTGTAACATCAGGTACAACTTGTTCACCTGCGCCCATTTTGACCCCCTCAGTATCCATTGCAGCTTCAGCAACAACCATCACCTTTGGTACAAGTGTGACTTTTACGGCAACACCGACCAATGGTGGCGCAACACCTTACTACCAATGGAAGAGAAATGGTGTTAATGTCGGTACTAACAGCGTGACTTATACCAATGCCTCTTTGCTCAATGGCGATGTCATTACTTGTGTCATGACCAGCAATGAGACTTGTATATCCCCTTCGACGGCAACGAGCAATGGTTTGACGATGACAGTTACAGGCGTACCTGCTGCATCTGCTTTGAATTTTGATGGTGTCAATGATTATGTATCAGCTCCAGCAGGCGTTTATTTCAATGGAGATTTGACTATTGAAGCATGGGTTTATCCTAAAAGTCATACTTATTATTCAAGAATTATAGACTTTGGGAATGGACCAAATGCTGACAATATTATTTTGTCAACATCGGAGGCAATAAATGGTAAACCTGTTTTTGCTTTGTCTGGTCAAGGACAAATAGTATCGAGCAAGGCTTTAACGCTTAATCAATGGAATCATGTGGCAGTAACCTTAAACGGGACATTAGGAACACTTTACGTTAATGGTGTTGTTGTAGGAACACGCACATACAGTACAGCACCAGCTAATGTATTACGCAATAATTGTTATATTGGTAAGAGTAACTGGTCGCAAGATGCGCCTCTCAATGGGTCTTTGGATGAAGTCCGCATTTGGAATCGCGCCTTATTACAATGCGAGATTCAAAAAAATATGAATTGTGAGTTAGGCAGTGGCCAAACAGGCTTATTGGCTTATTATAAATTCAATCAAGGTGCACTCAATTCTGATAATTCAGGTACGGTTACTTTGAACGATGCCAGTGGTAACAACCGTCATGCGACACTTTCTAATTTTGCACTGACAGGGACAACATCAAACTGGACAAGCAGTAATATTTCTACAGGTACGACTTGTGCGCCATATACCATCCCCTCAGTATCAATAGCGGCAAGCAGTGCAACTATCTGTCTCACTAATCTCGCTAATTTAACGAGTACGGCAACAGGATTAAGTATTAAACCTGCTTACCAATGGGAAATAAGCACCGACAACAAGACTTTTCAACCACTTTCAGGTGCTCAATCACCAAGTTATTCAGTACGTTTAGGTTCTGTTGGGACAACTTATTTCCGTCTCAAAGTAACAGATGTTTGTGGTATTATTTATTCTGCTTCTACACCTGTGATAGTGATCAATCCAACGCTCAATGTGACGGCGAATGCAACGCAAGCATGTCAAAATGAGACAGCAACACTTACAGCTACTACGACATCTGGTTCACCAACCTACCAATGGCAAAGTAGCCCAAATCGTGGTACATGGACGAATGTTGCAGGTGCAACTTCTGCAACTTATACACCACCAACAAGTGCATTGGGTACGACTTACTATCGCGTAGTAGCGACATATAACAGTGGCTGTATCTTGACCAGTGCTGTACAAACATTGACAGTTAGTGTTTCACCTACAGCGTCTGTCACAGGTGGTAATGTGACAGTCGGACAAGGTAGTACGGCTTCCAATTTGACAGCAGTTATCAACTCTACTTTTGCATCTGTTTTCCAATGGCAAAGCAGTGCGGACGGTTCGACAGCTTGGACGGATATAGCTGATGCAACTACCTTAGTTTATACACCTTCAACGGCAACAGTAGGTACATTATATTATCGCTTAAAAGTCACTTTTGCAGCGACAGTAAGTGTATGCAATGCGACAATTTATTCTAATTCACGTAGAGTAACGGTTGAAGCTGCGCCAACAGTGACGATAGGTAGTTCTTCGGGTGCGTCACAAAGGCTTCTTGCAGGCGAAACACTGGCTTGTGTGGGTACGAATCTGACTTTAACATCGTCTTGTTCAGATGCGACAGCGACACCAAGTTGGACAGGCCCTAACGGATTCACGGCTTCTACGGCGAATATCACATTGTCAAATATAACGCCTGCCATGGCGGGTAAATACCGCGTTATTTATCTGACTGCCACAGGGTATATAGGCGAGCAAACGACTACTATCAATGTTAGACCAGAATTAGCTGTTACAAAAACAGTGAGTAAGCCGTCTATCACGAGTGGTAGTTCATCTCAGATTGCCTTGACTGGCAAGTATAAAAATGGAGTTGTTTCTAAAATTAAGTTTGCTACTAGTAGCACCTTGCGTTTCGTGGCAAGCCGCAGTACGACAATCGGCTCAATTCCTGTTTGTGAAACAACAGACGACAACTCAATTAATCAAGATTGGTTATTTATTCCTGTTGCGGGCGGAACGGTCAATTTTAATACCAGTATTGGACAGAAATATTATATCCAATCGGTTTACAGTGGTTTGTATTTATCGGCAAGTGCTACAAACCCTGCTGTTGTGGAAATGGGCTTATTGACTAACAGCACTAATTTTGAATGGACTTATACCCTTAATAGAAACAAAGCTAAAGTCCTCCAAAATGGCAATCAAAGAGAACTCAATAATCTTACTGCACAACTGGCAGCTCAAAATACTACTCCATCCAGTGTGATTCTTAGTATCGGAAGTACCCCGCCGACAATGACGCTTGCATGGAATGATGGTCCAACCGCGGCAACGCGTACGGTATCGCCCACGGCAACGACAAACTACATTGCGACATTTACCAACAGCGCAGGTTGTTCTATTAAGGACACAACAACTATAACTGTTGTGCCGAGTACGACTGTTTCAGTTACACCATCGGGCAATATAGCACCACCAGATGCAGGTAATCAACAAAGGCTTTTGGCAACCAATGTATGTCGTTATCAGCCTATTACTTTATCTGCAACAGTATCCAATAACAGCGGCTCAGCCACCTATCAATGGGAAGTGAGTACAAATGGTACAAATTGGTCTGAATTAAAGGGTGCACTTAGTTCGGCTTACAATGTACCAACGAATCAGTTGGGGACAAAATTCTATCGGGTTATTGTCACCAATTCACTCGGTATATTCACATCTGAGGCAACTGAAGTTTTTGTTATTGATGTTCCTACAATATCTATTGCAGCAACACAAGCAACGGTCTGTCCGAATGCAACGCCTACTTTGACAGTAGGTTATACGGCAGGATTTGGTACACCAACTATTCAGTGGCAAAGCAGTCCTGATAGTACAGCGTGGACAAATATCTCAGGTGCAACGGCAGAAACCTACCAGCCAGTAACAACGACAGCAGGTAAAACCTACTATCGCTATATTGCAACATTTACAGGAGCTTGTCCAACATTCACGTCCAAGGGTGTAGCAATTACGGTCAAACCTACTTTGACTGTCAGTGTTACAGGCGTAGCAACGCAAACTGTTTGTCAAGGTAGCTATAGATTCTTTACATTGAGTTCTAACGATGCTACAGCGACTTATGCTTGGCAAAGCAGTACCAACGGCACGACGTGGGCAACTGTTGCCAATGCTACGAGTGCAAGTTACGTCGCACCAACCAATACAGTAGGTACGACTTACTACCGTGGTATCGTCTCAGCAGCAGGTTGTAGTGCAACCAGCGATACCCGACAAATCACAACAAGCACTATTCCGACAGTCACAGTAGCCAGCCCTTATGCTGAAACATGTGTTGACCGTCCAGTGTCTTTCACAGCGACTTTGAGCAGCACATCAGCAGGTACACCTACTTTTGTATGGCAAACCAGCAGTGATAATTTGAATTGGGTAACTAAAGCAACAGGTAGTACCTACAACCCATCGGCGGCAGCAGTTGGTTCAACGTATGTACGTGCGGGTGTCAAGTTTGCGGCTTGTGCCGATTCGACATTCTCAGTACCCAGAACACTGCTATCGAACGCCAATCCTATTGTTACAGTTTCTGCGAACTCAACTGCTCCATGTAGCAATGTAGCACCTGTCTTGACAGCTAATCTTATCGGTGGTTCAAGTAGCCCGACTTATCAATGGCAGAAAACAGCTTCATTGCTAAAACCTCAATGGACAAATATTTCTGGTGCAACAAACAGCGTATATACTGCACCTACAGGGCTAACCAGCAGTTACTATCGTGTTCAAGTGAAATACAATACAAATTGTCCAGAGGTTTTGTCTCAGGCAGTGCAAATCACACCAAAGGCAGCCCCCTCAGTAGCGATTGCTGCATCTGGTACAGCTATCTGTCAAGGTAGTACGGTTGATTTTACAAGTACCATCACAAATGGCGTAGCTAACCAAACTTTCCAATGGCAAAGCAGCCCTGATGGTACGACATGGACAGATATTACAGGTGCAACGACTGCCTCATACAGCTACACGGCGGCTACGGTCGGTTCTACACAATACCGTTTGGAGGTTTCAGCCAGTGGATGCAATGATGCCGTTTCATCAGCAACCACGATTGCTGTTACTTCTAATGCAGCACCTACATTGGCGATAGCAGCGAATAATTTAACTGTGTGTGGCGATGCGGAAGTAGTCGTTACGGCAACACCTGCCAACCTAAACGGCATAATCCCTCAGTATGAATGGCGACGCAACGGCGAATTGTTTACAGGGCAACCCTCGTCATTTGCGACTAAATCAACCACAGATGGTTTAGGGTCAAATGTGATTAACGACATCGCAGTAGTCGGTAAAAACGTGTATCTCGCGACGGACAATGGCTTGGCTGTTTCAACCGATGGCGGCATGACTTTTACCAACAAAACAACTGCCAATGGACTACCCAGCAATAAAGTTTTGGCTTTGGGCTTGTACCCTGATGGTTCACGCATTATTGTTGGAACAGACAAAGGAGCTAAGATTGCAAGTAACCAAGGTAGTAGTTTCGCCGAGCTATCAGCCCCTTTGAAAAGTAGAACCCCGTTTAATACAACAGGCCCTATATCTAATATTGGGGTTTCACCCAATGGCAATATTGCCTACATGACTGCACAAAATACGGTTTGGCAGTTGAAAGGTGTCAATAGAGGCGTTGAAGAAACCTCTGGACAAGTGACAGCTAATAGTATTGTTTTTAAAAACAACACTTCCGCCTATTTATTAACAGCAGGAGGTATAACGGTAGCCAATGGCACGCCTACACCTACGTTTAGTAAAAGTCCAATCACCAGCCTACCTTTCAAACGGGCAGCTTTTAGAGGTGATACCATTTTTGCAGTGAATACCACAAATGGTCTCAACTACTACATCAACAATGTACAATACTCTGTAACGGGTTTACCCGCAGCGAGTACCATTCAGGATGTCGTTGTCAACGATAATGTGGTATATGTAACAGCGACCAGTGGTCTATACATGTCAAAAGATGGTGGTAAATCATTTTTGGATATTACAAGCTCAGTCGGCTTAGGTACAAATCCTGGCTTAGGACGTATTGTGCGTTCGGGTAGCTTTATCTACGTAGCCAGCAGTAATGGTTTGCGAATTGCATCAGCTACAAGCCCGACGTTAACGTTCACCACCAATAAATCAGATGTGATAGAATGTGTAATGACCACAGCTGGTGTGTGTACTAATACTGTTTCGCAAGCCTTGACGGTCAATTATATCGGTGAAGTGGACCCCCTCAGTATCAAAGTCACTTCCGATGGTACAACAAGTACAGGTACATGGACAGCCGTCAACAACGCCACAGGCTACGGTTGGGAATTGATGAAATACAGTCCCGACAGAAGTACTAAAACATTTGTCAAAAATGGGACTGTCACAACCAATAGTGTCACGTTGGCGGATTTAAACCCTTCAACAAATTACGAATTGACGGTTAAAACACTGTGTACTATCTCAACCGCTTTCGCACGCTTGGCTGATGTGACAGGTGCAGGCGCAGGTAGCTCAACGAGCTTTACAACGGGCTTTGTTGTACCGCATGCAATTAGGGACTCATTGTTAAAAATCAGTACGCTGTGTGCAGAGGACGAGTTGGTTTTAGGACCTGGTTTACCTGACGATTATCAAGTTAATATCTATTCTGGCACAGATAAGAGCTTTATAGATTATGCAAGTTCTGCGCATCCTTTCAGAGTGAGATTGACAGCGAATACCAAGTATTTCTATAAAGTTGTCAAGTTTAATGTTAAAACTTACACTTTCACACCAAGTAATAATGATGCAGGCAGTGAATCAAAACGATACACTGTACCAGCGGGCGTTAGTCAAATTACATTTAAGGCAGCTGGCTCAAAAGGTGGTGGTGTTTTAGGCGGCAACGGCGGTGTAACGATAGGTAATGTCACGCCAACTGCTGGGGCAGTTTACTATCTTTTCCCTGGTACAACTACAACTGCTGATGCAGGTTTATCGAGAGGTACTTCTAAATCCGCTAATGGCGGCGGCGGCTCTTATATCTCTACCACTTCTTTGCGAAAAGATGCCATCATAGTTGCTGGCGGTGGCGGCGGTGGTCACGACTCTCAAGACGGCGGTATAGGAGGTCTGATAGGAGGTAATGGTTTTACAACTTATAATACGGGTACTGGTGCTATTGTTAGTGCCGTTACTGGTGGTACAGCTACTACTGGTGGGATAAGTTTGCCAGCTAATAATAATGCTACGGGGGCTTTACTCACTCTGATTAATCAAAGGTCAGCCAGTGGTTTCATGAAAGGTAGTAGTACAAACAATGTGACTTCCACCGTTAGAAAAGGAGATTACGGCGGCGGTGGCGGCTACTATGGCGGTGGTTCATTTATTGATGTTCAAGTCGGTAAGTATGCTGGCGGTGGCGGTGGCAGCAGTTATGTGAATACGGCTATCGTCAATAATGTTCTGTATCAAAGTGGGGTAAATAGCGGTACTGGCTATGTAACCATCAATGAATACTATCAAGGAACATCCAATTCGGATTTCTTACCGCTTGATATTGTTGTCATGCCTGTACCTGTACTATCAAATCCATCAATTTCTCTCAGTTCCTATGCCCCAGCTCCAGGTCAAAATATGACGGCAACTTTTTTATTAACGGGTAATGCTGGTTTTTCAACATCTTATTATTGGATACCAGTTACTGGCGCAACAGGCACAACAACTTCAATCATAACTTTTCTTTCACAAAATGGCACTATTTTCTCTTTTAGTGCAAAACGTGTATATGGTTATGCAAATGTTCAATACTGCCTAAATAGAACAAAACAAGTCGCAGCCATTGCTGAATATGCATATAGTAGTAGTGCATTGCCACCCAATGATTCAAGTTCAAACAGAGGGGGACGTTTACTCACCCCATCAGTGAGCATTGTCTCATCAGCGACAAACATTTGCGGTGGCGAGCAAGTGATATTCACTGCAACGCCAACGAATGTAGTGGATGAGAACTTGTCTTACACATGGTATAAAAACGGTGAAATCGTATTCGGTCAGACTAACAATGTCCTTCAGACTAATAATTTGGCGAACGGCGATGTCATCACTTGTACCTTGTTCTATCCGTCAGCAACAGGTCCTAATGATTCTATTGCCAGCACGAATACGGTAGTAATGACAGTGGCAACACCTGCCACACCAAAAGTAACGATAGCGGCATCAGCCAATGATGTCTGTCCAGGTACAGCAATTACCTTCACCCCGACACCAACAGCTGGCGGTACCACCCCTCAGTATAGATGGTATTTGAACGGTGATTATGTTCAAACGAGCGATACTTATACAAGTGCCAACTTTGAAAACAGTGACTACGTGGAGTGTATCATGGAGTCTGATGCGACATGTATTTCACAAACAGAGTCAGAAATCAGTCCGAGTGTCAGCGTTACATTGAAACCAACGGTGACACCAACGGCAACGGTTTTTGTATCAGATACACTCATCTGTTCAGGTGGACCAACGAGCTTAACTGTTAGAGGCGAGAATATCGGTAGCACCCCTCAGTATCAATGGCGACACAATGGCGCACCTGTTGGTACAGATGCGACTTATTATCCCGCCAGTGTCTCACACAACGATGCGATATGGTGTGAAATCACGCCATCAGTAGATGCTTGTGCGAATACCAGCTATGTTGTAAGTAATACAGAACTCATTCAAACTGCCGATGCCGATGCGTCTTTTACACCACTCGTGACAATTGAGATGAGTAAAGACAGCATTTGCACAGGCGAGTCCTTGATTTTCACTGCGCTGGGTAACTATCTGGGCAGTAACGCAAGTTACGTTTGGAAGAAAAACGGGGTCACATTGACTGAGTTTGATGCCGATGTCAATAGCATTACCCTACAAGGTCTTGTCCAAGGTGATGTCATTACATGTGAAGCTACCAGCAGTCTGACTTGTACAACGACACCAACAGCCACCAGCAATGCTCTGACGGCTAAGGTTGTCTCACCTGCAACGCCCACTGTTTCGATAACCACAGACAATACGACTATCTGTCCAAATATTCCAGTCGTCATTTCTGCAACGCCTAACTATGGTGGGACATTCCCAGTGTACAGTTGGCGACTCAATGGCACTGCTCACAACGCTTTGCCACACGAATTCTTCAATTACACAATCGCCGAAGGTTTAGGTGATAGTTATACACAAGCGGTTTTTGTGCGCAACGATACAGCTTATGCAGCGACTGCGGGCGGTTTATCTTACCGTGTCAAAGGCGACTCTATCTACACGCTTTCTTACAAAGATGGTTTGTTCAATAGTAATGTTCAAGCCATATATGCAGATGACAGTGGTGTGTATGCTGGTACGGACGAAGGTTTAAGCATTTCAACTGACGGCTTAGCGAGCTTCCGCCCAATCAATAAAGGACGCAGTGGTCTATCAAGTGCCAATATCACAGCGATTACAGCAATCGGTAGTACCCTGTTTGTTGGTACAGACGATGGTTTGAATATCTCTACAGATGGCGGTACAAGCTTTACGACCAAGAAATCTACGGATGGTTTGGCATCAAATAAAATCCGCCATTTGTTTGCAGACGGCACTACTTTGTACATCGGTACTGAGGGGGGGCTTAATATCTCAACAGACAACGGCACCACGTTCTCAACAAAAACGATTGCCGACAGCCTCAATAGTGATACTGTTTTAGGTGTTTGGGCTAAAGGTGCAGCCATCTATGCCGCTACACAACAAGGTTTGGCGGTCTCAACAGATGGTGGTACAACATTCGCCAAACTCACCATGAGCAATGGTTTACCAGACAATCAAGTCAACGGTGTATGGGTCGTTGCCGACTCAATGGTTTATGCAGCAACATCGGGCGGTTTGGGTATCTCTAAAAACGGAGGTAAAACGTTCCGCGGTTTCTACGAGACAGATACACTTGGTTCAAATGTGGTGTTGGGTGTAACAGTTGCAAATGGTCGTATTTACGCCGCCACAACAGGCGGTTGGAGTATCTCCGACCCGAGCAAAATACGCGTTTATCCGAACGATGGCGATGTGTTTGCAACCAATTTGATGAGTAACAAATCATGTACAGCAACCAGCACAGCCATCAGCAACAACTTAACATTCCATGTGGGTACGGTGAGTGCGTCAAGTTTAGCCACCACGCTTGTGATGAATACATCCGCAACCTTGACTTGGACAGGCACGACCAGTTCGTACAATTGGATTGTCGTACCGACAGGTGAAGGTATCAACGGAACGGTCGTTGCAAGTGGTTCTACCTCTACATTGCCAATAGCCGTCACAGGATTGACGAGTGCGACAACTTATGACTTGTTTGTTCAAGGTGCATGTACACCTGAAGGAACAGTGGATTGGGTTGGTCCATTGACCTTTACGACCAAAGACGACGCTTTTGTGAGTGTTAAGACAATCTTACAAGGTGCTTACAGTACAACAACAGGTTTGATGGGTGATAACTTACGTTCACTCAACTTGATTCCGACAACTGAGCCTTATTCTGGCATTTCTGGCTTTACACATGTGAATGGTGGCGGTGGCGAAAAAGTCACGTCAACTGTCCTTGCTGTCACAGGCAACGATGCGATAGTGGATTGGGTTTTTGTGGAATTGCGTGACAAAACAACACCTGCTACGGTTATTGCCACACGTTCAGCTTTGATACAACGTGATGGAGATGTCGTAGATGTGGACGGTGTGAGTCCAGTCGGTTTCCCAGTAGTAGCAGATGATTATTATGTTGTTGTGCGTCACCGCAACCACTTAGGCATTCGCACGGCTTCGACCATTTCGCTCAATAAAGTATCAGCGACACCTTATGACTTTACAACATCAGCCAGCCAAGCACTGAGCGGCGTACAAAAAGACCTGACAGGTGGTAAGTTTGGTATGTATGGTGGCAATGTGAACAGCAATAATACGGTTCGCGCTTCTGGTCCAAGTTCTATCAATGATTATTTGAGACTCATTAATCTATTAGGGACTTCATCGAATATTCAGAGCAATGTGTATTCAGTGGGTGATGTCAATATGGATGGTACAATGAGGGCTTCAGGACCAAGTTCAATCAATGACTATTTGAAAATCATCAATGCCATTGGTAGTTCAGCAGCCATTATTACACAACCATTCTAATCATCAAAATAGTTAAAAACAGGAGTTATACTGAGGGGGCACAGATTATTTATCTACCCCCTCAGTATTCACCTAACTCAACTCTTTTTACGGTAATTAAATAAAATGTCATGCACAAAATGAAAATAATCAAACACTTATGTCTCGTTTTATCATTAGCGTTGGTTGTCCATACTTCTGCATTAGCGCAATATTTTCAAGCGACTATGACCACAGATGGCTCTTCGTTAGTATTTAAAATAAAGCCTACAGGTGGTAATATAACAGCTGTATTTGCGAATATGGAATTTTATATTCGCTATCCAGATACTAAAACACTGACATGGGCTTCTCCTGTTGCTAAAGTCACAGATATTCCTGGCGGGGTGATTCAGAAGAATGACCCTTACACAACAATAACCGAAGCTGGCTATACAATCGTTCGTTTTTATTTGCCTCCAGGTACATTCACAACAAGTAAAACCTATGTGAATGAAACAGAGTATGAGGTTTTCAGAACGACGGTAACAGGGCTTAACTCGACGACCATAGAAATGATGCACCGCAATGATTATACGCCTTACTATTTGGCTATTGACAGCGAGACAGATGATGTCACAGGTTCTGTAAAATTTTATGGGTCAGGTTATAGAAATGAAGGTACGGTACAAGCCTTATCACTTGACATTGTATTGCCAGTGGAATTACTCGACTTCAAAGGTCAAGTTGAATCTCAAGCCAATCTATTGCAATGGGCAACTGCTAAAGAAGACGAAGCGAGTCATTTCGTTATCGAAAAATCTATTGGGCAGTCGCAAAAATTTGTTGCTATTGGCGAACAGAAAGCCAATAATGGCTCAACCCCTCAGTATTACAGCTTTTCGGATATGCACCCGAGTTCATTGGATTATTATCGGTTGAAAATGGTGGATAAAAAGGGACAATTTGCATACAGCAAAACCATCGCTTTGACGCGGGCAAGTAAGGTCGCCATTGACTATTTCCCCAATCCAGCGACTAATAACGTAACCATCCAAGTGTCAGCCGAAAAAAGTAAAGACATCGGCGTGAAGTTGTTTGATATGACAGGCAAGTTGATTGCCAGCCAAACCAAAGACGGTTTCAATTCTTTCGATAAGGCTGTTTTTGTATTTGATACACAACACTTACCCAATGGTATTTATTCTGCGGCTGTCGTGGTGGATGGGCATTTGTCGCATCACAAAATTATCGTATCAAAATAAGACGTTTACAAAGTCCTACAATTTTATCCAAAAACCGTATAACAATTCTAAAACAATTTAATAAAATTAAAACATGTATAGAGTAATATTATTCAGATACTTTTGGCTTACAACATTTTTGATTTTGGCAGAAGGCACAGCTTTACGGGCGCAATTCTTTCAAGCGACGATGAGCAACCAAGGTGCAACTCTTATTGTCAAAGTCAAACCCAATGGCGGCAATATTACGACGACATTTGCCAATATGGAGTTTTTTATTCGCTATCCGAATACAAGTACCATTATTTGGAGTGCACCTACGGTGAATACGACTAACTTTCCCAATGCTGTCATTCAAAAAAATGATCCATACACCACAATTCCCGATGCGGGCTATACCATTGTTCGCTTCTTTTTACCACCAGGTATATTCACCACAAGTAAAGCTTACACCAGTGGTACGGAGTATGAGGTGTTTAGGACAAACATGACAGGTACAGGCACACTGAACTTAGAAATGATGCACCGCGACGACTTCACACCTTACTATTTGGCTCTCGATAGCGAAACAGCCGATATGACAGGCTCAGTTAAGTTTTATGGTATGGGTGCTTCTCCTGCGGGTGCTATACAATCGCTACCGCTTTCAGTAGTCGTTCCGTTGGATTTGCTCGACTTCACAGCTCAAGCAGAGGCTAAAGTTAATAAACTCAATTGGGAAACTGCCAATGAGGTCAATACAAGTCATTTTAGTATTGAAAAATCTGTGAGCAATGGCGACAAGTTCGTGCCAATCGGTGAAGTGAAAACGAATGGCTTTGCATCAAGCACCCCTCAGTATTACACCTTCGCAGATGCTCAACCCAGTAACTTGGACTACTACCGTTTGAAAATGGTGGATAAAGACGGTCAGTTTACATACAGCAAAATCATAACCTTGGCTCGTAAAAGCGATGCGAAAATCAATTACTTTCCCAATCCCGCTTCTCATATTGTCAATGTGCAGATAGAAGTCAAAAACTATAAAACCGTCAAAGTTGAGTTGTTAGATATTTCAGGCAAAATCGTTGCAACGCAATCAAAAACCAGAGATAAATCTGATTCAGCTTCATTCGTTTTAGACGTTGAACATGTACCCAATGGTATTTATACAGCGGCTGTCACTATTGATGGTCAGCAATCTGTTCATAAAATAACTATCGCAAAATAACATACAAAGTAAGACACCGAAATTCTTTTCATAGTGAGGGCCACACTTCAATACTGAGGGGTGGCTTTTTTATGTATTGAAGATGATGTCAAATCTTGTACCTTTATTCACTTCACTCGAAACGTTGATTTGTCCTTTATTCAATTCCACCAATTCCTTGGTCAAAATTAAGCCTAAACCTGTGCCTTTTTCTTGTGAAGTCCCTTTGCGATTGGTATTTTTATCAATTTGAAACAATTGGGAGAGTATGTCAGGAGTCATACCGATACCACTGTCTTGAATTGAGATTGTTTTTTGCCCCCCCTCAGTATTTTGAGCTGAAACGGTGATATGTCCACTGGGCTTGGTAAATTTTAAAGCATTTTGCAGCAAGTTGCGAATGGCTAAGGCTAAATGATTTTTATCCAACTCAATCATCAAGTCATTCGGGACTAGTTGTTGAATATCTATGCGTTTGTCATTGGCAATAGGTGATACCAAATCAATTTGCTCTGCCACAATTGCCGATATATTGACGACTTCTTTTTTAGGCTTGAGTTCTGTCATTTGGCTGATGGCCCAATGCAGTACATTTTCAAGCATATTGGAAGTATTGTTCAAGAGTATTTTGAGCGTTTCCATAGCTGTTGCAAAAGTACTTTGGTTCATTGCGCCCCAGTCCATGAGCATTGTATAGTTTTTGAGCGTGTCAACTGGCGAAATGAGGTCATGAGAGAGTAGGGCAAACAGTTTATCTTTAGTGGTGTTGAGGTTGGCAAGTTCTGTTTTTTGCATTTCTATGCGCCGCTTGTTGCGTTGAATCACAAAAATGAGTACACCCAACAAGAGTGCTACCAATGAGATGGCAATCATCCACACCATTTGAGTTTTCTGCTTTTGTGCCAGCAGTTCTACTTCTTTTTGTTTGCGTTCGAGTTTAAAAGCTGCGTCCAGTTTGTAAGTCTCCCGTTTCAAACTATCCGAATTGGTCAGTGCATCCAGACTATCCCTCAGTACGAGCATCGAATCGGCATACAAAGTGGCTTGGCGGTATTGCCCTTGCTTCTCATAAATATCGAACAGTCGGCGATACGCTTTAGCTACCGAGTGTTTCACATTGTTTTTGTCTATATGCCGAAAAGGAGTTATTTTTTTAGCATACAAAGCACTACTGGTATAATCGCCAAGTGTGAAAAAAGACTGCGATATAAATTCACAATCAATGATATAACGCACCAAATCGCGCTTCGGGTCATCCACAAAGCCTTTTGTGGCTTCTCGATTGTACCAAAGTGCTTTTGTTGTGTCTTTCATAAAATTGGCATAGAAAAAAGCAACATTGCTGTGAACGCGAATCCAATAGATTTGTGTTTCCCTGTTCTGTTTGACCGTCGAAAGAGCTTGTTCAAACACCTTTTCTGCTTGATTTATTTTCTTTTGGTTGGCATATAATACAGCCAACGACTCCAAACCATGATAGCGTTTCACAGGATTCTGCGCCCATTGCACAGCGTTTCTGAAAGCGGTTTCTGCTTCTTCATTATTACCTTGTTCTGCTTGTATGCGCCCAATACCTGTATAAATATCACTCCACCAAGTTGTATCGTGTACGGATTCTGCAATACGAAGGGCTTGCTGATATGTTTGTATCGCACGAGTCAAATCCGTTTTATTAATTCTTAAAATAGTACCTTGTTTGGTCAGAAAGTTGGCTTCTGCTTTTTTATTGTTCGAGGCTCTCGCCAGTACCAAAGCTTTATCCAGAATAATCTGGTCGGAATCAGAATTAGCCGAACGATAGTGCATGAATAGTTTTTCCATAGCGGACAACCGCGAAGAATCATTGGTTGCATTTTTCAAAACGTGTAGAAGACTGTCGCTGGATGGATTGGTTTGAGCTTTGATTGTCAGAACGTAAAAAACGAGTAAAATAAATGTAGTATAAAACCGTAGCATAATGATAAATAGTGTGTGTTTAAGATTGTAATCAATAGTGCGTTGTTCGTAAAAGTCATAAACCTCGATAGGCTTCTATATGTTTTTGCTGAATCTTATTGCGATATTGGTCGCCAATGGGTATCTCTTGCCCGTTGCGTAGTATAACTTCATTCTTTGTCACCTTTGCGATGGCACTCCTATGCACCAAATATGAACGGTGAACCCGAAGGAATATATCTACTTTGAGCTTTTCTTCCAATTTTGTAATGGTACCTGTGGGCATATACACTTGGTCAGACGTTACGATTTGGACAAAATTGCCATCCGACTTAATGTACAACACATCTTTATAGTTGATTTGATTGTAGGTTTTGTTTTCCCAGATATAAAAATAAGGTTCTACGGGGTCGGGTACTTCCGTCAGTCGTTTACGGACTTTTTCTATACTTCTAAAGAAACGTGTAGGCTCAATGGGCTTCACCAAAAAGTCAATGGGCGACACTTCATAACAATCTAATGCATAGCCACGATGCGATGTGACAAAAATAGTTAGTGGCGGATTTTCTATATTTTTGATAAAATCCAAACCTGAAATAGGGCTCATCTCAATATCACACACAATCAGTTCGATATTGTGATTGGCCAATTGAGCATAGGCTTCCATTGCCGATTGGCAAACTGCAACGAGGTTTAGTAGTGGATTCATCTCAACTAATTTTCTGAGAACGAATTGCCATTCTGAGTCGTCGTCAATGATGAGTGTGTTAATCTTCATTCCTAAAAATATTTTATCATGGAAATAGCATGGTTCATCCGCAAAATAAAAGGTTTCGTCATTCTTATTTTTTTTAATATACAATCTATTTTGCCTATTATTTAGATTTGTACACACTTTAATACTTATGTACAAAGGCAAATATAGAACTCCTTAACCGTATTCCTTAATTATTAAGCTTTTTTTATACGAATAGCAAAGGTGTTGTTCTTGTATATCACAACTTAACTCATGCCATTCAATTGTTCGTATTTGTATTTGAAAAATAAAAATTAAATAAGATATAAATCTCACAGATATCGTAATTTGGCTAAAATTTATGTAAGCAATAGTAAAACTCTTTTGTATTGACAGCCGCCTCGAAGTGGGGATGAGGCGGCTTGTTTTAACAATCTATCTTAGAAACTGTTTCAAAACTTGAATAAAAAAAGCTTTTACAACACTGACGCAAAGCCAAAATGCGATAAAGTAGGCACAATCTACACTCTTTTACATTTAACTGATATGAAAAACACATCTAAAACAGCCCTGTTTGGCACACTTAGAAAAGCACTCTCTATGGCTCTATCGGCGCACAAAACCAATTTGTCAGCCGAAGAAATCATCGCACAACACGAGAAGTCTCTGATTTCACGCCGTAAGTTTCTTGAAAACACAGGTAAGACAGCCCTCGTAGCAGGTTTGTCGGGCTTGGGTACTGAGGGGGTACTGGCACGTGCTTTGGCGCAAGCTGCACCGCCGCGTATTGTCATCGTTGGTGCAGGTATGGCTGGCTTGAATGCTTTGCATACGTTCAAAAAAGCAGGTGTTGAGGCAACTGTTTATGAATCTTCTTCGCGCACGTCTGGTCGTATCTACTCGGTGCAAGAAGCGATGGGCGCAGGCACTTGGGCTGAGTTCGGTGCGGAGTTTATTGACACCAACCACGCCGATATGTGGGCTTTGGCAAAAGAGTTTAAACTCGAACTCATTGACTATGCCCAAGAGTCAGAGAAAAAACTCATTTCAGAAGCCTTTTTCTTCAATGGCAAACACTACACGCTGGCAGAGGTGGTCAAAGAGTTTATGACGATTGCGCCTCAACTCAAAAAAGACCAAGAAAGTCTGCCCGATACCATTGATTATAAAACAACTGACCTTATTGCCAAGAAGTTTGACAATATGAGTTTGTCAGAATATTTATACAATATTGGTGCAAAAGGTTGGATCAAAACTTTTATCGAAGTCGCTTACGAATCTGAATATGGTTTGTCGCCTGCCGTGCAGTCCAGTCTCAACCTCTTGTTGCTCATTTCGCCCAATACTGAGGGGGGACATCTCGAATTGTTCGGAGAAAGTGACGAACGCTACAAAACACGTGGCGGCAACCAATCCATTCCCAACGCCATCGCTCAAAAATATGCGGCCAACATCCAACTCAATCGTGCCTTGACAGCCATCAAGTCGGTGGGGACGACCTACGAACTCACTTTTTCGGGTCTATCAACACCTGTCGTGGCAGATTATGTCATCCTTGCCATACCATTTACCAAACTGCGTCAGGTATCGCTGCAATTCTCGATGCCACAAGTTAAACTGGATTGCATTCACAAGCTGAGTTATGGTACAAATTCCAAACTCATGTTGGGTATGAAATCCCACTTCTGGCGTAAATCGGGCTACGGCGGCTTAGTTTATTCCGACAATGGTATTCCAAACGGTTGGGACAATGCCCAATTGCAAACCAGCGACGACCAACCAGCAGGTCTATCCATCTTATTCGGCGGGCAAGGCGGTTTAGATGTAGCCAAAGGTCATATTGGTGACCAAGTTGATAAATATTTGCCCAAGTGGGATCAGATATATCCGGGTGTTAAAAAACAATTCAATGGCAAGATGGTGCGTATGACGTGGCCTACTTATCCACACAATTTGGGTAGTTATATCTGCTACACCACAGGTCAGTACACAACCTTGTCGGGTGCAGAGGTCATGCCTGTCGGCAATGTCTTTTTTGCAGGCGAACATTGTGGCGGCGAGTTCGCAGGCTTTATGAATGGGGCGGCTAAAAGTGGTCGCGAAGCTGCCGAAGGCATTATGAACAAAGTCGCTGGTAAGTAGTAGTAAAATCCTTTTCATAGTATGAAGCCATCGCTCTTACTGTCCGAAGGACTCCTTTGGAGAGGGGTGGCTTTTTTTCTCCTAATCAACCCATTATGACACTAACGCAAAGCCAAAATGCGATAAAGGCGGCACTATTCAATCAATCATTCAATCATTTAATTATGGCAACTATTGGAACAATCATTCTCATGCCCAAATCAATCACACTCAGCGACTTTACACCTTGCGACGGGCGCCAATTAGATGTGAGTCGTGAAGGCTTACTCTTTGCAGTGTTCGGTACTGAATTCGGAGGTGATGGTAGAACTTTTAATCTACCCAATCTACCCGACAAATTTGGCTTTCATCATTTGATATGTATCAAAGGAAACTTTTCAAAGGGGGTAAATTACAATGTTGACTTTGATGACGACAACTGGATAGGCAGGATAGTCCCTTTTGATGAGGATACTATACCCAATGGTTGGGCTTTGTGTGATGGCACAACCCACCCTGAGACAGACAATCCGATGTTAGCAAAAGTTTTAGGTGCTTACAGCGTAGTAAACAAAGCAGGGCGATTTTATGATATACCCAATACAGGTAGCGAGCGTTACATTATCTGTGTTAAAGGTGAATATCCGTCATAGCCCCCTCAGTATAACCAACAACGCAAAGCCAAAATGCGATAAAGGCGGCGCTATTCTTTTTTATATGATTAAAACTTAAAACTATTTTATGAAAGAAAGAATATTGATAATAGAAAATGATTCTAGCATGCAAAAAATAGTGCTTAACGCATTGAAATCTATTGATAGCACTTATGTCACGGTGCAGGTATCAGACAGTGAAACGGCTTTGGAACAACTTCGCATGGGAGGATTTCAACTGGTTATTTCAAGTTATGACTTACAGCCGAAGTCAGGTTTAGACATCTTCAACCATACGCGCACCGATAATGGGTCAACAGGGATCCCATTCATTATGATGATACCCGCAAACAATAATAAAGAGAAACTTATGGCTATGGCAAAGGCTGGTTTACTTAATTATATCACTAAACCAGTTAATACCAGCAGTCTTAAATCTGCAATGGAGCGTGCTTTGCCAAGGTAGTTCTATGACGCTCTAAAAGGCAATTCATATTACCCAGTAATATCTATACGTCAAGCCAAAGCCCCCTCAGTACAACACACCTTTTCAACAACAACGCAAAGCCAAAATGCGATAAAGGCGGCACTATTCATTTACAGTATTTAAAACAATTCAATCATGCAATTTCAAAAAGCAGATGACAGCAATTTAAAAGAACTTATCAATAGCTCAGAACTGCCTGTGGCAGTCTTTTTTATAGCCAAATTTTGTCCCTTTTCTAAGAAGTGCCAACCAGTAGTTGAAAGAGTAGCTTATGATAAGAGAGATAGTTATAAGTTTTTGAAGGTAGATATTAACGAAAGCCCCAAGAGTATAGAACAATACAATATAGTGACAATACCTAAATTGGTGGTTTTTAGGAAAGGAAGGAGTCCGGAGCAATTAGGCGACTTAGAAAGAGAGAATGAACTCAGAGAGTTTCTGTGCTAACAATGCGACACTCTGCTGTTTTTTTATGGCACAAAGCCATCGCTTCTGTACTGAGGGGTGGTTTTTCTCTCTAAAACAACCAAAATGACAACAACGCAAAGCCAAAATGCGATAAAGGCGGCACTATTTTATGTCAAGTAATAAAACAATATTAAAATGAAATTGAATTACATTAAAGTCCTTGTCGTAGGCATGTCTGCTGAAGAAAACTATATCATTCACTCAGAGTTTGGGTCATGGTTTTTTGAGTACACAGACTATATAGATGATGCGACATATTGGTTAAATGACAATAAAGTGGATGTAGCGTTGATTTATATCGATAAACCTGATATAGAAGGCTTCATGGATCCCGAATGGCGTATGACTTCTTTGATTAACCAATGTGCTAGCCGAACTCCCGTAGTCATATTGGCTGAGTTAGCCTCTGAAGATGAACAGGTAAACAATTTGAGGAACGTCGTTGTGAACGCTGGCGCATCTGGACTTTTGACCTATGAATTTGGTTGTTTTACAGATGTTTCAGCACTTAGAGATATGATAAGCTCGATTTAGTCTTTATATCTTATATCAACAAAATGACAACAACGCAAAGCCAAAATGCGATAAAGGCGGCACTATTTTATTTTTCATCATTTTAAAACATTTCTACAATGACTTGGTACGAATCCGACTGCGCCGATTATGCAGCCAAAGCGGTGGCTAATTTAACACAAGGCAAATCCTTTACGGAGACGACGTTGCTCAAAGACTTGAATGTCAATCTTGATGCTATCAAAAATGCTTTTTTGAAAGTACGGGCTATGAACAATCCGAACAACATCAACAGACTCAATGACGGGTCAAAGACCATAGCCGAACTCAGAAAACAGTACTACAACTTGCGTATGTACGATATGGATGACACGGACTAATCTGTTTGGGCAACACCCCCTCAGTAAAATACCCTTATACAACAATGCGAAGCTACAATGTATAAAAGCGGCATTGTTCTTCAATTATTATGCTCATTGGGCGGTATAATTATGCTCTCGGTTGGTATAACTATGTTCATTGGGTAGTATAACTATGCTCATTGGGTAGTATAATTATGCTCATTGGGTTATGTAACTATGCTCATTGGGTAGTATAACTATGCTCTCGGGTGGTACAATTATGCTCATTGGGTGGTACAATTATGCTCTCCGTTGGTATAACTATGCTCATTGGGTGGTATAACTATGCTCTCGGGTGGTACAATTATGTTCATTGGGTAGTGTAACTATGCTCTCGGGCGATACAATTATGCTCACTAAGTAGTATAACTATGCGCCCGACATGTGTAACTATGCTCTTGATGTGTATAATATGCTCGGCAAAAAGATTGTTTTTTTGGGCGTGATAGATAAAAGAAAAGTACTCTTTTTGTAATTTGCCCAATCTTTTAGCTTTTTTGATAACAGCGTTTGTCTTTAGGGCGAGATTAATGTTCTCTTTTTTTGATTGTTGGTACTCTTACGTTGTCTCGCACGATGATTTTGGTAGCGACATGTAAAAGTACTAAACACTCACTGTTTCTCGTTGCGCTCTCCTCCAAAGAAGTCCTTTGGACAAAATGCGTTTAATGAAAGGATTCTTTCAGAGCGAATGTCAGTTTTGCCTCGTTAACGAGGCAAAACTGACATTCGCTCTATACAAAATCCTTTTTTGTACGCTTTTTTCTGCTTGCAGAAAAACAGTGAGTAATTGTCGTTTTAAGTTTTAAAACAGTTTGCCTATGTCGTTATCAAATTATGGATGATCAAAACCACTAAAACAACCATAAATGACATTCCTTTCATTCAATACAGCTTTGTTGAACTATCAACTCTTCGGTATGCCGCTTTTTCGACCTGTTCGATACGTCGAAAAACGCTTATTTGCTATGGCCGCAGAGTTGCAACGACTCAATGCCGACATCATCAGTCTGCAAGAAGTGTACAGTCTTAAACACAAACAGTATTTGACCCAAACGCTCCAATCTCTTTACCCTTTCAGCTTCTATGATACGAAGAGCCGTTGGGGACAGTTGGGCAGCGGTTTGATGATATTGTCCAAATTGCCCATTGTGCATAGCACATTTGAGACTTACAAACACCAACCTTTGGAAGAACGGTGGGTGACGCAGAAAGGTCTGTTGTCCGTCATTGTTCAAACGGTGAAAGGACGTTTGGTTTTGACCAATACACACACAACAGCGAGTGGCAGCCATTTCAAACAAGAAAGCCCGCACATCGAATCGGTGCGACAGTCGCAGATAGTGCAAACCATCGCATCTACCCATCGCCTCAAACGCGATTGGGCATGTGCCGCCGCATTCATTTGTGGCGATTTCAATTGCAGTCCAGAGATTGCGCCGCGCAACTATGCCTGTATCGCGCAACATGGTTTCGTGGACTTGTACAAAAAAGTGAACAACTCAGAAGAACCCACTTGGGACACCGACAACCCACTCAACTGTGTGCGATCATTTTTCAAGACCTCACCCAAACAACGCATAGATTTCATACTCAGTGAAGTGGGTTACGAGCAGTTGTTCAGCTATTTGCGTGCAAAGATTGTCTTGAAAGAACGCTGTGTGCAAATTCATGCGCAATCATACGTGCCACTGTCCGATCACTATGGCATTATGACAGAATTAAAATGACCCCCTCAGTATTTAACACCTTTTCAACACCAACGCACTGCCAACATGCGATAAGGATGGCATACAACTTAATTCTATAACTGTTTTTAAACTTTAATTAATGGACATTTCAGCTTTCATTGAAGAAAAAATCAACCATTATGGTAAACTCATCGTCACCAAGAACGACAAATTCGACGATATGGCTTTGGGCGAATTGACTTTTTACATCTCCTTGCGTCGCGCCATCAATGGCACAGCCACCACACAAGACTTAGGTCTTCTGGATGCTGTCAACGACACGCTCCAAGAATTGGGCATCTTAGGTGAAAAGCAATCTTTCTACCAAATAGGTAAAAAAGAAGCATAAGATAGATTGAACGCTCATGCAAAAGGTTCGGCAAACTCAAATGTTTGCCGAACCTTTTGCATGAGCCACGGAACAGAGTCGTCATTTTTCATAGTTTTTGTGCATTTTAGTAAAATGTTGTCGCATAAATATAGCCCAAAGGGTTGTTACAACATTTGTATATACCTTGTATATACTGAAAACTAGGCATTTCTACCCAAATATCTTCTCTTTGTACAGTCATTTTGATGGCAACATTTAAAAGTGCTAACACTCATTGTTTTTCGCTTCGCTCTCAGAAGGAATCCTTTGGACAAAATGCGCGCTTGGAAATAATTTTTTCAGAGCGCAGTCCCTTTTTGAACTTGAAAAGCTCAAAAATTGACTGCGCTCTATAAAAGATAATTCCTGTAACGAGGGAGTTTGCGACCGATGTTGTGTATATTCTTAGAACTTTTCTATGTCGTTGTCAAAATATTCGACCATAGTTTCTAAAAGACTTGAATTAATTGAGGCGGGTCTCGGTAGCTACGAAATAGGCCCCCTCAGTATTCAAGCCTTAATTCAGCTATTTTTTTTTATCAATTCAATTCTTTTAACAATGAACAAACTTATTCCTTTCAAAAACCTTATCGGTCTATGGCTCTTAGTGGTCAGTTGGTGTCACACAGCGACAATTGCGGCACAGAACATCAGTACAATCCTAAAAAGTACATCCAACACAAGCACAGACAACGCTTACGGACGCGGCGTTGCCACCGATGCCTCCAACAACGTTTATGTAGTCGGTAATTTTGTAGGCTCTGTTTCCTTTGGCTCAAACACACTCACGAGCGCAGGCGGTGCCGATATTTTTATTGCCAAATACGACAACACAGGCGCATTCCAATGGGCCAGACGCGCAGGCGGAACAGGTGACGACCAAGTCAATGGCATCGCCTTATCGAGTTCCGACATCTACATCGCAGGACAAATTGGCACCACCACGGTCAATTTCAATACCCCTTCGGCAACAGGCAGCAACGAAATCACCTCAGCAGGTAGCAACGATATTTTTGTGGCCAAATTTGACAACACAGGCGCATTCCAATGGGCCAAACGGGCCGGTGGAACGGGCGATGATATAGCCAATGGCGTTGCTGTATCTGGCACAGAAGTCTATATCGTCGGTCGCATTGGTGTCAATGTCGCCAACTTCAATACCCCTTCGGCAACAGGCAGCAACGAAATCACCTCGGCAGGTAGCAACGATATTTTTGTGGCCAAATATGACAACACAGGTGTATTGCAATGGGTCAAACGCGCAGGTGGAACGACCAGCGATACGGGCTATGGCATCGCTGTATCGGGTACAGAGGTTTACATTACAGGCAATATAAGTTCAACCGCCAATTTCAATACACCTTCCAATGGCAGCAGTAATACCATTGCGTCGGGAGGTAGCAACGATGTCTTTGTTGCCAAATTTGACAACGCAGGTATTTTCCAATGGGCAAGACGCGCAGGTGGTACAGGCGTTGACAATGCGAGTGGTATCGCTGTATCAGGTACAGGCGTTTACATCACAGGCTATATAGATGTGAATACTGTTAATTTCAATACCCCTTCTAATGGGAGCAGTAATACCATTACATCGGCAGGCAGCTATGATATGTTTGTCGCCAAGTTCAACAGTTCAGGCACTTTCCAATGGGCCAAACGGGCAGGTGGTACAGGCAGCGACGTTGGCAATAACATTGCAGCGTCGGGTACGGACATCTATGTCGTTGGCAATATCAATGGCACGGCCAATTTCAATACACCTTCGGCAACAGGCAGTAATGAAATCATCTCGGCAGGCAATGCTGATGTCTATGTGGCCAAGTATGATGATACAGGAATGCTTCAATGGGTAAAACGTGGAGGTGGCACAGGCTCGGATCAAGGTTTTGGTGTCGCCGCAACAACGACCCATGTGTTCATCACGGGAAGTTTTGTGGGTACGGCTAATTTCAATACACCTTCTGCTTCGGGTAGTAATGAATTAAGCTCTGTTTCTGCCAGCAATGATATGTTTTTAGTCAGCTACAATGCCGTCGTTTTGCCTGTGGAATTAATATCTTTTGAAGGTATATATATTGATCCGAAGGATTCCTTTGGGAAGGGGGGCAACTTGTTGACATGGACAACCGCTAATGAAACAAACAACAAAGGTTTTGAAGTGGAAAGACAAGCCGCAACGGCTAATGAATGGGAAACGCTGGGTTTTGTAGCCGCGCAAGGTAAAGCAGCGACGTATCAATTTTTGGATAATACCCCAACGTCGTCGTCATTAACGTTATCAACGACGGTTAGGTTTCAAACCTCACCGTCGTTGATAACCTCGCCGACGTTAGTAAACTACTACCGCCTGCGCCAGATAGACAACGACGGCACAGAAACCCTATCCAAAGCCATCGCGATACAGGTGCAGGGCAGCAAAGACAAATTGAAAGCCTACCCCTCAGTAACGCACAGTATTTTGACCATCGAAACGGATGC
>JAEUUP010000002.1 GCA_016787525.1 Saprospiraceae bacterium | reverse complement strand
ATTGACTTGGCAACAAAGGAAATCAATAACTCACCGACACGAGGTTTGTTGATTCAAATGAGTTCAACACTTGTTTTTGGCGATGAGGCACTATTGGAAGACGACGAAATTTTCCGTGCTATACAAGCAAAATGGGGCGAATTGCAAAAAGAATGTGAGTCTGAAATCTTAGATTTTTAGAACGCAATGCCCAATTGTCAGAAATTGCCAAGATAAATGCGCTGATAAGGGCTGTCTTTAATCTGGACCCGGATGCGCTGGACGACGATACTTGGGCATTGCGCTACCACGAAGCGTGTTATTTTGTAGAGCTGCAAGGTAGAGCCGTCGGTAATCGTGTAGCTGAAGTTATAGCCAAGTCCTTTCGTTGACACATAAGAGCTGATGAATGAGGCGTATAAGTCGTTTTTTTTTGATTTTATTTTTGGGGGGTTATGGAGACCGCTTTGCGCATAGCGGGCGGTCTCTTAAATTTTGAATCAATATGAGTAATTACGTTTGGGCGTTTACGGTTAAAGACGGTGTGTCTGCACCAATAAAGAATATGACAACTGCCATTGGTACGGGTACAGCCAAGGCAGTGGGTCTTCAGACGGCTTTATTGGGCGTTCATAAAACCGCTGATAAAATTGCCCCCTCAGTATTTGGTATCGGTAGCGCATTCAACAGTTTAAGCGGGGTAGCTTCAACAGCTTTAGCAGGCTTGGGATTGCAACAATTGGGTAGTTCGGTTATCAAAACTTTATCTGAATTTGAGCGCATGGAGGCCGTATTGACTAACACGCTGGGTTCAAATTCAGCTGCACGTGGTGTTATTTCAGGCATTACGGAGTTTGCCGCTAAAACACCTTTTCAAGTGGATGAGTTGACAAGTAGTTTTGTTAAATTAGCTAACCAAGGTTTTGCGCCCAATTTATCAGAATTGACCAAGTTAGGCGATTTCGCCAGCTCAACAGGTAAGGGTTTCGACATGTTGGCAGAAGCTTTTATTGATGCTCAAGTAGGCGAATTTGAACGCCTAAAAGAATTTGGCATTCAAGCTAAAAAAAGCAATGGTGAAGTGGCGTTTACTTTCAAAAATCAAACAAAAGTGGTGAAAGAAAGTGCTGGCGAAATCAGGAGCTACCTTTTGAGTCTTGGCAATATGACAGGTGTGAGCGGTGCGATGGCGGCGATAAGTGCCACAACGGGCGGTCAAATCAGTAACCTTAGCGACCAATTTGACCAATTAAAATTAGCAATCGGTACAACCTTTAAGCCTATTATTGTTGATACACTTTCAATTTTGACAACATACCTAACGAATGCTGCAACATGGGTCAAAGCAAACGAAGACCGTATTAGAGATTGGATGTCTGAGTTTAAAAAAGTGGCTATTACGGTTGGAGCGGTTTATGTCACGTACCAAACTTTAACCATGGGTGTAGCTGCCTATAATGCAATCGTGTTTATTGCGACCAATGCAACTTCTATTCTCTCAGCTGCGCAGGCAGTCCTAAACGCTGTTATGACTGCCAATCCAATAGGCATAGTTGTCGTTGGTTTAGCGGCTTTAGTTGGCGCGGCGGTTTATGCCTACCAGCATTTTGAAACTTTTAGAGGTTTTATTGATGGCACTTGGGCAGCTTTAAAAGTATTTGGTGGTTATGTTTACGATTGGGCAATTCGCCCATTATTGGCTTTAGGAAAAATTTTGTATGGCGTTTTTACGGCTGATATAGGACTCATCAAACAAGGCATGTCAGATGCTTTAGACACTTTGAAAGCCAATGCCAACAATATGCTCAATGCAGGTAGAGAGTTGGGCGGTGCATTCACGCAAGGGTGGAACGATGGTACTAAAAACTTTAGATTAGCTAACCCCACTCAAAGCGTTGTCAACACAGATGATATGGCTCGTTATTACAACGGTGGTGCATCAACTGACCCGTTCAAATTCGCCAAAAATGCTGTAGGCGGTGGTAAAAAATTGGATTTAGGTGTTGACAAAAAGGAAGGGAAAATAACAGGTAGTGGCGCAAATGTGAAAAATATAAATGTATCCATTGCAAGACTTGTGGAGAAAATCGAAATCCATGTGGCTAATGCAACCGATAAAAGTGGTTATAAAGAGATAAGAGAACTTGTAGCTCGTGCTTTAATAGATGCAACTAATGACATAAACTATCAATAATATGCCACAATTCAGTTTTTTGAGTGCTTTCGGTTTGGAAAACATAGCCGTTTATCGGATGGATTTTTCACAAAGCAAACCGATAGAAGAGGAAAAAAAAGAAGACTTTAGATTTCCTGCCGTTAAAGGTAATCAGTCGAAACGGCTCGACCCCTCGGCACGAGGTGAGCAGGCTTACGGATTGTTTGGTTTGACAGTGTTTTCGTATTTGACTTTGACTGACCCTAATAATTTGGATTTGAGTATAGAGATACAAGGTGTGTTGATAGATGTGAAAATGACCAAAAACATTGATATGGTGTCGGTACAAAATGTGAAAGGCACAATTAAAACTTATATCAACGAAGGTGATTTTGACATCAAAATTCGCGGTTGGTTTGCTTCCAACAATGCCAGTGATTATCCGATTCGCGAAGTCAATCGCTTGAAAAATCTATTGTCTGTGAATCGCGCTTTAAAAGTGGTTTCTGACTTTTTGTTGCTGTTTGACATCTATGACGTGGTGGTGATGGACTATAATTTCTTTCAAGTCGAAGGCGTACAAAACACCCAATTCTTTGAAATTTCGGCTGTCAGTGACACGCCCGTAGAACTTTTATCAGATGTTCAGACTAACCAGTAATATCAATATAGCCGACCGTTGGCGGTTCAAGGGCATGGTGAGTGTAGAGGTCGTTTCCTCCTGGGACCAGTTGACCGACACAGCCACTTTAACCGTACCCAAAAAAATCAATTGGCAAGGAGAGCCATTGGTTTTTTCCAACAATCCGATATTGAAAAAAGGCAACCCCCTCAGTATAGAGATGGGTTTGAACTATAGAAATGCCGAATGGTTCAAAGGATACATTACGGCGATACATGCAGGCAAAGAGGTGACGGTGGATTGTCAAGATGCGATGTTTTTGCTCAAAAAAGGGACGTTTACGAAGGCTTATGAAAAGGCAAAGTTGAGCCAAATTTTACGTGATATGATGCCTGCCTCAGTACCTTACGAAGTGGTAGCGGATTATGATTTTGGACAACTCAGAATCAGCAATGCAACCCCCGCTCAGGTCTTAGAGCAATTGCGCCAAGACTATTTTGTACGGTCGTTTTTTAGAGATGGTAAGTTGTATGCAGGTTTGGCAGTTGTGCCGAAATTGCAACAAACACACCGCTTAAAATGGGTCATTGATAACAACTTGGAGTACATCAATAAGGACGAAGTTAAGATACTCATAAAGGGTGTTATTATGGATGCCAAGAACAAAAAAGAAACGATTGAGGTCGGTGACAAAGACGGTGAAGTCCGTACATTTCACCAATACAATATCTCAAAAACGGAAATGAAACGGCTGTGTGAGCAAGAATTGGAACGCCTGAAATATTCAGGTTTTCGCGGCTCATTCACCACTTTCATTGAGCCTTATATCAATCATGGCGATGTGGTTTATTTGCCTGAATTGTATGATGTAGATACTGAGGGGGGATATTTGGTAAAGAAAGTGACACGGTCATTCGATGGCACAAAAGCCCGACAAAACGTAGAGTTGGAAAGAAAGATTCTCACAGATTGACAATAGAAAAATGGAGCAATTGAAACAAGCCATTCGGCAATTAGCCAATACCAACGAGGCAATTTATAGCGTCGTTGGAACGGTCAAAAAAGTGGATAAACAGACACGAACATGTGTCGTGAGTCCTGAAAATGGCGATGCTGATATTTTAGACGCTCGTTTGCAAGCCAATACTGAGGGGTCGCTCGGTGTGGTCGTTTTCCCGAAAGAAGGCTCGTTTGTGGTGGTCACTTTTTTGAATAAAAATACGGCTTATGTGGCTTTGACAGATGAAGTAGAAACGGTGCATTTGAGTCGCGAGGGTTTTGATTTGAAAGAACAAATCAATGATTTGTTTGAGTTCAATAAAAAAGTTTTAGACCTGCTTTTAGGTTTCAAAATGCTGACAAATATGGGTGTCACAACGGGCGTTTTTCCTGATACCATCACTAAATTGCAACAGTTGAAACAGGAAAATGACCAGTTAAAATCAAAGTTCAATAAAATTTTAGAATAAACTATGCCACTCGTAAAAGCAACCATCAAAGCGCAAATCAAAGCCGCTTTCATAGCCGAACAAACCGCTACAGATGACCCTGAAAAGTCGCTGGAGCGTATATCTGATAAGTTGGCAGACATCGTGATTGCCGCCATAAAAAGTCAAACAATCACGATAGTTGGTAACGCTGGAGCGAATCCATTGACGGTCATTTCAATAACTATAACATAATGATTAATTATTTAACAGGGTATATATTTGGTTTTTTTAATTATCCATGTTCTACACGTTATTCAAAAGAATTTATAAAAGGTTGGTGGAGAGCAAATGGAGTGAAAATGTAAAAAATAATGTCGCGTCAAGACTTTTTAATAGGTGAAGATTGGGATTTAGTTATTGAAAATAACACCCTAAAAACAGGTCAAAGCGATGACCAACATGTCAAGTTATTGCTTGAAACTTATCGCGGCAATTGGACGCAATATCCGTTGGTTGGTTTGGGTTTGGCGCGGTTCATCAATGGAAATCTGGGTGGTAATTTTCGACGTGAATTTAAATTACAATTAGAAGCCGACCAGTATGAAGCCGTCAATATGACGGTGGATACAAGCGGCAAAATCAATGTAAAATATAACTCAAAATAGTAGCAATGGCAAGAACACAGCAAGCCGTTTTTGATGCAATAAAAGCCAGTATTACAGCCGAACCGCTGTTGGTCAATGTTGGTACAAACTTATCTAAAACAAGTATTTTAGGCTTGTTTGTGTGGCTCGTTGCTGGAGCTATTGTAGTCGTCGAAACGGGCTTTGATGCCTTCAAATTAGAGGTTCAAGCCTTGGGCGCAGCGGCACAGGTTGGTAATTTGGCGTGGTATCGTGCCAAAATTTTGGCGTTTCAATACGGCGATAATTTGACGTTTATCAATAACATTTATCAATATGCTACGATTGATGCCACCAAACAGATTATCAAACGCTGCTCAATTGAGGAAACCAGTGATTTGCAAATTGGCGGTGTGATGCGCATAAAAGTAGCCAAATTAGACGGTACAAACCTTGTAGAATTGACAACACCTGAAAAAAATGCTTTAACCAGTTACATCAATAAAGTAAGGTTTGCAGGAGCGCATTATCAGTTATTTAGCAATAATGGTGATATTTTGAAAGTATCTTTTCAGGTCTATTATGACCCAATCATCCCCCTCAGTACCGTAAAAACAAACGTTGAAAAAGCCATAACTGACTACGTTGCTAATTTGCCATTCAACGGTAAATTGGTTATTTCGTTACTTACTGACCAAATACAATTGGTTGAAGGAGTGACGGATGTCGTATTTGTGAGTGCTGCCAGTAAATTTTCAGCGGGTGATGCTTATGAATCTTTCACAAGATTTAAAGTGGCTGGGGGCGGTTATTTCCGTATTTCTACGACTTCGACAGAGACATTAAATGACACCATTCAATACATTGCTCAATGATACTTTTTGATGAAATAAAGCCGCAAATACCTGAAGTATTGCGCAAACCAAAGCTCTCAGGTTTCGTCAGAGCATTATTGTCCGCACTTCAAACCGTACAGACAAATCTCGAAGCGTTTATTTTAGCCAAAAGATACGAATTATCATTCAATGGGCAAGTCATTTACTTGGAACATCGGTTGAATGATGGTTTTGATAGCACTTTAAGACGCATTTACATTGGTGATGCTGAACCCAATAATGTTCAACCGAGTATTGTGACCAATAGAAGCGAAGGACAACCTACGATTATAGTTAGAAATCGTGGTGAAGTCAGTACCGTAACTGTGTCTGTTTACAATACTGCTGAATTGCAGGCGCAATATGATTTTATTGTTTTTGTGCCAACATCTATCTATACATCGTATCAAAATGAGTTACGTGCAATAGTCAATTATTATCGCGTAGCGGGCAAAATTTGGACATTTCAAACCTTTTAGTTATGAATAAATTATTATTTCCAAACGGTGGATTGCCTTTATATGGCAATGATTTCGACTTTATGCAGTCAGGTCTCCATGAGGGTATCAATGCTGTTTTGCGTCCATTTGCTGAACAAGTAAGTGGTAATATGATAGTATCTGGCTTAGATTTTACACTCGTTGGGTCAAATTATCATATTTCAGATGGTTGGGTTATGCTCAACTACGAGCTGTTGAAATTTGTTGGTGGTGATACAGGTATCACCGACCCAGTAGATTTACAAGATGGCGTTGTGGTTGAATTGTACGTCTTCCAAGATTCATCGCCCAATGCGACAAGAACGATGGCTAATGGTTCGACGGAAAATGTGTGGCAAAGAAGGCAGGCACGTTTAGCCGTTGTCGGTGGATTGCCGTCGCTCACTGTAAGTGATAGCATACGCCTTGAGTACCTTCTTTCGATAGCTATTGAAGGTATTGCTGATGTGAGTGTCCCAATGATAGATTTTGAAAACAGTTGGACTGGAAGTGGTTTGTTTTCAAACCGTATTATCAGAAGGGGGAAAACGGTTATACTGAGGGGATTGTTATCTGTTGGCACAATTGATGACGCTGTTTTTACTCAAATATTTACTATTCAAGAGGGTTTCAGACCCAAGGTTAGACAATATTTTATTTGTGCAATGCCCAATACAAGCATTGCTTTGGTTGATATTACAACATCAGGAAACGTACTCGTTATAGGCGTTCAGCTTAGTATTTCGAGTCCACCGAGTTTGTTAGATTTGTCGAATATTCGTTATGAAACCGCTTAGAAAGGCGGTTTCAGCACTCAAATAGTGTAATCTTTTTCTACCTTTAAAACACTCAATTCATGTTTAAAAACACTAAAAAGAAGGTTCAAATTTACCTTCGACCGCCTGCATCTTACTATGGAGGCAAGCAACAACTACTTACTCGTATCTTGGCTAAGATACCCGAACACCGTAAATATGACGAACCTTTTTTGGGAGGTGGTGCAGTTTATTGGTCAAAAAAGCCGTCTGAAATCGAAATTATAAACGATTTAGATGGTTTTGTTACTAATTTCTACCGTGTTATTCAGAGCGATTTTGAAGCTTTAAAGAGATTAGTTGATTCTATTCCTTACAGCCGTGAAGCGCATGACGAAGCTTGTGTTATGCGTCAATTTCCTAACCTTTTTACAGATGTACAAAAAGCGTGGTCGTTCTTTTTTATGGCAAATACGTCCATGTTTTCTATTTTGGGTAATATTATGAATACGCCCAGTAGAGACCAAAAGCCTATTCGTACCTTTTTAAACAAGGTGGATAGGTTTACGGATGTTTACGCTGAAAGGCTGAAAAGTACGTTTATAGAGAATAGGAATGCGCTTTATGTTATTAAAACCCATGATGGTGAAGACACCTTTCATTTTATTGACCCGCCTTATTTTAATAGCGATTGTGGTCACTACGGAGGTTATACACATGGAGATTTTGAGACATTATTGATTTTATTGGGTACTCTACAAGGTAAGTTTATGCTTACATGCTATCCATCAGATTTACTCAATCAATACGTTGCTTTGAATGGTTGGCACGTTGAGTGCATTGAAATGCAGCTTTCAGCCAGTAAGATAAAAGGCAAAAAAAAGGTTGAGTGTTTGGTTACGAATTATTAACATGTTTTAGAGTAAAAAGCCGACTTTTGTAGTCGGCTTTTTGCATCTTTTGAAAAGGCTTTTTTGTATTTTTTGAATTTGCGGAGTTAATTCAAAGATGGTTCAACTAAAGTTTCTGGCACTAAAACATTGAATTTCAAAGACTTACACCTTACACACATTTTCCCGAATCCTGCAAATGATGTATTAGACATTGATTTGTCTAACTATAAAAACCAAGCTGTGGACATCTATTTGTACAATAATTTGGGGCAACAAAAATTGTACGATAAGGTCGAAAACGCCACCAATGCTTTGTTGGAGTTAGACGTTTCTGCACTACCATCGGGTAGTTATATGGTTCGATTGGTATCGAAAGGCAAACGCGAATTGACCAAACCTGTCATTATTACACATTGATTACAAGTATATGGCTGTGCAATTGAATGGCTTTAAGCAAGAATTGTACAGCCATATCTTAATAAAAACTCTTTTAAAATGAAAGCTAAAACCTTAGGATTCATCCTTATTCTTTTGTCCAATATCAATTTTGCACAAAACACACTCAAAGGCAACGTTCAAAACGAGCAAGGCGTACCCCTCAGTAATGCACATGTTTATTTGATGGTGAAGGCTTGCGCCAATAGTCTATCCATTGACCCAAAGTCAGATAAAAAAACAGATGCCAACGGGACGTTTGACATGCTTTACATCGCCTCAGAAGAACCTATTTTGTATGTCGAAGCAGCGGGTTATGAACGAAAAAAAGTGAAAATTACAGGTGAAGCTGTCACAATCAAATTAACGCCACTGAACCAATCTACTGTCAAAACAGATAAAAATGAGGAAGTCATTTCGGTAAGTGGGATGTGTGGTATGTGCAAAAAACGCATCGAATCGGCTGTTTATAGCCTTACAGGTGTCAAAAAAGCTGTTTGGAGTATTGAAGAACACACCCTGTTGGTTTCTTTCGATGCGTCCAAAACATCACTTGATGCGATTAAACAAAAAATAACGACTGTTGGACACGACGCACCACCGTTCAAAGCAGATGAGGTCATTTATAAAAAGCTGCCCGCTTGCTGTAAGTACCGCGACAACAGTAAAATAATGTGTACGATGAAATGAGAAACTTATGGATAAATTAAAAAAAATAACCTTTTTACAACTGTTTTTATATTTCTTTTTTCCTCTAAACGCTCAAGTAGTGAAGGGAGTTAAGACGAATCAGAGCGATACGACAACTCAAAACAGTGCTAAACAGTTGCAAACAGTAGAAGTTAAAGGTCAGAAAAAAGGCAATTATATCTCCTCGCTTGACCCTTATCATGTTGAACGCATCAACGCAACAGAATTAAAAAAAGCACCCTGTTGCAATCTCTCTGAAAGTTTTGAAACCAATGGTTCTGTTGATGTAGTGTATTCGGACGGATTGACGGGCGCGAAAGAAATTCAGATGCTCGGACTGAGGGGTATTTATACGCAACTTTTGGTCGAGAATCGCCCTGATTTTTATGGTTTAGCCACGCCTTTTGCCCTCGAATATGTGCCAGGAACATGGATTGAAAGCATTGACATCAACAAAGGAATGGGCAGTGCAAAGAACGGCTATCAAGCCATAACGGGACAAATCAATACAGAACTTGAAAAACCCAATAAAGGGAATCCATTGTATATCAATCTTTTTGGTGAAAGTACAGGCCGATTAGAAGCCAATGTACAAACCAACTGGCAAATCAATAAGAAACTGTCAACAGGGCTGCTTCTACACGCTGACAAAATGACGGATGTGATAGATAAGAACAAAGACGGCTTTATGGATATGCCCAATAAGAAACAAATCAATGGCTTGTATCGGTTATTTTATAACACAGATAAGATACATGCGCAAGTCAATGTTCAGGCCATAAAAGAAGACCGCCAAAGTGGTTTGATTCAGCCAGATACAAGCCAAGTGGGATTCCCTATTTCAGCTAAAACAGAGCGTTTTTCAGTTTTTGGCAAATTGGCGTACATGGGTTTTTCTAAACCTTTCAACCAAATTGGCTCGCAGTGGGCAGCCACTTACCACGATTTAAAGACTATTTATGGGCAAAATAAGTACAACGGCACACAACGCAGTTTTTATGGTAATATCATTTATTCCACCATCATCAATAACACCAAGCATAAACTCAATCTCGGTACGAGTTATCAATTGGACAAATACACGGAGTTTTTGAACGATAAAAACCTCTCACGTACTGAGGGGGTGCTGGGCGGCTTCGGTGAATACACGTTCAGTCGTTTGAAAAAAGGAGATTTATACAACGATTTGAGTTTCATTGGTGCATTGCGTTTGGATTATCACAATTTGTACGGTTTGATTTTTACACCCAAAATCAATCTGAAATACAATTTTTCAGCCAGCCATGCCATACGTATTTCGGGTGGAAGAGGAGTCAGAGTAGCCAATCCAATAGCCGAAAATATGGGTTATTTGGCAACCAATCGAGCCATTTCTATTGAAAACAATCTCAAACCAGAAGATGCTTGGAATTTTGGAATCAGCTATATCAAACCATTGACAATCAACGATTACAAAGGGCGACTCAATATTGACATTTACCGCACACAATTTACCAATCAAGTTGTGGTAGATATGGAATCGGATTATAAGCAAATTGCGTTTTATAATTTGAATGGGAAATCTTATGCCAATTCAGCTTTAATCATGTTGATGTCAGAAATCATAGATGGTTTGGATTTTAAAATCGCTTGTAAATTCAACGATACGCGCACGACCTATCAATCCATTTTACGCCCGATGCCTTTGATTGCCAAACATCGGTCAATGCTGAGTTTTGATTATCATTCCGATGAAAATAAATGGTTTTTGAACTTAACTTGCCAAATAGTCGGCAAACAACGGCTGATTGACAGAACATATCTACCCCCTCAGTATAAGCATGGTTTAGAGCCTTTTTCACCCGCTTATACACTGTTCAACATATCTTTGAATCGCAGATTTAGAACACATGAATTGTATGGTGGCATAGAAAACATAACGAATTTCACCCAAACCAAGCCAATTATTGCCGCCGACAATCCACAAAGCTCGTTTTTCGATGCGACACAAATCTATGCCCCCTTGATAGGACGGCGATTTTATCTGGGTTTGAGATTCAATTTAGTCAGATCCGAGAAGCGGTTCTAAAATGGATACTAACTCTTAGACAAAGTAAAATAAAAACTTTAACCTTCGCCTTTTTCGGAAAGTGCTCAAATCGCACAGCCTTTGTTATTGGTCAAATGTTGGCAAAAAAATAAAATACTCACCCATTTTCCCCCTTTTTCGGCAGCGAAACCGCCGTTTTTCATCTGAAAAATTACTGAAGTATTGATATAATCAAGCAGTTTAAAAAAATATTCCATACCACTAAGGGTTGAAGGTGATGAATATTGACACACAGACAAAAGGAGTTCTGATACCTTGTTTGTGTATTTATGCTAAAACTGGAATCATCGCCAATCCTCAAATCTCAAAAATACTGAGGGGGTAGATTTTACCGAAATATTTTAGTTTGACGACTTATGGATTTGGTACAGAACGATATTTTCTACATGTAAAAAATAAATTGTTCTTTACTGACTAAATCCAAGTTTAAGTATGATTCATTACTTTCAAACCGCAAGAATAAAAATCAGTCCTTTCATTTTTTTTTCAGGCTTATTCCTGTTTAACACTCAAACTGTTGATTCACAAACTATTTGGAAGACCAATGCAACCACAACCTCATGGGCTGATGCTGCCAATTGGAGTACAGGTGCCGTGCCTACTGCAAATGATGATGTGATTATCATTGAAGGAGCAAATGTTCAAATTACAGGTAATGCGGTTTGCCGTAAGATTCAAATCAACGGCTCGACCAATAATCAAGGTAAATTAACGATTGGTGCTGATGGCAAGCTGACGGCCGATGTGACGAGTACGGCGGTCACAGGTGGTGCGGGTGTTGCTGCTTTGACTTTATTTGGTGGCATGGTCGAAAATAATGGTATTTTGGTGCTGTCAGGTAGGCAAAATTTAGACGCTCTGCGATTCGATAATCCCATTTCAGGCGAGGTTAATAGTACCTACAAAGGGACGGGTGTACTGACCTGCAATACATTTAGTAACAACAATGGTGGTGGCAATTCTTTAACGGGTGCAAGTGTCACTTTCGCGCAAACAAGCGGGACAGCCATTTTTACGGTAGGTGGAACTTACACCTTTGCGACAGGCGGTACGTTGCTACAAGGTACGCCAACAGCATTTCCGACCTCCAAGTCTGTTTTTTATTGTGCCAAAGGCAATGCCATCATCAATGGTACAGGTGGCGTTATCATCAGTGGTGACAGAAGAGCCATTAGAGTCGTATCTCTTTTGGCTGAATCAGCCAATTTGACCATCGAATCGGGTGTCATCATGCAGTTGACTTCAACAATGGGCAATGGTAATTCGGGTATGGTCACAGTTGAAGTGACACAAGCAGATGCCAATTCAAAACTTGTCAATAAAGGAACATTGAATTTTTCGGGTGCAAAAGGCAACCCGATAGGCATGATAAATGGTTTGAATGCCACCAATGTTGGCAATTTTATCAACGAAGGAACGATCAATATTAATGGAGATTTCACGGATGCGACTGTTGATGTGACCTTAGGTGGGATTTTTTTTGGCGGTGGCAATATTCTTCATGGGAGTAGTTTCATAAATGCCAGTATGGGTATTATCAACTACAACACAATCAATACAGGAACTTCAGTAAAACCTTTATTCGTTGCCACAACGCTTCCAAAATACACCATTACAAACAATGGAACAATCAACATCGGAACAAATGGCGTATTGACAAATGCCATCAAATTAGGTGATTCCAAAGCGGTTTTCAACAATGCAGGTACACTTAAAATCGGTATAGGCAATATTGTCAACACAAGAGGAACGGGTGGCAATGCAACCTTCAATAATAACACAGGCGGAACGCTCAATTTTGCCACCGCAAGCTCCGCTTCAGCGGTCAGTGACAGTATTACCTTCACCAATGCAGGTGGTACTTTGTTAGGTTCGGGTACTTTTAGCAATTTGGGTGGCAATGTGTTTAGTGGCTCAAACATCATCTCTCCTGGTCAAGCGAACGGTGTTGGTATGTTCACATTCAATGAATCGAGTTTGACTTTAAACACCACTTTCAATGCAACGGTCAATGGAAAAACAACAGCGGGTACTGATTTTGACCGAATCAATGCACCTAATGCAGTGATAGATGTGACAGGTTTGAAAATCGTAGCAACAGTCGGTTATGCAGCAGCTACTAATGATAAAATTGTCTTGATAAACGCAGCAAATATCGTAGGAACACCCACATACACCTTACCAAGAGGCTGGATAGGTTCTGTTTCGGGGGGGCAAGTCATCATAACTGCGACAAGTGCAGTCGGCGTGAGTCAAGTGCAAAAAGATTTATTTCGTATTTCACCTAACCCAACTTCTGATAAAATCAATATTGTCTTATCCGACAACACCCCCTCAGTATCAACCACAATTGAGCTTTATGACATAACTGGAAGGCAGGTGTTGGTACAAAAAACAACTTCTGGAACAATCGAATTAGATATATCGAAGCTTATAAAGGGAGCATATTTACTTAAAATCAATGCTAATAACAAAACGCATACAGAAAAAATAATTCGCCAATAAACTATAAACGTGCTGAAAGACAAGGTTTAATCAATTGTTGCGCCTTCAACTTTTTTCAGCCTCAGTAAATGGGAAACGCCATTTACCAGCCAATTTATTTTCTTAATTTTTCAACAAAACAACTTGATATGAAAAAAATTTTCCGCCCTTTTTGCAATGCTAACTGTTTAGCATTTTTATTGATTTCCGTTGTGCCAGTGTCAATAAAGGCACAAATTCTTTTCACGCAAGATTTTAATGCTTCCACGACTATCTCAACCTATATCGGTACAGGACCTAATCAATTTGATTTTATTGGTGTCAATGGCACAGGCAGTTCAAGTGTTTATGCGTCGAGCAATCGGTTAAACCTTCAAAGAAATGGCAATAATGTCGGTTTTGCAAGAACTATAGACTTAGCAACGCCTGCACCAGATGTTTTAAAAATCAAGTTTAAAATTTCTGTACCCTTTGGCACTGCCATGGCAAGCGGTACGGCGGGCGTATTTTATGTGGGTTCAGATTTAGTCGCAGCAGCAAATACAACAGGCGAAATCTCAACTCCGACAAATGGCAGCAGACACAGTACACTCGGTATCACTATCGCAGGTGCAAATATGTTTTATCTCCGCGAATTGGTAGGCTTTACAAACAGTGGCACGTACACAGGCATACAAGACGTGACTTGGTTTATCAACAACAGTGGTGCCACTATTAATTATACTGACCCCGCAGGCGGTTCTTCGTCATTAGCCGATGATGTATCTGATGTTTGGGTCGGCACTACCCGTGTTTTTGCAGCAATTCCTGCCATAACACCGTCACAAACCATACCTGACTTCAAGTTCTTATTCAATAATGCAAACGGCAATTCAGCTATTGCCTTAGATGATATTGAAATTTCAACAGGTTTTGGCACACCTATTCCTGTTACACTCTCCAGTTTCACTGCCCAAAATACAGGTGCAACGAATCAATTAATTTGGAAAACGGAGTCAGAGCTCAACAATAAAGGTTACGACATACAACGTCAATCACCAAACGGCAATTGGGAATCTCTGGGTTTTGTGAAAGGTCTGAACAAAGCATCGCGCTATACATTTGAAGACAAGACCCCCCTCAGTATCAGCTACTATCGCCTACGTCAAATGGACTTTGATGGTAAAGAAACCCTGTCGAAAGTAGTCAGTGTAAGCCAAAATCAAAAAGGACAAGTGCATATTTCGCCCAACCCAGCATCCGATAAAATCAACATTGTCTTACCCAATAATGACCCCTCAGTATCAACCACTATCACCGTTTACGACTTGGTGGGCAAACAAGTATTGGCGCAAAAGACAATGGCTTTGGTATATGACTTGGATATATCAGGTCTTGCAAAAGGGACATATTTGATAAAAATCAACTCAAGTAACAGTATTTATACAGAAAAAATCATCCGTCAATAGATTGTAAACATGTTGAAATACTTGACGTAAGTGGAAGCTCTACGACAAGTTATTTTTCGCCTTAGAGAATGGGTCGTTCCATTTTTTAGCCACACTATTTTCTTCATTTTAAAAACAACAAGTCGTTATGAAACGTTTTTTTTACGCTTCTTTTTCTGCCACTACTGTATTGTGTTTGTTTTTTGCAGCACCTTTTGTAACCTCGGCACAGGTGCTTTTTACGCAAGATTTTAGTGAGTCAACAACAATATCAACCTATGTGGGTTCGGGTGTCAATCAATTTGATTTTATTGGGGTAAATAGTACAGGTGCTTCAAGTGTTTATGCAACTGGTAACAGATTAAATCTTCAAAGAAATACCAACGCTGTTGGTTTCGCAAGGACAACAAACCTCTCAGCTACAACGCCCACAATTTTAAAAGTAAAATTCAAACTCAGTGTCCCATTTTCAAGTACTACAATGGCTACGGCTACAGCAGCCGTCTTGTATGTTGGTTCTAGTTTAGTCGCTGGTGCTACCACGACAGGCGAACTTGCCAGTAATGCCAGCAGACATAGTAGTTTATTGATAGGTTTTGCTGCTGCAAGTGGTACGTTTAATTTAAGAACACCTGCTTTTGTTACAAGTGGTAACTATACGGGTGAGCAAGAAATTTCTTGGTATATCAACAATAGCGGAGCAAGTATTAACTATATCGACCCAGCAGGAAATTCTACCGCTTTGGGTAATGATAAAAATGATATTTGGGTAGGTACAACCCGAATTTTTAATGATGTTGCAGCAGTTACAGCCACCCAAGACTTAAATAATGTCAAACTTTTATTTAATAATGGTGCAGCCAATTCAGCTATTGCAATAGATGATATTGAAATTTCAACAGGAAGCAACGTCGTTCTCCCCGTTTCTCTGACCAATTTCACCGCCCAAAAAACAGGTACAACCAATCAATTGGCTTGGACAACTGAGACGGAAACTCATAATACTGGCTATGACATACAACGTCAAACGGCTACGGGCAAATGGGAGTCATTGGGTTTTGTGAAAGGCATGAACACGGCTTCGACTTATACATTTGAAGACAAGACCCCCTTCAGTATTTCGTACTACCGCTTGCGTCAAGTGGATTATGATGGCAAAGAAACCTTTTCAAAAATCGTCAGCGTTAGCCAAGATGGGAAAGGGCAGATGCACATTTCACCAAACCCAACATCGGATAAAATCACAATTCATTTGACTCAAAACGATGCGCTCAATGCCATTACAACAGCAGTTTTATTCGATATGACAGGCAAACAAGTCTTGAATATCAATACAAAGTCTGAAGTTTTCCCTCTCGACCTTTCAGATTTGGCAAAAGGTATGTATATCTTGCAGGTTCAATCCAATCATGCGGTTTATCAAGAAAAAATCATTCGACAATAATACCCCTCAGTATTTTGACCATTTTTTTAATTTTTGAGATATGAAATACACAATAATTGCCCTCTTGCTCATCGCTCAGACAGTGTGCGCTCAAAAACAGACTCGCCCAAATGTCATTGTCATAATGGCGGACGATTTGGGGCGTGGTGATGTCAGTTCCTATAAAAAAGGGACAATTCAAACGCCGAATATTGACAAATTGGCAAGTGGTGGCGTTCGGTTTACGAATGGTTATGCAACTTCTGCCACTTGTACTCCGAGCCGTTATGCTTTTTTGACAGGCAAATATCCATGGCGCAATGACCGTGCGAAAATTTTGCCTGGTGACGCGCCGATGTTGATTGACACGGCTTCGACGACACTCGCCGATATGTTTAAAAGTCAAGGCTACAACACAGGTGTTGTCGGCAAATGGCATTTGGGTTTGGGAGACGGTAATGTGGATTGGAACAAAGACATTTCGGAAACACCCAACGATTTGGGCTTCGATTATTCCTACATCATGGCGGCGACAAATGACCGTGTACCGACGGTGTATGTAGAAAATCGGCGTGTGAAAGGCTTGCAAAGCAATGATTCCTTGTTCGTGAATTATGATAAAAATTTTGAAGGCGTGCCGACAGCGATTTCCAACCCCGAATTGATGACCAAACTCAAATGGCATCATGGACACAACAACAGTGTTCACAACGGTGTGCCACGCATTGGTTTTATGACAGGAGGCAAATCAGCTTTATGGGTTGATGAAAATATGGCTGATGAGTTTTTGGGTAAAACATTGGGCTTTATTGACAATAATTTACCTAAAAAGACCCAAAAGCCTTTTTTTCTCTACTATGCCTTGCATCAACCACACGTTCCGCGTGTACCCAATCCGCGGTTTGCAGGCAAATCGGGCTTAGGTGTTCGAGGCGATGTGATTTTAGAAGCTGATTGGTGTGTGGGTGAATTGATTAAAAAATTGAAAAAAGAAGGCTTGTTGAATAACACACTCATCATTTTTTCGAGCGATAATGGACCTGTTTTGAACGATGGCTATTACGATGAAGCGGTAGAGAAATTGGGTAAGCATGACCCGTTTGGTGGACTGCGTGGTGGCAAATACAGTTTGTTTGAAGCAGGTACAAAAGTACCGTTTATAGCATATTGGCAGGGTACGATTAAACCAAAAGTATCGGATGCCTTAGTTTGTCAAGTTGATTTTTTGGCTTCGTTCGCACAATTGATTGGTGCAAAACAGACGAGCGAAGATAGCCAAAATACCTTAGATGCTTTTTTAGGTAAGTCGGAAAAGGGTAGGGGTGAACTGGTTTTAGAAGCATCGGGTCGTTTGGCGTTTCGGCAAGGCAACTATGTGTTTATTCCAAGTTACAAAGGCAATCCACTGAACAAAGAGGTGAATATTGAAATCGGTATTTCCACTGATTTGCAGTTGTATGATATTAAAAATGACCCTGCGCAAAGGTTCAACATCGCTAAAGACAATCCCGAAAAAGTAAAAGAAATGCAATCAGCTTTCAAAAATGCGACTAAAAAATAGCGAATTACCCCCCTCTGTATTTTAAATTTTTAAAATCAATATGATACATTCTTGTTGTTTAGTTGGGCAGTTTCTTTTTTGAAACTGCTTTTTTTATTCATTAGACTTGTTGTCTATTGACAATCAATAAATTAAATTTTTTAGCCACCTTTGGCGGCAAATAAGCTTTGAGGAGCGAGCGATTTCTTTAGGAAAATTTTGGCAAAACCAAAATTTTCCTAAAGAAATCGCTCGCTCCTCAAAAAAATCTCTTAAAGTACGCTTTTTGCACTATGCGCAAAACAGTGAGTAATAGCTAATAAATTGATTTTCAACTTACAGCAAGTCTATTGTTTTACTAAACCATAGGGAAACGGATGGGTTTAATCACCCCTCAGTATTTCGGCTCTTAATTCGCATAAGTTTTAGGAGAATTTTTTAAAAAAATTTGAACAATACTAAGGGTATGATTGATTTAAATTTGACATCGTTACAGCAGCCTATAAAGGAATCACTTTTTTCTATTAGCTAAACAATCAAGATGTATAAAACACCTAACTCGTACCAAGCCTATACGGATTTTGATCTAATCGCTTTACTCAAATCGGACGACATTTCGGCGTTCGATACTTTGTATAGCCGTTATTTTAGTAAATTGTATAACCATGCTTACGAAAAACTGCACGACCGCTACTTGGCGCAAGAGGTTGTGCAAGAGCTTTTTGTGAGCTTTTGGCAAAATCGGTATAAAGTAGAGGTGCATACATCGCTGGCATCTTATTTTTTTGTTGCTATTCGCTATTTGATTATCAATCAATTCAAAAAGCAATTGGCTTATGAGCAAAAAATAGATAAAATAACGTTGACGCAAAGTCACATAAGCGACGAAACAAATGAATGGTTGGATGTGACTGATTTGCAAGCTGAGTATCAAGCAGCTTTGCAAAAACTACCTGAAAAATGTCGAGAAGTATTTGTTATGAGCCGTAATGGTGCTACAAATAAAGAGATTGGGGAGGCACTGGATATTTCGGTGAAAACGGTGGAGCAGCACATCACAAAAGCTTTGCGAATTTTGCGGATTTTGCTAAATTCACATCTTAATACTTTAGTTGGGACTGTATTTTTAGCAATTTCTAAGCTTTTTTAAAACGCTTAAAAAAATCAACACGAACTAAGGGTCAACGATATTGCGTGTTGACATACAAACAAAGGGTTTAATGATACCTCGTAATTGTGTATTTGAAACAGTATTTTAAGAGAAAAATAGCTGCTTATACTGAGGGGGTCGTTTCATCCAATTTCTATTGCCATTAATTATTAAAAGATGTCCAATAAACCCATATCACCCGAACTGCTGGAAAAATACTTGGCAGGGGAGTCTTCTGCTGAGGAAACGCGCAAGGTAGAAAATTGGTATGCCAAACAGACAGGAGAGAAGGATTACCTTTCGACACTGTCTGATTTGGATAAACAATTGTTAGAGGAAGAAACCTTGAAAAAAATAAAAAGTACCATCGGCATACCAATTGACGAGCAAGAAGAAACACCCGTGAAGCTGTCTTTTTGGCGCAATCGCATTTTTCAAATGGGTGTTGCGGCCTCTTTTTTATTGGCTTGTTGGGGTGGTTGGCTTTATTTTCGACCCGAACCAGCCGAGAAAACGGCGGAGACATTATTTGCATTGATAGAGCCGATAAAAGAAAATACACTTGTTCGTTTTGTGAATAAAGACATGAAATTGGTAAAACATCGCTTGCCTGATGGCACACAAGTCAGTTTATATCCTAATGCCGAATTGACATATCCGACGGTATTTGAAGGCAAAACAAGACAAGTTAATTTTATCGGCGAAGGTTTTTTTGATGTGGCGCATGATTCGACGCATCCGTTTTTAATCCAAAGTGATAAAATGCAAATACGGGTTTTGGGAACAAAATTCAGCGTCAAAGCACTGCCCAAAAGAGCGATTTTTCAAGTATCCGTCGTGTCGGGTAGTGTTGCAGTGCGGAGTATGCGCGCAGATGGACAAGCAAACCCTGGGGTTGTTTTGCTCAAACCACAACAAAAAGCCCTTTTTGAAGTGGCAACCAACCAATTAAAGACTTTGGAAACTGTGGCGGAGACGAAAAAGGAAATATTTGAATCCATTTCAATCAATTTCAACGATACACCTTTGAGTAGCGTTGCCAATCAGCTGGAAAAACAATTTGATATTCGCATCGAGTTATCGAATAGTGCGTTGTCAAAATGCCTCTTAACGGCTGATTTTAACAATCAATCGCTACCTACTATTCTTGAAATACTGTGTGCTTCGTTGGATGCAACTTATACGCTTTCGGGCGATTCACTGATTCTGAAAGGAGCAGGATGTGAGTGACTTGATTTTTAGCGATTGACTAAGGGTTTACAGCATTTGAGATTGACCTAATTTTAAGAATAAGCGATTAATTTTAAACAAAAGAGTCAACATTTTACCCGATTTTTGGTTAGAATTTGACTTTTTACTGAGGGGGGTAAATCCCGATTTTTATTCTAAAATTTGTCAAGTTTTTATATCTATTCAACAAGCAAAGTATGGAAATAACACCACCTCTTTTATAATCAAAAAGAAGCAGACGTGTGTCACCACGCCTGCCCGCTATCACCATTTTAAAGTTTCTAAGCCCAATCCGAACTATGGTATATGTCACTATACCATAGTATAGGCTCTTTTTTCTAAAATTTAGACTTACAAAATTATGAAAAAAAACAAGGTTACACAATCCGTAAACTGGCAAAAAATCATGCGCATCAGTTTCATCCAATTTATTTTCCTGTTTGTGATAGCGAGTTTTAGCTATGCAAAACCCACCAATGCCCAAACTATTTTGGAAAAAGAGGTAACGGTAAAGATGGAAAATGTATCGTTAAAGGAGGCTATTAGAAACCTACAAGGGCAAACACAAGTGAAATTTGTGTACAGTAGCCGTATTCAGATGAAAGAAAAAGTAAGTTTAAGTGTTGAAAAAGCAAAATTAGCTACGGTCTTAGACAAACTGCTGACACCCGCCAAAATTGGTTATCGGGTCATCAATGAACAAATAGTTTTGGTCGCCGAAAAAGGTCTGATAAATGACCTCAAGAGGCAATCACAAGGGGCATTAGAGGAGAAAGAAACGGAGACTCCAACTGAAATAGCTGTTATCACCATAACAGGTACGGTTGCTGACGCAACAACAGGCGAAAAATTACCTGGTGTAAGCATCGCCGTAAAAGGCACAACCACAGGCACAGTAACCGATTTGGATGGTGCATTTTCATTGTCTGTTCCAGATGATAAAGCGGTTTTATTGTTTAGTTTGATAGGTTATTTAAAACAAGAAGTCAGTGTCGGTAACAAGACTGAATTCAATGTTTTGATGCAAACAGATGATAAAGTGCTAGAACAAGTTGTTATTGTAGGTTATGGTGCAGATAAAAAAGCCAATCTAACGGGCGCGGTTTCGTCCGTGAAGATGAACGATATTGACGGTTTACCTATATCAAACGCGGCAACAGCTTTGCAAGGGCGTATGGCAGGTGTAACAGTCAGTTCGTTCACGGGACAACCTGGCAAAAACGACCCTGTGATTAGGATTCGTGGTATTGGGACATTTGGCAGTAATGCTCCGCTTGTTGTTATTGACGGTGTACCGAATGAGGTAGGTGCTTTGGGCGATATTTCGGTAGATGATATTGAGGCGGTTTCTGTTTTGAAAGACGCAGCTTCGGCTTCTATTTATGGTGTTCGGGCAGCAAATGGGGTTATTTTGGTAACAACAAAGCGTGGCGCAACGGGTAAACCCAAAATACAATATCGCGCGACGTATTCTACCCAAAAACCGCTCATCAAACCGCGTTATATGGACGGTGTGCAGTGGGCAACAGCATATAACGACTTTTTGACTGAAACGGGTGCTGCACCTGCTTTTACAGAAGCCATGATTCAGAAAATAAAAGACGGGTCAGACCCAGACAATTTTGCTAATGTGGATTGGTTTGATGCAGTGTATAAACCTGCGCCATTGAATATGCAGTTTTTGTCGGCTTCGGGTGGTACGGACGCAACAAAATATTTGGTTTCGGTGGAATATTCTGATCAAAAAGGCATTATGGATAATACCAATGCAAACAGATTACAATTTCGAGCCAATTTGGACAGTAAGATTTCAAACCATTTGAGTTTTGGTGTCAATCTACGCGGATTCAAACAGGGCATTAATGAACCAATCGCCGCCGCAAATCAAAATGATGATGGTGACAATGGCATTAATCGTATTATCAGTGGTTTTGTTCGTCCTACTGTACCAGTTCGATATAGTTTTGGACAATTTGGTTTGTTTGACGGAACGGATTTGGCGCAAATCAAAAACCCGATAAGATTGCTGAACGAACAAAAAAACAATACTCAAAATTACCGTTTAGACGGTAAAATATTTGGACAACTCAAATTTTTAAATGGATTTAGCTTCACGTCAAGTCTTGCATATGTATATAGTTCAACTTTAAATTACAGGGCTGTACCTTCAGTTTTCCAGTATCGTCCCGATGGTTCACTTTTCAATACGACGGCGACAGTGAGTTCAGCGCGCAACAGTTCAACACTTTTCACACGTTATGTTGTTGAAAATCTCTTGCGTTACGAAAAAGTATTCAATAAAAAGCACGATCTTAAAGTATTAGTCGGGCAAACCGCACAACGCGATGCAACCAACTCCTTTGATGCTTCTGTCCGCAATTTACCCAGCAACGATGTTGTTGTCTTAGGCGCAAGTGCTGAGTTGCCAACTGTAGGTGGCAGTGCTTCAGCTTTAACGCTTCAATCTTTTTTAGGTCGTATCAACTATTCATTTTCAGACCGATATTTACTCGAGTTGAACGCTCGCGTGGATGGCACATCGAGGCTACCCGCTTCGCAACAATATCCCGTATTTCCTTCGGCATCGGCAGGTTGGGTTATTTCAAATGAGCCATTTTTCAAAAATCTAACTAAGTACGTTGAGTTTGTAAAATTGAGAGCCAGCTGGGGACAATTGGGGAATCAAGATATTGGCAATTACTCATTCACTCAGAACTATTCTTTGAATCAAAACTATATTTTTAGTGATGTTTTAAGCCAAGGCGTTGCCATCAATGCTTTGTCAAACAGTAATATTCAGTGGGAAAAAACGACACAGGCTAATATTGGGATTGATATAGAATTACCAAATCGTCTATTGAGAATAGAAGCCGATGTTTTTGATAAAAATACATCCAATATTTTGGTGCAATTACCTATTCCGAACACACTTGGTGGCTTGACCGCACCTAACCAAAATGCGGGTTCTGTCAGTAACAAAGGGGTTGAGTTATTGGTTAGCCACGGCAATCGTATTGGCAAATTTGAATACGATATTTCTTTGAATGGTTCAATGGTTGAAAATAAAATAACGAGTACAGCAGGTCGAACGGGCTGGATTACTGGTGCTACCATCAATGAAGTAGGTTATCCTATCAACTCTTTTTTTGGGTATGAAGCACAAGGTCTTTTCAGAACACAAGCAGAAGTTGATGCAAGCCCAAAACAATTTGGTGTGAAACCACGAATTGGGGACATCAAATATCGAGATGTCAATGGCAATGGTGATGTGACAACCGATGATAGAGTGATTATTGGCAATCCATTTCCGAAATTAACTTATGGTGCTAATATCGGTATGAAATACGCGGGTTTTGATGTAACTGCATTTTTTCAAGGTATTTCAGGCATAACACGTTATTACGAAGACCAAGCAGCTATGGCAAACAGGTCGCAAAAGCTTATCATCTGGAATGAGCGTTGGACGACTGCCAATCCAGAAGGAAATTTACCACGTTGGGGCAATCCGACCAACAATAATGCTTATTCTACTTTCAGAATGCAAGATGCGTCGTACGTGCGGCTTAAAAACTTTGAAGTGGGTTATAGTGTGCCAAAGGCTTTGTTGAAACGAGTGCATCTGTCCAACCTTCGTGTTTATTTCAATGGCTTGAACTTGTGGACGCTTGCCGACAATAAAGACTATGATGTGGAGAAATCGGATACTGACCAAAGAAGCCTTGATTACATGAATACCAAGAGTATTTCTTTCGGGCTTTCGGCCTCTTTTTAATACCCAATTTGCACTAAAAATGCCCAAAAACCTGCTCTATACTGAGGGGGTAATTTGAGCCTAAAAATCAAATTATTTTCAAAAACAATAAAGAAAAATAGTATGAAAAAGATAGCAGTATTTCTGATAATGGTATTGGCTATAAGCAGTTGTTCGAAAGATTTTTTGAATGAAACCAATCCAAATTCTTTGGCGAGCGACAACTTCTGGAAAACATCGGGCGATGTGGACAAAGCATTGGCGGGCGTGTTTTCACAATTGCAGTCCAACGATTTTTATAATGGTAACTCAAGTGGTCAGAATGCGGGTGTTTATCGTTTGGATTTTATTTCTGACAATGGCTATTGCAACTACGATTTCATCAACGGCGCAGCCGTAGCACGCGGCGATTATTCGCCTACAGATGGGCTTATCAATAGCTTTTGGACAGCTTGTTACAAAATGATTCAACGCAGCAACGATTTTTTGGCAAATGTTGACCGTGTAAAAGAAGTAACAGAAGCCAATCGCAATACGATGAAAGCCGAAGTACGGTTTTTACGTGCTCTTGCCTATCATCATTTGGCGATGTGCTATCGTGATGCGCCTTTGATCACAAGCCCCCAAACCTTACAAGAAGCCAAAGTACCTAAAAATACTTATAAAGAATTGAGTGATTTTGTCATCAAAGAATTGAACGAGATTACGACAGGTACAACTCTACCTGTTACTGTCACCAAAGGACGTGTTTCGAGAGGCGCAGCATTGGCTTTACTTGCACGGTTTTATCTGTATAACAAAAATTATACAGAAGCTGCTGCTACTGCCCAAAAGGTCATTGACCTGAATGTTTATAATTTGAACACTACTTACAACACGCTATTTACCATCGCAGGAGAGACGAGCAGAGACATTATTTTCGCTGTGCAGTACGCAGGGCCTGGTCTTGCAGCAGGTGTAGGGGCTAGTTTCAATGGCTATTTCCCAGCAGCTCCGCAGGTGCATACAGTTGCCTTACCCAATTTGGCTAATGCTTATTACTGTACAGATGGCTTGCCTATCACACGTTCACCTTTGTACAACGCATCGAACCCAACGCTCAACCGCGACCCACGATTCAATGCAACGGTTGTGACCACCAATTCGCTTTTCAGAGGCGCGGCTATTTTGGCAACTAACCTTGCACCGACCAAAATTAGGCTTCGAAAATGGGCTGATGAAAGTGCTGCCAACTCCACAAATGCCTTCGATAATGGTCAAGATTTCTATGTTTTGCGCTACGCTGAAGTCTTGTTGACTCGTGCAGAGGCTTTGTTGGAATCAGGCAGTTATACAGAGCAACAAGTCCGTGATTTGGTCAATCAAGTTCGTACGCGCGCTACGATGCCTAAAGTAGAAGTTGTAGAAGGCACAGGTTTGACAAAACAACAACTCATAGATATAGTAAGACAAGAAAGGCGAGTCGAAACGGCTTTTGAAGGCTTACGCTACTACGACCTCAAACGCTGGGGTATTTTGAAAGAAAGAGCCGTTGATGTTTTCAATAGCATAGACAAAGCGGCTGCAACTTCTATTCAGACACGCAATTTTGTTCCTTCCAGACATTACGTGTGGCCCATTCCACAACGTGAAATTGATGCGAACAGTGCATTAGTGCAACACCCAGAATGGCAATAAATACTGAGGGGGGGTATTTTCTTTCTTTTTACAAAATTTTAACTTAACTCGTTCAATGAAAAAAATCTTTATTTTAATAGGATTTATAGGCTTTTGTCAGCTATCAAATGCTCAATTGACGATTTATTCTGCACTCAATCAGCAAGGTACATCAGGTGTTTGTGAAGAACGCACCATTTACAAAGGTGTGAATATCCCCAATGGACTTGATGACCAAATTAAGTCTATCACCTTGCGGAAAGGCTTTATGGCAACCTTAGCAGCCAATATTGATGGCAGGGGCGAAAGTTTCTGTTATGTGGCTTCACAAAGCGATATAAATGTCAATCTTGCCAATGTTATGCGCGATAAAGTGTCTTTTATTCGTGTTTTGCCGATTACAAACATCAAAAAAAAGGGGGCTTGTGAGCAGAACAATAATAACATAGCCTTGATGAACGTCAGTTGGTTCTATGACTGGGGCATTCAAGATGCCTCACTTCCAAGTAGGGAGTTTGTACCGATGGCGTGGGGGCGGAATATGGCAGCACCTGCTTCAGTAGATGCAGTCATTGCCAAAACAGGTTTGACTACTTTTTTGGGGTTTAATGAGCCTGATAACGTTGGGCAAGCGAATATTAATATCAATGATGCCGCTATTTTATACCGAGAGCTTTTGCGTTCAGGCTATCGCATGGGGTCACCTGCGTGTACCGAATCGCAATACCGTGTGTGGTTGAGTGATTTTACGACTTTGGCAAATCAAGACAGTTCAAGAATTGATTTTGTCTGTGTCCATTGGTACGATTGGGGCAATTGGCTTTCTACTTTGAACGCAAACCCAAATGCGACCGATGTTTTTAATCGGTTCAAAAGTTATATTAATAACGTGTACAACTTGTACCAAAAGCCCATTTGGATTACAGAGTTTAATGCCAACGTAAACCGCCCACCTGCTGTACACGAAGCGTTTATGCGGTTGGCATTACCTTGGTTGGATTCTGACCCACGTATAGAACGTTACTCTTATTTTTTTGGAAACGATGTGCCTGTGACAAGCAGTGGCATATTGACATCGGCAGGGCGAGTCTATGCTGACCATGTTTCGCTTGACGCTTATCCGCAGAATATCGTTGACAAACGGGCAGGGGCGGGGTCAGTCTCTGTGACCGATCTCAATGATGCGGCGTTTTCGGTGTATCCAACAACGGTATTGCAAGGCAAAATAGAAGTAAAGTTTAAAGAAGCGACAGATACAGGACTCATCAAAATCTTCAATCTAAATGGTCAATTGGTGAGTTCTCATAAATTGCAAATAGGGGCGACGTCGCAAACCATTGATATTGCTCATTTTACTGAGGGGGGCTATGTGCTGACTTTGTACGATAAAGGCTCGGTTTTAAGCCGCAAGTTTTTTAAACAATAGTGGCTTTTTCTAAAAATTACTGAGGGGGCATTTCTGCAATTTCTAACACTTTATGATTACAACACAATGAAAAAATTTGTGATTCTCACGTTGGCATTATTAGCCTTTGGCTCAACGAATGCCCAACTCGTCATTTATTCAAACTTCAATCTGCAAGGCACATCTGGCAATTGTGTGGCACGAACCATTTATACAGATGCCAGTATTCCAAATGGCCTCAACGATGGAATCAAGTCTATTGCTTTGACACAAGGTTATATGGCGACTTTGGCAGAAAACGCCGATGGCTCAGGTGAACGGTTCAGTTATATGGCAACGATAAGTAACTTGAACGTCAACTTAGCGATGGTTTTGCAGAATAAAGTGTCGTTTATTCGAGTATTGCCACTACCAAGTACACCTGTGAAGAAGAAAGGTGCGGGCGCAACGAATAATACTGAAAGAGACGCATTGAATGTCAGTTGGTTTTATGATTGGGGTTTTAATGATGTATCAACGGCAACTCAAGATTACTCACCTATGCTGTGGGGTGCTTACGCCAGTATAGAAACCAGTGTCACCGCAGTTGTCAACAAAACAAATGTAACACATTTTTTAGCTTTCAATGAACCTGACAATACAGGGCAGTCGGGTAGCTCTGGTGGAGTTATGGCAGATGATGCGACACGTGCCATTCCTTACTACAAAAAAATGTTGCGAGCAGGTCAACGCATGGGTTCACCTGCAACAACTGAATCACAATATAGGGTGTGGCTGACGAATTTTACAAACGAAGCAGAAGCGCAAAATTTGAAAATTGATGTCGTCTGTGTCCATTGGTACGATTGGGGCAATATAACTGGAAGCAACCCTGACAACAACGTTACCAATATTTTCAATCGGTTTAAAAACTATATCACTGCTGTTTACAATTTATATCAAAAACCTATTTGGATTACAGAGTTTAATGCCAATATCAATCGTACCTCTACCATACACGAGCAGTTTATGGCTTTGGCACTGCCTTGGTTAGATGCCGACCCCCGTGTTGAACGATATGCCTATTTCTTCGGCAATGATATTCCTGCTCGCAATACGGATGGTACATTAACAGCAGCTGGGCAGATTTACAGCAATCATACTTCGGTTAATGCTTATCCAGAAAATGTATATGACAAACGCCCGTCAGCTGCTACAACGGTTTTAGTTTCTTGGGAAGCTTCGGGTCAATTGCAAGGCGGTAGGTCAATTGCTAATTTTTCGCCTACTTTTCTCAATGGTAATATGACTGCACCAACAGCTTTGACGCGCGGTTCGGGCGTAGTGTTGCCAACTACGGCTGCTTCAAATGGCTATTGGGGCGGCAATGAGTGGTCAACAACAACGGCAGCGACAGGTGTATCGGCTAATAAGTTTTTAAAATTTAGTCTAAAAGCCAACCAAACAGTCAGTTATCAATCTATTGACAAGTTCAATATACGTATTTCAAATACAGGTCCGATTCAATACCAAATAGATTATCAAATTGATAATGGTGCTTTTGTTCCTTGTGCCACCGTCACAGGGGCTACCCGAACGACAGCGAATTTTACGCTCGGACCTATTGATTTATCGAGTATATCAGGGCTTCAAGGTGTCACATCTGACAAAACGGTCACTTTTAGGATTACACCTTTTGATGCTTCTGGTACGGGGTCATTTCTTTTTGGGAGTGGCACAGCCGATACCGATGCCGATTTGAGTATCACAGGCAGCTTTGCTGATAACCTTGTTGTGCCTATCACATTGTCTGATTTTACATCAAATCGTGTCAAAAATCAAGTTGTTTTGACTTGGAAAACCCAATCCGAATTCAATTTCAGCCATTTTGCCTTAGAACGCAGTACCGATGGCAAGACCTTCTACGAGATTGCCAAAATCAATGGTTCAAATCAGCTTATCGGCAATAAGTATGACTATACAGATACGCCCGAACCAACCACTAACTATTATCGCTTAAAAATAATGGATTCGGATGGTAGTTTTGTTTATAGCAAAATTTTGGCCGAAACTTTTAATGATTTTGATGTTCCTTTTATGGTCTATCCCAATATTTCTAAGGACAATTCTATTCAAACGACCTTTAAAAATGTGTCCAAAACGGCTCAAATAAAAGTTGTCAATGTCAACGGACAAGTTCTTTCAACTTACAATTTGCAAGAGGAAACAAGCACACAAACCATAGAAATTGCTCATTTTACTGAGGGGGTCTATTTTTTAATTTTACAAGATAAAGGCAGGTTTCAGACTGTAAAATTCATAAAACAGTAGCTTTCATTCACGTTTAGGGAACTTTGAAATTCCCCCAAACGTCGGTTTAATTATTCTATATATTATGATAAAAGAACTTGAAACCACAAAAAGAACTTTAAAAAACACCGCAATTTCAGCTGATTTAGTCATAGTGGGTGGCGGTTTGGCAGGTGTTTGCGGAGCGATTACGGCTGCACGACAAGGCATCAAAGTTGTTTTGGTACAAGACCGTCCCGTTTTGGGCGGCAATGCGTCGAGCGAAGTACGGTTATGGGTCTTGGGCGCAACTTCGCACATGGGCAATAACAACCGTTGGGCGCGCGAAGGTGGTGTGATTGATGAATTGTTGGTCGAAAATCTCTACCGAAATCCTGAAGGCAATCCGCTTATTTTCGACAGTTTGATATTGGAAAAAGTCGTTTCTGAACCCAATATCACGCTGTTATTGAATACGGCAGTGTACGAAGTGCAGAAACGCGATGCGGATACCATCGCTTCGGTTTCGGCTTTTTGTTCTCAAAATCAGACGGTTTATACTTTGACTGCACCTTTGTTTTGCGATGCATCGGGCGATGGGGTAGTGGGCTTTTTGTCGGGTGCTGCTTTCCGAATGGGCGCAGAAAGTGCGGAAGAGTTTGGTGAAAAATTCGCCCCCTCAGTAGAGTACGGCGAATTGTTGGGTCATTCGCTTTATTTTTATTCAAAAGATGTCGGCAAGTCTGTGCGCTACGTTGCCCCAAGTTTTGCCCACGATGTCACGCAAAAAGTGCCAAAATTTAGGTCATTTAACGCCAAAGACTTTGGTTGCCGCCTCTGGTGGGTGGAGTACGGCGGCAGATTGGACACCATTCACGATACCGAAGACATCAAATGGGAATTGTGGAAAGTCATTTATGGTGTGTGGGATTATATCAAAAATTCGGGCAATTTTCCCGAAGCCGAAAATCTGACCTTAGAATGGGTCGGCACAATCCCTGGCAAGCGCGAAAGCCGCCGTTTTGAAGGCGATTATATGATGATTCAACAAGATATTGTTGAACAACGCCCGAAACACGATGCGGTTGCTTTTGGCGGTTGGTCTATTGATTTGCACCCTGCCGATGGTGTTTTTGGTGAAAAACCGGGTTGCAATCAATGGCACAGCAAGGGCATTTATGATATTCCTTACCGCAGTTTGTATTCTAAAAACATCAAAAATCTCTTTCTCGGCGGACGCTTGATGAGTGCTTCGCACGTTGCTTTTGGCTCAACGCGGGTCATGGCGACGACCGCACACGCAGGTCAAGCGATAGGCACGGCGGCAGTTTTAGCAACAAAAAACGGCTTGAATCCTCGCGATATTTACACCAATGGTTTAGTACCCGTTTTGCAAGAAGAATTATTGAAAACGGGGCATCATCTGCCAAATATGCGTTTGAATGACCAAAAAGACTTGGTACAAACGGCAAAAATCACGGCTTCGAGCGAATTGTCGTTGTCAGAACTGCCCGAAAATGGCGATTTAGCCCCCCTCAGTATTTCAGTCGCTCAAATGATTCCTGTGAATGCAGGGCAAGTACCCACCACAACGGTTAATGTTTACGGATTGCAAAAAACGACCTTGAACGTAGAGTTGCGGATAAGTGGATTAGCGTACAATCATACGCCCGAAATTATCTTGGCAGAAAGGGCAATTCCGATTAAAAAAGGGCAAAATACCTTAGAAATCACTTGGGGAAACAGCATTTTAGACACCCCTCAGTATGCGTATCTTGTTTTTCAAAAAAATGAAAAAATAAAAATACCGCGTTCTGAACAACGTATTTCGGGCATTTTATCGGTCTTTAACACCATCAACAAAGCCGTATCGAATTATGGAAAACAAACGCCACCCGAAGACATTGGCGTAGATGCGTTCGAGTTTTGGACACCCCAACGCCGTCCGCAAGGGCAAAATATAGCCATGACTTTCGCACCTGCTGTTGAAGCCTTCGGTGTTCAAAATATCAAAAATGGTGTCGCAAGACCCACCAATCAACCCAATGCGTGGGTCGCTGATTTTGCGGATGAAAACCCGCATTTAACCTTAAATTGGGAGGAAAAACAAACTATTTTCACCATCGTCTTAGGTTTTGATGCTGATTTTGACCACCCACTCGAATCCGTTTTGATGACGCACCCTGAAACAGTATCGCCGTTTTGCGTTCAGAATTACCGCCTTTTTGACGACCAAAACAACCTTATTTTTGAGAAAAAAGACAATCATCAAAGCCGTAATGAGATAAAATTAGACAAACCCATTTTTACAAAATCCCTCACACTTGCCCTCGAACACCCCTCAGTAAATTGCCCTGCGAGTGTGTTTGAAATGCGGTGTTACGCCCCCTAAATCCCCCAAAGGGGGACTTTAAAGCGGGAAGTTTTGAAATTTTTGAGACAAATATTAACGAACGAATCAAAAAAGTCCCCCTTTGGGGGATTTAGGGGGCTGGCTTATGGTACAATTAGACCTCATCGTCATGGCAGTTTTTGCTGCCCTCATTCTCGCTATCGGTATGGCGTTTACGCGCATGGGTAGCAAAAACGCCCAATCCTTTTTTGAGGCGGGCGGCGAAACGCCTTGGTGGATAAACGGTCTGTCGCTGTTTATCAGCTATTTTTCGGCGGGTACGTTCGTCGTTTGGGGGTCTATTGCCTACAAAGCGGGTTTTGTAGCGAATGGTATTCAACTCACGATGGTTTTTGGTGGCTTATTGGTCGCATGGTTTATTGCCAAAACGTGGAAACGAACGGGCGCACTGACCGCCGCCGAGTACATCGGCAAGCGTTTCAACACGCCAACGCAGCAGTTTTATACCTTTCTCATCATGCTGCACGGTCTGTTTACGACGGCTTCTGTCTTGTATCCAGTCGGCAAAATGGTACAAGTGGCTTCGCCTTTGTCGCTCGAAGCGTGCATCATTATCATCGGCGGCATCATCGTTTTGTACACGTCGGCGGGTGGTTTGTGGGCGGTTTTAGTGACTGACGTGGTGCAATTTGTGATTTTGACTTGTGCGGTTTTGATTGTGATTCCGATGGCTTTTACTGAAATCAACGGCGTGAGCGGTTTCATTCAAAACGCTCCGCAAGACTTCTTCAACTTCTCAAATACCGATTTTCCGCCCAGTTTTTTATTGGCTTTCATGCTTTATCAAACCGCCTATATCGGCGGCAATTGGGCGTATGTGCAGCGCTATACCAGCGTTTCGACGGAGAAAAACGCGCAAAAAGTGGCTTATTTGTTCGCGGCTTTGTACTTCATCAGTCCTTTTATTTGGATGTTGCCACCGATGATTTACCGCATCATTAATCCCAATTTGGTTGGTCTCGAACCCGAAGGCGCGTACATGATGCTCTGTCAGAAAATCCTTCCCGCAGGACTCATCGGTTTGGTCTTGGCGGGTATGATTTCGGCAACAGCAAGCAAAGCCAACACAACAATCAATTTGGTCGCAACGGTTTTTGCGAATGATGTTTATAAAAAAGTGTTTCAACCGCAAGCCTCAGAAAAGACTTTGATTTTCGCAGCGCGTGCTTTCACGGTTTTTTTCGGCGGCTTGACTATTTGGATTGCGATACTCGTTCCGAAAGTCGGCGGTATCGTCGAAATGGTGTTGAGTACGGCTTCTATTGCAGGCGGGGCGTTGTTTGTGCCGATTATTTGGTCGCTCTATTCCAAACGTCCGACGGCTTTGACGGTCATAACGGCTTCTTTGACGGGCTTGATTATCAGTCTTTTTCTCAAATTGGCTGCCCCCTCAGTATTAGGCTTCAAATTGAGCCGCACAACTGAAACCGCTTTGGGTGTGGGTTTGCCTTTTTTGGTCATGCTGCTTTTTGAATTGTACTATTATTTCAATCAAAAAACCGCCGTTTTCTCCTTAGAAAGTCTCCAAAATCGGGAGTCTACGCACAGTCACGACGATGCCGACGAGCAAAATCGGTTTGGTGTCAAGGTCATTTTATCGTCTATCACGTTTGTCGGTTTGGGCATCGCGCTCTTAGGTTTTTTTGCGGATAGAGGACAAACTGCGATTACAATTGGGGTTTTAACGGCGATGGGTGGCGGTTTTGGGTTGTGGAAAACACGATGACATGGAGAAACTACCACCCTCAGTAAAACACCCTTTCTGAATAGAAAATTCAGCTAAAATTATGAAAAAACACCTTTTTTGTCTGCTACTCAATCTTGTTTTCTTCCAAATACAAGCCCAAGACATTTCTCTCAACGGCACTTGGAACTTCGCTATTGACCCCTTGAACAAAGGTGAAATTGTTGGTTGGCAAAAACCTTGGAAAGTAGCGGAAAAAGACAGTTTGTACTTGGCAGAGGCGTTTGACAAAGTCACTGTGCCGCATTGTTGGAGTTTGGACAGGCGGTACAACCACATCGGCAAATCGTGGTATCGCAAAGGTTTCAAATTGCCAACGGCGATAAAAGACAAAACGGTGAGGCTACATTTTGAAGCGGTGTTTCAGAAATGCCGCATTTTCGTCAATGGTACACTCGCGGCGTATCATTCAGGCGGTTATACGCCTTTTTCGGTGGATATTTCTAAACATTTGGTCTATCCCGATGTCAATTTTTTGTCCATCGAAGTGGATAATTCTTGGGACGAATTTTCGATGCCGGGTGTGAAAATTGGCGATAATCCGCGCCACCAACTTTTTCCTTGGTACGAATACGGCGGCATCACACGCGATGTGAGCCTCTTGATAACGAGTAAAATTTATGTAGTTAATCAAAAAATAGAAGCTACGCCTAATTTAAAAACCAAAACTGCCAATCTTACAATAGCCACATGGATTGAGAACAAATCTTTGAGCGACACAACGGTTAACTTGACTTCAATTCTTACGAATCGGACAACAGGGAAAAAAGTATTGACACTTGAAAAACAAGTCAAATTACCTGCTTTTAGCAAAGAAAAAGTCTTAATCGAAGCCAAATTGAATGCAGCAGACGTGCTTTTATGGGATTTTGACGACCCTAATTTATACGATGTTCAGACCAATCTAAGTGCCAAAAATACCCCCCTCAGTACCTACGCGACTTACTTCGGTATTCGAGAATTTCGGGTGGATAAAGCAAAAGCGCAATTGCTTTTGAACGGTCAACCGTTGCGCGTCGCGGGTGCAAATCGGGCTTCTGACCACCCCGTTTATGGTTCGACTGACCCCGATGTGTTAGCTCAACAAGAAATGGCTATGCTTCGCAATGGCAATATGATTTTTTCGAGGTTGTGCCACACACCTGCCAGCAAATATTATTATAAATGGGCAGATGAAAACGGCTATTTGATTGTCGCCGAAATTCCTGCTTGGCAGATTTCGCCCGTTTTGATGAACAGTCAACGCGCCAGAGATGAGTTTTCGGCGCAAATGACCGAATTTGTGGAAACTTATTGGAACAGTCCGTCCATCGTGGCGTACAGCACAGGCAACGAGTACGATAGTTGGACTTCCGAAGGCGATGAATGGACGCGCTATCACGCCGCCAAATACCGTGCATTGGATTCAACCCGTTTGATAACTTTCGCCGCACTCAATTTTGCGGCAAATGCCGAAGCGATAAAAGTCCCGCACGATGCGATGCGACATTGCGACTTTATCAGTTTCAATTGCTATTCATCGGGCAAAGGTTTGGAAAAAAGTATCAAAGTATTTCACGAAAAATACCCCGAAAAGCCCATTTTTGCCAGCGAATTTGGCAAACGCAGCGACGAAGTGAAAAGTGAGCAAGAGCGTATCAAAAACTTAAACGAGTTCATAGAGGTACTCAAACAAAACCCTTACGCGGTTGGTGCATCGCATTGGACAGCCTTCGATTATGCAAGTCGCTACCCGAATACGAATGAAAGCGGCTATCGTCCGTGGGGTATGATTGATGAAAAACGCGAGCCAAGAGAACTCTACAAAGCTTTTCAAAAAAATTTATCGCCCATTATTGTGGTAGTCGAAAAAGACAAAATCAGCATCACTGCGAAGCCCGATTTTCCGTCTTATACCATCAAAAATCACGTTTTGAAACTTATGGAAGGGACTAAAGTCGTGGGCAGTTATCCAATTTCTGAAATTGGGATTGGCAAGACCGTTGAACTAAAAATAAATAAAACAGCCGCTCAAACTTTGATTATTGAAAATAAAAAAGGATTTTGTGTGTACGATTCAAAGTTATAAATTAAAAAACGTGTATGATTAGCGAAAAATACCAAAGTCTCTTTAGCCACACGCCCGATGTCATCGTCACTTCGCCAGGACGCATCAATTTGATAGGCGAACACCTCGACTACAACGGCGGCTGGGTTTTACCAGCTGCGATTGACAAAAAAATCACATTTGCCATCGGAAAACGGGCAGATAATGCGCTGCATTTGTACTCAATGGACTACGAAAACCTCGAAATCGTACCCCTCAGTAACATCGTGTCGTCGGCACAAAGTTGGGTCAATTATCTTTTAGGCGTTGTCGAGCAGTTCCAAAAAGAACAGCCTTTGTCGTCAGGGTTCAATTTGGTGTTTGGTGGCGATGTACCTTTGGGTGCGGGTTTGTCGTCGTCGGCTGCCGTAGAGGCGGGTTTGGCGTTTGCTATCAATGAATTGTTTGACCTCAAAAAACCTCGTATGGAATTGGTCAAATTGGCACAACGGGCTGAAAATCAATTTGTTGGTGTGCAATGCGGCATCATGGATATGTTTGCTTCGATGATGGGGCAGGCAGGCAAAGTGATGCGTTTAGATTGCCGTTCCCTTGAGTTTCAATATTTCCCTTTTGATTTTAAAGATATAAAAATTGTCCTCTGCGATTCGGATGTAAAACATTCGTTGGCAGATGGTCAGTACAATATTCGTCGAAAACAATGCGAAGAAGGGGTGTCTATTTTGCAAAAATATGACCCCTCAGTATCTACGCTGCGCGATGTGCCACTATCATTTTTGAAAAAACACAGAGACGAAATGCCACTACTTGTTTTTCAACGTTGCCAATATATTGTGAAGGAAATTGCTCGCGTTGAGGCAGCGTGCAAAGATTTAGAACGGCATGATTTAGCAGCTTTTGGACAAAAAATGTTTGAAACGCACTTGGGGTTGTCGCATTATTACGAAGTCAGTTGCCCCGAATTGGACTTTCTGGTTAAAAGAGCAAAGAAAAATGAGGCTGTTTTTGGCAGCCGTATGATGGGCGGTGGCTTCGGTGGTTGCACGATTAATTTGGTTAAAACGGCGGCTATTCCGCAGTTTATAGAAGACATGAAAACGGCTTATTTCAAAAAATTTAAGATTGATTTAAAAACTTATGTTGTTACTATTTCAAATGGCACGACACGTTTAGACGCATAGTAAGCAAGTGACTTTAGTTTAACTTTTTGATTACCAATTAATTATAAAATATGACAGCTTTCAGTTTTGATGAACACCCGCATCGTCGTTACAATCCTTTGACCGACTCGTGGGTGTTGGTTTCGCCACATCGCACCAAACGCCCTTGGCAAGGACAAGTTGAGAAAAATGCTGCTGATAACCGTCCTACTTACGACCCAACATGCTATCTCTGCCCAACGAACAAGCGTGCTAATGGTGACACCAATCCCGATTATGCTGATGTTTATGCTTTCGACAACGATTTTGCGGCACTTTTGGTAGATGAAGTGGCTCATACTGAGGGGGGTAATGTGTCGCCCAACGCACTTTTTCAAGTCAAACACGAGCGGGGCTTGAGTCGGGTGATTTGTTTTTCGCCGCGCCACGATGTGACTTTGCCCGAAATGACGACGGAGCAGATTCGCAAAGTGGTGGATTTGTGGTGTGCGGAATACGCGACTTTGGGGGCGAAGGATTTTATCAATTACGTCCAAATTTTTGAAAACAAAGGCGCAATCATGGGTTGTTCGAATCCGCATCCGCACGGGCAGATTTGGGCGCAAGCGTCCATTCCCGATGAACCATTCAAGAAACAACAAGCGCAAATCCGTTATTTTGAGCAAAACGGACGCACCTTATTGTCGGATTATTTGACGGCAGAATTGGAAAAAGAAGAGCGCATTGTTATCAAAAACGAGCATTTTGTGGCACTCGTTCCGTTTTGGGCAGTTTGGCCATTCGAGGCGATGATTGTACCGCTCCGCGCGATGGCGCGCATCACGGACATGACCGACGCGGAAAAGACGGCCTACGCCAATGTTTTACGGCAATTGACGATTCGATATGACAATCTTTTTGAAACGTCGTTTCCGTATTCGGCAGGCATCCATCAAGCTCCGACGGATGGAAAAGAACACACGGCGTGGCATTGGCACCACAGTTTTTATCCGCCACTTTTACGGTCAGCCACGGTCAAAAAATTCATGGTGGGATACGAGATGCTGGCAAATCCTCAACGAGATATTACGCCTGAACAGGCGGCGAGGCGGCTGCGGGAGGTGACTGGCGAGCATTATAAAAGATAAAGTTACTGAGGGGGTGTTCCCATCGTTGGAAACACCCCCTCAGTATTCAGGCTCTATTGTTTCACAAATCTTTTAGTCACAGTGCTTGTGGGTGTTCCAATTTTTATGAAATAAAGACCACTCGGCAAACGGCTGATGTCAATTTGGCCAATGCTGACCTGCTGGTTCAGCAGCATTTTACCGCTTATGTCGTGAATCGAAACGTCCGACTTGGTAAGCAATCCGTTTATGAACAAAATATCATTAGCAGGATTGGGGAAAATGGAAATTTTGGAATCGTCTAAATCCTGCGCACTGGTTGTACCGACCAAATTGACATCGTCGAACCAGAACGTTGAATTAGCCGAGCCATCGCCAACCGTCCCAAAGTCGAACATGAACACCAAAGCATTGTAGGTATTTGACGGTCTGCCCGCAAAATTCCATCTCAACTCTTCCCAAGCGTTGGCGACCGTTGTTTTGGTCAGTATTTCAGTGCTGGCATTGCCTTCCAATTTGAAAAGAACGGGCAAACCCACTTTGGGCGAATATACTTTCATGGTAAACGTGCTGCCGTTGGCAAAATCGAGCCTGTTGGGCAGAATCAATTTACTGCCTGCCCAAGTTGCACCCGCATTTCTGACGATTTGGGCAATTTTCGGGCTCGTATTGATACCCGTTGGGCGCGGATTGGCAATAACGCTGGCTGCGCCGCCATCAAAATCAATAAATCCGTAAGTGCCAACGAGTTCAAAATCAATGGGTAATGATAAGACCAAAGGAGCCGCGCTTTGTGTAATGGTCACGATTTTGGGTGCCAAACCGGCTCCCGTGACGGTCACTCTGGCCGTTCTTTCGGTTGTTGCAGTGTTTGCCTGAGCCGTGAGCGTCAATCTGGCACTACCCGTTCCGGATGCATTATTAATTGCCAACCACGATTGGTCGCTTGTTGCTGTCCAGCCGACATTTGCCGTAATATCAAATATTTGTACGCTATTCGCCGTCGAATTAATGGTCAAGGCATTCGCAGAAGTCAAGAGATAAGAAAAACCGCCCGCTTCTTGGGTTACAGTTACCGTTTGGGTGGCAACACCCACGCCCGAAACAGTCACAACAGCCGTGCGCGCCGCAGTTGTCGTGTTTTCTTGGGCGGTTACGCGCACCGTTTTACTGCCAAATCCCGTCAAATCACTAACCGTTAGCCAATTTTGGTTGCTCGTTGCTGTCCAGCTGACGTTTGAAGTGACGTTAAAAGTTTGGGTTGCGTTGACAATCATCGGCAGGGTTAATGTCGTCGCAGAAAGGCTTAAAGCAGGCTCCGCATTACCCGTACGGGTGAACGAAATCCGGCCAATATTGAAGCCACCGTTGTCAAAAGCAAGACGCATAATGTGTTGTCCTGCGGGTAAAATCACCCCCGTTACCGCTTTTGAAGCCCACGTATTCCAGTTGCCCGTAGAGCCGACCGTAATGTTGCCCGATACGGTGTTTCCGTCAACCTCAATTCGGAATGGTCCGCCACCCGCAGTGTTTCCCGATGCGTATCTTATGGAAAGGTCATACGTGCCTGCTTGAGCAACGTTCACGGTGTATTCCAGCCATTCGCCATTGTCTATCCAACCAACCGTATTCCCTTCATTCGCCGTAGGCCCCGCATCCACATATTCGGGTGCGCGGAATGCGCCCGCCTCGTTGGTTGTTGAAGCGTCGAAATAAGCAATATTTTGCCCGATACCGCCTTCGTAATAATCATAATTTCCGGCTTCGAGCGTTTGTGATGGAATGGAAATGATGGCATTGTTATACGCTTTTTGCTCACCACTGATTACCGACACGATATTTGATAATTCAAAGTTGGTTCCGACGTAGATTTTAGCGTAAAAATCGTGAACCTTAGCCGTCAAATTGGTCACGACCGCCGAATATGGGGTTGTCATAGTCGTTGCGACCAAAGTATTGCCGTCGTAAAATTCAACTTTTGTGATACCTGTACCCGTTGTACTAAGCGAAAGATTGACGCTGCCGTTGGTCGCCACTTGCGTCGCCGAAGCTGTGAGCTTTCCCGAAACAGCCACGTCTTTGCTCGTTTTTAAAGTTCGCGCAGGAACATTCATCGTGAAGCCGTCTGAATACGTAACCGTGACGGCACTAGAGCCGTAATTGTGCGCGACGTAGGTTTTATCGCCTGCTTTGTTGAAAACAACCGCCATTGGATGATTCGCAGTGATGGTTGTGTCAATGATTCCCGCACCATTCAATCCGTGCAACCAATGATACGTGTGCGCATCAGAGCAGCCGAATTTTACTGGATAATTGGGATAAGCATCGTAGAGATTCACCGCCGATTTTGGGTCGGTTAAGGCCAGAAAAGACCAATAAATATCCGACCAAAGATTAGGATTGAGCGTTGGTGGCGTTAAGATGGTCGTTCTGGTTTTCATTTCGTTCCAAAGTGCCGTCGCGTAAGTTTGGTGATGCCCCAAATAAAGCGAAGCACCCGTCATGGGAAACAACTCGATGCCGTAAGTAGCGGCAATGTCAGCCGTCCAAAAAGTGGCAGCATCAACGCCATTGCCCCACACGCGCGAACAGAGTTTATGTCCGTAATTGGGCGAAAAATTGCGCCTTTGCATGTCAAGCCAATATTCTTCAATGCCAGTTTGTTCGGTTGTATAAAGATAAATGCCCAAGTCCCGAATCGCCGTATTGCCAGTCAATTGTCCCCAATTGATTAGCGCCGCGTTAAAATTCATGGCCTCCGAAGACGATTCTTGATTGTTGCCGTGGGGTTCGTTGTTCAACAGACCCGTGGCAAAACTATGACCCGCATAAGGGTTAAAATGTCTGAGAAAAGGGAATTGAGCGTCTGATTTCTCCCAGTTGGCCGCATCTTTTATGAGTAAATTCACCATACCGCCCCATTGAGCCGCCCACCCGGGTTGAAACTGCTCTACGGCAGTCGCTGCATTGATGAAGTAACCATAGTGAAAGTGATGGTCGTTTAAGTTTGCATCGGCAGAATGCCCCGCAGGATACCCGATTAAGGTCGTCCACAAACTATTGTACATGAATACAAAGGCATTTTCGCTGGGCGTAGCCTTGAACCAATTTTCCAGCCGCACTTTTACAGTATTGATTATTTTGTCACGCGCCTCGGTGTTTTTTATTTGGTCGGCGATGCGTGCCACTTGTATCAAACGGTTCATGGCCAAACCTTCGTTGTAGGAGTCGGTCCAAAGGTCAAGACTCGTTCCTTTCAACAAGTCAACTTTCCTATTCAGAGCGCTCAAATCAAAATTTTCACTGTACTTACCCGTGTTCGGCAGCGTGGACAAAATGCCTTTGAATTTATTTTCGACCACAAAAGTATTGGCTGCCAACATTTTCATCGTACCGCGAGATGTTCTGTAAGAATAAGCCCCGGGCTGACCTGACGCAGCGCCTAAATGCGCCCATTGATGCGGCAGCAAACCCAATAAAACATTAGTTCCCGTCCCTTCTTTTCGGTCTGGTGTAACGGTAAAAGTTGTTTTTACGACGGAAGTTGCGTTATCATAAGTCCAACTAACGGTCGTATTTGTGGGAAAAACGTAGGCATATTCCTTAAAATCGTTGGCAGCAGTGGCAGCGGCAACACCTTGTGGCAGCATTGCTACCGAAAAGTAGTTTTTATTGTTGAGTGTGGAAGTATAGACGGAACCTGATTTTGTCCAAGTAGAGCCTACCGGCGCGTAAACGGCAAAATTGGCACCACTGATGGCGTTTGTTACCAAAATCATTTCATTCTGAACCAACACTGTGCCGCTATTAATCGTAACAGAAGCAGTGTCAGCACTGCCTTTTGTACAATAAACGAAAGGCATACCCATGCCCATAGTGGCACTAAAAGAGCGTCCACCACTGTTCCAAGCGGCCGTTACCGTCCAATCCGAATAATCGGAAACCGTTGGAAACGTATTGCTCAAACCCGAAACGCCTACCAACAAAGGCTGTTCGGCACTCATTGGCTGCCGCGTATCATTCACGCCATTGCCCAAAAATGTGTAACTGACCACCAAACCATTGTTGTTGCCGCGCATGGACAATGGATAGTTGTACAAATTGGCGCCATCGTAAGTCAGTAAGCCCGTCCACCAATCGCTCGTGGGAACGGGTTTTGAGGCAGCAATGCCCGACAAACGCGGGGTTCCAGATGGATTTTTATTACGTCCAGCCGCGTCAGCTGGTGGCAACTGCGTTGTGTAGCTGCCGCTTCCAACAGGTACAATTTGGGCTACCAAAACGAATGGCAACGCTATCAGACATAGAGACAATAGTTGGTGGATTTTTTTCATTTTTGACTTTTAATCAACAAGAAGCTAATTGAATTTTTTGATAAAGATGGCAGATATTCAATAGCAACCCTTGTTTTGGTATTGGACAAAACTAAGACACCCTTTAAAAACTGGAATAAAACCCACATTAACGGATGGCAATGGAGAAAAAGGGATATAAAACAATCAAACCAAACGGCTTTTTAACAATTCACACTTATCACTACCCCCCTCAGTATAAACGCTCGCTTACTACTTTTTTCACTTCAACTAAGGGTTTAAGACCTTTTACTTTGACTTCCTTCTGTAAAAGCAAAATACTGAGGGGGTAAAATCCCCACATATTTTCTAATAAACAACAACAATGAATAAAAACAGCCTACGCCTATTCAGCACCTTATGTGCTGCTTGTTTCACCCTATTTCCGCTTTTTGCCCACATCAAACTGCCCGCTATTTTTGGCAGCAACATGGTTTTGCAACAACAAACCGATGTGCCAATGTGGGGAACAGCCGACAAAAATGCCTCTGTTGAAATCATCACGTCATGGAATAACAAAACCTATACGACCAAAGCCTCGGACGAAGGGCGATGGAAACTCAAAATTTCCACCCCAAAAGCAGGCAATAATTCTTACAACATAACAATCAGCGATGGCAAAACCCTGACACTTGAAAACGTCTTGATTGGTGAAGTCTGGGTCTGTTCGGGGCAGTCGAATATGCAAATGCCGATGAAAGGCTACCACAATCAACCTGTTTTGGGGGCTTTGGACGCAGTATTGGAATCTACAAACCCGAATATCCGCATTTTTAATGTCGGCATGAGTGCGAGTATCACGCCACGCGAAGATTTTAAAGGTAAATGGGAAGCCTGCAATCCCGAAACCACGCCGAATTTCAGCGCAACGGCTTATTTTTTTGGGCGTTTTTTGCAAAAAAACCTCAATGTGCCTATTGGATTGATTGCGTCAAGTTGGGGCGGCACGATGATACAACCTTGGATGAACGACGAGGCTTGCCAAGAATTTGAGTTTTACAAAACCATCAAACGCGACACGGCTTTCCCAAAAAATCCGCCCAAAGTCCCAACGACTTTGTTCAATGCCATGATACATCCGATGGTCGGCTACGGTATTCGCGGAGCAATTTGGTATCAAGGCGAATCCAATAAATGGGAACCCGAAGCCTATCAACGCCTGCTCCCCGCCATGATACAAGGCTGGCGCAACAAATGGGAACAAGGCGATTTTCCTTTTTATTATGTCCAAGTGGCACCACATGGCAAGAATGAAGTCTTGCCCAACGGCGGTTTTTTGCGCGAAGCTCAACTCAAAGCAGCTTCGGTTTTGCCCAATGTCGGTATGGCGTGTGTGTTAGATGCAGGCGAACAAAACAATATTCACCCCGCCAACAAAGAAGCCGCAGGCAAACGCTTGGCATATTTGGCACTGTCGCAAACCTACAATATCAAAGGTTTAAGCCCATTTAGCCCTGTTTTTAAGGCAATGACTGTCAAAAATGACACGGCTATGCTCACTTTTGAGAATGCGCCTCTGGGTTTGACTTCTTATGGAAAGGAACTCACACTTTTTGAAATAGCAGGTGCAGACAAGGTGTTTCACCCTGCCCAAGCGACGATTATTCGAGATGGTATTATCGTAAAATCAGATGCGGTGCCACAACCTGTCGCCGTGCGTTATGCCTTCAAAAACTTCATCGTGGGTGAATTATTTGGTACGAATGGGCTGCCTGTATCGTCTTTTCGGACAGATGATTGGGCGCGGGAGAAATAAACTTAACAGATTTAAAAGGAGAAATATGCTTAAAAATGTAAAAATTCTTTTCATATATTTTTTGGGCTTTCAGGCAAATGCTCAAGTACGAACAGTTCATCTATTGGACACCAATTGGCGTTTTGTCAATCATGACATCCATGCGACGACCCTCAATCAACTCGACGACGCGACTTGGCAACAAGTCAATGTGCCGCATGATTGGGCGATTTCGGGCAATTTTGACATGAATATTGACAAACAGTCGGTACAAGTGGTAGAAGATGGCGAAAAAACCGCCAGATTAAGAACAGGTCGTACGGGGGCATTGCCTTGCTTTGGTATTGGTTGGTATCGCAGGGAGTTGCCTGTTTCAAAAGACGATGCAGGTAAGCGGATTTTTATTGAGTTTGACGGCGCGATGAGCCGCTCAAAAGTGTATGTCAATGGTCAATTCGTGGGCGAGTGGCCCTATGGTTATAGTTCGTTTTCGTTTGAAATCACCCAATTTTTGCGATTAGACACCAAAAATACGGTGTCCGTGCGCTTAGAAAATAAAACAGAGTCCTCACGTTGGTATCCGGGGGCGGGGATTTACCGCAATGTGCGTTTGGTGAAAACTGCCGCTGCACGCATTACTCAGTGGGGAACGCATATCACTACGCCGACCATTTCAGAAAAAATAGGCGAAGTCAATATCAAAACTACGATTGATGCCGCAGAAATCCCCCCCTCAGTATTGAAGCTCACAACAGACATTTTTGATGCGTCGGGCAAAAAAGTTGGGTCGGTTTCTTCTGAAAAAAAAGGCGAAAAAAGGTTGATTTTTGACCAAAATCTCAAAATCAATACCCCTCAGTATTGGAGCGTCGAAACGCCGACACGCTACACAGCCGTTTCAAAATTGTTTGTTGGCAAGACCCAAGTGGACGAATACACCTCCAAGTTCGGTTTCCGCACCATTCGTTTCGACCGCGACAAAGGTTTTTTCCTAAATGGTAAAAATGTAAAATTCAAAGGCGTGTGTATGCACCACGATTTGGGTCCGATTGGCGCGGCAGTCAATTATCGCGCCACCGAACGGCAAATGGTGATGCTCAAAGAAATGGGTTGCAATGCCATTCGCACAGCGCACAATCCGCCGTCTGTTGAGTTGCTCGATATTTGCGACAGTCTCGGTTTGATGGTACAAGTAGAAGCGTTTGACGAATGGAAAAACGGTAAAAATGCCAATGGTTACGGCGAGTTTTTCGATGCTTGGGCAGAAAAAGACTTGACTAATATGATTCAACGCGACCGCAACCACCCCTCAGTCATTATGTGGAGTATCGGCAATGAAATCCGTGAACAAGGCATGGCTTCGGGCAAAGACATAGCGCGTATGCTGACCCAAATTTGCCATAAATTGGACTCCACGCGCCCTGTTACGGCGGGTTTTAACAACCACAATGCGGCGATTAAAAACGGTTTGGCGGCTGAGATTGACTTGGTTGGGTTCAACTACAAACCCCTTGATTACGTCAAAAAACGTAAAGAAAATCCCACTTTTACCATCTACGGCAGCGAAACTGCTTCGACGGTCAGCACGCGCGGCGAGTACAAATTCCCAGTTGTCGAAACCAAAAAGCCTTGGTACAGTGATTATCAAATATCGAGTTATGACCTCGATTGTGCGTCGTGGGCAACGACCCCCGACACCGAATTTGAGCAACAAGACGATTTAGAATTCATTTCGGGCGAGTTTGTCTGGACGGGTTTTGACTATCTCGGCGAACCCACGCCTTATAATGAAGGCACACCTGCAAAAAGCTCTTATTTTGGGATTGTTGATTTGGCGGGTTTGCCCAAAGACCGCTATTATTTGTACCAAAGCAAATGGAGCGACAAACCCGTATTGCACGTCTTGCCGCATTGGAATTGGGCAGACCGCGTAGGGCAAAATGTGCCTGTTTTTTGCTATACGAATTACCCCAAAGCCGAGCTTTTTGTGAATGGCAAAAGCATGGGCATTAAGCAAAAAGAGAAAACGGACAAATACAGCCGCTATCGGTTGATGTGGAAAGATGTGGTCTATCAAGCGGGTGAAATAAAAGTGGTGGCTTATGATGCAAACGGCAAAGCCGTAGCCGAAAAAATCATCAAAACCGCAGGCGAACCGCACACGATTCGATTGACTGCCGATAGAGACAGCCTCAAAGCCGATGGCAAAGATTTGACGTTCGTAACCGTCGAAATACTGGATAAACAAGGCAATTTATGCCCAAAAGCAGCTAATTTTTTGTTTTTCGATGTAGCAGGTGCAGGGCGTTTAAAGGCATTGTGTAACGGTAATCCGATTGACCAAACGCCTTTTGTGTCGAGTTATATGTCGGTTTTTAATGGTAAAATGGTGGCGGTGATTGAGTCGGGTAGAACCGTTGGCGAGTTAAATTTGACGGTTTCGGGTGGCTTGTTAGCACCGAAAAAAATCAAAATTGTGGTGGGAAAATAGGTCGAAGCCCCCCCTCAGTATTTTTTAATCTAAAAAAGAAAAAAGATGAAAAATAATGTGATTTTCTTATTCTTAATGCTGTTTTCATCAGCATCGGGCTGTAAAACAGAGCAAGTTTTACCAACCCAAACAGCTCCAAAAACGATTGATTTTGTAGATGCCCAAACCCCCAAAGATGCCGCACCTTATTTATTGGGCGATTCATTGATGCAAACAAAGAAGAACTGGGAACTCGTTTTTTCAGATGAGTTTAATGACAATCAGCTCAATCCGTCGAAGTGGACAATCGAAACCTCTTCAAGAGTTCGAGAAGATATTACAGTGTATTCAAGTAATGCCCAAGTGGCAGAAAAAGACGGTAAGGCGTATCTCTATTATGAAAAAACAACGCAACACGATTCGGCTTATTCGGCGGGTAGAATAAACTCTAAAAACAAATTTTCGACGACTTATGGCTATCTTGAATGCCGTATTCATCTTGTTAAACCCGATGGCTATCAAACGGCTTTTTGGATGATGCCCGTAGCAGATGGTCCGATGAGTAATGCAGGCACAAAAGACGGTACTGCCAATGATGGTGCTGAAATAGATATTGTCGAAGGCAACAAACTGACTACGTATTCCAATGGCTTGCATTGGGACGGTTATGCCGCTCCTTACCACAAATCGAATGGAACGAATATCAAAACACCTGATTTGCATACCGTCGAATATCATATTTTTGGCTTTGAGTGGACACCGAATTTTCTCAAATTTTATTACGATGGCAATTTGGTTCGCACGATGTCAACATCGAATTTGATACCGCACACGCCGCATTACATCCTTTTTACAGGCAGTTGTTGGGGTGTCAACGACTGGGTCGTTGGCGATGTTCGGAAAAATCAGTTGCTCAAAAGTGGCAAGCGCGATGAGGCGTATATAGATTATATGCGGGTGTATAAAAGCAAGTAAAATGTGATTTTTAAGAGGATTTTTATGCAAAATACCCCCCCTCAGTATTTTTTAAAATTCATAAGAAAAATGAAAAACTACTTACCCTTTTTACTCTTTTTATGGGCTATACAGCCTGTTTTTGCTCAAAAAACATCCAAAAAACGCCCCAATATCGTCTTCATACTCGCCGATGATTTGGGGTGGGCGGATTTGACGTGCTACGGCAGCACGTTTTACGAAACACCTAATTTGGACAAATTGGCACAACAAGGCGTGCGTTTTACCAACGGTTATGCGGCGTGTCCTGTGTGCAGCCCGACCCGTGCGAGCTTGATGACGGGCAAATATCCCATCAAAACCGATGTGACGGACTGGATAAAAGGGCGACAAGCCGAAGGCGGTGCCAAACCTTATGAAAAACTGATTTCTCAACCGTTCCAATATTTTCTGCCGTTGGAAGAAGAAACCATTGCCGAAGTTGCTTTGAAAAATCAGTACAAAACCTTTTTTGCGGGCAAATGGCATTTGGGCGATGACGAAAAATACTTTCCCGAAGCGCAAGGTTTTCAAACCAATTTGGGTGGTACGGGGTTGGGTGCGCCTAAAAGTTATAAAAATGACTCAACGGGTGGTTTTTTCACACCTTACAATAATATTCGCCTAAAAGATGGACCTAAAGGCGAGTACTTGACCGACCGTTTGGCAACCGAATGCCTTAATTTTTTGGATAAAAACCAAAACGAACCCTTCTTTTTGATGTACAGCTTGTATGCGGTTCACAATCCGTTGCAAGCTCCTGCTAATTTAATCAAAAAATATCAAGCCAAGCAAAAAGCCTTAGCCATTCCCGATAGTGTGCGTTTCCGAAAAGACGAGGCGTGGATGAAACCCGAAAAAGGTTGGCGACAACGCACCGTCCAAGACCATGCAGTGTATGCGGCGATGATTGAAAACATGGATGAAAACGTAGGACGTATTCTCCAAAAACTCTCTGATTTGGGTTTAGACGAGAACACCATTGTCGTTTTCACGTCCGATAATGGCGGTTTGAGTACCGCCGAAGGCAGCCCGACGGTCAACGGGGCTTTGCGGGCGGGCAAGGGCTGGTTGTACGAAGGCGGCATCAAAGTCCCGACGATTGTGCGTTGGACGAGCCATATAAAAGCAGGTCAAGTGTCGGATATACCCCTCAGTACGGTTGATTTTTTCCCCACTTTTGAGAAAGCCATGAACCCTTCGGCGGTTCTGAACAAAACAATTGATGGCAGCAATATCCTTGATTTGATGGCAAATCCTTCAAAAACCAAGCAACGCACCTTGTTTTGGCACTATCCGCATTACAGCAATCAAGGTGGTAAACCAGGGTCAGCGATGATAAAGGGCGACTATAAACTGATTTTGAATTATGAAGATAACAGCATTGAATTATACGATATAAAAAATGACGTTGGCGAAAAAAATAATCTTGCAAATAGTAAGAAAACCATGGCTAAACGCTACAAGAAGGCATTAGACAAATGGCTAAAAGACAATCATGCAAAATTTCCTGTTACTAATCCGATTTATGACGCATCGGTTAAAAAATACTGAGGGGTATCCTTTTTGTCATAGGTATCACCATTGAATTGAATTGTATTTCATCCAGACCCAATCGAATGGGTACAGTCAAACAGGTTGTGTGAAGTATTACTGTGTGCCATAGAATGTGTTTATTCGGTATTGTTAATCAATACTTCGGTAGGTTTTCAAGCGTAAATAACGCTGCCTACGGCGGTGGAGTGGATTTTTAGAGAGAGGTTTTAACTTTTTGCAAGTTTGCGCGCAGTCCGAACTTGCAAAAAGTTAAAACCTCTCTCTATTGCCTTTTTTCTCAACTAAAAAAAACTATTGTTCACTTAACTATCTACAAACAGCCTGAATCGGTTTGCCAACATTTCCGTTTGGCTCTAAGATATTCAATAAAGCTGCCAGTGTAGGGGCGATGTCTGAAATATGAGTACGCTCAACGGTTGTTCCTTTGGGTATTTTCCACCCATAAAATAAGAGAGGTACATGTGTATCGTATGCGTAGGGAGAGCCGTGCGTTGTACCTTTACTACCACCATAAAACCATGCAGGTTCGAGCATAACAAAGAAATCACCACTCAGCTTGGGATTGTAGATATTGTTGATATAGCTACGAAAATAATCAGGAATGACAGCATTCGACAAATCATGCAAGTTTATAACATTGTGTACGGGTGAACCAATTGTTAACAGGTTATCTTTTACTATATCGTATATCTGTGCATAAGACACTTTCTTTTGTCTCATCAAATCATGGTCGAGGTAGATTTGATAGTTTGAGAAAGATTTTATCCATTTACCTTCTCCAAAAGTATTTTCAAGTTGGGTATTCAAGAACTTAATATCGTTCCCACTGGTCGCCGTACCAGCAGGAATTTTATTTTTTTTCAAAAAACCAGGTATATCTGCTACACCATGATCAGCTGTTAAGAAAACAACATAGTTGTTTCGACCAATTTGAGTGTCCAGATTTTTTAGTAAATCTTCCAAATCACGGTCTAATCTCAAATAACAATCCTCTATCTCGACAGAATGTGTACCAAATGAATGACCAATATAGTCAGGCGTAGAAAAGCTGATGCAGAGGAAGTCAGTTACATCACCTACGCCCAATTTTTCATTTTTCAAGATTGACAATGCAAAATCTTTCGTCATCGTATTGGCATAAGGAGACATTGGAATACTGGCAGAATTATTAATCGTATGAGGAAAAACTGACTCCGTTTCTTCTGCTAAATTATTCTCGTATGGTTGTTTATCTGATTCACTTTCAGTGTATTGACTGAGGGGTAGCAAAGTTTCCCATTTCTGAGCACGAATTTTATCGGCTATCCGTTGCCCATTGAAACTTTTAACCCATTCTGGTAGGTCTTTCATATAGTATGTACTCGAAATCCAATTGCCTGTTTTTGTATCAAACCAATAAGCTGCATTAGCTGTGTGTCCTGCGGGTAAAATAGCACCTCTATCTTTTATAGCAACACCAAAGACTCTGGATTTAAAGTCATTGGACAGGCGCAGTTGGTCAGTGATGGTTGTCGTTTTTAAGTTTTTGGGAGACATTTTCCCTGCCTCGCCACCGTCGGTGCCAACACCTGAAACAGTACTATCAGCGACAACATACATCTGACTATCGTTCAAAGGGTTGAACCATTCATTGCCAATGATTCCATTCAGAGCAGGGACAGAACCCGTGTAAACAGCCGCATGACCAGGTCCTGTGAGTGTACTAGCATAATGGTAATGATTGTTTTTGCAGTTAAAACCACCATTTATCAAACGTTTAATACCTCCATTTCCATATTTAGCCGCATAGCGATAAAGGTAGTCGTAGCGCATTTGGTCAACGACAATACCAACAACCAATTTAGGTTGTGCGGGCATTTCTGGTGCTTTTACAGTTTGTGAAAAGGCTTCGAAGTGAAGCATTAAAAGGATAAATAAGTAAATTTTACGCATATCAATTTATAGATTTATTACTAATGTTTTCTTTTTGAATAAGGACTTTCCTATAAACCTAATTTAAAAAAGCTATTTTCGGAACAAAAGCGTTAATATACGTGGCAGATGCGTTCGGTCGTTGTCATCAAAATATTCTGAAAGAGTTTCAATATGCAAACTGTGTGCTTGTGCTGCCTGCACAAAATCCGAGACATGATGGTTGAAACAAGTGACTATTTGCTGTCCTTCTTCGGTTTCAAATCGGGCTTTTGAACCTGCATATTGTTTAAAAGGATGCAACTCACCGATATAAACACGACCCGTAGGTGCGAGTATAGACGCAATTTTTTCAAATATGCTATCTAAGTCTTCAATGTGTTCTAAAACCAAACTGAATACCACCAAATCATAATTATCTTGCGCAAACGACCACCCCTCAGTAATATCGGCTTTAAAAAACTGAACATTGTCTGTACGTACTTTTTCACGTGCTTTTGCCAGCATTTCGTCCGATAAGTCAACCGAAGTCACTAGCTCAGCTTTTGTTACCAACCATTCTGTATTTTTTCCAGTACCACAACCAATTTCTAAACAATGCTTAAATGCGAAAGGATTCAAGGTTTCGCGTAACGAAATCGCCTCAAGGTCACGGGTTTTGTTGTGGTTGGTATCATATTGGTTTGCCCAAACATTGTAGGCTTGCTCTACATTCATTTCTATTTGCTTCTCTTTTTAATTGTTTCCATAATTTTAATTTGTTCCAAAACTTGTTCGGGTTTAACAGCTAAATCATTGCCATTGACAATGGTATCATACAAGTTTTGGAACAAAAGACCGAAATCCCCTTTCAGTGTTTCTATTTTGCCTTGCACGTGCAAACCATTTATATCAGTGTTCAGAGTGCCAAAATACTGAGGGGTGTCTTCACCGAAACCTTTTTGGTCGGGAGTCATACCTGCTTTGAGCATATCTTCTTGGGGGTCAATACCGTATTTGACAAATGAACCTTTTGTGCCATGCACCATATAACGCGGTGTGGGTTCTCGTACCAAAAGGCTGGCTTTCAATGTCACTTTGAGTTGCCCGTAATCCAATCGGAGGTCGAAAGCATCATCAATGGTCGTATCAGCTCGTTGTGTCATCACTTGTCCATTGAAACTTTTGGGGCTGCCAAATAACACTAAGGCTTGGTCGAGGATATGTGCGCCCAAATCGTACAACACACCTGTTATCAAAGAAGGTGTCTCTTTCCATTTTTTTGGATTGGCTTGGGGAGCCCAACGGTCAAACCTAGCTTCATAATTGAAAACATCGCCCACAAGTTTATTTTTTATCACATTCTGAACTGTTTGAAAATCGCCATCGAAGCGACGATTTTGATAGACAGACAATACTTTACCTTGTCTTTCCGCCAAATCTATCAATATTTCACACTCTGCGGCTGTTGAAGCCATTGGTTTTTCGACCAAAACATGTTTTCCTGACAGCAAAGCCCGTCGAGTGTAATCAAAATGTGTCTCATTGGGGCTACTGACAATGACGAGATCAATGTCTTTGTCTGTCAACACATCATTCAAATCTTTGACCACATTTACTGAGGGGTATATCTCAGCGGCTGTTGCTGCTCGTTGCTGCACAACAGTTTTTAATCTGAAAAGAGGATTGACCATCAAATAAGGCGCAATCAAATATCTGCCTGATAGTCCAAAACCAATAAGTCCGACGTTGAGTTGTTTCATTTTGTTTTGATTTAAAGATTTGTTTATGTTTCTGAGGGTGAAGTTAAGTGTTTTCCGATAAATCTAAGTTTTGTTCTTTTAAAGCGTGTCTTTCACCACTTAAGTAATCAGAAATAAGTTTTCGCGTGTTTGATACTTACTGTTTTGCGCTACGCGCAAAAGACGTACTTTGAAAGTTTTTCTGTTGGAGCGAGCGATTTTTTGATTGAAATTTTGGCAAAGCCAAAATTTCAATCAAAAAATCGCTCGCTCCTCAAAGTCCTTTTCGCCGCCAAAGGCGGCGTTTGAAATGCACGAAAACTTATTTTCGACTACTTAAAAGGTTGCTCAATTCAAGATTTGATTATCTTTGGCAATTAATGAAAACAATACAATTAATTGATTTTTATGAAAGATTATCGTGTTATAGAACTAGAACGCTGCATTATTGACGGCGATTTTAAAACAGCTTTGCTGCAGTTATCGGATTATTTCAAAAAATTTGAGTCAGATTTGGCAAACGACACTTTATTGTATTTAGGTCAATGGAGTAGTTACGAACGCGATGTTTTGCAAGGCATACAAACGAAGAACAGCCCTGAAATTGTTCGCATACAAAGAGCTATTCTATCTTTGAAAGATGAATTGCAATCTATTTTTGAAACGTCTAATAGTGTTGAAACTCAAGCTCCTGCTCAGGTTGAGCCTAAAAAAGTAGATAGATTCACGTATATCTTGGAGGATAATTTTAAAGACAACCAAAACGGTTGGCTCGAACAATTGCCAGAGCAAGTGGATAATCAAGTACCTGTGCGCTTCTATTTTGACAAAAACCAATACTTTGTCGAAGGCATGGAAAGCGATAACGGTATCTATTTTACAGGCATTCTATGCGTTTTAGAACAAGACAAAGATTTCAAAATAGAGACTGTTATTGAATGTTTAGAAATTGAAGAAACAGGTTATTTCGGCGTATTTTGGGGAGGCAATACGGAGATGTCGGGTTTTCACAGCGTTTCCATCAGCAGCATTGGTGCTGTGTGCGTTGACACTACAGATACAACAAAAGAAACTATTTTTACAACGCATTTGCCGTGGACGGAGTTTGCCCCCGTTAACCAAGGTACAGATACCAATATGATAGTGATTGAAAACGATAAACTAAAACTAAAACTCTCTATCAACAATAAGTTAGTCCATATCCAACCGTTTTTACCCTTTTTTGGCAATGTTGTAGGCTTTATTGTAAGCAATAAAACCAAGTTTTCGCCTAAAAACATACGGGTGGGGATTGCGTAAGACTTATCTATTTCATTTTAAGCCAAGGTCGGCAAGGGTATAAACTCTTGCCGACCTTATTTTTACTGTTTTATGAATTTTTGAACACTGCTTTGAGACCCCCTCAGTAGTTGTACAAAATAAACACCAATGGGCAGATGCTGAACAGGTATATGTGTTTGGTTAGAAACTGATGCCGATTGAGAAAGCCATTTATGACCAGTTATATCTGTGATTACAAAAGTGGCTGGCAACTCAAACGGTGGATGAATAAGCCTTAATTCTTCTTTCACGAGATTGGAGGCACAAATAAACGATTCATTTTTTTTTGACTCAGATGAAACACTGATGGTTCTGCTCAATGATAAATGTCCGTCAAAGTCTTCTTGTTGCAAACGATAATAAAGAACTTCGTTGACAGACTCATCTATATCTAAAAACGAAAAATACTGAGGGGTGCTTGTCGTACCATTTCCTTTCACAAAGCCAATATTCATCCATTTGTCGGTTGTCAAAGTGCGTTTTTGAATAGTCCAACCTTTGTTATTTTGTTCACTTTCTGTTTTCCAAGATAATAAAACACCTTTATCTTTCTTCTGCCCATCAAAAGATGCAAGAGTGACGGGAATGGCTTCTGATGTTTCAAAACAACCCAAATCGGGTGCAGAACCATTAAAAGGTAGGCCTATATCCGTTCCTCGGTTGATGAGGTCGCTACCCGAAGCCAATTGCATAAACATAATATTGGGCAAAGAGCCATCGGCTTGTCGGGCATTTTCGGCGGCAGCAGGGTCAATACTGACAAAGTCTGCATTGGTCACTGTAAAACCACCTGTCCAACTGTTTGTGGCTTGGACGGCTGCTGCTAAAATGGATTGTGTGCCTGTTGCTGACACGCAGTTTTTGATGGTCAATAGCTTGCCCGAAGCTAAGGCACGGTCATTCATACCATAGTTTCTGCCATTGCCAAAAGCGGTACAATTGAGGAGAGTGATATTACCCAAATTGCTATTTTGGTCGAAACCATCGGCTTTGTTGCCGAAAGAAAGACAGCGCGTCAAAGTAGCGTTGTGACTCAAATCTTTGGCATCGCTACCCCCTGTTTTGAAGCCATTGCCGTCGCCTGCAGTTGTTGTGCCACCTGATTTGGTATAACCATTCTTGAAAGCCCAGCAATTTTCATAGGTTGTAGATACATCATTGGCGGGGCGCAAATAGCCGTCCCACCCATCATCAGAGTTTTGCCACGCCCGACAACCTTTGAATGAGTTGCCTGTGCCAACATCGAGTTTGGCGGCAAAGCCATCTGCGTTTTCGCCTGTTGGATCAGCATTGTAGTAAGAATCGCAATTGATAACTTGGTTGTTCGCAGCGCCATTACCTATTTGTAAACCAGTGTCGTAGTTTTCGTAAAAAGAGCAAAACTCTATGATATTATTGCTACCAGAAACAAACATACCGTTGTCGCCAGCTCTATAAAAATCTATGCCTTTGATATGCCAATAGCTGGCACCCAATGAAATACCCCTATTGCTGCTATTGAAAGCCATAGCCGAAAAATCAAGAACAGGGCGACTATCGCCAGGATAAGCATGAAGTTTTTTCAAATTCCCTGCTGCACCGCTTCTTGACGAGGCAATGCTTTGGGTGACACTTAAAGCGTAAGTGCCGCCTCTTAAATAGATGGTCACTCCAGCCGTTGTGGCTAAAGTGATGGCATTGGCGAGCGTTGTAGGTTGATTGATGTCGCTACCGTTGACAGATGCGCTCCCTGTGGGTGATACGTAAATGATACTTTGTGCCAAAAAAACCTGCGCAACAAGCACGCTCAGTAGAAATGTGAGAACCGTTTTGTTCATTTTGCTAATAATTTGTAAGAAAAAGGACAAAAAACACCCCCTCAATGTATGGGCAACAGGCTTTTGCGAACAAAAGAAGCAGACACAAGTTGCCCATACTGAGGGGGTACTACTCAAAAATATATGAAAAGAATTTTACACTTTCACTGTTTAAGAAACTTACCAAGCCATTGTCCTTGTCCATTTGTCAGTACAACGGTATATAGACCATTGACAAAAGGTGCGACAGACAAAGTGTGTGCTGTTTGAGCGTCGGTGGCAGTCATTTTTTTAGAAAAAACCGCGCGACCTAAAACATCAACTACTGTCAGTGTAGCCGTTTCTACTTGGGGTATTTCGATGGTAATCATATCGTTCGATACTGAGGGGGTGATTTTCAAAGTTTTGATTGCACTTTTATCATTAGAGAGACTCAAAACTTTTGAATAAGTGATTGAACCATCTAAATCCACCATTTTCAGACGATAATATTGTACAATACTGAGGGGGGTATTGTCTGTAAAAAGGTAGGTGTTCAATGTCTTATTATTCGTCGCCTTAACTGTACCAACGGCACTGAATAGGTGTCCATCGGCACTTTTTTCTATCTCAAAATGACTAACAGCTTGTTCATTTGCTGTTGTCCAACGTACGGAAGCTGAGGCTTCCGTATTTTTTTCTACTTTAAAATCAATCAAATCCAAAGCAATCACGCTGCAACTGACATTCCAATTGATAATATCAGCTCCTGCATACTGCGGAATGAGTGTGCGAACAGCCGAAGCAGGTAAAGCCGTGTAGTTGTAATCATTGGCAGGATTGAAAGTGAAATTAGGTGTTATCAATTCATCAAACTTCACAGATTTACCACTTGGGTTAATCATATCTGCCTTGACTTGTCCGACGATACTTTGAGTCAAACCACTGTCGTCGTATTCATTGTTAACAGATTTCAAGCCCCAACATTGAATATTGCTATTGGGCGATAGTAAAGAACCATAAACGGCAGCAAAGTCAGCTGTGCTTCTATCCGCCAACATAGGCCAACGAGTATCGAGAAAAAAGTTGCCTTCTGCCCACACTTGCGAATTGTTTGATGCACCAATGCCATAACCAAAATGACCTGTACGACCTAAACCAACGTTTTCGTACATATTGTTCAGAACATGAGCTGTTCCAAAACGTGTACGGGGGTGACGCGAGTTGGTTGAATAGAAATAGTTGGCATAATAAGTTACTTTCAAACGACCTGCATCTGTGCCACCGTTATTGTCAGAGTGTCCCATCAGACAGGTTTTCCAGTGGTTTTGGTATTTGCACCATGAGATTGTCACATAGCTTGCTCCATCTTTCACTTCGCTTGTGCCATCGGGCGTATCGGTATTAGAAGGCAGCGTTGTTGGATGACCAAAAGTGCAATGGTCAATCCAAATATGGTGTGTTTCAGGATAACCAACATTGACACCGTCGTCACCGTAGCTGTGAAAAGAGATGTTGCGAATGATGACATTGTATGAACGTTTGACATTGATGCCAAAATTAAAAACCACATTCCCTTCGCCGATGAAAGTTATATCTCCTTGCTCGGCAATGTCGAGCATATCGTTGCCATAGGCATTGCCACCCACAGTTGACAGCGTTTGAGAAGCGTTGTAAGTACCCGCTTTGATTAAAATGATAAGTGGTTGTTTCAGCATTTGATTCGTGCCGGGTACTGTGCCAGCACTTTGTGTTCTGCCTGCCCAAACCCGACCTCGGTTGTAGAGACTCTCACACAATTTATTGAAATCAGCTGGGCCGTTGATACACAAAACAGGTTGTGTTGCATTGTTGCCACCAATAGTCGGACCAGCGAAACCATCACCTGCGATGCTTGCAAAACCCACAACTTGATTGAAATCAAAGGTGTAACTTGATGTAAAGTTGGCTGTTACTGTTTTATTCGCCGTCATCGTGACGGTTGTAGTCGTATTTGTGCCAGAAGCATCGCCTGTCCAATTGATAAAACTCGCTCCTGCAAGAGGTGTGGCGGTCAAAGTAACAACCGTCCCCTCAGTATAAACACCATTAGTGGGTGCAGGATTTGCTGAGACATTGCCTGTTCCTGTTTTATTGATGGTCAACGTGTAGGTAGGAGCAACCAATGAAACAGTAATCGTCCATGTTTTTGTTGAAGCATCTTGTGCTGTGACCGTGTAAGTCAGAGGGCTTGAAAAGTCGCGCGCTACTGAGGGGAGGGGAGAGATGGTTGCATTGGCAGAAATGGTCAATGTTTGGGGTACGATGCTTGTCAAGTTTGTACCTGTTGGCATCGAAACAGCAATTGTACCTGCTGCCGAATTGATGGTGGCTGCGTCAATTTGATTCGCTGCCAATTGAAAGGCAGTGATTTCTTTTTCGGTAGAAGCCACAGGAGTTACGGTTACAGTCCACACTTTTGTGCTTGTGCCATCTTGTGCTGTGACTGTGTAAGTCACGGGGCTTGAAAAATTGCGTGGAGTCGTTGCAGTGGGATTGATGCTTGCACCAAATGAAATATTGAGTGTCGAAGGTGTCACCGCAGTCAAATCTGTACCAAGTGGCACATTGACACTGACAGTTGCGGCAGCCGAATTGATAACAGCATTACCCAGTTGATTGGGTATGCTAAAGGCGGTGATTTCGGCAGCATTACTCGCACCGTTGTTACTTTCAACGTATAAGTCGTGGATTTGGATATTGCCACTCGTTGGTTCGATGCTGACTGTGATCGGGGCGGTACTGACGATGCTTGGATACAAGGTATGAAAATCAAAAGAAGCCGCGGCTTGAACACTTAAACTGGTTGTTAAAGTTGTAAAATCAACATCCGTTTGTAGTTTGTACTTCACAGTCACCGTTCTTGCACCCGAACCTGTTGACTTCATGTTGACTCTAAAAACATTACAACTTGCTATGCTTACTTGTAAATTACCTCCTGCATTAATCGTGGCGGCTCCTGTTGAACAAACACCATCAGCGGTCTTTGTCGTACTCAATGAGCCACCATTGTAGTTAGCGGTGATACCCGAAGGCAAAGCAGATTGGAAATTATAATTAAAAAGAACCGTTTGTGCTTGCACAAAAGCAATTACAAAGGCAAAAACGAGGGTGAGGTAATGTTTTGTCATTACAATAGTTATTTTGATTCAAGAATGGATAGACTGGATTATTATTTATGCACGAATTCTGTTCGGAGAACCCTGTCGGTTCTCCGAACAGTATAGAGTTTTATTGCTTTCTAAACTTTTCAATCAATTGATTACCATTGGTTTGCAAGGTAACGATGTAAAGACCACTGGCTAAGTTGCTGACATCCAGTTTTTCTAAGACGACACCGTTGATATTGCCTAATTGTTTTGTTAAAACAGTGCGACCTGTGATGTCTGTAACCTTTAAAGAAGTCACACCATTCGATTCCATGTCAACAGTCAAAACATCGCTTGTTACTGAGGGGTATATTTTACTCAGCCCGACTTTGGTATTTCCTTCACGCGTGATAGCGATGATTTTCGACATGTCCTCTTGTCCGTCAAAGTCCACTTGTCGCAGACGGTAATAGGCGATATTGTTTAGACTTCGGGTAGCAACGGTTGGGTTGTTGTCTGTAAAACTGTAATTTTGAATGCTTTGAGTTGTACCATGACCCTTAACCGAAGCAATTCTTTCAAAAGTTTTGCTGTCAAAACTGCGTTCGATGATAAAAGCGTCGTTGTTGCGTTCAGAAGCTGTTGTCCATTCCAAAACATTCACACTGCCTTTGGCAGCACCTTTGAATGCCACCAACTCGACTGGAATAGGTGTTGTACTGGTCATCCAAACGCTATCAATATCGTTGTCGAGTCCAGAACCAGTTGAACCGCGTTTGCTGACAATTTTTACACGTTTTGCTGAAGATGAGTTAATCAATATGGTTGTATCAACACAAGTGACTGTGCCTGAGAAAGCTGCAGGAGAAGTAACCAGTGTCCAGTTTGTCGTCGTGGCAGATGTATCGCTGGTGATATAAAAACTCATACCACGGCTGGCACGTGAACGCAGAAGATGCAATTCGCCAATACCAAAATTCACAACAGGCGTTACAACATAAGCTGTATCAATACCAGAAGTTGGAAAGTTGGCATCATTAATACTGTTGTGAAAACGAATGTGACTGGCCGTATTGCCTGCTGGCGTGGCACAAGCTGTACCTGTTGTGCGATAAGCACCTGCGACATACCACGTACCCGCAGTTGAAGTAAAATGCCCAATACCCACGCCTTGAACAATCACATTGGCAGAGTTGGATTGAATCGTACATGGTGGGACTGCGTTATTATCGAATCCTTCACGCCAATAAACACTTTGCGCTTGTGCATTTGAGAAGCCTAAAACACACGCTACACAGAATAACGATTTAATAAATCGGGTATGTAAACTCATTTTCATATAAAAGAACCGCTTTAAATAGTGAGATAATTGATTAAAAAAGCTTTCAATAGCCAAATTATATTCTATTGAACACAAAATTAATGTAAGAATATTATTGAATTAGAAAGACTTACGAGAACGTTTCCGAAAAAACCGTCTCATGAGCCACTAAAACCACCTTGTGTTTTAGCGGCTCATGGATGTCTGCTCAATGTTTTACAAACTTAATGATTTCATTTCCCACTTTTAGCCAATAAGTACCCATCGCCAATTGACCGATGGTCAATTCTTTCTGCTCTGTCAGCACACCTTGCTGAACGATAACACCCAAAAGGTTGACAATGCTAAAAGTTCTGTTCTCAGAGTCAGATGCTATCACAAACAGTTTATCTGTTGCCACAGTAGGATAAACCTTGATACTGCTTTTGTTGCTCCGTACCACTGTTACCACATTCGATAGCTCCGACTTACCATTGAAGTCAACCGAACGCAAACGATAGTAGCTGATACTGTTCAAAGAACTCCCTGTGGAGAGGAGGTCTTCGTCGGTGAATGTGTAGCGACTGATATTTTGTGTTGTTCCATTGCCTTTGACTTGACCCAAGGAGACAAAATCGCGGCCATTCGTGCTGCGCTCGATGTCAAAACTGGCGTTATTTTGTTCAGTAGCTGTTGTCCATTCGATGAGGTTGCCATGAGGTTGGGCTTTAGCAGTGAAAGAGACCAATTCGGTTGAAAGAGCTGCAACAAAACCACCTTCTACACCACCACCAAAAGGAGAGAAGGTTGAGCAAGTACCCGTATAAGTCCGTGTAACGCCATTATATGTCGCACCTATAACGTCAGTTACATTCCATGCACCGCCTGTATAGTGTCCCATCACAGCCGTTCCCGAAGGTGCCACAGCCGTTGCATCATGTGTCAAAGCTAATAATGTAGAACTGGGCGTAGAAGATGTAATATCCCATTCACGTGCTGTTACTTTCGCTCCATCTAATACAGCATTAGCAAAACTACTACTTACTTTTACGCCTAAATTAGTTGCCGAGGTTGGAGTTAAGGTAGCAGGGTCGTAACTTGAACTTGAGCTACCAATAGGAAATGTTTTTGCACCACTAACATTATTAAATATTAGACGTCCAATACCATTCGTCACAATATAATTTGAAGAAGATGTACCTGAAATTGAACCTCCCGAAGCGATTGTTAAGTCATTTGCGCCTAATGATAATTTACCTGTTGTAAAAGTTAGTGTGCCGTTTACAGTTGTTGGATTACTAAGTGTCACACCTGCTGAATTATTGATAGTTAAACTTGCTAAAGTTGTTGGAAAGGTTGCACCAGTGGTCTGTGCAATTGTACCATTAAAGGTCACACCAACAGAAGAACCTAATATTATATTTGAATAACTTGGTAAACTCAGCCCTGTAATATTCAATGCACCATTGACAGTTATGTCGCCACCAAAAGTAATTGCACTTCCCGAATTTACTAAATTGATAGTTAAAATCCCTGCAACTGTTATTGCACCTGTGGTTATTTTATTATTAGCTCCTGATGATGAGTTATCTTCTATCTTTAGATTAGCATAATCCGTTCGTGCTGTAATAGTTTGAGCTGTACCATTATTACCTTTATAAAAAGATATGGTACTGGCTGAACCTAAAACTAAGGTTACCCCAGGTGTTTCAGAATCTTGAAATTGTAAAAGTGCACCTGATGTAGAGGCAGAGGCAACATTAAAACTTGTTAAACCTGTTAGTTTTGCTGTTTTAAGAGTACCATTAATAGTTGCTGTTGCACCTGTACTGAAATAAAGGTAAGGATTAGAACCGCTGCTATAATCAAGTGTAGAACCCGCATCAATAGTTAAAGAGGTTTGTATTGTAGCATTTGAAAGAATACTATTAGCACCACTGGACACATTGCTATTGTTCTCAATAAACAATTTGCCAAAAGTGGCTGTCAAGTTTAAACTATTAGAAAAAGTATTGTAATGAACTTCTGAGGAACTGTGTAAAGTTCCAAGAGTAGGTTGTGTCGTGGTTTCTTTTATTACAAGACTATTAGAACTACTACTTGCGGCTGGAATATCAATTGTACCGTTGATAGCTTTGCCAAGAGCGATGGTTAAAGTTATGCCTGATACTGAGGGGTCGCCTACGACAACTTTAGAACCTAAGCCAGAAACTGTCCAAGAAGCATCTGTCGTCGTTGCAGACGAGAGCAAAACGTAAGATACGCCAGCCGTTGTAAAATCAGCTGGGCTATCACCAGTTAGATCAGACTTTGCTGCCCAACTACTTATTGATGCAAGGCTTCCTCCTTTATAATAGAACTTACCTATAATACCACTTACACTTACATTTTGCGTCGTTACTAAATCATTGCTAACAGTAACGTTTCCTGTATTTGAACCACTACCTGTGGGTGTATAACGCACATATATAGTTGTTGTAGCAATAGCACCTGCCATAGGTGTCAATACAAGAGGATTGGTAGAGAATCCACTACTACTAGTCAGAGAGAGTTCAAAATTAGTAGGAGGTGTAATAGTAACATTGTTCGCACCTAAATTGGCCCCAATTATTGTAAAATTATTTGATGAACTACTCGAACCAACTGCAGTACTGGGGAAAGTAGATAAAGAATTTGTATTTAATGAAATAGAAGGAGTACTGGATACAGTACCACTACATGCAATCGTCTTACTTGGTGCGTTTGTTGATGATAGAGTTATAGATTCGTTATATGTTCCATCTGTCAAACCTGCTTTTAATCTGACATATATAGTTGTATTAGAAATAGCACTTGCGGCTGATATTGTAATAGGATTAGTCGGAACAAAACTACCACCTGTACCAGTAGAGATTTCATAATTTGTAGGAGGAGTTATAACAAGATTCCCTGAGAGGTTAGGGGCATTGACAGTGAAAGATTGTTCTGTTGATGGCCCCATTCCACTTGTGTAATTTAAACCTGTTAAAGTTGATGGAGAGGGCGTATTTATGCCTTCACCTACTACTACTTTAACGTTATCTAAATATGTGTTTTGTGTACCCCCATGAGTTTGATAAAGCATAAAATTAGTCATAGCAATTCCTGTATTCGTTGCTTCAACCGTATTCGTACCAATTTGGGTTGCTGTCGTTGTTGGATCAACAGAAGCTGTAGTACCATCATCTCTTACAAAGAGTGCCCACGTATTATTAGAGGGGTTATACGTTACTTTTATGCTAAAATAATTAGTAGCAGCAGCATAATCTCCTGAACTTATTATTGAAGTAAAACAATTGGTTGTTGCGTTCAAACCTGCTGTAAAATAACCTAAATCTATTTTATTAAAGGCTGTTGTCGAACCTCTTGTAATTGTCACAGCCCATCCTTTGGTCGTATTACTACTTGCTGCCGTCAATGTAGCATTAGTAGCCGCATTCGTAGCTAATATGAATGCTGATGAAAAAGAAGAACCCGGCACAAATGCCGTTGACAATAGCGTTGTACCACCTGACCTAGTGTTCCGCATATTAAAAGTCCATGTTATAGTACCTATATTTGAACTTAATGTCGTGTTGAAGGGTGTTGCAAAAGCAGATAAAGCTCCTGTAAGTGTAGCAGAACCTTTAGTGTTTGTCGTACCCGTTCCTGTAATCGTAAGTTGATTATTAGGTGCAACACCTGTTCCTGTTAAATTAAAAGTTGCAACACCTGTATTTCCAGATGCACTTAGAGAGGCTGTTGTTGCAGCAGTATAAGTTGTGGTACTTGAAAGCGTACTTCCATGATATACAGTGGCAGCTGTTTGGGTAAAAGCATCATTAAAGACAGTTGTTTGTCCTACTGCTATATCTTTTGCCAAAAGTAAAAGATATAAAATACATAAAAATGAGGGTTTATATAGTAAATCTCTTTTCATAATTAAAAAGTTTGAAACGTTAAAAAATTAAGTTAGTCATCAATCTGCACGTTAAGTCATATTTACTGAGGGGGTGGCACAAACACATAAGAATCCCTGTCCGCCTTGTGGCAGATATTGTGGTTGTGGAGCTATGGTACATGAAAACTGAGTCGCCTTGTGTGGCAACTATCTATCAGATGTTATAGTAATGAGATATTATTTAGCTTATACTTTTTGTTGTTTGTGAACCGTTTTGCAAAATATATTTCGTTTAAATCGTTTCGATAGCAAATTTAATATGATACATGAAGAATAGGTTAAGAACTTGCGGCAACGTTCCCGACACATCAAGCTCTTATTGTGCCTTTCTTTGCTTGTAAGTTTATTGCATTAACAATGTATTAACATTTTTTAGATATAATTCTATTGACTATCCGATTTTTATCCATGTATATTTGCTTTCAAATCAATATCTTTTAAATCAATTTTAAATTTTAAATTAATGAAGAAATCAAATGTGCGGGCTATTGAAGCCGCAGAAGAAAGTGGCTTTGACACGGCGGCCAAAAGTCTTGAAAATGCTATTTTGGCGGAGGCTCCTGTGACTCGCCGTGATAAGAAAGGCAGTAAGATTTCAGATGCTGAAATTGAAAAGATGCCTTTTATTGCTCAACACATCTCTAAGTTTGAAAACAACCTGAGACGTAATTTCGATGAGGCGGAGTTTTTCAAAAAAGGTGCAAGTATCGAGGCTAAAAAGGCGCAAATCAAAGAATTGGAACGGCTGACCGCCATTCTGACCAACCAAGTCACTGTTGAGCGTATTGACCTCAAAGCTCTCTTTATTGAAGTTTATGATGCGGCTAAGAAAGCGGCTGAAAAAGATGTGACTTTGGAGTTCATTAAAAATTCATTGGCTGAATGTTATGAAAGAAACAATTCTAAGAATGAGGAAAATGCCGACAATTCAGCTTCTGAGCCTTCTAAGCAGGGGTAGAAATCAGCGTTTTTATATTTAGTTGCTATATGGGCCTATAAAGTCAGTGACTTTATAGGCTTTTTTCTTGTATTTACCGCTATAAAACGAATCGAGCGAATGACTGTTAATCACTCGCTCGATAAGATTTAAACTCGTTTGTTTTGATTTTGTAGCACGCTTGCTTGATTTTCTAGAACATCTGCTTGATTTTCTAGAACACTTGCTTGATTTCCTAGAACATCTGCTTGGTTTCCTAGAACACTTGCTTGGTTTCCTAGAACATCTGCTTGGTTTCCTAGAACATCTGCTTGGTTTCCTAGAACATGTGCTTGATTTTCTAGAACACTTGCTTCATTTCTTAGCTCATTTCCTTTTAATGTTTCTCAAATTTCAAGACAGTTCGGTTGTTTTTGTATTGACAGTCAATGAAATAAACGCCATTTGCCAATGATTGTACATCAAAAGTGGTTTGTTCGCCCTTTTGTGTGGTTTTGACGCGGTGTTTTTGACCTTTGACATCGGTGATGGTGAAAGTCAAATCGTTGTCTATGCTTGGGTGTTCGATGATTACTTGGTCGCTTGTTGGGTTAGGATAAACTTTGATGTTTGCGAAAGGTTGTTTGCTGTTTTCAACCTCAACAATTTTAGAATACGTGGTTGAGCCGTCTAAATCCACACTTTTTAAGCGGTAATAGTTGGTTGTACTGTTTGAAGAACTCCCTGTGGAGAGGGGGGTCTTGTCAATGAGTGAATAGGATTTTTGAGTTTTAGAATAACCTGCGGCTTTGACGGTGCCTATTGTTTCAAAATCGTGACCATCGGCACTGCGTTCAACATCGAAATGACGGGTGTTGACTTCATCTGCCGTCGTCCACTCTATTTTGTTGGTCGCATCGGCTTGTTTTTTGGCTTTAAAGTCAAGAATACTGAGGGGTATGGTGGCAGACGAAACGCCTTTGAAATAAACATCTTTTAGCTTGCCATAACGGCCTGTACTGCTACTACCACAACTCATATAGACGCGAATTGACAGGGTTTGCCCTGCGGATAAGGTCACGCCTGTTGAACCATTCAAGGTAGCCGCGTAATTGGCAGTCGTGCCAGCCGTTTCGTTCCCCAAAGTCACGACCATTGTGAATAAAGGACTGTTTTGTGTGTTGGTCGTGGTGGTTACGGCTGAACCGCCCGAAGTGTAAGCGGTTGCATTTATGCCCGCTGTTGCAAAACCATCGGTAGAGTATAAAACGGTCAGTTTGGTATTGGAAGAAGTGTTGTAAAAAGAAGCGAGTACACTGAAAGACTCTACCCAAACCGAATAACCTGAATTGGCCGTAATCGTAAATTGTTCATAATTATTGAGATTGAGGTTGCCACCCGGACCACCCGAAGCCGTTGTCCAAAGACCATCGGCAGTCGCGGCGAAGGCTTGTCCATGACTTGAAGAATAGGACGGAACAGCAGGGACAGTTGTGCCATTAGACGATACCAAACCGCCGAAAGTCGGTGTTGGTACGGTGACACCTGCGGCTCTCGAACCCGCTTGGTCGGCATTGGAAGCCGTCATGGGGTAATAAGCCAAAGTAACGGGTATCAATACGGGCGCAGATTGAATAGTCCCTATGACTGCCACCGTTGCATCTGTTGCAACAGAACTACTGATGGTGATGTTGCCGTTGTAACTGCCAACAGTCGTACCATTCAGACGCACATAAACGGTCTGACTGATTGCGCCCGAAGTAGGTGTTATACTGAGGGGGGTACTTGACCAAGTTGAGTTGTTAAAAGAAATCTCATAAGGTGTCGGCGGCGTAATGGTTGCATCACCCAAAAGATTAACACCTGTCAAAGTAAAGGATTGCGCCGTAGAAGGTGTGCCTAAACCTTGAAGAAATGAAGACGGAATCGCCGTCGCCGTCAAGGTTGGAGTCGAAGAAATGCTAACCGAAGCCGTTGTATGAGTAGTCAAACCAGACTTAGAGGCAACCACGCGATAGTAGTAGGTTTGTGGCGAAGGCGGGTTGTTGTCTGTGTAAGTAAAATTCACATCAAATTGGTCGGCGGCTGTTCTTGAATAAATACTTGTGTAACTCATACCATTGTCGGTGCTGCGCTCCAAGCTGTATGTCACACCTGCGATGCCCCAACTGGCATTCCATGTAAACACGGTTGTTGATGCGCCTTTAGTGCCTTTTAGATTGGCAACGGCAATGTCACCGCCGCCACCTGTGCAAGTACCGATGTAGTCGGCACTACAAGGGTCCCAAGTGCCAAAAATATTGGTATTGGAATACGTTGCTGCTTGTGTGGCATTGAGCTGTTGCGACCAAGCAACGCGACTACTGACATCTACGGCTGCGCCTGTTTGCGTCACACTTTGGTATTCTGCATAAGTAATCAAAGCCGTGTTTGTGCCTGCATCCCAAGTGGACCAACCTGCGGGCAAAATGATGCTACCAGATTGAGTTGTGTTCAAAAAGACGACCTTATTCTCGGCAACAGGGCTTGAACCCGTTGAGTTTTGCCAAGGACGACCTAAAAAATAACTCGTTGTGCCTCGATTCATTTGAATAATACAATTTCGGAACACATAACCGTAGGTAATACCTGCTTGCGTGTTTGCAGCTGTGATATAACTGCTGCCTGCGCTACTGCGTGTCTTAGGATAAATGGTACAATCTTCGAAAATAGCCGTGGCATTGCCAAAGATAAAATCCACCGTTCCATCAATATAGCATTGCTTGTAATACTGTTTTTTCCCAGAGTTATTTGCCAATAAGGTGTCTTGTCCGCCTAAAAACCGACAATTGAAGAAAGCACAGCGGTCATTATTGACATTGATAGCCAAAGCCTGTGGTGATTCGCCCGTTGTGTTTTCAAAGCTGATGTTAATGGCTGTAAAATCAGTGGCGTTGATGGTTGTCGAAGCGGAATTGGATGTGCCATACGTTGCGCCACCGCCGCCGGGGATGGGTTTGCCACTGTAATTGTCGTAAGTCAAAATCACATTGGCAACGCTTTCGCCAATGAATTGCAAAAAAGGTTTGTTAGAAGGCACGGTGATGACTTCTTTGTACGTCCCATTTTTGATGAAAATAGTATAAGGCGTGGTGCGACCCGTCGGTGCAGCGTCAACAGCTGCTTGAACAGTGGTATAATTGCCCGAACCGTCTTTAGCTACGGTTACATCATAGGCATAAGCAAAATGTATTGTGCTGAACAACACAACGAAGATGATAAATAAACTTTTCATAATACTGAGATGATGGTTAAGGAGCGTACAAACGCTCGACTGAGTATGGGTTTTCTGATTGCCGTTCTTTAATTAAAAATTATTGCTTAAAAGAATGGTTGAGGTGAAAATTATATTTTTTAAAATCATTCTTTGAACAAAGATAATAACAGGTGCTATAATTGAATATATGAGTTACGAGAACGTTTCCGAAAGGAAGCCTTTTAAAAAAACAAAGTCAGCTGGCACATGCACTGCACCAACTGACTCTACAAACAACTAATTTACTGTTTAATAAACTTCAAAGAAGCAGGTTGAGCATCGGTTTGATACTGAATCCAATACACACCATTGCTCCAACGATGCACGTCTAAAACAGTTTGAGTGGCGTTTTGGATGACTTGCGACAAAACCTTGCGTCCTTGTGCATCATATACAGACAAAGTACCAGCTTTGTCTGCATGATTTATAATTAATTGGTCATTAGTCGGATTCGGATAAGCAGACAATACTGAGGGGGCCGTTTCTATTGTCGTTGTGCGAGTCGTACAAGGACTTGTGATGCTATTCAAGTAGATTTCCAATTGTGTATAGCCATTGGCAGCTGCATTGTTGCGGTCAGCTGCATTATTGGGATTCAAACCTTTGGCAACTTCGTAAGCATCGGGCATACCATCTTTATCTGTGTCGAGTGGGGCAGGAGTTGAGTTATAAACAGGTACACCACCCACATCAGCAGGCGAGTCAATGATGCCTGACGGGTGAGAAATACCCGTACTGCTGATAACACCATAAGTTGCGCCTTCAAAAGTTGCCGTACCCGTTCTGGTTTCGCGAATGATGCGGCGGTCAATCGTATCGCGACAAGGCAAAATCGCGCCCGCACTGTCCAAGACCGATACATAAGCCGCTTCTGCTGTTTGGGTTCTGACAGGTGCAAAGTTGTAAGCGTTGGCTTGTTTGGCTGCGGCTAAGAGGGCTGTGGCATTGGCATAACTGTCTTTTTGCATACCTTTTGTCCAGTTGTCAGCCGTCACGTCAGGATAACCATTGACAAAATTGCCATTGACATAAAACTTGCCGCCCCAAACCGTATCTGTACCATTATAATAAAAACTGGTGTAATTGAAAATGCGGTTGCGTTTATTGGATGCCGAACTCGTTGTCAAACTACCAGCTGTAGCAGGACCCGCTTTGTAGTAGTTATTGACCATATTATAAAAGCCACCTTCGCCGCCATAAGCCGAGTTGATATTGCCCCAATTGTAAACCACATTATTGCGAAAGTCCGTTGAATCTTTGAATACTTGACCCACATAACGTGTGCCATTGAACCGTGGCGTGCGCGAAGTGTGGTGCGCAATCAAGTTGTGGTGGTACGAAGCGTTCTCGCCGCCCCAAATACCAGCGTAACCATGTTGCCCTTTGTTGTGAATGGAATTGAACAAGCTCTCGCTGACGATACACCATTGCAAAGTGAAGTTGCGGATGTCATAAAACGTAGCCGTTTCGTCAATAGACCAACTGAATGAGCAATGGTCAATGATGATGTTCTGAAAATTGCCAGACCAACAATTAATAGCGTCGTCTTCAACCGCGTTCGCATCGCCAAACCGACAACGGATGTAACGAATGATGATATTATTGGCTTGGATGTTCAAGGTATTGCCTGTGATACAAATACCGTCGCCCGGTGCAGTTTGTCCTGCAATGGTGATATTATTTTGTTTGAGACTGAGGCGACTGAGCAATTTTATCTCACCCGATACCCTAAATACAATGGTGCGGTTGGGTTGGCTCACGGCATCGCGCAAGCTGCCTGTACCTGAATCACTGAGGTTGGTGACTTCATAGACGGTGCCACCACGTCCACCAACAGCAAAACGACCGCCACCTTCTGCTTCTGGAAACGCCAGTTGTTGTGCCGAAGCCGACGTAACCCATAGACTCAAAAAAAAGAGGATTCTAAATAGATTTTTAAACATCGTAAATGACTGTTCTTCTTGTTGTTTTATAAATTTAAAACCGCTTTTCAACAATCTTTATAGTCGAAATACTGAGGGGGCCTCTTTCACCGATGGACTGATACCATCGAATGACTATTGACCGTTTATCAGGTGGCTACGAAGATTGTCAAAGGACTCAAAAAGTATTTATTGTCAACAAATTTAAGTCATTGATAAAAAAAGACTTAGCCCATCTACGGCAACGTTTCCGAAAAGACGGCTGACAAGAGCTTGATACATGCGTTCACTTTTGTTTGATAGGGCGTATGTCATAAAACATGCGACACCTTTTGTAAAGATGTCGCATTCTGTGATAAGGTTGATGCGATGCACTGTCGTCTTTCGATTTGAAAGCAAACAGTGTCATCAAATATCTATTGAGAACCCTCAAGTAAAGTCATACGGGCAAAGAAAGCACCTTATTGTTTTACGAATTTAACTTGTTGTGTGCCTATATTGCAAATATACACGCCTTGCGGCTGGACTATTAGTTTCAACCTATTTCAGTGTGATTTAATTACCGTTATGTTAAATATTAAATACTGAGGGGTTGTATCACCCTAATTGTATCAGGCACTATAAAAATTTAGTTTGCGTTTTTAACTCTCATCAGACAAAGCTGGATTGCCGTCGTTTTTGTCTATCTGATTGAGAAAATTTTCTGTTGAAACGACTTTTATACCTCTCAGTTTTTCATAGTTTTCGCGTGTTCTACCAGCCATTTCACCTCCTCTTCGAGCAATATCATGGTTTTCAGCAAACCCTTGTGCATCGGCTTCAACAGCAAGTGAACGGGTTGTTTCTTCACTCAGAGCTGTAAAAATAAGTTCAATTCGAGTCATATGGTCACGTAGATTGTGCGATGGGTTGGTCAAGCCTTTTAAGTTTTTATGTTCGCTTGGAGTCAAACCAAAAGTGGCTTTGGCAATTTCTGCCGTCAAAATAGAGAATTCGATACTTTCCTGAATCCCCCTTTTTTTCCATTCATCAGTTAATTCCTTCCGAGTATCTATGGTTTGAATACGCTGTGCAATCCAATCTTCTGGATAACCTTTGGCGCGGTACATCTCACTTTGGCGCTCTGATAATAGTTCGGGGTTTTCTATTTCTTCGATACGCTCCTGCCCTATTTGTGCCAACCATTGCTTAAATGGCTCAACTTTTGGCGATGGAATGGACATAATAAGTCGCAACAAAGTTTTCACCGTTGCCACATCAATTTTGTAACTTTTCCCATCAGTAGCTGGCACTTTCAGTTGTCCGATATTTTCGGACAACTCCGCATACCCCTCAGTATACAGCTTCTTTTTGAGGTCACTCCAGTATTTTCTTGCTCGATTAGTACCTGTCAGAACTTCAACGACATCTGTAACAGAATACCACCATTCATCATTTTGCCATATTCGCCGAATTTGTTTTTGTTGAAAAATGAGGATTTTATTGCTTTTTTCCATTTTTATGATTGTTGATACCTTTTCAAGTATTTCTTTTTAAGTGTTTTAAATCTAAAATAATGCACCTCTTACTGAGGGGGGTAAAGAGTCGGCATATAAATTTATGACTTACCTCGATTTTGAATAAAAAAGACTGTCAAATACCTACACTTTGAAGTCATATTTTTTGTTTAGCAAAAATAAAGTCAATGGTTCAAATTTTACATAAAAAGCAAAGAAATAGAACCAATTTGCGAAGCCTTCAAAGGTTGGATTTGCTCTTTTTTCCTAAAAGTGTTATAATACCTCAAATTATAACACTTTTAGGAAAAAAGAGTTTTAAACTTAAAAAAGTATAAAGTTTAGTCGTATTTATCAGTCTCAATAGTTTCTCAGACATTATAGTTTAATTCTTTTTAAAAAAACAGCAACACAAATGTTGTTGTTTTTCTTTGTAAAAGACTTTGTATATTTATTGTGACCTCTGTATCTAATTGACTATAAATAGTTTATGCGTACATTCATAACAGATTTAGGAATGATTATAACAGATTTAGGAATAATCATAACAAAAATAGGACGCTATTAAAACATTTTTAGGAAATATGGCTTTCCTATTTTTGTTATCTTCCGTATTTGGGTAAGTTCTCTTTGAAACAAATCCTATTTTTGTTATTTTTCATTCCTATTTTTGTTATTTTTGCTCTTGAATTACATTTTTTTTTGTCTTTGATCACCTCGTTTTGATGTTTTTGTAAGGAAATCACCTATTTTCCTATTTATGTTATCTTCTATCTTCCTAAAAGTGTTATAATGGCTAAAGCGCATAAGAAAAACCTAAAACCTATTCGATTGGTCAAGAAAGCCAACGACTTAATAGAGGCTCGCCACAGCCTTTCGACATGGGAAATGCGGATTTTTCTAAAAATAATTTTTTTGGTTAACGAAGAGGCCAATAAAGGGACAACCAATTTTGTTATTCCAATTCGGGAATTAATTAAAGATTTTCATCTTGAGAATAGCCGCCAATCTTATCAGCTTTTTAGAGAAGCTCGTAAAGCGTTAGCAACAAGAAGTATTCAAATTTACCAACAAAATCGAGATACAGGTAGTTGGGAAATGGTTAATAAAAGCCTTTTTTCGGAGACGGCTCATTCTGTGAAAATGAATAGTGATAATACTATTTCTGACGATGATGACGGCTACATTCGCCTGCAATTGCATGACCAAATTAAATCTTATTTGCTGAATATTGACGGTAGTTTAGATAAAAATTATACTCTTTTCGATAGAAATTATGCCATAGAATTACCTATAAAAATCCTACGGTTCTATCTTTTATTGAAGCGTTTTGCAGATACAGGATTTAGATATATGACAGTTGATGAGATTAGAGATGTGTTTGACTTACAAGATAAATATAAGAGTTTTGGTAACATAAAGCAACGTTTGATTGACAAAGCGAAAGTTGAGTTGGAAGAAAAAACAGATATTCGATTTGAATATGAGGAAGTAAAAAAAGCAGGTTCAAAAGCTGTTTTTGCTATCAAATTTAGGATATTTTCGAATACACCGAAAGGGAAACAACTTCCTTTGACATTGCAACAAGAGGCATCATTGATTGAAACTGGTTCTGATGGCGTTGAAAAGACAGAAAAGATTGATGATGATTTTGATAGGCATTTTGACAAATATTTTGTTGAAATGCGTCCTTATGGTGTGTCCGCTTCTACTCTTACTCAATGGCTGAAACAATACGATATAGCTCATATCGAAGCCTGTTGGCAAGCTTTTTTGAATAAAGTCAAAACTGGGAAAGTGAATGAAAAGGATAAAAATAAGCAAGGTGGTTATTTGCGTGTACTGATAGAGCAAGCAGATTTTTCTCAGAAGCAAATAGGTATAACTTTGAAAAAAATGACAGAAAAAAACGATTTGCCGCCTGAAATTGAATTAAAGAAACAAGCTGAAAAACGCCAGTTTGAATATGATTTGACTGTTTCTGAAATGTTATTTCAAGATTTTCCGAATTTGAAACAAGATATTTTAGACCTTATCAACCGAACTGAACAGACTGTTTATACTAAGGAAAATATTGAAGATTTTCCTTTTTTGAAATCTAAAATGATATTTAGGCTCAAACAACAATTCCCTGATAGGTTTAAATGAGTTACCATTATAGTCACTGAATGTTGGTGGTTACTGCCTTCTACGAGTAGGTTAACTGCTCGTTGCACTGTTAAAAAAGAATAGGCTATCACAAATAGTGATAGCCTATTCTTTTCAAAAGTTTCTTAAAAAACTTTTTAATTTAAGACATCGCAAAACACGTACTTTGAAAGTTTTTCTATTGGAGCGAGCGATTTTTTGATTAAAATTTGGGCAAAGCCAAAATTTTAATCAAAAAATCGCTCGCTCCTCAAAGTCCTTTTCGCCGCCAAAGGCGGCGTTTGAAATGCACGAAAACTTATTTTTGACTACTTAATTAGTTCCTACTTGTCTTGTGACTGTAACAGGTAAGCAGACTTTAGCAGGAACAGGACTAATAGTTACGCTTTTTGTTGTTTCGCAGCCTTCTATATTTTTAACTGTAATATTATGGCTTCCTACACTTAGCCCTGTAATATTGGCTGGCGTGGGATAAGCTAAATAAGCCCCAGCATCCACTTTATAGGTTGCCGTTGCTGTACTGGCTCCAGTTAGATTCATAATGGTTACTTCCTCTGAAGTACCTGGACACGCAACAGGTTTTGCTAAGGTGAAATCAGGTTTAGGATTCACCGTGACCGTAATTGCTGCAGTATCTTTACAACCACTGGCATTTTCTGCTACTAAAATAAAAGTCATTGTTGATGATGTTGTGACAGTTGTTGGAGTTGTAACAGCTGTACCACCTACTGTACCAATCGTCCATACTGGATTAGAATAAGAGCCATAACTTGTTACTAAACTGGTCAAATCCACTGTTTCACCATCGCAGATCGTTTTTGCGTTATCTGCAATAGTCGGTTTAGGATTCACTGTAACGACGATATTTGCCGTGTCTTTACATCCAGAGCCATTTTCAGCCACCAAGACATAAGTAGTAGTAGCAGATGGTTTGACTGCCGCAGGAGTCGTAACAGCAGTACCACCCACTGTGCTTAAAGTCCATACTGGATTAGAGTAAGAGCCATAACTTGCCACTAAACTGGTCAAATCCACTGTTTCACCATCGCAAATCGTTTTTGCATTATCCGCAATAGTCGGTTTAGGATTCACTGTCAAGCTAACTGCAACAGTTTTGTAACAGCCCGTTGTATTGTTTTCTACACGCGCATATATAGTTGCGGTACTCGAAGCATAAGGACTACTGAGGGGGGATACTTTGGCACGCGCATCGGCTTGTGTAGCATAATAAGTAACAGTAACACCTGTTGCCCCTCCTGTGACTGTGGCATTTGCATCGGTAAGTATAAAATTAGCCATACCCCCTCCGCCTACGGATTCACACACAGTCAAAGTTGCTGGGTTGGCAACGGGCAATGGTGTAAAATTCAACTCGAATGTATCATTTTTAGTTGCACAACCTGCAGGTGTAGCATATTCTGCAGTTAAAATATATATACCACCGCCCGATATGACTTGAATACTCGGGTAATTTGCTGCAAAATTTGTTACTACAACATTGTTTGCAGCAGCATTGGTAGCATTAATTTCATTGCCTACAGAGACTGTAGTACGATACCATTTATAGTTCGTATAGCTTGTTTGATCTTGAGGCGTTAGTGTAAGGGTATCTCCATCACACGATGATACTGCAAAGGAACAACTTGTCGAAACCGTTGTGATACTTCCTATACTTTGAGCTTGTAAGTGGATTGCAATGATGCTCATCAAAACAATACAGATAGTTTTTAAAAGACTCTTCATTAAACTGTGTTATTTAATTTTTAAAATGGTTTTTACATTCACCTTATATGTCGGTACTTTTTTGTTAGCGAAATACGTGCCAAATAGGGTTTTAAATACATGTATTTTGATTGGCATGTAATAAACAGACCAATTTGTTGTTTGTATAACCGAAATATTAGTTCATATACTTTAATTTATTGATAGGTCGCAACACAATGGACTAATTTTATTGTGAACTTAGAGGCTTAGCAATCTATACATTAAGAGTTCTTAGAAACTGAATTTTATGAAATTTTGATAATGAAAAAGTTATTTAACGTTTCAATTTTAAAGAGTAACTCATGCTGGATGAGAGGTTAAGAAGATGAGTCTATCTAAGGCATTAGCCAATTGATTTTCTGATTGATTTTTTTTGTAGCACGTATGTCGGATGCAGAAAGGAACAGAGAGTGATAGGTTTTATATCAGTTCTGGTAAGTGAAAAAACAGTTTATTACATCATTACATTAAAGCATCATTACATTATTACATCAAAGCAATTTGATGTAATAAATTTTTTATCCTAAGGATTTTTGAACGAATTTAAAACGCATTCAAATATTTTTGGAGTTTCAAAAATATCATATTGTTTACTTTTCAAGATTCTCAAGGTTATTATAGAAATCGAAGAAACAGCCTTTCCAGCTATATAATCATTATAAAAATCAGTTCAACTATTTTCATAGTTCTTAGATTTCTGAAATTTAGCCACTTTTTTAGAGAATGAGACAAGATTGGGTAAAAGACTAGTAAGTTCACTCAATTCCCATAAATCCTCTAAGGCGTAAAATTTATGAGCTCTCAAAATCAAGCAGCTATTACATTTTTAATCCAAATAAAGTAATCAATTCCCCCTACCCTTCCGACGGGTAAGATCTACAAAGCCGTTTTAATAATTTAATAAGGGAAATATTTGCTTAAAATGCTTAGGCATTATTACATTATTGCATCAATATGTTTTTGCATTAAAATGCTGCAATGTAATGATGTATTACAGTTTCGAAATTTACCAGTTTTTCTACCCCAATAGGTTCCTATACTGTTATTTTGTTCGATTTTACTGAGGGGGTAATTTGATTGCGGAAGTGCTGATTTTTGAAATCAGAAAGTATTTTATAGTCCACTTGGATTATGTATTGAAAGAATTACATGTTTTCAAAGGTTTCCTTCAAAGTCAAATCGGGTCAATATTTTAGAGTTTGGTATTTTATCTTCAAAACAAGTAGTCCCATTATGTCTTCCCCACCCTACTTTCACGGGTCGTTTCAAATCCTATGTTTTAGAAACTGTCTTCAATAGTTCGGTAATTTTTTAGTACCTAAAATAACTTAAAATAGCCGCCTTCGGCGGCAAAGAGACCTTTTGGAGCGAGATGTTTTATTTTTTTGAATTGTGGGCGCAGCCCACAATTCAAAAAAATAAAACATCTCGCTCCATCCTCCCTTTTTTCG
>JAEUUP010000161.1 GCA_016787525.1 Saprospiraceae bacterium | reverse complement strand
TAATATACCCAATTGGGGTGAAATCGCAGGGCAATTACATATCATCTTTGGCGAAAGAGCCGATATTGATATTAAACGTTTTTAATCGCTATCTTTTCATATTTTTTCACCTTTGACACAGTTCCGTGAACATTCTCGTTTACGGTAGCAAGATGGACAATTATAGGCATTAAGTCCCATTAGGACTTTTGATACAGTCATTTGGAATCATCATTGCGTCTTTTTATGCCATAAAAACCGCCTCAAATAGCGCAACCTATCTACGGCGTACGCCAAAGTGCCAAAGTAGAATTAGATAGGTGAACAAATAAAAAAGGCTGCCTCAAGTTTTACTTTTTGAGGCAGCCTTTTTTATTTACTTCCCACCCAAACGGTCATATTTCGTTTTGAAACGCTTGTATAAATCCGTTTGTTTATTGGTCAAATCAATTTCTTTTCCGCGAATAAACGCTTGTTTGACCTTCGATGTGCGCATATCAAAAACATCCCCCTCAGTAATGATGAGCGTGGCATCTTTACCTTCTTCGAGCGAACCCACCGTTTTGTCAATCCCTAAAATTTTGGCTGGCTCTAAAGTCACTGCGGTCACAGCATCTTCATACCCCAAACCGAATGCCACAGCTTGACCAGCCATCAGTGGCAAATTGCGTTGTTGCCAATGTCCATTGACGGACAATGTGAACGGTATGCCTGCGGCTTTGAGCATTGCAGGACTTTTGAACGGTTGGTCAATGTCGTCGTCCACTCTCGCTGGCAAGGCTTGAGTTTCATCTAAAATGACAGCGACATTATTACTTTTCAAAATATCCGTCACCAAATAAGCATCTCTACCGCCGACTATGACTGTTTTGCAACCCATTTTTTTCCCGAAAAGTACCCCCTCAGTAATTTCCTTTACCAAGTTGGCATGGATGTATAAAGTCTTTTTTTGAGAAAAAAGGTCGCGCATGGCTTCAAACTTCAGGTTTTTAGGCGATGGCGAGGTCATAGCAGCATAGGCTTTGGCTTCGCTAAAAAACTGTTCGAGTTCAGTGATTTGTTTCGCAAAGTTTTCGTTTTTACGTTGTGCAAAACCGCCTGATAGGAAGTCAAAACCACCTGAAAACAGTGCTGGAAAATTGACATGCACACCTTCATCAAATTTATATGCTGCATCTTCCCAATTCCAAGCATCCAATTCGACTACTGATGACTGCCCCGAAATGCGTCCGCCGTTGGGTGTGATTTGCGCCAACAAAATACCATTTGAGCGTACAGTCGGTGGCACTTGCGAGTCGGTATTGTAAGCGACAATGCTCCTTACTGAGGGGTTCATATCGCCCGTTTCTGTATGGTCAACAGTTTGTCGAACGGCAATGATTTCGACCAAACCTAAGTCTGTACTCATCGAAATCATCCCAGGATAAACGTGATTGCCTGCGGCATTTATCACTTTTTTGAACTTCGACATGTCTATTCGCGAAGTTTGAACATTGTCCACGATGGTGATTTTACCGTTTTCAAAGGCAATAAGGGCTTTTTCTATGACTTTGCCATTGCCGATATGCGCCGTTGCGTTCATTATCAAAATCGGCTCGGATTGTGCCACCGCAGGTAAAGGTTGCGCTTTTGAACCGATTATGAACGAACAGATAAACGCTATTACTATGATTGATTTTTTCATTTTCCGTTGTTTTAAAACCTTAATTGGATACAATATAAGATAATCAACATTTACGAAATTTTAAAAATTTCGTAAATGTGTGTTCTCTTATAAAGTAGATGATTCTGTAACCTTTTGTCTTTATACTCAACTACCGCATTTCATCGTCTTCGTCTTCACAATCATAGAGACGTTGTGTACGGCGTTGCACAGGTTGTGTCGCAGCACCACTCTTTTTTGACAATAATGTTTTTTGCACCAAACGCGCCCGTTCTTTGCGGATTTCATCCTGCATTTTCACATCTTCTTGTCTGTCAAAAAACTTGACACCGTCCACATAAGTTTGCTCCGCTTTGGCGTAGATACTGAGGGGGTTGTGTGACCACAAAACCAAGTCTGCATCTTTGCCCACTTTCACAGAACCGACGCGACTATCCACGCGCAGTGTTCTGGCAGGATTCAAAGTCACCATTTTCCATGCTGCGACCTCGTCCATATTGGCGTACATGACGGATTTGGCAGCTTCTTGATTGAGACGGCGTGCCATTTCTGCATCGTCGGAGTTGATAGAGGCTAATACACCCGCATCTTGCATCAATTTCGCGTTTTGCGGGATAGCATCATAAACTTCGTACTTGTAGTTCCACCAGTCGGCAAAACCTGCACCCGCTGCGCCGTGTTTTGCCATCTTTTCAGCGACTTTATAACCTTCCAAAATATGCGTGAATGTATTGACTTTGAAGCCATGACGGTCAGCCGTTTTGAGCAACATATTGATTTCTGACTGCACGTAGCTGTGGCAAGTGATGTGTCGCTTTCCTTCCAAAATCTCGCCCAAAGCCTCCAATTCGAGGTCGCGACGGATGAATTTGCCTGCTTTTTGGGCATTGAGGTATTCTCTGGCTCTCGTGAAATGGTCGTCAAACACTTGCTCGACACCCATGCGGGTAATCGGGAAACGGCTTGATACGCCGCCGTCGCCATTGGCACGCTTGACGTTTTCGCCTAAAGCGAATTTGATATAGCCCGGCCAGTTTTCAAATTTCATTTTTTCGGGTTCGTAGCCAAAACGCATTTTGATCAATTGTGTCTGACCGCCAATCGAGTTGGCAGAACCGTGCAAAATATGGCTCGATGTGACACCACCAGCGAGTTGGCGATAGATATTGATGTCGTCGCAATTGATGACATCGGCGATGCGCACTTCCGCAGAACTCGATTGCGCTCCTTCATTCACACCTCTGGCAACCGTAATGTGCGAATGTTCGTCAATGATGCCCGCAGTCAAGTGTTTACCCGTCGCGTCAACCGTTTTTGCCGTTGATGCGTCAATGTTTTTGCCGATTTGAAGAATTTTTCCGCCTTCTATCAATACGTCGGTGGCTTGTAAAATGCCATCCGTTTCATTCGTCCAAACCGTAGCGTTTTTGAACAGAACGCGCTCCGATTTGGGTAATTCTTTGCGACCATAGGCGATGAATGGATAAATCACATCGCCCAATTCTTCTTTTTTCGCCTCAGCCGTATTTTTTCTTTCTTCGTCGTTGCCTGCCGATGCGCCTTTGGCTTCGGCTTGCCAGTTGACCCAAGTACCGTCTGCGAGTTGACCTCTGCCCGACATATTGCCATTTTCGACCACGCCCGACAAGCGAATCATGCCTTTTTCGCCCGATGGCGTGAATAATATATTGATAGAGTTTTTCAACACAGTCATATCCAGTTTGGCTTTGGTCGAGTCGCCTGATTTCGTCGCAGTGTTCTCGCCACGACCCAAGGATAGGACATAATTTTGGTTGCCAACCGTCAAATTATACGTTCCTTTTGGGTCAACTTTATCCAAATCGGATAAAACATAGGGTCTGCCTTGCACCCAATTGTGCAGAATTTTAGCGTCTTTGGCAAAAATGTTTTTATCTGAAATGAAAAAGCTGGCAATCTTGCCTCTATCCAAACTACCTAAATCTGATTCTAAACCAAACAACCGCGCAGGTGTTGCCGTCAAAGATTTCAAAGCATCCCCCTCAGTAAGACCCGCTTCGATTGCCTTTTGGACTTGTTTGAAGAAGTCGGCTTTGTTGCGCAAACCATTGGTTGTCAATGCAAAGTCAATACCTGCCGCAGCGACTCTCGATGGATTGGTCGGTGCTAGCTCCCAATGTTTTAAATCTGAAAGGGCGACTTGCAAAGCGTCAATCGGGTCTTCGACATCGTAAGCGTCGGGGAAGTTCAGCGGCAAAATCAAAGGGCTTCCTGTGGTTTTCAACTCATTCAGACGTTGATAATCGTCGCCACGCCCTTTGATGATGAATTTTTTTGAAAACTCCGAAGCTATTTTTGCGGCACGCAACGCCTCTAATTTATCGCCTACGTCGAACACTTGCGGCACAGATTGCAAGGCGTTCCATGCTTCCAACGAAAGGTTTTTTTCTTCTTTTGAACCCCCGTTGGCATACCATTGTGCATCCAAATAGGTTTGGCGCAACAGCGCGATGCAGCCCATCAACGAAGTCGGATAGGTTTGCGTCGAAGTGCCTTTCGAGAACGACATCACGTGCGCCGCCACAGGCTTTATGAGAGATGTGTGCGCTCTTTCGTCGCTCAACGAAACGACGGCTGCCGAGCCACGACTGATGCCATCGAGTTGGTGTGTGACCACTGTGCCAAAACCAACACCCCTCAGTATTTCGGCTTCTTTGTCGTTGGGTGCGAAAACTTCGTGGGCTTTAAACTCCGTTTTGAAGGCTTCATTCCATGAATACGCTCCTTTTTTGTTGGAAACGAACTGCTCACGACCGAAAAAGCCGCCGCCACCCCGTTGCGCTGTCGAAGCTGGGATTTCGGGCATACCATAATTGCCAAAAGTTTCGATGAACGACGGATAGATGTATTTTTTCTTAACATCAATCACCACCGCATCCTTCGGAATCGTGATGCCTACGCCAACGGCTTCGATGCGCCCGTTGCGAATCAAAAGCGTGGCGTTGTCGAGCTTTTCGTTCCACGATTTGACGATTGTGGCGTTTGTGAAGGCAAATAAACTCTCTCGTTCATCGAAAACGCCATTTTGAGGAAAGGTTTTTTGCGCTTTACTGAGGGGGGGCAAAATGACTGCTGCCCACAGCAAAGCGATAAAAAAGCGCATGTTTGGTCTCATTTCATGTATTGATTTAGATAAAATTTAAGGCGTGTAAGTTCCACATTTCAATTCAGAAAACTGTTTTTTTTCGGCAAAAATTAGAAAAATTAGATTTTGAGAAAATAACCAACACTGAAACTCACTGTTTTTGAGTCCTCCAAAAGGACTTTTGTTGTCAGAAATGCCAAAATCGTTGGGGTTTTAAAATTTTATTCAAAAAAATAATATTTTAACATAGTTGCATTTGATTTTTTGAAATATAAATCCATATATTGCGTTACTTTACATGTATTGCATACATTTTCAACCGATTTCATCACATTTCAACCGCCCTAACTCATTTGATTGCATTGCCAAAAAAGAAAAAACACCCGCTCTCGAACCCCGTGTCCTCGCGCTACCGTTGCTCAAACGCTGCCACCGACACCACCCCCTACTCCCGAAATACCCCTCAGTATTTCGTCGCTGTATCCACCGATTTCAATCTTTTTAGTATCCACTGCAACCCGCACTACATTGATTTTTGAGAAAGAATAATCCGTTTCTTGACATGGACAATCGCCTCCAACCGCTTGGTCAATCGTTCCAATCGCTTCACAAACGCCTCCAATCGCTTGGCAAGTCGCTCCAATCGCTTCACGAACGCCTCCAATCGCTTGACAAGTCGTTCCAATCGCTTCACGAACGCCTCCAATCGCTTGGTAAACCCTTTCTTTTTTAATCAATTGAGGTGACACCCCTTGTCTTAACTGTTTATAACGACATGATAATCAATACTTTGGACTTTTGTGTTTCATTTTTTTTAATCACCAATTCAAATTCATTAAGATGACAAAAACAAAATATGCTTGTTCTCAAGCCAGCCTCTACGCTATTTGCATCCTTGCATGGCAGATTTGCCGTGACAATCAAGCAGCTTTTTTCGCCTTCGATGCCCAATATACTGAGGGGTATATTGACGACAATGTGGCAGCCGTCAAAGCCGCCGAAACCATGCCCGATGCCAAAGCCCGACAAGAAGAACTGTCCTTGTTGTCCATCGAGTACGACAAAGTAGCGAACCTTTTGGCGGCACAAGCCAAATATTTGCGCAGCTACATCGAGCGTGCCTATACCGACAAGGCTGTGCAGAAGATCATGTTGCAGTCCGCAGGCTTCGATTATTTCAGCAAAGTGCAAAACTTGGACGACAAAGCCATCACACCTTTTATGAGTTCTGCCCTGAAATTCATCGCCGACAAAGCCGCTGTCCTGACCACCGACGGTCGTATGCCTACCGATTTTGCCGCTAAATTCAATGCAACTGACGCAGCTTTCGACGATGTATTGGCTCAATACAATGCGACCCAAAGCGCGACCAAAATCAAAACGGAAGAAAAAATCAAAGCCAATAACGACATCTATGACCGCGTGCAAGCCATGCTCTACGACGGGCGATTCATGCACTTAGAAAACCCTGCATTGGCACAAGTCTATAATTTCAACACCCTTTGGGATCAAGTCGAACCCACCAAAAACGCAGGCGTGAGTGGTAAAACTCTCGCAGTGGGTGGCAAAAAAAGTGTTCCCAAAGTCACTGTGACAGAACCATTGACAGGCAAAACCGCTGTCAGCGACAAAGACGGCAGCTATTCTCTGCTCCTGACGGAGGGCAAATGGCTGCTCACTTTCACTGCTGATGGTTATGTCTCGCAGACGATTGAGGTCACTATTCAAAAAGGGGTGACGAAAAGGTTGTATGTGGAGATGGTGAAGGTTGTGTAATGACAATCTCGTAGGGATGTGATTGTGGTAGCAGACAATCCCGTAGGGATGCCATTATGGTAGAGAAAAGGCACGATACAATCCCGTAGGGATGTCATTATGGTAGAAAAAGAAACGAAACGTTCCTAATCCCGTAGGGATGTCATTATGGTAGAAAATGTGGCAATAATTCCTACCACAATCGCATCCCTACGGGATTGTATCACGCCTTTTCTTTTTCTACCATAATCGCATCCCTACGGGATTGGGTTCACGCCACTTCCTTTTTCTACCATAATCGCATCCCTACAGGATTGGGTTCACGCCACTTCCTTTTCTACCATAATTTCATCCCTAAGGGATTGGATTCACACCACTTCCTTTTTTTACCATAATGGCATCCCTACGGGATTGGGTTCACGCCTTTTCCTTTTTCTACCATAATCGCATCCCTACGGGATTGTCTGCTCTACCATAATTCCTTTTCTACCATAATGGCATCCCTACGGGATTGTCTGCGCCTTTTCATTCAAATGGGTTCCGTAAAAATGTACTTTTCTTGATAGTCCACTTCAAATTTTTGGAGCATGTCTTCATATTCATCTCGGAACGATCGTTTCTGATGGTGTGCTTCTTGATTGAGGATGTATTGCATCACAGCATCCACCTGCGATTTACTGTATGAAAACGCCCCATATCCCTCTTGCCATTCAAAATGATGCTTCAACAACCGTCGGTCATTGATCCAATGCGATGCGTTGGCTTTCACTTCACGCATCATATCGCTCAAAGACTGAGTCGGACGAAACCCGAAAAAGCAATGTACGTGGTCACTGACTCCGTTGACAATCAGTGTTTTGTGTCCCAGATTGTTAATGGTTTGACCAATGTAACCGAAGAGTTCTGCTTTGAAATCGGGTCGAATCAATCCTTCTCTGTATTTGACCGCAAAAACAGTTTGAATGTGGATTTGAGTGTAAGTATTCGCCATAGTTTTATTGTTTTTTATTGTGATAAAAGTTTACCTAATCATTTGTTGCCCACAATCCCGTAGGGATAACATTGTGGTAGAAAAAAGATAAATCCATATCAATCCCATAGGGATGCCATTATGGTAGAAAAAAGGATAAATCCATATCAATCCCGTAGGGATGCCATTATGGTAGAAAAAAGGATAAATCCGTATCAATCCCGTAGGGATGTCATTATGGTAGAAAATGTGGCAATAATTCCTACCATAATCGCATCCCTATGGGATTGTATCACGCCTTTTCTTTTTCTACCATAATGGCATCCCTACGGGATTGTATCACGCCTTTTCTTTTTTTACCATAATGGCATCCCTACGGGATTGTCTGCTACTACCATAATTGTATCCCTACGGGATTGGGTTCGATGTTCAAAAAGGACGATAAAGATAATAATTGGCGGTTTATCAAACGAATATTTGTTTTATACATAGCATTTTCACATACTGCCACAATCCGTCAAAGGCAGACAGTGACCCATGTGTGTCTCAACACAAAAAACAACGCCACGCCGCTACAACTTCACAATCTTCTCCGAAAAACCGACCCCCTCAGTATCTACGCCTTTTAGAATATAGATGCCTTGCGGTAAATGCTGAATGTTGAGCAAGGTGGGGTTTGTGTCAGCGAGGTGGGTTTTGTGCAGCAGGATTTTTCCGATTGCATTGACGATGTCAAGTGTTTGGGCGTTTTCGATGATTATTTGGTCGGTGGCGGTGGATGGGTAGATTTTGACTTTTAAGGTGCTTTTGTTTTCGATTAAAATAGTTTTGGAAAAAGCAGATTGTCCGTCTAATTCATTAATTTTCAATTTATAGTAAGTTTGAACAAATGGTTTTGAATCAAAAACGGTTGTCTCATTTTTATCCAAAATACTGAGGGGGGTAAAATCTTGCCCGTTTTTAGATTTTTGAATTTCAATGTTTTTTACTTGCTGTTGTTCAGCCAAAAACCATGCGAGGCGGTTGCCTTCTTTTGTGGCGTAACCTTTAAAATCTAAAATCTCAATGGGCAAAATGCCCAAGGGATTGACCAAACCATTGACTTTGAAGTTGCTGAACACAAAACTGTGTCCATAAGCGGTGCGGCTTCCTTCGTACAAAATGCCCACTTCTTTGACATTTAAAAAATCAACCGCCGAAAATGTCGGCAGAGGATTGGGCATGGTCAAAGTAGTTGGGTCAAAAACGCCCCAACGTTTGTCCACATCGCCACTACTGCCAAATGCCGACAAGGTGTGAGTGCCTGTCTGATTGATGAGTTTTTCGGACACATAATACGTGTCTCCATTGCGAATGACAAAACGTAAAGCCCGATTGGTCGCCATTTGACTGGTGGTGATGCTCAATTGGCTGTTATTGGAGTTGTCGAAGGCAACAATATCGTTTGTGGTGGCATTGTCAAATTTGCTTTTTGTCCACATCAAAAGTGTCGTCAAACGGCTCGGATTCGTGCCATTGTCGGCACTAATGACTAAAGTAGCGGGCAAATAACTGTCTGTGGCATTGCGTAAACTGAAAGCTGTGACGTTGCTTGTGGCAATATTGGGCGCAAAATCTACTTGTACGCCACCCGAAACTTGATGTGATTTGAGATTGGTGTTGAAAAATTGACCCGTCGTGGTTGTATTGAATGCCGCAGAACTTGTCGTACCCGAATTTGTAAAACTGCGTTGATGCGAAACGGTTGTTGTTGCATCAGCAGGCGTAAAATTCAGCAAAACATACGATGGATTGCGCGAAGGTGTTGTGATATACGCTTTTTGACTCTGATAAATGGTATTTCCATTGACATCAAAAGCTTTTATAACAAAGATATATGGCAGATTTTCGGTCAAATTGGTCACATCGAGGCTTGTGGTACTGAGGGGTGTTGTATTGAGTTTGACATTGTTTTGAAAAACATCGTAACCGCTAAAACCTGCTGTATTGGCAATCGCTGTCCAATCGAGATGGACACTGTTGTATTGCAGATTTGACGGGATCAAAGTTCCCAACGGAAAGGTTTGCGTTGGTGTAAAACCACTGACGGACAAGCCTGTTATGGCGGCTTTGTGGAGGTTGTACTGTGCGTTGTACATATAAATTCGACACTCGACGGTATCGGTCAAGAACTTATAACCATTTTCGGGCAAATAGAACGTCACGCTGCGTTCGGCGGTGTTGAAATCATCGTTGTCATAAACGGTATAAATCTCTTGACCTGCTTCAAAACCCTTGACGCTGCTGAAAAAGGCATAAGATTGTGGCGAACTTCCACTCAAACGCTTGAATTTAAAAATAACCTTTGCATCGTTCAGATTCAAGGCTTTGTTACTGAGGGGGGCTATTTTGAAACTGATATACTCGTTGTCGCGGATACTTTCTGCCAAGGTCGAACGAGCCGTCGTACCATCAATCGAAAAACCGTAGGCATCGTTGATGTCCGCAGCTGGCACAATGCCTGAGCCACGCAAAATGCCACTGTATGTAATATCCGATGACAAAAGACTCGTCAGCGTCCAAGCTGCATTGCTGGCGGGCGATGTGCCTGTAAAATTACAAACCACCAAAGCCGTTGGTGCTGCCAAAGTTGTCGCCGTCAATTCAACGGGCATGGAATAGTTGAAAGATTTGTCTTTGGCTCTGATTGAAAAATTGTAGGTCGTGTTGGGTGTCAGATTCGGTACTAAAAATTCGGTTGACTGTGTTACACCAACCGTTTTTCCATCCACCATAACCACATAGGCGTAAACGCCCACATTGTCGGTCGCGGCAGTCCACGATAATTTGATGGAGGCATCGTAGATTTTATCGGTTTTCAGATTAGCGGGTACTGAGGGGGCCGTTGCATCTTTTGTGAAAGGATTGGCAGCCACCCAATCTTTGATAGCGCGATATTTGGGTGCATGGGCTTCGGGCTGGTCTTGATATTCGAGCAAACCCCACGAGCCATATTTGCCAAAAGACCCACACGAAGAGAAATTGGCAAACATCTGCACGCCACTATTTTTCAAAGTTGTCAAATAATCGGTGTAAATGCCGTACATCCGCGCATCTTTGTTGGCGGCGGTCATGTTGTCCGTCAAATTCTGATTGTTAATAGCTTCCCACAAACCGACGATGTGTTGCCCACCTTCGTAGCAAACCAAACCCACTAAGTTCTTGTCTGCTTCCGTTTTCATGGTTTGCAAAGTAGGTGCTGCCTCGCTCGTGATGTGCGTTCGCGCCTCGTTGAGCAGGTCATCTACTGAGGGGATACAAGTGCCATTGCAAATATCTGTTGTGGTCTTCAGAACTGTCAAATAGGGTGCGGTCGAAAGCGCATCGGCACGCACGCCACTTGGATTGATAACAGGATTCGCCAAAGCATTGAACCGTTGTTGCGTTACCCAAGCCGAGCCGTTTTGTGTACTCATCACAAAAACCAAACGATTGCGGTCGGCTGTACCGAAAATATCTTGAAAAATCTTGAAAATCTCACCCGAACGTCGTGCGACGTACAAATGTCCTGCTTCGTAGCGGTCAGTAGATAAATTCAGAGCCAAACCTTTGTCCTGTACGTAAGTGGTTTGGCTGAAAATCGAATTCCATGTTTCGTTAGAATATTCGATATACATTTTCACATCGGCGTTGACCCTTGTTTTGAGCAAATTGGCTAATTGCGTTACATAGTCGTCCGTTGCTTGGTGTGGAATGCAGACCCACATATCTTTCTGAATTTCGTTGGCTAAATCTGCCATATACTCAATGGCTGCGCCTTTTGCGCCCATTTGGGTATAAGTGGTTGGCAAAGTTCTTTCAGAAAAGTTTTTGAGGGGCGAACCATTGGTGTAGCCAAAATCCATATAACGCAACAAAGAAAAATGCGCCAACCGTTGTTTGAAAAGCGGATGAAAAACTTCCGTTTCGCTTTGCGTTGCGGGGTTGTAAAAACCCGGTGCAATGAGTTTGATGTCCCGAATGGGGTCAGAAGCATCGCTTTGGTTGATGTCTAAAAGAAAGATGGGATAGATATTGCCTGTATTTTGAGGCGTAACATCGGTCGAAATCGTGAATTTTTGAACAAAAGTACCACCTGTTGGAGTCAAATAATGGTGAATGACCGTTCCCGAAGGAGTCCGAAAATAGATGCTGCCTTTGCCCTTCATCACCAAGGTATATTCGCCCGTCGTATAGCACGGCATGATGGTATGCACCACTTGTTGGCTACCATCGGCTGCGGTGAATGGAATACTGAGGGGGTAGCCATTGGCATCCGTCGGTACTTCCGCGCCTTTGCCCGAATCCCATTCGCTGCCACCCACACTGCGCGTCAACCAATTGTCGCTCATGCGGGCTACATCTGTAAAAGTCCACTCGGTCATATAGTAGCTGATATTGCCAATATTATTGCCGACTGACATCTGATTTTGGGAAAATACTGAGGGGGTAAAAGCCAACACCAAGAGTGCGCTTATAAAAATCTTAAGTTTCATGTTGTTTTATCTACTTAGTAACACAACATAAATAAACTACACCATTATACACTGTTTCGTGCTACGCACGAAAGGCGTAAAAAATAAATTTTTTTATGGATTGAAGCTAAAAATCGAGGCAAAAGCCTCAATTTTTAGCTTCAATCCGAAAGAAATATTCTCAAAGCACGCTTTTTTTGCTTGTCCATGAGACTCCTTCGGAGCAAAAAAACAGTGCGTAATGGTGTAGTTTATTAAAATCGTCTTACTTATTATGACATTGTAAGACAAAAATAAAAATAATATATGAAAGGAATCCGCAACAGCAGTTAAGTAATCAGAAATAAGTTTTCGCGTGTTTGATACTCACTGTTTTGCGCTACGCGCAAAAGACGTACTTTGAAAGTTTTTCTATTGAAGCGAGCGATTTTTTGATTAAAATTTTGGCTTTGCCAAAATTTTAATCAAAAAATCGCTCGCTCCTCAAAGTCCTTTTCGCCACCAAAGGCGGCGTTTGAAATGGACGAAAACTTATTTTTGACTACTTATTTGTTCCGCATACTTATTATTTCCTATCGGTTAGTTTTTTTTATTCTACCGTAAAAAGAAAAAACGCCTCATTCCAATCGAATTGGAACAAGGCGTTTTTATTTTCAAGAAATACTGAGGGGTACTATTTCAACCCTGGTTGTAATTTATAAGCACCAAATTTTTTCTCCAATTCATCTTTCAACGCATTGTCGCCTGCGCGAGTGACAAGAGCGATGAGTTGGTCTTTGGTTTGCATATCGCTTTGATAGTCTTGGGCGAATGTACCCATGCGATCTTCTTGGCTGACTGAATTATAGAATTTCAGATTGGCTGCCAAATTATCAGCTAAGATAGCGATGTGTTTTTTTGCTTTTTCGTAATGACCTGCTTGTGTATAAGCGTCCAAATAATACATAGTCTGCGCATTATACGGGAAGTTCATATTCGGGAACGCCTCAAACATTTTATCAATTAACTGAGTTGCTTTATCCTTGTCGCCTTTACGAATCATCTCTAAAGCTGTGCGAAGAATGACAAATTGGGTAGTTTGAACACTTGGTTGGTAGTTTTTAGAGATAAAAGTTTTTTCTTTATCAAAATTACCCCAATGGAATTTGTTCATAACACGGTCAAACACTTTGTCTGTCGCGACACGACCACTGCCAATGATGCCAAATGAACGATCACTTTGTGAGCGAACAGGAATAAAACGTGTTGCCAAACCTTCCAACTGCATGTATTCATCCAAACCTTCCATTTTTTCAGGACGGCAAGTGACAGCCCAATAAATCGGGCGTTCGCTTGCATTGTTGGCAATGATGTCGAGAACAGCTAAGTCGTCTTTGATGATGTAGTTGCCCGGTAGTGTAAATGGCACTTGTTCCAAAACAGAATCTTGAGCCGATACAATACCGTTTTGAACTGCCAATTGCTTATTGATTGGAATAACGATTTTATTAGTAGGTGCTTGAGACTCAAATGTATAGCCTTGAGTTGGTATCGGGTGGTCTTCACCCAAATATTTCATCAAGTCGTTGATACTCATGACTGTTTCGCTCTTCGTATTGATTGGCAACTGATTGCGCTTGAATCCGCGAATGGCTGCTTGTGGTACACTCATTTTGATGGCTGGTGATTCATTGACTTTACGGCGTAAGCCATCAATGTACCAATCCACGGCAATCAACGACAAGTTGACTACACGCACGTCACGACGGATGCCTTCGACTTCCTGAGCATACCACAATGGATATGTATCGTTGTCGCCATAAGTGAAAATGATGGCGTTTTTGTCAACAGATTCTAAGAAATTGGTCGCATAATCTCTCGCACCTTTGTGTTTGGCACGGCTGTGGTCATCGAAGTTTTGCGTACCCATCAAGAATGGAGCAATCAAAACCACCAAACTTGCCACAGGTGCTGCCACACTCGACGAGAGTTTGAAATCCCTCAGTAAATCGTACAAGGCGAGAACGCCCATACCAATCCAAATCGCAAATGTGAATATCGAACCAACGATAACATAGTCGCGTTCACGTGGCTCATTAGGTGGCTCATTAGTATAAACGATGATACCAATGCCTGTAATGATGAACAAAGCCAACAAACCAAACATATCGTAGCGGCGTTTGCCATAATGCCAAACCAAGCCGAACAAGCCGAAAAGAAGCGGTAGCAAGAAATAATGGTTGCGCGAAGCATCATTTTTGAGCCAATCAGGCGCATCTGTATAGTCGAAAAGTCGCCATTTGTCTAAGAAACCGATGCCCGATTCCCAGTTGCCTTTCGATTCGTCCCAAGGACCGAAACCTTGCTCAAAGTTTTGACGACCCGCAAAATTCCACATAAAATAGCGTACGTACATCCAGCCCACTTGATAGCGGAAGAAGAATGACCAGTTGTCCCAAGTGTTGGGGCGGTCTGCGCCAATTTCTTGTTGCTGTGGAATGTCCATCCAAATCTTGTAATAAGGCGAACGATCACTCTCATAGTGACCCATACGAGGGAAAAAGACTTTATCTGTTGGGTCGAAAGTATAATCTACCTTGCGGTCAACGATTTCGTATTTGTCACCCACACGTCCGTAGCGGTCAGCCGTTTCTTGACCACTTGGTTTCGCATTGAATTGAGGACCAAACAGCAATGGACGCTCACCATACTGCTCACGATTGAGGTAAGGAATGACGCGAATTGGGTCGCTTGGGTTGTTCATATTGATAGGTGGGTTGGCATTTGCACGCAATAAGACCATACCAATAGTCGAAAAACCAATGACTGACAATGATAAACCTAAGAAAATATTCTGCAAAGTTGCATTTGAACGACGGTGCGATAAGCGCAATCCCCAATAAGATAAACCGCCTACAATGCCCAATGTCAAAATCAAGCTTGGAATCGTGAACGGTAAACCCAAAGTATTGACGCAGAAAACCTCCAACATACCCCACAATGCAGGAATACCTGTGATAATCAAAGTTTGAATCACAGTGATAGACAAAACGCCAATAATGCCCGCTATCACCATGCCTTTGAAAGTAGGTTTGGCTGTTTTTTTGAAATAGTAGAACAACGCCAAAGCAGGGAAAGTCAATAAACTCAATAAGTGAACACCGATACTGAGAGCTGCTGCATAAATAGAAACAAGCATCCAACGGTCGGCTTCGTGCGTATCGGGTTGATTGTACCACTTAATCATGGCCCACAAAGTCAAAGCTGTGAACATCGTTGACATGGCATAAACCTCACCCTCAACTGCCGAAAACCAAATAGAAGAGGCAAAAGCTGTACACAAACCTGCTACCAAACCCGCACCTGATAAAGCAATAAACTCCGATTGAGAAGGTTCATTCTCGCGACCATTGAGGGCAATTTTACCCAAAATCATAGTCGTCCAACAGACAAAAGTCGCTGTCAGAGCCGTACACAAGCCCGACATGAGGTTGACTGAAAAGGCGATTACTGAGGGGTCGTTTGAAAACATTTGACCGATGACTGTCGCCAATTTGCCAATCATCAAAAACAAAGGCGCACCAGGCGGGTGGACGACTTGCAACTTGTAGCAGCCTGCGACAAACTCGCCACAGTCCCAAAGGCTACCTGTACGCTCAACTGACATAAAGAAAACCGCTGCCGTAATCGCGAACACGAGCCAGCCTACGAGATTCGTTCCTTTTTTGTATGAGTTCATTTTTAAAGAGAATTGATTAAAATTTTCGCCACAGAGTTCTAACGGTTGTGGAATATCGATAAATTATGATGGATTATTGGTAATGGATTAACGACTATTTAATCAACAGCATCAGAACAGTCATTAATCCATCAACCTCAAGAAATCTATAAAAAACTATTTTTACGAAAAAATACTGAGGGGGTTTAGAATCTTTTCGCAAAACGGCAGCAAAACTAAAAAAATATTGACAAAACAAACGTGTCAAGGCTTTATTGAGTGGTTAAAAGAAGTTAATTTGTTAAAAATCAAGCGTTAATAAAGGTTAAGCTTCCTCTATTGTGCCATAACTTCCATTTAGATTTTATCAAACACCTCAAACGCCTTTTTGAGACGGCTTAGAGTTTTGTCTTTCCCGAAATAGGCGGCCATGTCAAAAATAGCAGGACCCTGCATTGTACCCGCCAAGGCAATGCGCAAAATGGGCAATACTTCACCCATTTTCATGCCATTGGCGTTTATCCATTCCTTCACAGCATGTTCCATACTGAGGGGGGCCGTATAATCCAAATCTTGCATCATGACGAGCAAGTTATTGAATTTTTCTCTATTTTCGGGTTTCCAACGCTTGGTGACATTGGCTGTATCGTATTCTTTGACATCTTCAAAAAAGTAATAACCTTTTTCCAAAAATTCGCTCAAAAACACCACACGCTCTTTCATCAAACCCGCAAATTGAGACAATTCTTCAGTCGTAGCCTCATAGCCTTTAGCCATACTGAGGGGGTGCAATTGAGCCGCCAAATCACCGTTTGAAGTTGCATGGATGTATTGCTGATTGAACCACTTAGCTTTGTCATAGTCGAATCGCGCGCCCGCTTTGTGTATTTTCTCCAAAGAAAAATGCTCTGCTAATTCGTCAAGCGAGAAAATTTCTTGCTCTGTACCTGCATTCCAACCCAAAAGTGCCAAAAAATTGACCACAGCTCGTGGGTCAAATCCAACACTACGGAAACCCGCGAACGAATCCTCCGCTTTTGCACCTTGCCACTCCAATGGGAAAACGGGAAAACCAAATTTTGCACCATCTCTTTTCGACAATTTGCCTTTGCCATCGGGTTTCAAAATCAAAGGGAGGTGAGCGAATTGGGGCATCACAGACTCCCAACCAAAAGCTCGATAAATCAAAACATGGTGGCCTGCTGATGGCAACCACTCCTCGCCACGAATGACGTGAGTAATTTTCATTTCGTAGTCATCCACAATATTTGCCAAATGATAAGTCGGCATACCGTCCGCTTTCAGCAACACTTTATCGTCCAATTCGTTGGTGTTGAACTGTACATGCCCACGTATGATGTCTGTCAATTCCACGATTTGGTCAGCTTCAATTTTCAAACGAATGACATAAGGCTCGCCCGAAGCGATGCGTTTTTGCACCTCTTCGGCAGCTAGGCGCAATGAATTGTTTAAACCCAAATCTTCGCGTGTGCGTGTGGCGTGGCTGTAAGCTTGATTTTTTGCGCCTTCAGCTTGTAGCGTATTGCGCATCGCTTCCAGTTGTTGAGGCGTGTCGAAAGCATAGTACGCCAACCCTTTGTCAATCAATTGATTAGCATATTTTTTATAAACACCTTGCTTGAATCTGTCAGACTGACGATAAGGGGCATAAGAGCCTTCACCAAAACCAACTCCCTCAGTAGGAGCGATGCCACACCATGTCAAAGCCTCGATGATGTACTCCTCTGCACCTTCGACATAGCGTGTTTGGTCGGTGTCTTCGATGCGCAAAATGAATGTGCCACCGTGTTTTTTTGCCAAAAGATAGTTGAACAAGGCGGTGCGAATACCCCCAATATGCAAAGCACCTGTTGGACTGGGTGCGAAACGGACTCTGATACTCATATTTTTTTCTTTTTTAAAATATTGCTTTTGCGGCGCAAATGTACGTTAACTCAAAGCGTTATGAAACGGAAAGAAAAGTTTTTTATCGTTTTGATGTTTAATGCAGGAGAGAAGGATGAAGTTTTTTATTTTTAAAATATATAAAGGCTTTTATCAAATAAAATCAATTTTTATTTTGTAAAATATTTAAAAACAGATTTTTAAACCTGATTTCAAAATCTGCTATCTGATTTGAAAGCAGAATAATATTCGCCAAAAAGATATGTATTTTAGTTAAAACTTATTTTAAAATCCTGTTGTTAAACATTTAATGAGGTTTTTTCCATGGGTTGGAAAATTTTTTTCTAAAAATGGCGTATTATTTGCAAAAAAAATTGGAAAAAAAGCAAACAGTAGGCAGCACATCTTCACTATGAAACGTTGCTAGTATATATTTCAACCGAAGTGAAAAGCATCCTCTACTAGCGACTCATACCTTGTCTGAATGTTCAGTAAAATACCCGTAAGTGGGATTTCAATTTCATATATTATTAAACAAGTTATTTTCTCATAGCACCTTAAATCAACAAATTATGTATCTAGTCAAAACGCCACGCTTTATGCAAAGTTTGTTCCCGAACTATACGTGGAACATCAAAACAGACGAAAAAGTCCTTTACCTTACCTTCGATGACGGCCCTATCCCAGAGGTGACACCTTGGGTTTTGGAACAATTGGCAAAATACAATGCCAAAGCGACGTTCTTTTGTGTTGGCGACAATGTGCGCAAACACCCCTCAGTATTTCAGCAGGTTTTAGCCGAAGGTCATTCGGTAGGTAATCACACCTACAACCACTTGAATGGTTGGAGTACGGACAATATTCCATTTTTCCACAATGTGCGCCACTGTGCGCAATTGGTTAATTCGGGTTTATTCCGCCCACCTTACGGTCGTCTGACACCAAGCCAAACGCAATTTTTGACACGCCACTATCGCATCGTGATGTGGGATGTTTTGAGTGGTGACTTCGATACAAGTATTACTAAAGAAAATGTGTTAGACAATGTGGTTTTGAGTGCCAAACGCGGCTCAATCGTTGTTTTTCACGACAGTTTAAAAGCTTTCGAACGTATGCAATATGCTTTGCCTCGTGTTTTAGAGCATTTCAGCTCGAAAGGCTACCGATTTGAAAATTTGAAAGGCGTTGTACCAAAATTGGAACGTAAGACTTTTATGGCGGCAGCGGCGGCTCTCTAAAGTCTTTTTAAGATAAAATTCTTGTAAAATTTATACGATTAAGGTCGGCAAGGTCAAACCATGCCGACTTTTTTGTTTTGTAAAATGTCATTTTGTCAGTTCAGATGCTGTGGCATTAGTTTTGAGAAACCACAACTACAAATGGTTCAAAAAAGATTACGAAATAAAAAAACTAAGATTTTCAATCAAAAACAAGCAAAATGAGTATGATTACAGGTAATATTTCAGTCCAAACGGAAAATATTTTCCCTATCATCAAGAAATTCTTGTACAGCGACCAAGAAATTTTTCTTCGTGAGTTGGTGTCAAATGCCGTTGATGCCACGACAAAATTGCAGACGCTTGCCAAACGCGGCGAAGTAGCTGGTGAAATCGGCGACACACACGTTGAGGTCATCATTGACAAAGAAGCTAAAACTTTGACGATTCGCGACCGAGGTATCGGCTTGACAGCCGATGAAGCGCAACGTTATCTGTCAGAAGTCGCTTTCTCAAGTGCGGCTGAGTTTTTGGAAAAATACAAAGAAGGCAATATCATTGGTCACTTCGGTTTGGGTTTTTATTCAGCTTTTATGGTTGCTTCGCAAGTAGAAGTCGTGTCGAAATCGTACAAACCCAACGCAAAAGCCGTTCGTTGGACGTGCGACGGCACCCCTCAGTACACTATTGAAGAAATTGAAAAAGCAGAGCGTGGCACAGATATTATTCTGCATGTGACAGCTGAAGATGAACAAGACTACCTCGACGATGCCAAAATCGAAGGTTTGTTAGAAAAATATTGCAAATTCTTACCTGTTGACATTCAATTTGGTACTAAAAAAGAAAAACCAGAAGGTGCTGAAACAGAAATTGAAGTGCCAAATATTGTCAACAATTCTGCCCCTATCTGGAAGAAATCACCCAATGAGTTGTCAGACGATGACTACCGCAATTTTTACAACGAAATCTACCCCCTCAGTACACCGCCCCTTTTCTGGATTCACCTCAACATTGACTATCCGTTCAATTTGACGGGTATTCTCTACTTCCCCAAAATCTCGAATGCACTCGAAGCACAGAAAAACAAGGTACAACTCTATTGCAATCAAGTCTTTGTGACCGACGATGTGAAAGAGATTTTGCCTGAGTTTTTGACTTTATTGCATGGTGTGATTGACTCGCCTGATATTCCGCTCAATGTGTCGCGTAGCTATTTACAAAGCGACCGTGAAGTGAAAAAAATTACACAATACATCACGAAAAAAGTAGGCGACAAACTCAGCGAATTGTTCCGCAAAGACCGCGCTGAGTACGAAAACAAGTGGAAAGACATCAGTGTATTTGTGAAATACGGTATGTTGTCGGACGAAAAATTTGACGAAAAAGCGCGCGAGTTTGTGTTGTTGAAAAATACTGAGGGGTCGCTTTTCACGCTCGAAGAATACCGTGAAAAGGTAAAACCTGCCCAAACAGACAAAAACGACCGCCTTGTTTATATCTATTCGAACAATGTGGATGCACACGATGCCCAAATTCAAGCTGCAAAAGGTCGTGGCTACGATGTATTGGAAATGGATACAGTGATTGACAATCACTTCATGCAACATTTGGAATACAAAGGGGATAAAGTCTCTTTTGTACGAGTGGATTCTGAAACGGTTGATAATTTGGTGCCAAAAGACCACAAAATTGAATCGGTTCTGAGTGAAGACCAGCAAAAATCGGTGAAGTCCGTGTTTGAGAAATTCATTGGTATTGATGATTTCAACAATCGAATCGAGTTGAAAGCACTTTCACCTGAGGACGCGCCAGTACAAATCACGCGCAATGAATTTATGCGTCGTATGAGCGAAATGCGCCAATTTTCAACAATGGATATGGGCAGTATGCCCGATTCAAAAACAATTGTGGTCAATACCAATCATCCACTCGTGTCGGATAAGTTATTGACTATCAATGATGAAACGAAGCAAAATGAATTTGCTCAATATTTATACGACCTCGCGCGAGTCAGTCAAGGTTTGTTGACAGGTGCAGAGTTGACGGCTTTTGTGAAACGCAGTTTGGCGTTTATAAAATAAATTGTGCAGCGTGCTGTACAAAAAATATGAGGGGCGTAAAACATTCGTGTTTTACACCCCTCAGTATTTTCAAGTGGGACATAGCCCATTAATTATATCAAGCCTATCAAGCTTCACGCAATTCACGGCGTAAGATTTTACCCACATTTGTTTTAGGCAATTCTTTTTTAAACTCGACGTGGCGCGGCACCTTATAAGCCGTCAAATTGGCGCGACAATGCTCTATCACCTCCTCTTTTGTCAATGAATCGTCTTTTTTGACTATAAAAACCTTTGGTACTTCTCCCGATTTTTCGTCTTTCACGCCCACAGCTGCCACTTCCAACACTTTTGGATGCAACATCAAGACATCTTCGATTTCGTTTGGATACACATTGAAACCCGATACCAAAATCATATCCTTTTTGCGGTCAACGATTTTGAAATAGCCATCCGCATCCATCAAACCAATGTCACCTGTACTCAACCAGCCATCTTTTAGGATTTCTGCCGTTGCTTCTGGGCGATTGTAATAGCCTTTCATCACTTGCGGTCCTTTCACTTGTATTTCGCCTACTTCACCCACCGGCAGGACATTACCAGCCTCGTCCACGATACGCATGATAGTCGAAGGTAGAGGCAAGCCAATCGTACCCAATTTGCCTGAGCCATCAGTTGGATTCACCGATGCACAGGGTGACGTTTCAGTCATGCCCCAACCTTCGGCAAGCGGGCAACTTGTGACTGCTTGCCATTTTTCTGCAACCGCTTTCTGGACAGCCATGCCGCCGCCACATGTCAATTTCAACTTAGAATGGTCGAGTGCAACAAAATCTGGGTGATTCAACAAGGCGTTGAACAAAGTATTGATGCCAATAAAAGCCGTAGGTGAGTATTTTTTCAACTCTTTGATGACAGAAGGTAAATCACGTGGATTAGGAATCAACACATTGAGCGCACCCAAACTGAACAGTCCCATACAATTGACCGTAAATGAGAAAATATGGTACAAAGGCAGTGGACAAAGCGCGATTTCAGTGCCATCATCTTTGAGCATCAAACTCGATGCAGAGCGCATTTGCAACATATTGGCGACCAAATTGCGGTTCGTCAACATTGCACCTTTCGATACACCTGTCGTACCGCCTGTGTATTGCAAAGCAACAACGTCATCGGGCTTAGAATTGAATGGTTTGGGCTGAAATTTGGCCCCCTCAGTAATAGCGTGTTTAACAGTCACAAGATTTGGCAAACTGTATTTAGGTACCATTTTTTTGATGCGACGCACCACGAAATTGGTAATGACACCTTTCAAACCGCCCAATAATTCGCCAATACTTGTGATAATGACTGTTTTAATGCCTGTTTCGGCAATAATTTCTTGCAGATTCGATGCAAAATTCTCGATAATGACAATCGCTTTTGCGCCTGAATCTGTGAATTGGTGGCGCATTTCACGTGGCGTATAAAGTGGATTGGTGTTTACAATCGTTAATCCTGCACGCAATGCACCGAAAAGTACGATGGGATATTGCAAGACATTAGGCATCATAATCGCCAATTTATCGCCTGGCTCTAAGCCACGAGAGTGTAGATAGGCGGCAAAATTGCGGCTGGCTTTGTCCACTTCATCGAAAGTCATCTCTTTGCCCATACAAGCAAAAGCACGTTTGTAGCGGTACTTTTGAAATGTCTCTTCGAGAATGGCAAGCAAATTTGGATAAGCATCTGGATTGATATTGGCAGGCATCCCTGCGGGATAGTTTTTCAACCAAGGACGAAAATCAGTTGTTTCGGACATATTCAATTGCGATTTAGGTTTGATTCAATAAAATACACCATACAAAATACTGAGGGGGAGTAATTATTTTGCATAATCGCAAAAATGACAAATTTGTTTTCATAGTTGCTAATATTTTGTACTTAAATTTTTTCCACAACACCCAAATCAGCTATTTTTTTAGGATTCAAAAAGTCCATGAGCCCTGCTAAAACGAGGCTCATAAAGATAGCCACACACATATTTACCAACCAATAAGGCGTAAACGACAGTTTTTTTATCACAAAGCTCATAATCAAAACAGCAGCTGCGAAAGCCACAATCGTCAGACCCCACCTCAAACCATCAGCTTCTTTGGTACTTGGTACAACTTTTTTCGATAAATAAACCAATGAGAAAAGAACAAAAAACTGTGTGCAAAATGTCGAAAACGCTGCACCCAAAGCCTTAAAATGGGGAATTAAGAAGACATTGAACACAATATTGAGCAGAAAAGCGACGATAAACGTCCGATTCATGCGCTCGACTGAGCCTGCTGCACCAATCAAGGTACTATAAATAAAAGTGCCACTAACAGCCACAAAACTGAACATCAAAATGCCCAAAACATCGCCCGAATAAGGAGTTGCTTCGTGATAGAGCAGTTGCATAATATCAGTTCTGAAAAACCAAACTGTGCCAGCACAAATGATAGCAGCCACCATTATCAATTGAAAACTAAAACGCAAAAGAGGCGTAACGGACTGATTTTCCTTCAGTTGTCGTGAAAACATCGGCAACAACAGCCCTGCAAATAACAAACCCAAGACATTGACCGCGTCCAAAAGGCGATAGGCTGAAGCGTAGATACCTGCTTGTTTGTCACCATCAGGCAACATCCGTTCGAGCATTACCATATCAGTACGCGTGTAGATAGTCATCAAAAAAATAGCTAAAGCATAGGGCATCGCCCCCCTCAGTATATACACCCAAAATGGGCGATTGAACTGAATACGAAACCACTGCACATGGCGATAACTAACAACAAAAGATGCTAAAATACTGATTATCAATGTCAAATTTTGCACATGAACAAACCATTCGATGTTGAAGGAGGACTTAAAAGGCTCAGCAAATAGGAGAATGGGGCAAATAAATAAAATTAATAATCGGTCAAAAACGCTTAAAAAACTGTTCATGCGATACAAACCCAAACTGGCGACATTCGACCTCAAATAGGCACTCAATGACAACAAAATATTGTAGAAACCCAATGAAAAAATCAGAAAATAGTCGTGCCGACCATAACCAACTGCCCATGCAACTACTAGCAAAAGTAAGATATAAACCAGAGCCAAAAAGAGTTTAAGAGACAAAATACCCGACAAATAGCGCGTCAAAAGCTGCCGATTTTGTGCAATTTCGCGGCTATTAAAGTTTTGAATGCCAAAATCGTTGATGATTTGTAGTAAAAAAGCAAAACTGAACAGAGCAGCATAGTTACCATACAACTCCTCTCCAACACGGTTTTGCACCGTGCGGTCAATGCCAAAAATGTACAAAGGCTTGATAAGTAGATTTATAGCAACAAGAAAAAGGGCGTTTTTGAAAAATTCTTTATTCATTATCGGCATAAAAGTACTGCCTTACTTCAAATTCAGACTCATTTTAACATCTGAACCTTCATAAACCGACATTTCGGCATCAAATCCCGTTTCTTTGAAGCCATAAGTACGAAAAAACTCAAGTGAAACCGTCAACTTTGAGCTTGTAATCAAATAAACTTGGCGTGCGCCTGTTTTTCGTACCTTGTCCACTGCCGCCGACAGCAAGCGTTTGCCGATGTGTTTGCCGCGATACTGAGGGGCTACTGCCATGTCTGCAATCTCATAAAGTTTGTTATTCTCTTTCAAAATGGCACAAGTTCCGATGACCTCGTCCCCCAATTTGGCAAAAAGAATAAAACCACCTTGATTAATAATTGTCTCTTCAGGGTTATCAAGATGATCATCTAATTGTTTACCAAAGAAGCTCGTCATCCACTCGGCATTGAGTCGTGTAAAATCGTCCCGATATTCGGGTACATAATCAACAATATCAACAATTAATGCTGTAGTTTCCATATTTTAGTGGTGAGTTTGGTGAGAAAAGAATTGTTTAAAATTGGTATTGGTTTGGGCAAAATTAGCGTTTAATCTGAACTTTTTACTATGGTAGCTTGAGATTTAATATTGATTTAGGATTAGAAAGTGTCACAGTACTGAGGGGGTCAAAAGGTAATTGATAACTGATTTATTGACTGATGTTACGCAATGTAGAGGTTACGCACTGTTTTTTGCTACGCAAAAAAAGCGTACAATAAAAAGAATCTATCAGACCGAAGTTAATTTTTCAATCGCAAGCGATTGAAAAATTAACTTCGGTCTAAAAAAAGTAGTTTCGTAGTACGTC
>JAEUUP010000159.1 GCA_016787525.1 Saprospiraceae bacterium | reverse complement strand
AGAATCTATCAGACCGAAGTTAATTTTGAATCGTTTTACGATTCAAAATTAACTTCGGTCTAAAAAAGATATTTTAAAGCACGCATTTCGAGCGAAGCGAGAAACAGTGAGTGAACTGTCGCTTGCGTAACATCAGTTAATTATTGATTAAAAAGGGCTAAAAAAAGCGGTTCAAAGCCAACTGATTGACTTTGAACCGCTTGTAATACTGAGGGGGTGCTTTTTTTTATTTTTTCCAAGCCTTTAGAAACTCCTCATTATCTGGTTTAATGGCCGATGCAAAAAAATCAACCAACTCGCCTTTTTCGTTGATGAGGTATTTACAGAAATTCCAAGTAGGTTCTTTGGTATTCCAGCCATTTTGTGACTTGTCAGTGAGCCAAGCATAAACAGGTGATTTATCATCGCCTTTGACATTTATTTTTTCAAAAATAGGGAAAGTAACACCATAGTTTTTTTGGCAAAAGGATTTGATTTGAGAAGCATCGCCAGGTTCTTGTCCCATGAATTGGTTGCAAGGAAATCCTAAAACAACAGCTTTATCCTTATTCTCCTTGTAAAACTTTTCCCAATCGGCATACTGAGGGGTATAACCGCATTCGCTTGCTACGTTCAAGACGACGATTTTTTTGCCTTTGTATTGCTCTAATGCAACGACCTGCCCATCAAGCGTTTTAGCAGAAAGATTATAGAATGAAGTTGTCGCACTTTGCATATTGGTTGTTGCCATAGCAATTGGCCGGTGCTGAATTTCTGTCTTGTTGAAACAACCCAGTAAGATCGTGATTAGAAACAAGAGAATGATTTTATTCATATTGTACTGCTTTTTATTGATTTCGTACTTAACACAACATCCTATTAATTGTTGTCAATCGGAACGATAATTTTGGAGCTGAATTTTGGGTGGATGTGACTTCTGAGATTGAGTGATTTCAAAACGGAATAAAAAAAGTTCGGGAAACTTTCGTTTCCCGAACTTGACAATGAGGCAAAAGACCTCATTCATATTTATTGCACTTATTGACTAAGCATTGCGATTGATACAGTTCAGATCTTCGAAAGCTCCTTTCAAACGCTCAACGAATGATTTTTCACCAGCACGCAACCATTTGCGCGGGTCATAAACATTCTTATTTGGTTTGTCTTCGCCTTCTGGATTGCCGATTTGACCTTGCAAATAGTCATGTTTAGCTGCTTCGTATTGACGTACGCCGTCCCAATAAGCCCATTGCATGTCGGTGTCAATATTCATTTTGATAGCACCATATTCGATGGCTTCACGAATTTCCTCACGAGAAGAACCACTACCGCCGTGGAAGACAAAATTGATAGGCAAATCAGTCGAAAGGTTCAATTTTTCTTTGACGTATTGCTGCGAATTTTTCAAAATGATAGGTTGCAACTTCACATTACCCGGTTTATAAACGCCGTGAACGTTACCAAAAGCCGCTGCAATCGTAAAATTCGGAGAAATCGCCGCTAATTTTTCATAAGCATAAAAGACCTCTGACGGTTGCGTATATAATTTTGAAGAGTCAACGTCTGAGTTGTCAACACCATCTTCTTCGCCACCAGTCACACCCAATTCTATTTCGAGTGTCATGCCCATTTTAGCCATACGAACGAAGTATTTTTCGCAGATTTCGATATTTTCTTCCAATGGTTCTTCTGACAAATCGAGCATGTGTGAAGAATACAACGGGAAACCCCTCAGTTTGAAAAACTCTTCGCTGGCTGTCAACAAGCCATCAATCCAAGGTAACAATTTTTTTGCACAGTGGTCTGTATGTAAAATGACGGGAACGCCATATGCTTTTGCCATTGTGTGAACGTGTAATGCACCCGAAATACCACCCAATATTGAGCCTTTTTGCCCTTCATTGCCCATACCTTGACCTGCATTGAATGCCGCACCACCATTTGAAAATTGAATGATGACAGGTGAATTAACTGTCTTTGCTGTCTCTAGCACTGCATTGACGGTGCTGCTGCCAATGACATTGACCGCAGGCAGTGCAAAATTGTTTTCGTTGGCATATTGGAACAAGTCAGACACTTCTTGACCGTGCAAAACACCACTTCTAAATTTCGTAGCCATACATTTATTGTTTTATAGTTTGATAATTCAATTTTGCTTAAACAATTCCTTTTTCTGTCAACCATCTTTCAGCATCCAAAGCCGCCATGCAACCCATACCCGCAGCTGTTACGGCTTGACGATAGACTTTGTCGGCCGCATCGCCTGCCACAAAAACGCCTTCGATATTGGTATGAGAAGATCCTGCTTTGTTAATAATATAACCCGTTTCGTCGAGTGTTAACCAGCCTTTGAAAATGTCAGTGTTGGGTTTGTGACCAATCGCCACAAAAAAGCCAGTGACAGGAATGGTGGTTTCTTCGCCTGTCTGATTGTTTTTCAAGCGCACGCCTGTCACTTCATCTTCGCCCAGAACTTCTTGTGTTTCAGAGTTCCAATGCACAATCAAATTAGGTGTTGACAATACACGTTGTTGCATGATTTTAGAAGCACGCATTTCGTCGCGGCGCACGATAAGATGCACTGTTTTGCACAATTTAGCTAGGTAAGTTGATTCTTCAGCAGCCGTATCGCCACCACCTACAATAGCGACCTCTTGATTGCGGAAAAAGAAGCCGTCGCACACAGCACACGCTGAAACACCTCTGTTTTGCAAACGTTGCTCCGATTCCAAGCCCAACCATTTTGCGCTCGCACCTGTGGCAACGATGACTGCATCGGCTTTAATTTCTGTCCCCCCCTCAGTATAAAGTACATGTGGCGAGTCTGAAAAATCTACTTTGCTGATAAGTTCGTAGCGAATATCTGTGCCAAAACGCTCGGCTTGTTTTTTCAAATCTTCCATCAACACAGGGCCATGAATGCCATCAGGATAGCCAGGAAAGTTTTCTACGTCATTTGTAATCATCAATTGTCCACCAGGTTCTTGACCTGTGTAAAGAATGGGTTTCATGCCTGCGCGAGCCGCATAAATGGCTGCTGTATAACCCGCAGGACCTGAACCGATAATAACGCAATGGTGATGTTCCATTTTCTATTGAATTTTTAATAAATTGAAAAAAGGCGGGGCAAAGCTAACACTTTTCCACGCCTTTTTGTTTTATTATTCAATGTTTTACCAAGTCTAAACAGCTTTTTTATGCAACGAATGATTGTTATCGCACCTTATGAAACGAAAAAAACACCTTGAGTCAATTAAATTACTTATTTCCAGATACTTCTGAATTAACAATAAGTTAACCATTGTCTATCATGCTATTATACATGAAAAAGGGGGATTGGGGGGTGAAGGGGGTAAAGGTGTAATAAGCGTTTGTTGCTTGAATGTCTGTATTTTTTGTTTTGTCCTGATATTCAATATGTCAAATGGAAATCAGTTGGAAGGCTCAATCGGTAGGAGATGTCACAAAGTTAATACAACAAACCTCTTTTGTCAAAATTTGTAACAGCATTTTATGGGTCTCAGGTATCAAAATACCGTATTAGGATTAGTTTGATTTTTCACGTATTGTCAATTAATAAAAATTTACACTTCTAAAATACTGAAAATAAATTTTTTAAAAAATAAAAATACTCATCATTTTAAACTAACCAATAAGTGTTAGATGGACATTTCTCAGGATTTTGTACTAAAAAAGTTAAATCTGTGACACTTTTTCGGAAATAGTTAAAGCGCATTCGCTAATTGGAACAAAGCTTGAATAACATCAGCCACAACTTGTTCACCATCAGATTCTTGTTCCACAATCAATCGAGCCTGCTCATAAAAAACTGAACGTTCATTGAGTTTGTCGGCAATAAATTGAAGCAAATCAGCATCTGTGCGACCGCCTAAAATAGGTCGGTGGTCAGCTTCGCTCTTGAGGCGCGACATCAACAACTGAGGCGAAGCTTTGAGATAGACGGTCAGACCATGCGCATTCATCCAGTCCATGTTGTCGTGAAAACAAGCCGCTCCCCCACCCGTTGATATGACCACATCGTCCCATTTGGCAAAACGACGCAGTGTATCGGCTTCAATTTGACGAAAATGTGCTTCGCCAAACTGGGTGAAAATCTGAGCAATCGTCATCCCCTCAGTATTTTCAATCACATTGTCGGCATCAATAAACTGAAAACCCAATTTGGCTGACAATCGTTTGCCAACATAACTTTTACCACAGCCCATAAATCCTACTAAAAATATCTTCACTTAAATTTTCTTTTTAATTTTAAAAAAGGTTTTTCTAAAAACTCATACGACAAAGCGGATAGAAAAACAGCTAAAAAAGTTGACCCAACGACAAATAAAAAATGAAATATCGGATTGCGTTCCATAAAAGGTGAATGAGCATAAGTTGTTAACAAATAAGCCATTATGCGCACCGAAATGATATGAAAAACATAGATGCCAAAGGAAATTTTGCCCAAATATTTGAGCAAACCAAACTCAAAGTGCAAAACAGAATATCGAGTGATGGCAGCCGAAATAATGGCAACCGAGATAATGGAATTTTCTATTTGTTCATAACCATCTTTATAGGTTTCAGGATGATAATGACTGCCCAACAAATGCCACAACATAGGAATCAAAACGACTAATTGTAAACCCCAGCTCTGCATTTTGGACAACGGATACTGAGGGGTCAAAAAATCGCGATGTAACAGCCAAGCCAACAATGCACCTGTGCCAAATTGCAAAAAACGATTGGCTGTAAAATTGTATTGAAAGCTATAAAACTGAGGAAACCACGTTTTAGGAGGTAAATTTAGGAGCAAACCGATGATGATAAAAACCAAAATCATGGGCAAAAGGCGTTTTCGGAAGATGAAAAACACAGGAGCCCACAACAGATAAAACTGCTCTTCTACAGCTAATGACCAAAAATGTCCCACTTGAAACTGGTTGCCTTGTTGCAAAAGTGTCTGAAAATTGATGCTAAAAGTGCCAAGATAAAGGAGATTTTTGAGCATTTGGTCTGTTGATTGCACATCTGGAGGATAACCCAACCAACCACCAAAAAACAAACTCATCGTTGTACCTAATATAATAGAGCTGATGCCAACAAAAAAATACAAAGGCCAAATACGGAGAAAACGGCGCATGTAGAAATGCTTAATATTGACGGTTTGGGTGTCTTCAATTTCTCGCATCAATAAATAACTGATAAGAAAACCACTCAATACAAAGAAAAAATCTACCCCAAAACTACCTAATTTGTCTGCAAAAGGCGAATAAACACGAATACCAACTTCCTCATGTCCTTTGAACAAAATAGCTTGACAATGACCGATAATGACTGCAAATGCTGCCAAAAATCGCAAACCATCTAAGTTTTTGAAATAGATTTCTTCTTTTTTTCCACCACTCATGCCGCAAAGATATGTCAATCTTTCAGTAATACATCTACCACTTTTCGCACACCAGTCGTAGCAGGTTCGGCGATAATGGTGAGGTTTTTTCGTTGTTTGAGTTCATAGTTCAAAGCTGGTTTTGGGTCAACATAAAAAATCTCTGCATCACGGCGGGCATACCCGACCAATCCAGCAGCTGGATAGACCTGCATCGAACTGCCAATGACGATAACAATGTCGGCTGCTGCAACCGCATGAGCTGCTACTCCAATCATAGGTACATCTTCACCAAACCAAACAATGTGTGGACGCAATTGTGAGCCATCAGGTGCTTTATCACCCAAGTTGATGTCGCCAAGGCAATCGAAAATCATATTAGGGTTGAGCGAAGAACGTGATTTGCGCAATTCACCGTGCAAATGAATGATTTTGGAGCTACCTGCCCGTTCGTGCAAGTCATCAACATTCTGTGTGATGATGGTGACTTTGTATTTTTCTTCCAATTCAACCAATGCTGTGTGTCCCGCATTGGGTTTCACCTCGTACAATTGGCGGCGACGGTCGTTGTAAAATTTCAGAACCAAAGCTGGATTTTTGCGAAATCCTTCAGGTGTGGCAACTTCATAGACATCGTGCCCTTCCCACAGTCCATCGGCATCGCGGAAGGTTTTTATGCCACTTTCGGCACTGATGCCTGCACCTGTTAATATAACTATACTCTCCATGTTTATTATTTTTTTGACAGTTATTGAAAATGAATTTACAAAATTTCGTTTTTATTAAACATAAAAAACTAAAAATTGACACATTTTACTGAGGGGGCTCTTTTATAAATCTAAAAGACCTTCTGGTAGCTCCATCAGAATTTTCTTTGCGGCGTCGTCTTTTTTTCGGACAAAAGCAACGTTGAGTGGTATCAAAATTTCTCTATTTTGGTATTCGACGACAGCCATTTCTTGCTGAGGAAATTCTAAGATATCCAGAATTTCACCAACCAGATGCTCACCGTCGAAAATCGCATAACCAATACACTTGAGGTATTTCAAACCATCGTCTTCTACTTCAAACTCGCGCTCATCGTCGGGTATGATATCCTGTTCTCTCAAAAATAACTCTTTATTGGCTATTGAAAGAGCCGCTTCGGGCGTGTCAATGTCTTCAAATTTGCCGATAATGGCATTGCCTACACGAATGTCGTCCACAAAAAAAGGCGTAGGCTTGCCTTTTATTTGCAAAATGACGACTTCTGTATTCATCACATCTTCCAAATATTGGTCGTGGATGTGAAGTTTGATTTCGCCTTTCAAACCATGTGGTTTTTTCGTAAATCCAATTTGAACTAAATTTCCTAACACAATTTATGATTGATTATTAATGAATAAGAATGACCAATGGACTCAATGACGACACACTAAACCCTTGGTTTCCAAATGACTTCATTTGCCCCCAAATCTTGCCCAACTTTTCGACCCAACACAAAAAGGTAGTCAGAAAAGCGATTGAGGTATTGAATACTGAGGGGGTCAATGGCTTCTACTGAATTCAAAGCGACCACTAAACGCTCGGCGCGACGGCATACTGTGCGGGCAATATTACAGAAAGACACAGTTGTATGTCCACCAGGTAAGATAAAGTTTTTAAGTGGTGGCAAAGCCAATTCCATCGTATCTATCTCTTTTTCAAGCAGTTGTATGTCTTCTTGTTTCAAATCAGGAGTCATCATTTGTTTCGATGGGTCACTCGCCAGCACTGCACCAATAGTGAACAAACGGTCTTGTACCTCTTTCAAAACGGCTTTATACTGAGGGGTTTCGATGAGGTCAGACAACAAACCGATGTACGAATTCAACTCATCAATCGTACCGTATGACTCAACACGCATGTGGCTTTTTGGTACTCTTGCCCCACCGAAAAGCGATGTATTACCCGTATCGCCTGTTTTTGTATAGATTTTAAATGCCATGATTACAACTTGGTTACTCGTTAATTGGTTATTGTTATTGTGTCAAAAAAATGACAAATAAGGAGTAACAACTGATGTTACACAATGTAGAGGTTACGCACTGTTTTTTGCTACGCAAAAAAAGCGTACAATAAAAAGAATCTATCAGACCGAAGTTAATTTTTCAATCGCAAGCGATTGAAAAATTAACTTCGGTCTAAAAAAAGTAGTTTCGTAGTACGTC
>JAEUUP010000158.1 GCA_016787525.1 Saprospiraceae bacterium | reverse complement strand
TGAAAAAATGTAAAAAATACTGAGGGGTCTGAAAAATTGTATGATTTAAGGAAAAGGCATAAATTTGTAGAGAAAAAAAGATAAAAATGGGTTATAGCAATTATAAAAAGATAAGAACAGTCGTCAAGAAATTCAATCTTGATGTTCAGATAACGAATCTATTTCCAATAGTTGAAAAAGTAGAGCCGAGCGATTGGTTGATGGCAACATTGAAAAGGTCGAAAGTGATGGTTTTGACGAATGAAAAGACAAAATCAGAGCGCGTCATATCGCCGATATTGGTTGAGATTGCAGAATCTTATACGGCACATATTTCTTTTTTTTCGGGAGAGCCATTGAATATTAGACCCGAAGATGATTTGTCGGGCGAATGTGATTTTTTCTTTGCTTTGCATCCCCCAAAACCCTACATAGATGCCCCGATTGTCTCTTTAGCAGAAAGTAAAGATGAAGACATGGAATGGGGCGTGGCGCAATGTGCTGCACAAATGTATGGCGCAAAGCTATACAACGAGATGGAAGGTAAAGAGATTCCTTTTATTTATGGTTGTGCGACAGATGGTATTGAATGGCAGTTTATGAAATTAGAAAACGATATTTATTATCTCGATAACCATGTTTTTACGGAGTTGCCAAGTATTTTAGGGGTTTGGCATCAGATATTGACCTCTTTTTTAGATAAAAAGTAGGGGAAATCATTTTTAAACGTGATAAAATGATAGCTTTTAAAAATGAAAAAATGTGAAAAATACTGAGGGGTCTGAAAAATTATGAATTTTAGAGAAAAAGCTTAAATTTGTAGGAAAAAATAATTCAAAACCTTAGTCAATTGCAATATGACAGCACAAGCTCAACCATTGAATGAAGTCCAATTAATGCTGCTTCGATTGTTCAGCCGTCCGATGCCGACACAGGATGTAGAAGCGATACGCGATATGCTTTTAAACTATTACGAAAAGGCATTGCACGAAGAAGTAGAACGTGTTATTGAACAAAAAGGCATTACAAGAGCCGATTTTGAGGCTGTTTTGAATAAACAACAGCGTACAAAATGAATGTTATTATTGACACGAATTGCCTAATTGCGTCTATTCCACCAAAAAATCCTGAGTATTGGCTTTACAAGGCTTTTCGGCAAAAAGCCTTTAATTGGGTTAGCAACGAGATTCTCTTTGAATACGAGGAGCAAATAGGTGAATTCTATTCACCATAGACAGCAGAATTGGTGACGAACATTCTACTCACCGCCTCGAATGTCGTACGTTCTGAGCCTTATATCCGTTGGCAATTGATTACAGCCGACCCTGACGATGATAAATTTGCCGACCTCGCTATATCTGCCAATGCCCAATATTTAGTAACCAACGACCACCATTTCAATGTACTTAAAACCTTACCATTCCCGACGGTCAAAGTAGTGTCGCTTGACGAGTTTCAAGAAATTTTGGGGTATTAAAGCCGAGTTGCAACAAGCATTCAAAGGGGAATTGGCGTAGATACTGAGGGGGTAGGGTAGTGGTTGATTTTTCATTTTATCAATTTTCAACGTGAAAAAGTGTTAAAATTTAAAAATGAAAAAATGCAACGGTGCTATTTGTTTCAATACTTCGTTAAGAATAGATTTGAAAATATAGCCGCCTACGGCGGCAAAAAGGACTTTTTGGACGATTGGTTTATTTTTTGAAGGTTTGGGCGCAGCCCAAACCTTCAAAAAATAAACCAATCGTCCATCCCCCCTTTCTTTCGGCGGCGAAGCCGCCGCTTTTTAACTTAAATTCTTAACGAACTATTGTGTTTGTAAGGATATTTTTTCATAATTTATTGATTATTAGTATCTTGTGGTTTTAAATGGCGAATGTGCAAAATATCAATTTATACCGCATTGTGCATCGCGACAATGTGGCGTATATCCTTGAGAAAGGGATGTTTTGTTATGGGCATCCATTTTTCGACCCTGATAATATTTTTATAGGCGATTCTAAACTAACCCAACAACGACATGATTTTGATATACCACTTTCAGATGGTGGATATTTAGGTGATTATGTACCTTTTTATTTAGGTTTTCGTTCACCCATGCTGTACAATATTCACACAGGTCATCGGGGTATTGAGCAAAGACCGCAGTCCGACATCATTTACATTGTGTGCAAATTACATTGTCTGATAGAAAAAGACTACAAAGTGATTTTTACCGATGGTCATGCCAAAAATAAAGTCACTCGTTTTTATACAGATATACAAGACCTAAACAGATTGGATTGGGAAAGTATCAACGCCCAATACTGGCAAAATACAGATACGAATCCCGACCGAATGAGGCGTAAACAAGCCGAATGTTTGGTGAAAAGTCAAGTCCCCCCTCAGTGCATTGCTGCTTTAGTGGTTTATGACGAAGCAACTAAAAATGAGATGGAGAAACTGGTACAGAAAAGCGGGCATAAAATAGGTGTTCATATAAACCCCAAAAGCCAGTTTTATTACTAAAAAAAAGATAATTCCGCAAAAAGTTGTATCTTGTTTTGTTGTTGAAGAGAGAGAAATTGCGAATTTTTGCGCTAAAATAAAATAATCGAAGTGATAACGTACCGCATAGGCAATTTGATGGAGGCCCAGACAGAGGCATTAGTGAACACCGTTAATACGGTTGGGGTCATGGGAAAAGGTATTGCCTTGCAGTTTAAGGAAAGATTTCCAAATAATAATAAAGAATATATAAAAGCCTGTAAGTCACGGGATTTAGATATTGGAAAGCTGTTGATAGTTGATGAAACAACACTTGAGGGAAGGAAAATTATTATCAACTTTCCGACTAAAAAGGATTGGAAACATCGTTCGGCTTATGCTTATATTGAAAGCGGATTGGCGGCTTTAGTAGCCGAATTACAAAAAGGGCATATAAAGAGCATCGCTATACCACCCTTGGGGTGTGGAAATGGTGGTTTAGATTGGGTAAAAGTAAAACCTATGATGGAGCAGTATTTGCAAGATTTGCCCGTAGATATTCAGATATACGAACCCAACGATGCCATAAAAGCGCAGCTTCAAAAAGAAAATAAAAAACCAAAAGAATCTGTTTTAACAGACAAGAGAGCCATGCTTTTATTTGCCATGTTCAACTACGAGTTGAGTATGGGTGAAAATACCAACGTTTTTGTTGCCAATAAATTGGCTTATTTTCTTCAAAGGGTAGGAGAACCCATGCGATTAACGTTCAAAAAGGCTTCTTATGGGCCTTATTCTCCACAAGTTGCACACGTTTTGTATCAACTTAATGGTGTCTATCTAAAAGGTTTAGAACAATTTGAAGCCAAACCCTTTGAGCCTTTGTTTCTGAATTATACAGCGTATGATCAGATAAAAAAACACGTAGAACAATCGCTCACGACTGAACAAAGGCAGCACTTGACATCATTAAGCCATTTGATTCAAGGTTTTGAGAGTTTTTTAGCATTGGAAGTATTAGCAACAGTTGATTTTCTTAAAAAAGAAAATCCCAATTTAGACAAAGAAGGTATTGCGAAAGCGATTGCGGAATGGTCACCACGTAAAAAGCAACAAATGACAGATGATTTAATATCAATAGCTTGGAAACGTTTGAGTGATTACGCGGATACTTTTTCTATATAGAATAGCTTTCTAAGTATAAAAAAGTATAGAAATAGCATTATATAAAAAGTTTAAAGTCATATATTTACGTTTTTAAAATTGATAAACTTTGTGTATAATACTTTATTAACCGCCTTCTAAGATGAACTCAAATTTCGCAAAACTGCCCCAAGAATGGCAATCGCTGACCCAAACAGCTATTGAAGCCGAACAACAAGCGCACGTTGCCCCGATGTATGCCGCCGTTCTTTGCCGCAAAAGTTTGGAAGAATGGATACGCTATATGTACGAACACGATGGCGATTTGGAGCTGCCTTACGATACCTCGCTCAATTCGTTGATGCACAACAAGACTTTTCAAGACCTGATAGCGCCTTCATATTTCCCACAGCTCAACACGATTCGGAAATTGGGCAACGATGCAGCCCATACGATGAAACGTATCAAACCGATGGAGGCTGTTCATGCTGTCAAATTGTTGCATGGTTTTGTGTATTGGGTTGCGCGCATATATGGCGAAGAGAAAGTGACCCCCTCAGTATTCGACGAGACTTTGATACCCAAAGGCGATGCCACCGAAAAAACGAAAGCTGAACTCCAAAAAATAGAGCAAGCCTATCTGGATTCGAGGGCGCAATTGAAAAAATTGACCGAAGAATTGGAAGTGATAAAAGCACTCAAAGCGCAAAATATAGCCCAAACACCGCCGCCTATTGACCCCAATGAGGCTCTGACACGCAAAATTTATATTGACAACCTGCTGAGTGAAGCTGGTTGGGATACAATGGCCGCGAATGTGGTCGAATATGTGGTGAAAGGTATGCCCACAGCTAATGGCAAAAACGATGGAGAGGGTAGGGTGGACTATGTTTTGTGGGGCAACGATGGCAAACCCTTGGCCGTTGTGGAAGCCAAACGCACGAGCCGAGATGAAAAAGTCGGGCAGCACCAAGCCAAATTATATGCCGATTGTTTAGAAAAAACATTCAATCAACGGCCGTTTATTTTTTATACGAATGGTTTTAGCACCCATTTTTGGGACGATACCCATTACCCGCCGCGCACTGTTTTTGGTTTTTACACCAAAGGTGAATTACAAACTTTGGTCAATCGGCGCAGCCAAAGACACCCCCTCAGTATTCAGCCTATTTCAAACATAGCAGACCGCTACTATCAGCAAGAAGCTATCAGAGCAACCACAGAAACGTTTGAACAAAACAAACGAGAAGCTCTATTGGTGATGGCGACAGGCACAGGCAAAACGCGCACGGCGGCGGCACTGATTGACCTATTGAGCAAAGCAGGTTGGGTGAAACGCGTCTTATTTTTGGCAGATAGAAATGCCTTAATTTATCAAGCACAACGCAATCTGAACGAGTATTTGCCACATCTCCCTGCGGTGGATTTGACAAAAGAAAAAGAGGACGAAAGCAGTCGCCTTGTGTTCAGCACTTACCAAACTTTGATGAACTTGATAGATGGTGAATTTGAGGGCGACAATCGTCATTTTGGCGTAGGTTATTTCGATTTAATCATTTTTGATGAGATACACCGCAGCGTTTATAACCGATACAAACATATTTTCAAGTATTTTGATGGTTTAAAAGTGGGTTTGACGGCAACGCCAAAGTCCGATGGCGACAAAGACACCTATGCTTTATTCTCGTTAGAACCAGGGAATCCGACCTATTCGTATGAATTGGAGCAAGCCGTTAGTGACCAATTTTTAGTGCCACCGAGAGCCATATCAGTCCCAACAAAATTCCAAAGAGAAGGTATCAAATATGCAGAATTAAGCACAGAAGAAAAGCTGGAATATGAAGCGCAGTTTGCAGACCCCATCACAGGTGCATTGCCGAATGAAATCAATTCAACCGCTTTGAATCAATGGCTTTTTAATATTGATACCGTTGATAAAGTGTTGGGTTATTTGATGCAAAACGGTATCAAAGTAGAAGGCGGTGATAAATTGGGTAAAACCATTATTTTCGCTCGAAATCATAAACATGCGATGTTTGTTGCAGAACAGTTCGACAAGCAATACCCTCACTACAAAGGCAACTTTCTGAGAGTCATTGACAATCAGATTGAATACCGTTACGACATACTCCATAAATTCAAAGATAAGGATAAAATGCCGCAAATTGCTGTTTCGGTAGATATGCTCGATACGGGCATTGATGTGCCAGAAGTGGTGAATTTGGTCTTTTTCAAGCCCGTGCGTTCTGCCACAAAATATTGGCAAATGGTTGGTCGAGGTACTCGATTGTGCCAAAACCTATTCGGAATGGGCGAACACAAGCAACATTTTGTCATTTTTGATTTTTGTGAAAACTTTGAATTTTTCGGTGAGAATCCCAAAGGTGCACCTGAATCAACCGCTAAATCACTCAGTCGGCGGTTGTTTGAAATTCGTTTGCTATTGGCACAAATACTAAGAAATGAAGACGCATCACATTTGGAAAGTGACGGCGAACAGTATCAAGCATACAGTCAGGCTTTGATAAACATACTAATTGCTCAAACTCAAACATTAGAAGAAACGAATTTCATAGTCAGACAGCACATCAAATATGTCGAAAAATACCGCGATGCCAACGCTTGGCACAACTTGAGCGACTTGGACATAAAGGAAATCTTAGAGCATATTGCCCCCATTGTTGTCGAAACCGAAGAAGAGGAAACAGCCAAACGATTTGATGATTTGTCGTACCAACTTCAGCTTTTTGTCTATCGAGGCGACAAAAAACAGGTGCGCTTGATAGAGCAAGTGAGACGTATTGCCAATAAATTGGTCAAAAAAACGTCTATTCCTGCGGTTGCTCAAAGATTAGAGACTTTGAAAAAAGTACAACAAGATAGTTACTGGCATACCCCCTCAGTATTGGGCTTAGAACGGCTGCGAGTAGAGCTGCGCGACCTCATCAAGTTTTTAGAAAAGGAAAACCGCGAAATTGTCATTACAGACTATGAAGATGATTTAGGTGAATCAAGCGAACAAGCAATCGTTTATGCTGCCAATGATTTAGAAGCCTACAAACGCAAAGTGCAGCACTATCTAACCACTCATCAGAATCATCTTGCCATACATAAACTCAAAATGAATATACCGATAACCAAAACCGATTTACAAGAATTGGAAAAAGTCCTTTTTGAACAAGGCGAACTCGGTACAAAAGAAACATTTGTCAAAGCCTACGGTGAGCAGCCTTTGGGGAAGTTCATTCGCTCCATCATTGGTTTAGACATTAATGCTGCCAAACTTGCCTTTTCTGATGTACTGAACAACCAAACGTTCAATGCTCAACAAATCCGCTTTATGGATACCATCGTCAACTATTTGAGTGTCAAAGGTACGATTGAGTTACCAGAGCTTTTTGCACCACCTTTTACAGATTTCAGTCCATCCAGTATTTTTGGTCTATTCGATGAAGCAACTACTGTTAGAATTAGGAAAATATTGGACGATGTCAATGGTCATGCGGAAGCAGCGTAAATGGTTTTTATAAAATGATAAATTTTACACGTTATAAAATGATAACGTGTAAAATTTTAAAAATGCTTTTTGCTATTTTATAAGAAAATTGAAACGGTATTACAATGGGATTAGCGATAAAAAAGTGATAGAAACTCTGAATCTGTGTTCGGCGCATCGGATATTTTGTTTTATGAAATTACCAATGAGTGAACGGATAGCGGATAAAGACTTATTGGTTCGGTGGCGACCGTTTTTAGGGGTCACTATATCGGTAAGTAAAAAAGCTGCTTTGCTGTCGAGAAAATAGAGAATGGAGGTAAGTTCCCCCGTCGCCGTAAGCGGCTTTAATAAAGCTTAAAATGATGAAAGCGTATGGATAGTGAGTAAATAAAACACAATCGGTAATACCAAACGAAGCGTACAAAAAAGGGCAGAATCTTTTGATTCTACCCTTTGCAAAAAATGTATCAGATTGACAGATACAAACATTACGAACAAAACTTGTATTTTGAAAGACGATTAAAAGAAGGGACTCCGAATAGGGGATAGAAATCATCAGAGTCCCGAACAATCTACATTTGACGCATTTCAGATGATTAATTTTGAATCACAAACTTTTTCGCTGCCTGTTTTTTCCCATCGCTTGAGACACGGATGAGGTATTGTCCCGCAGGAGCTTGCCCCAAATCAACATGAACAGGTTGTGCGGAGACCTTTTCGATGTGTTGTGTCGAAACGATTGTACCGAAGCTGTTGTACACCTGAATAGTGGCATTTTTACCCTCATATTGTTTCAAATCCACCTCAATAAAATCAGAAGCCGGGTTCGGGAAAATACGGAAATCGTAGGCTTTGTTGAATTTGACGACACTTTGGTTCGATACTTTGGTCGTACCGTCCGTACCCACTAAGTTGATGCGATAAATATTATCCCCCTCAGTAGGTTGCTCGTCAAAAGCGGTGTAATACTCCAATTTGTCGCCATTTTGAGAATTTACAATAGCGATTTTTTCAAAAGCACTTGATTTTTCGTTCAGTTTTTCAACTTCAAAATAATCATTTTTGTAACCTGTGTTGTTCGCCCAAGCGATTTTGACTGTGTGCAACTCAGGAGTTGCCGCCAAATCAAGCACCACTCGACCACTCGCCAGAGAGAATGTCCCGCCCGATACATTGATACCTGTGACCATTTTTTCACACACAAATTGCCAAGTGCCATTGGTATTGTACAGTTGTACTTTGACGATATAGCCACCATTTTTGACAGGAATCGAAGCCGTGGGTGTATTGTATTGCTGTGAGAAAACAGGTTGCCATTGACTGTTGAATATTTGAACCATGGAAGTGAACGCCCCCAAACCAGAAATACTAATCGTTCCATTGGTGTTGCCGACAACACTGATGGCATCGCAACCACCCGCTGATGTGCCGCAATCCGCAGGAGTCACAGTGATACAGTTACTTTCGGCAATAGCCCCCCACTCAGTACAATCAATGGGACGCGCACGACGGCTGAAATAAGTTGTTTGAGTGACATTCGATGGTAAATAGTAGTTTTGACCTGTTGCCTCAGGAATGGGTTGGCTACCATTGACCGCACAAGTTGTTGTGGAGCTAATCCACATGTATTCGTACCCCACCAAAGCCGTACCCGAAAGGACAGGTTTGCCACTGACACAAGATTTAGTGATGGTATTATTGCGATTTTCGTTGCAATTTGGCGTAACAGGTGTACCCGCACAGCCACAACCATCGGCTTGAATTACATCATTGGTGGTATTCGGATTGTTGTCATTGCAAGCCGAGCCAGGGGTTTTCTTGGGTGTGCCATCGGGACAGGTTGGAACAGCTGGTTTGTAGTAACCTGCATCCGCATTGAGATAATTTTGTCCAGCACTCAAATTGACAGTGATTGGATTCGTTGTTGTCAAGTTTTTACCATCAGCTAACGATGCAGGGAATTTGACGATGTAAGTTGCTGGATTTAAATTAGAAAAAGTGTAGTTACCTGTTGCATTGGTGACAGCTGTTGTGATAGTTTGCCCAGCACTGTTACACAAAGTAACGGTGACATTACTGAGGGGGGTATCGCCATTGTCAAACACGCTATTATTATTATTGTCAGAGAAGACAAAATCGCCGATACTGCCTTTGGCAGGTGCATTAACTGTAACCGTAAATGAGCATGTTTTTGACACGCCGTTTAAAGTAGCCGTATAGATAACAGTGGTTGAGCCTACAGGGAAGCAGAAACCTGAGTTGTGTGTGCTGGATACTGAGGGGGTACCACAGTTTGCCGTAAATGTGGGTGCTGTCCATGTGGCAGCACAATTGTTTGTAGTGGCGGTCAAACTGATGTTTTGAGGGCAATTGGCAACACTAATAGTTGTCGCTTTTGTCGCAATCGCTTTTGCAGCAATAGCGGAACAACCTGCTGCATTGCTAACTGTAACAGTATAAGTGCCGACACCAACGGTAATACTGGCTGTTGTTGCGCCGTTACTCCATTTGTAAGTTGAACCACCAGAAGCTGTAATCGTTGTTGTTGTATTAGCACACACTTCATTTTCACCTGTAATGGTCGCATTTATGGGTGTTGCACAAGGGTCAGTTACAATGATTAACCCCTCAGTAGAAGGTACTTCACCACAACCATTATTGTCGAGGGCGCGTACTTTCCAAGTGCCTACGGTGTTGAAGCAGCAATTGTTTGGCACGGTTGTGGAGCCGCTACCATTCCAATTGTTCCAAACAGTCGAATTAGGTGTTTGGAATTCCCAACGAATGACATTACCGCCATTTCCACTTAAAGTATGACGTGTTGGCACAATACCATTAGCTGTTGTTGTAATGCTTTGTGTGGCGGGCGAAATAGTACCACCCACTGCGCTTGGTTTAAGATTGACGACAAAATTCACTGTTTTAGAACAACCACCTTGCGTATAAGTGGCTTCCCAAGTACCGAAATTTGCACCATCGGCAGGGATGCGAATTTGGTCTGGGTCCACGCCATTAGTACCGCTAGGGAATACAGCACCATCAGGACGTTTGAACGAGTAAGTTGTATTGGCAGGTTCGCAAAATAACCAAATCCAAAGGCGCTTTCCCGTCCGAAACAGCCTTATTTAAATTGGTTTATCTTATTATTGATGAAATTAGTAAGAAAAAAAACAACGCTATTCCCAATTGGGGCGAAATCGCAGGGCAGCTCCATATCATCTTTGGCGAAAGAGCCGATATTGATATTAAACGTTTTTAATCACTATCTTTTCATATCTTTTCACTTTTGACACAGTTCCGTGAACATTCTCATTAATTATTATGAACAGTCTCTTGAATTAGCTCAAAAAAATAAAGACCAAAATGCTGAATCTATTGCATTAGGTAATCTTAGCTCGACTCATAGACGCATAGGAAGCTATACAAAAGCTATTGAATATGTCCAAAAAGCCTTGCGTATTGATGAAAGCGCAAACGATTTTTACTATATGACTTATGATTATGGTGACTTAGGCGAAATATATACCGCCTTATCCGAACATGAAAAAGCATTAGAGTATTTTAATAAGGGGCTGTCTTTGGCAATAAAAACAGGTGATGAAGACAATGAATCTTTTTTTTATGAAAGAATAGGTGCAACTTATTTTTACATGAAAAAATATGAAGTTGCAATCGCAAACATAGAAAAAGGTATTGAACTTAATAAAAAAATCGGCAATACGAAGAGAGCAAATAGTAATTTATTGACTTTGGGTGTTACTTACGCCGATGCAGGACGTAAGATTGAAGCGCATCAAAGTTTTCAAGAAGTGCTTATTGAAAGTAGAAAAACTGGGAGGCAAAACATTGAAGCTAAAGCCGCCATCAATATAGCCAAGCTTTATGCAGAAGAATCAGACTCTATGGTCGCAAAAATGGGCATCAATCCAACTGAACGCCATTCAAAAGCACTCACACTTGCCACCGAAGCCTTAGAATTTGCTACGAAAATAGGCGTAAAACCCGATAAAATGGAAGCTCTCATTGTCATAAGTACCTTACACGAGCGTAACAAGAACTATGTAAAAGCCTACGACACCTACAAACAATATATAAGCCTAAAAGACAGTCTTTCGGGTGATGAGACCAAAAAACAAATCATGCGCAAGGAAATACAATTTGAATTTGATAAAAAAGAAACGGAACTTAAATATCAACAACAACTCACCGCAGGCGAACTCGAGAAACAACGCTTGCTGACGGCTCAACAAGAACAAGACCTGCTGCTCAATCGTCAAAACTTGACACTCAAAGAGCAAGCCTTGACATTGAGTAATCGGGAAAAAGACTTAGCGCATTTGGCTTATCTGAAAGAACAAGCCGAAAAGCAAGAAAAAGCACAACAACTTTCGCTTTCCGAAGAACGCGAAAAAGGAAAAGAACGCGACTTGAGCCTCAAAAACTTGGAACTTTCGGCACAACAAAAACAAAATCTTTATTTGGGTTTACTGGCGGCTGTCCTGCTCGGCGGCTTGGGTACGCTATTTTATTTCTACAATACCTTAAAAAAGCAAAAAAACATCATCGCCCAGCAAAACGAACTCAACGAACACACGATTGCCATTCTCTCGCACGACATTAAAGAGCCGCTTTTGGGTGTGAAGTTGATGCTCAAAAAACTGAATAAAGATGACCCTTTTGTGGCGCAGGCTTCACAAAGTCTCGAAGGGCAAATCAACTCGGTGAATGGCATTTTGACCAATCTGTTGAAGATGAAGAAACTGTCTTTGACTAAAAAGGATAAGAACGCGCAAGCCAATGCCCATGCAGTTGTTAAAAATGTGTTGCAAGAACTCAACGTTGCCATTCAAAGCAAAGAACTGACCGTAGAAAATGACATTACTGAGGGGGTCAAGCTACCGATTGCGCCTGAGAAACTGCAAATAATCGTGCATAATTTATTGTCCAACGCTGTTAAATACAGTTTTCCGAACCAAAAGATTCGCATTTTCAATGAAGGCAAAGGTTTTTGCATACAAGACTTTGGCGTAGGGCTTTCGCCCGAACAACGTTCCAAACTGATGCGCGAAGTCACCGCTTCGCAACGTGGTACGAACCAAGAAAAAGGCAATGGTTTAGGGCTTTTCCTCATAGGTGCGATGCTGCAAGGTGAAAATATCAAAGTGGTGTTTGATTCACCTGAGGTAGGTGGGACAATTGTAAAAGTTTTGGGATAAGTACGAAATCGGTATCAGTGAATATTTCTCTAGTGCGTCGTTTTGTAAATCGGGGTTTTGGTCGAAAGTAGAAACGCGAGCGTAACCTATCAGCATAATTAAATCATTTAGTAACGAGTAAATAATAAGGTGGATAAAAAAGTAAATTCGAAAATTTCTAACTTTGATCAAAAAAGTGAAAGATGCTAGAAGTTACAGCGACAGAAATTCGATATTATAAGCAATTAGACGAGCGCCAACAAAGGTTGTATTTAGGTCTAAAAGCGGACATATTAGGCAGACACGGGGTTAAGTTAGTAAGTGAAGCGTATGGCGTTGATAAAAAGACAGTAATGAAAGGTAAATCAGAATTAACTGAATTACCGAATGAACCACTTAAACGGATACGCAAAGTTGGCGGCGGACCGAAAAAAAACTAAATGAACATCCCGAGTGGTTATCAGCCTTTGATGCGTTACTTGAAATGAGTACAGCAGGCTTGCCGCAAGATAAAGATGTCAAATGGACGTACTTGAGTCCTCGCCAAATAGTGGATGGTTTATCAGAAAAAGGTCTAACTATCAGTCTGTATCATGTCAAGCAAATGCTGGCATTGCGGGGCTATACTAAGCGCAGTGTATTGAAAATGAATAGTTTACAAGAAGTTGAAGGTCGAAATGAGCAGTTTGAAAAAATAGCTGCTTATCGAGCATCCTTCAGTGCTCAAGGACTACCCATTATCAGTATTGATACCAAAAAGAAAGAGTTAATCGGCAATTTTAGTCGCACAGGCACGGCTTACAGCACAGGAAAACGCCTTGGTAAAGACCATGATTTTTTAAACACTCTTAACGGCGGCTTCTGGACAAATCGTACCACACGGTATTTATGATGTCAACGACAATACAGGATATGTCACATTGGGTACGAGCAAAGATACTTCTGAGTTTGTTTGTGACAATATCTACTATTATTGGACTCAATTTTTGCAGTATAAATACACTGATAAAGATACCATGTTGTTGCTTTGTGATGGTGGTGGATCTAATGCTTCTGCTCACTATATTGTTAAACAAGATTTAGTTAAATTAGCTAAATTGTTAAATATCAATATTTTAGTCGCTCATTATCCCCCTTATTGCTCTAAATGGAATCCAATTGAGCATCGCTTATTTTCACAAATCACCCACACTTGGTCGGGTGTGCCTTTAGAAAATATCGAATTTGTCAAAGAACTTACGAATACAACCACTACCCGAACAGGACTGAAAGTGATTACTCAAATTAACAATAAGAAATACTTGACTAAACGCGAAGTCCTTCCTGAATTTAAAGAAAATATCAATCAATATATTCAATTTGATGATAAACAGCCTAAATGGAATTACGTCATCAAAGGTAATTTTTGACCATCTTATTATTTACTCGTTACTAAGTTAAGAAACTACTTAACTTTGATTTATAAAGAAATTTGGCAGATGTCAAGAAAACGACCCTTTTCTTGACGCTACTCATTCAACTCTTTTTCCTTGATTTTCATTTCAAAAATTGGATAATAAACTTTGTTAAAAAATTAGAGTTAAGTATCTTGGGGTGTCAATAAGTTAATTAACTAAACTTCAACTAATCATGCTGATAGGTTACGCTCGCGTTTCTACTTTCGACCAAAATCCCGACTTGCAATATGACGCACTCAAAAAAGCAGGGTGCGAAAAAATATTCACTGATACAGTCAGCGGCACAGTGGCTCAAAGACCAGGGCTAACAAAGGTCAAAGAACATCTGCGTAGAGGCGATACTTTGGTCGTTTGGCGTTTAGACCGTTTGGGACGGTCACTCAAAGACCTTATAGACTGGATGAACTATTTGGATACTGAGGGGGTCGCTTTGAAAAGTTTACAGGAATCTATTGACACATCAACTGCGACAGGCAAATTGGTCTTTCATGTTTTCGGCGCATTGGCAGAGTTTGAACGTAATCTGATTTTGGAGCGCACTCAAGCTGGGCTGTCAGCTGCCAGAGCAAGAGGCAGATTAGGTGGCAGACCCAAGAGTTTGGATGCCGACAAAAAACAAGTGGTGATTGACCTCTACAACGAAAAGAAATTGACGGTCAAAAAGATTTGCGAGATGATGGGTATTTCTAAACCGACTTTGTATAGCTATGTTCGTGATTATGTGCCGAAGCAGAATAAGTGAACATGTACCTTCTTAACTTCACTCCAAATTATACTCGATTTCACAACACAACAGCAAGGGTTTCGTATATTGGTAAAACCCTCGTAAAACGCACTAAAGTCCACCATCGCTCACAATTCGTACTCACGTGTGCGTAACGTTTACCCAAATTGTTTACTTCCATATTCGTTTTCATCTTGCACTTTATAGGCGATTTGGGAGGGGCATTTTGCCTTCTGAATATCACTCCAAATTATACCCAATTTCACAACACAACAGCAAGGGTTTCGCTTATAGAAAATACACTTGTAAAACCCACTCTCGCTCACAACTCATAATCACGTGTGCGTGACTTTTACCCAAACTTTTACCTCAATGTTTGTTTTAATCACGTACTTTATAGGTGATTCGGCTAGTCGTTTTGCCTTCTGAATATCACTCCAAATTATACCCAATTTCACAACACAACAGCAAGGGTTTCGCTTATAGAAAATACACTTGTAAAACCCACTCTCGCTCACAACTCATAATCACGTGTGCGTGACTTTTACCCAAACCGTTTAGTTCCATATTCGTTTTCATCATGCACTTTATAGGCGATTCGGCTAGTCGTTTTGCCTTCTGAATATCACTTTAAATTATACCCAATTTCACAACACAACAGCAAGGGTTTCGCTTATAGAAAATACACTTGTAAAACGCACTAAAATCCACCATCGCTCACAACTCATACTCACACGTGCGTGACGTTTACACAAACTGTTTACTTCCATATTCATTTTCATCATCCACTTTATAGGCGATTCGGGTGGTTATTTTGCTTTCTTAACTTCGCTCAAAATACTATTCGATTTCACAACACAACGTCAAGGGTTTCGCTTATAGAAAATAACCTTGTAAAACGCACTAAAATCCACGCTCGCTCACAACTCATAATTACCTGTGCGTGACATTTACCCAAGCTGTTTACCTCGATATTCGTTTTCATCACGTACTTTATAGGCAATTCGGGTGGTTATTTTGCCTTCTTAACTTCGCTTAGAATTGTACTCGATTTCACAACACAACAGCAAGGGTTTCGCTTATAGAAAATACTCTTGTAAAACGCACTAAAATATACCATCGCTCACAACTTATAATCACATATGCCTGACATTTACCCAAATTGTTTACTTCGATATTCGTTTTCATCATGCGCTTGTAGGCGATTCGGGTGGACATTTTGCTTTCTTAACTTCGCTCAAAATCCTATTCGATTTCACAACACAATATCAAGGGTTTCGCTTATAGAAAATACCCTTGTAAAACGTACTAAAACCCACGCTCGCTCACAACTCATAATCACGTGTGCCTGACGTTTACCCAAACTGTTTATTTCGATGTTTGTTTTCATAATACCAATTAACAGGTTTGATGTATTGTCCTGAAATGGGTTGACAAAAGATTTTCTTTTGAATCACGAAAATTGATTGCCAACGAGTTGAGATTTGAAAAAAGCGGAAAGTTTGAGTGAGGACAGATGAGGTAGATATGGGTATAAAAAAAGCCACCTCTCAGTATAAGTAGATGGCTTTCGACTTTATGAAAAGAATTTTACACTATTGCTTAATAAACTTAACGGCTTCCTGCCCTACTCTAACCATATAAGTACCATTGGGCAAAGCCGACACATCGAGGCGTTGGGGGTTGGTTTTGCCTGTCAACACTTGTTGCCCTAAGAGATTGAAGACTTGATAATCGGCGGATTCTGTATTGGTTTCGATGGTCAAAAACTGCTGGGTTACTGAGGGGTAGATTATCAATCGGCTTTTTGACGAGTTAGACAGGGTGATGACTTTGGAATAGTCTGTTTTGCCATCAAAATCATAGATTTTCAATCGGTAGTAATGGATATTGGCCGTTGTTTGTGGGTCTGTAAATTGGTAATCTGAATGAGAGCCTTGCGCTTTGACCGTACCGATTTTGGTGAATGACTGTCCGTTCGTGCTGCGTTCGATGTCAAAATGGAGGACATTTTTCTCTTCGGCTGTTTGCCAAGTGAGGAGATTGCCCCCCTCAGTCCCGCCTGTTGCGGGATTTCGTACCTCAATATTTTTGCCCGAAAAAGACAAGAGTTCGACGGGTAAAACGGTAACATTACTCACGTTAAAAGGTGAAAACGTGGTAATACCACTGGCAGTAGCGGTGTAAGGATTTGAACCAGAAACGGTGGCACTAAACGATGCATCCCACGTATTGCTCGTGGTGTTGTAATGATTGACTTGTACAGACTCGGCAGGATTGAAAGAGGCAGCTTGTGCGCTCGATGACCAACCAAAAGCTAAGGTTGCCGTATTGCCTGTCAATACTGAGGGGGTAATGTCCCATTGCTGATTGACATAGCGATAGTTTGCCACAGGATTTGTCAGTGTCGTACCGACTTTAACCGTGAAATTGCGGCTGACATTATTGGTAATGGTGACAGGAGCATACGCGGTTGTAGAAGGTCCGACGGGAAAGAGCGTGGCAGTTGTGCCGATATTGTTGATGGTCAAACTACCTGTGCCGTCTGTAACGACATAAGCCGTGCTGCTGCCGCCCGTTAGACTATTGGTCGTTAGGTTAAAGTTACCTAATATCAGTTGATTATTACCTGTAAAAGTTACACTGGCAACCATTGTATTGGTAGAAAGCGTCGGTTTATTGGTCGTGTTCGGAATGACAATATCTGATGTACTGGTCGGCGCAGTAATAGATTCCCAATTAGATGCGGTTGCCCAAGCCGTTGTCCCACCTGTCCATTTATAAGACGTAAACGTACTGAAATTCATCGTCGTTGAACTGCTACCAACTGCATTTGTACCTGTTATGGTATAAGTTGTTGAAGCGGCTGTAGCTGTTGGTGTGCCGCTTATCACACCTGAGGCATTGATGCTTAAACCTGCTGGCAAGGCAGGACTAACACTATAACCATATAGGGCAACTTTGCGGATTTTATTATTTCCATAGTCAGCCACATAGAGATTACCTGATGCATCTACGGCGACACCCCTGGGGTTATTAAGAACTCCTGTTTGGGCTGAAAGTGCTAAAGTTGTCACCACACCTGCCGATGTGATTTTGCGGATTTGACTAGTGCTAAAGTCCGCCACATAGACATTACCTGAGGCATCTACGGCAACACCATAAGGGTTGTTAAAACTCGCGGATGTGCCTGTTCCATCTGTCGAACTTGCTGTGCCGCTACCTGCCAAAGTTGTCACTACGCCCGCAGACGTGATTTTGCGGATTTTTTGATTGGCAAGGTCAGCCACATAGACATTACCTGATGCATCTACGGCAACACTATAAGGCGTGTTAAAGCTTGCGGATGTGCTTGTCGCATCTGTCGAACCTGTTGTGCCACTACCCGCCAAAGTTGACACTACGCCCGCAGAGGTGATTTTGCGGATTTTATGATTGTTCCCGTCCGCCACATAGACATTACCTAATGCATCTACGGCGACATCTACAGGATAGTAAAAGCTCGCCGATGTGCCTGTCGCATCTGTCGAACCTGCTGAGCCGCTACCCGCAAAAGTCGTCACTACGCCTGCAGACGTGATTTTGCGGATTTTATGATTGGCATTGTCAGCCACATAAACATTACCTGAGGCATCTACGGCGATACCATAAGGACCATTAAAGCTGGCCGATGTGCCTGTCGCATCTGTCGAACCTGCTGAGCCGCTACCCGCAAAAGTCGTCACTACGCCCGCAGGTGTGATTTTGCGGATTTTATTATTTTTCCAGTCAGCCACATAGACATTGCTTGATGCATCTACGGCAACACCAGAAGGACTATAAAAGCTCGCAGATGCGCCTGTCCCATCTGTCGAAACTGGTAAGCCGCTACCTGCAAGAACAGTTAAGTTATTAGCAAGACCCAAGACAACACTTCCACTGTTCGTCGGTGTCAACGCTGTGATAGCAACATTGCGTGGGTAAGTGGCGGCAACACCCGAATACGAAATATTGGGTGGTACTTCTACACTAAAAGTTATCGTCGTTGAGCTGCTGCCGTTTGCGTTTGTAGCCGTTATGGTATAAGTCGTTGAAGGGGCTGTTGCCGTCGGTGTGCCGCTTATTACGCCTGAGGCGTTGATGCTTAAACCTGCTGGCAAGTCAGGGCTAATGCTATAGCCGTATAGGTCAATTTTTCGGATTTTATAATTGGTATTGTCAGCCACATATAAATTCCCTGATATTACGGCAACACCACCAAGGCCTTTAAAGCTGGCAGATGTGCCTATGGCATCTGTCGAACCTTGTGTGCCGCTACCCGCCAAAGTAGTCACTACGCCCGCAGACGTAATTTTACGGATTTTATAATTACTATTGTCAGCCACATAAAAATTACCTGATGCATCTCTGGTGATATAACCAGGATTTTTAAAGCTCGCAGAAGTGCCTGTCCCATCTGTCGAACCTTGTGCGCCGCTACCTGCAAAAGTGGTCACCACGCCCGCAGACGTGATTTTTCGGATTTTATTATTTAGCAGGTCACCCACATAGACATTACCTGACGCATCTACGGCGACGCCCATAGGAAGATAAAAACTCGCAGATGTACCTGTCGCATCTGTCGAACCTGCTGTGCCGCTACCCGCCAAAGTGGTTACCACGCCCGCAGGTGTGATTTTGCGGATTTTATGATTACTATAGTCAGCCACATAAACATTACCCGAAGCATCTACGGCGACACCAATAGGGTTATTAAAGCTGGCAGATATGCCTGTCGCATCTGTCGAGCCTGCTGTACCGCTACCTGCAAAAGTGGTCACTACACCCGCAGGTGTGATTTTGCGAATTTTATGATTATCATAGTCAGCCACATAGATATTACCTGATGCATCTACAGCCAGACCATGAGGACTTTGAAAGCTGGCAGATGTGCCTGTTGCATTTGTCGAACCTGCTGTGCCACTACCTGCAAAAGTTGTCACCACGCCCGCAGACGTGATTTTGCGGATTTTATGATTGTTTCGTTCAGCCACATAAACATTACCTGAGGCATCTATGGCGACACCAAGAGGACTGTAAAAACTCGCAGATGTGCCTGTACCGTCTGCCTGACCTTGCGTGCCACTACCCGCAAAAGTCGTGACGTTATTAGTAAGACCTGAGACAGCACCACCTGTATTGGTCGGTGTCAACGCCGTGATAGCGACATTGACTGGGTAAGCGGTGGCAACGCCCGAATACGAAATGTTGGGGGCTTGTGCCACCATACTGAGGGGTAGGCTGAAAGCCACTAAAAGGAGAAAAAAGACTGATTCCGCGCATTTGTACGTTTGTTTCATTTTACTGAAATTTTAATTGATTAGAATAATGTGTGCATTCAAAAAATACTGACCTGTTCCGAGGCAATCGGGAGGAAGTATTTGCGACACGTTGGAGAAACCTTTCAAAGTTTTTCCAACGTTGCACAAGTAAATACCTTTTGGTTTTTTGAAAAAAAGCCACCCCTCAGTACGAGAGGCGGCTTCGTACTCTGACAAGGATTTTTAGTATCAAAATATATGGTTATGTAGTTGTCGGGTTGTATGTTTTAAACACTCTTTGAGGTTAAAATTTTGGCTTTATGCTCAATCATCCTAAAGCCCTGTATCGTTTAGTATAAACATCTGAAAATGTCAGACAATGTGGTCTCCTTGTCTCACGATATGGCTTCCTTGTCAGACAATGTGGTCTCCTTGTCTCATAAGATAGCTTCCTTGTCAGACAATGTGGTCTCCTTGTCATAGAAGATGGCTTCCTTGTCAGACAAAAACATCTATCGTCTTGTAACCCTTCATTTCAACGAGGGGTCAATACCAGATGCCCAATTCAGGTAATTCATGTATTCGCGTTGGAGAAACTTTCAAAGTTTCACCAACGGAAGCCAATGGCAAAACGCGCATACGTGTTTAATGCCATTTTTACTGAGGGGGCTTAATTGAGTACCCCCTCAGTATTTTCCCGTTTTTTTTAATCGGAAATCAAGGCTTTATAAAGTCTTAGGAAGCCTTTGAGACTCCCTAAGACTGTTGCGCTACGAAAATTGCCTGCGTTTAAAGATTGCCTCTGTTCGGTGGTCTGACACTAAAATTGTAGGCTTTGACTGTACCCGCCGTCGGTTGATTAAAACGCTCGGGAACTGTACGCGGTATCGTATAATTGAGCTTGCCTGTCGTTGTATAATCTCCTGGATTATAGTGACGATATGGATACCATCTTAGTACATCCTGAGCATGTTGTCTCCTAAATCCCCAACCGTCGCTACTTTGAGCTTCTCTAACATAATATTGACGGAGGTTAGAACTCCAATCAAGATTAAAAAGAGAACTGATTCCTATACTATAAGTAGTGTTGCCAAATTGATGCATCATTTCACTTGCTATCCATTGTACATTGACACTGTTTATGACCAACTCTACACCATTTTGCCCCATTCGGGTATAGTTATTGAGGTTGGCATTTAATATTGTATTAATATACGCTTTATCCCTCCCAAAAAAATGGTACATTTTGTCAATAAGATAGGCTTCTGTCCAGTATCTTCCCTGTACAGTTGCGCCATTAGTGTACGTTGAATTAAATGAACTCCGAAAATCAGAACCTGAATAGGGCGCGAGGCTGCTATTGGCAAAAATCCGTTCCATATCGTATTTGTCTAATGGCTCGGTTGCGTTACCCGTGAGCGTGATAAATGGTCTGAAACCCGAAGTCGGCAAATTATCCATCAAATTGTCGGTGTTATTGACATTCAGTTGTCCTAAGCTGCTAACGGTCTCTGTTCTGGACGTTGAAGGGATTGTTATTTTATCTGCCACGTCTGTATATTGACTGATACCGAATACATTGGTGTAAATGATAGCAATCTCTTTTATATCACTTTTGGTGACAGAGAGCGTCCGCGTTGTCATTGCCGCGTCATTTTCAGCATTAGAACCTTCCGACTTCGTGTCATTTACGTTAGTTGTAGCCGCCGTTTTTGTTTGCGTCATATTGATAGGTTTCCGTATCACGACGATGCGGTAAGTGCCTTTTTTATCCAAATCTAAGGTATTCAAAGCATCGAAATAAAAACTGCGGTTTGGCACATCTACGGTGTATTCGCAGGTTCTTGGAAGAAGGGTGACTACTTCTACTTCCTTCTCCCACATTCCAAACTCCCTCACCCTCTTTTTAGTTACGAGTCTTGTGTAGCCACATTTATCACCATTTTCGGCTGTCACTTTTAGGGTTTCTTTCCCTTCAAATGACGTATTGATGTCATAAGTACCGACTAAGGTAGAATCTGCGCCTTCTTTTTTGTACAAAAGCCATTTGTATTCAGAGGCGATGCCCTTGTAGTTCGGGTCGAATAGATACTCGTAACCATCTTGCTTCAAGGTTACTTTGGGTTTAGCATAGCCTTTGTACCAATATTTTTGGTCTGTACCCGGCGCAGAATAACCGACCATTGGGGCATATACTTTTTCGGGACGTTCGCCTGTTTTGAATGGCACAGTACGGGTTTCGCGCCCAACGGTTTTTATGATATTGCCATAAGCCTCAGTATCATACGCCTCCGCAGAGACGACTAATTGAAGATTGGCTTTTGCAGGTAAAGCTGTGCGCGGTGTTAAGACTAAAGTATATTCGTCTTTGTATTGTATATCCGAATTATTCATCGTTGCCAATACCTTATTGCCGTCTCTAATCTCTACTTGTGTCACACGCACGCTGTAATAGTAGGTAGAACCCTGAAAATCATAGGATTGAACATCGCGTATAGCAAAATTGGTGGATACGATAATATCGTCAAACACTTGAATTTCCTCTTTTTTATCAGGATAAGTAACCGCGACAACGGGTTGCCCGACCGCAGGCGACCTTGGATACGCTACGACATTGCACGGATTGTCTTCTTTCAACTCGAAGCCAAAGCTAAACTGCCCATTCACTATACCGCCGAGAATGCTGTATCGTGCGGCTACGCGCCCTCTCAAGAGCTTAGGTGTTGGTAGATTCGCTTCTAAAATAGCTGCCACTTGTAATGTAGCAATGTTGAACTTACCTTTGATAAACAATAAATTGACATCTAAATCCACTTTTGCACCGACATAAGCATAGGCTTGTCCTGCCATATACCAGCCATTCCAGCCCATTTTTTGACCATTACATTCGCCCAAGTCATTTCTAAGTATGGCATCTACCCCAAACCCTGCGTTTATATTGCCCGAAAAAAACAAGAAAGCAAAATCTTGGTCTAACTGATAACTGATACCAAAAGCAAAACCACTACCCGTCGTACTCATAGAACTTTTTTTGCTTGGGTCGTTCCTCTGATTCGACCTTACTTGAAGACCCATACCTGCCAATTTTGGTACACGCGCTTCAATACTTGGCAACTCTCCAATGCCACGTCCTAACATAAGATACATCGTCACGCCAAAACCTGCAAACCGCACATTCACGGGTTTTTCAGGTGTTCCGAGATGTACATACCAATTGCTTCGGTCATTGAGGTCGAAAAACATATTCAACTGTCCTTCACCTGAGACTTGAAGATTTTGTAATTTGACTGATAAATTTGCGGTAATCGTTTGATTCCGATTATCGTACATCATCGTGCAAGAACCCACGACCTTCGACCCTGTAAAAGGCTGAAGGGCTGAAGGGCGGACAGTTGCCAAATCGTTTAAGAGACCTGCCTTGACGTTAATTTTAAAGAAATCCAATTCCCAATTGCCTCTAAATTGGAATTGTAATTCACCAATAGCATCAAAAGTTTCACGATTTGCTAAACCGACCTCAACACGCGCCATGAAACCGAAAGTCCCTTTTTTAGGTATATATTTATTGCTTTTACCATCTGCGGATAGTGTTTGTTCCATATTGGAATATATGCCACCGCCAAAGCCGTGCAACATCAAAGGACCGACTAAGGGCAGCGGCGAAGGCAACGTCACGTTAGCATCAACATAGAAATAGGAGTAATCGCTTTTATTACCGAAGAGTGCTATTGCATCAAGCGTAAATCCTTTGCCTACTTTAACCCTTAATGCAACGTCTGCTTTAAAACCATTGCCATAAACAGGGTCATTTTTCATCAAATCCAAACTACCACTAAAAGTAAAGGCACTCATATCGGCTTTCAAATCGAGCCTATTGGTGGTTATGTCTTTAAACTCAATACCTTCCCAAGGTTTCTTAGAAATGAGTTTTGAAAACTGTAAAGCTGCCGAAATTACAACGCCGCCTTTGGCTTGAAAAGACGAAGATTCGCCCCCCAAAGCAATGCCGATGTCCATACCGAATTTATAAATTCCTTTTTCGCTGGCGAACGAAATATTATCAACGGTCAAAGGGAAGCCTGACATTTTTTTAGGTGGTGCGCTGCTGCTGTTGTCGCCGTTGAGGTCGAAGGCTTTAAAATTCATCGGTAATTCTTCTGCCCCGCTTCGGGTAGATACTGAGGGGTCATCGCCGATTTTCCAACCCTCGAAAGGCAGCCCTAAAGAGAGCAGCGAATTTGGTTTTATCCCAATATTGAAATTGCCTTGCAAATTGGCAAAAACACCCCATTGTTTATTATTATTGTAAATTTTGACAACCGATGTTTTTTGCAATTTACATCCTGCTAACTCTAAGAGTGGCACTTGTAAGTCAATATCATTCGGAAACTGTACGGCTATTTCAAATTTTGCTTTGGTGGTGTCGCCACTCATGTTGAAAGTGGCTTTGTATTTCAATGCGCCTTTCTCGTCGAGCAAAACAGGAATTGCTAAACTGCCCAAGAAATTCAAATCTTGAAGACTGTTTTTCTTCAAACGCATATTGAACTCATCCAATACCAATCGGAAACCCTTGATATTGACATCGGCAATACCTGCTGTTTTTACGGCAAAAGTTGCACTAAATCCATTCCCTTTGTCATAAATCATGTCTTTTGCCCCAAAAGCAAAATCCTTGTTATTGGCATCTTTCATAGGTAAAGCTGATAAACTAACACCTACGCTGCCGATGTAAATGCCCTTCCAAGTTTCCTTTTTAGTCGGCGCAGTACTGCCCATTTCTTTGAAATAGGCTTCGGGCAAAGTCGTCGGGTTTTCTGAATCACTGTAATCTATAACGGCATCTTTTATTTCAAAAGCTACGTCGTCGGCACCCACGACCGTAAATTTTGGAATCGTTACTTTGACTACAAATTGACGCAAAGACTTAACATCAGCATTAAAAGTAGCAACAACAGGCGGCGCTGAGGCAGGCGAAGGGGTGATAATGCCACTTGTAAATTTGTGAAAACCTTCGATGTGAAAAACTTTTAAACCGTTGCAATCGAAGGTAACATAAGTACCTGTTGTCCCTGCCACATCGCCTTTTTTGAAGGTAATGGGCATTTGAAAATCCGATACATCGGCAGTTGCGGTCAAAGCCAATTGGGTCTCTGCAAAGGCTTGTGTACTTAGCGGATTGAACGGAATATCCGTCCGCGTAAAGGGTAGATAAATGCCTTCGGGCATTCTTTCGAGTGCCATCATGGCGGCTGTTGTGCCTTCTTTCGATATATTAATTTCTGTCAACATCACCGATAAAGAGCCAAAATCAGCGTTTTGATAAGTCGGTAAGTTGTTCAACATCAAAGGCAGTTCGTCGGTGTGCGAACGGGCAGCTCTGATAAAACTTTTGAGTCCCTCGAAATTGTCGACGAATTTCGGGCTGGCAATATCGTCTATTGCCGCTGCTTTCAATAAGTCGGGTGCAATGCTCGCTTTGACGTTGCCCGATTGCCATTGGGCATTTGCGTCCAATTTGACTTTGCTATAAGTGACTGATAATTCCCTACCCAAAGCAGGGAAAAACATTGTACCAGCCCCACTGAACCCTGTTTCGGCATCATAAACCGATTGTTGTGGGTCAATATGTAGCGATAACCCTTGTACCGCTACCGTTGCGGGTAGAACGGGCAATTCTGTACCTGCCCAAAGCGGTGCGCTTATCAAACTGAGCGCACAGACTATGTATATCCCAATTTTTTTGAAACAAGTCATTTTCTTTAAAATTTATCTGATGCCTATTTTCTAAGAATAGGCGAATTCTTTTTTAATTTTTAAGTTTTTACTGAGGGGGTGTTGCGACACGTTTAGGAAGCTTTTAAAGTTTACTAAACGTAGCCTTGCCCCTACCCCTCAGTATTCAGTTACTCAATATCCACCACGACCTCCTGTGTCAAAGGTGTCATCTTCCCATCATCGTACACCACACAGAGCGCGTAGCGGTACTGCCCTTTTGATACTTCATCATCTGTAAAAGCCGTTAATTTTTTGCCTTCTACTTGCTGATATTTCTCCAAAGGCGCATTCGCCAAGCCGCGATAAATGAAAATGAAATACTCCTTGTTTTTCAAAAAAGGGTCAGTCGTCGGGGCAGTTTGCCAAGACACTTGGATATTTTTTTTGTCTTTATCGAAAGCCGCATTGAGGGTCTGAATCCCGCCCGACTTGCCATCAAAAAACCGTCGTCCACCGACTGTCAAGGACTGTTCTGATATATTCTCTGCACTGTCCTGTGCGACCATATAATACACATAAGGCTGTTCGATAAAAGCCGTTGTGTCTGTAAACCATTCGGCACGACCATCAAGGGTTTGCACCAAAGTCCATTTTGCAGTCGTGTCTTTATCGGGTTTTCGGTAGAGCAAATGTGCCATAACATCGTTGCTACTACTCGGTATCCATTTTAGCGTAATGCCCTTTCCACCACTTTCGGGTTGTTCCATGACAGGCATTACAGGGGCAATCGTATCGGGTTTTTGAATCGTTACCACAATTGAGTAAGGCGATTTATTACCATTTTGGTCTTCTGCCAATACTTGATAATACATTTTTTGGTTCAATGTATTCAAAGGTAAAGTATCTTGATACGCATTAGAATCAATAGGCGAATCCGTCAGAAGCCTAAAATCGCGGTTATTTGTAGAAGAAAAGACGCGATAACCGACCAAATCAGGTTCAGTGCCATGTTGCCAAATGAGGCGCACGATACCCGTTTTGCTAATTTTGCCCCTAAAACTGAGGGGGGTAGCAGGTGGAATACTGTCAATGACTAAAACAAAATAGGCTCCCGATTCGGCGATATTCCCCGCCGTATCAATGCTTCGTACTTTGAAATAATAGGAACGGGTCAGACTAACACTGTCTCGGTGGGTATATTGACGCGTATCCGTAGATAGCAACTTTGTAAGAGGTGTATATTCGCCCTCTGCACTATTACCTATAAAAACTTGAAAACCCGCTAAATCCGTATCAACACTATCAACCGCCCAAGTGATGTCAAAACTATTGACCGTTGAGCGACCTTCCGTAATGAGGGGGCGTGCGGGTGCTTTGAGGTCAATACCGAAAGCCTCTGTCTCCGCAAACGAACTCCACGTAGCAAACATATCTAAACCTTGTATGCGGTACTTGAATCGCTTGTAATTGACAGGTATAGAGTCGTTGAAAGAGTATCGAAATGTATCGGGTTCATCGCCCTTAAGCAAGTAGGCGATGGGTTCGGGTGTTAAAGGCGTGTAGTTTTTACCATCATCATCGGAGCGATAGAGTCTATACATCGTAAATTTCTTTTGATTGTCAAAACTCCAATTCAAATTTATAACGTGGTCGCCTTGTTTTGCCCTAAAATCAATCGGTGCGTCTTGCACTGCGGTCATGTTAGTCACAAAAACAGAGGTCGGAATACCCCCTTCTAAAGGGGTGACAGTGTATGAATAGCTTTTGCCTTTCTCTGCGGTGTAGTCAATCGCACCCAAGCCTAATGCCTGTGCGCCTCTAAACGATTTGTCACCTGCTTGTGCGGCAATCGTGAACCGCATTTCAGATTGCGTTGCTTTATCCATAAGGCTTGCACCTGCCGAAATTTGCATATTTTCGCCATATAAGGCTTGCGCAGCAATGATGCAACCTGTATCACTTCTTCTCGGTTCTTGTGCAAAAGAATCTAAGGGCAGTGGTTTAAAAATACCGATGACGCGCGAACTGTCGGAAATCCCTTTTTCGGTCAATTCCCTTCTTTTGACTTCGTAACCTTGTTTATTCGCTTTTACCCAACTGTTGTAACTATCGGGAGTCCATCGCACATAGACAGAATCGCCAAAAGCTTTGGCAACGGCAAAAACTTTGATAGGTTTTATCTGCGGCATAGCAGTACGGAGGGGTGCGTCGTCTCCAAACTCGAAAGTCGGAAACGGTACACCATTGTTACCAGATACAAATATTGAATAATTTTCTACACTTACTTGCGTTGCGACATCGCTGCCATTGAGTTTTAGGTCGTAACGGTAACGTCCGTCAGCAGTCAAAACAGTAGAGTCTATCCACCCAAGTCCTGTTAAGACTGCTGTTTGTGGGTGGTCGTGTCCGTTGCTGATAATTTGATTATAACGCAAGCGCACATCGGGCGAATCTTTAGCTGTGTAAAGCCAATAAGATAACGTAGCATAATAAGATGCCATAGTCGTATCTGTTCCATATATTCTACTAAACACCGATGTGTCTTTCGGCAGAATCTTGTCAGATAAAAGCGTTGTCTGATTTGTTGTACTATCGTAGCGCGAGAGCGTATAGCCTTTGACGAAACCTTGTCGGAAGGTCAAGGTGTCGAGTGGAGTCCAAGAGATAGCTATATTTTTATCGGACAGTGACACTGTGCGCACTTGCATATACAAGTTGCTGGAGTTTTTGGCACTATTGGGCGTTTGCGCCTTCAACAGATTGCCGAAACTCAGTAGGATTATTAAAGAAAATATGCGTATGAATAGATTTTTCATTTTTATTATTTTGAATTTGAGTAGTTATGGGCTATCGGTTACTGGTTATTAGAAATTAGTTTCGGTCAATTTAAGACCCCCCTCAGTATAATTAAACATTTTAACTGTTTTCTAAATACCAAGAACTAATAACCAGTAACCGATAGCTAATAACTACTTAAAGATTATCTACTAAAAACAATTTAAGTTTGTCGAACGTGATACCGTTTTGGTGAATCGTCAAGCCCCCAACGCCCATGCGTAGATACTTCCCGTCTGTGCCAACAGCCGTAAAACCGCCCAACATCGCGCCTTTTGGCGTGAAATAGATACCTGTCAGGGTAATGTCGAGGGGAATGTCAAGCGCAGGTACGTCTAACATTTCACTCATTTTCAACAAGGCTGAGGACATAGAAATTGGGAATTTTGTAACGGAATTGAGATTTTGCAATTTGCTTGTCAAAGCTTCGGTTATTTGCAATTTTTGCAAATCCAAGTCCAATACACCAGTTGTCCGCTTAACAATAGCATCTTTGGGGAAAATGTCCTGATTAGGCAGCGTGAGAACATCGCCTTCAATCACTTCATTTTTAGAATTGACTTTCAAATCTGTCCCAAACGCCACTTCATAAGTTGTTCCGAAATGCGGTACAGTGATTTTGCCTGTGCCGGGTGTTGCACCACTCGCCAATTGTGTAATCTCTAAATCGAAGCCACCCGCGACTTTCACTTTTTTACCAACTGCCAACGAACCCGCCGATTTATCTGTAAACGCAACAGACGTGTTGGTACAAGAGAATTTTGGCAAATCCAAAACCAAATCCAATTTTCCAAAGTCCCACTTTGTAGTATCTGTTGCAGAAGGCACAGCCCATATACGGAATTTGAAGTTCACGCCGCTTTTACGCATCGTCATTACAAACGCAGTTCCCGCTTTCCGACCCACTTTGGTCACAATTTCAGCCGTTTCAACTGCCGTAGAAACCAATTGAATCTGAACACCCGCCAAAGTCAAATCACCAATAGCCGTTATTTTGCCAAAACTGACTTTCTGACTCTCAAGCGGACTGAGTTTGAAACCTTCGAGTTTGAACTTCGGAAATGAAAAATCTAAGACATTTATACCCAATTTGTTTTTCAACAAATCTACCAGAGCAGGGTCTGCATTGTTTTTAATAAAATCTGTACTCAAATCCACACTCAATTCAGCATCTAATTGCGCATCAATTTTATTGGTGACTTTACCCGCTTTTTGCTCGCGGACTAAATCAATTTTACTGGTGTTCAGCAAATTGAATTTCACCCGCCACGCATCCATACTCAAATCACCTCTTGGTGCAAGCGTGTATTTGTAAGTCGTATCTTTTCCTAAAATCGTTTGAACGCCTTTGCCATCGAAGCGCGAACTGACACCCAAAACAGGGAAACCAATTTCACCTGCCACTTGAATATCTCCCAATTTGCCTCTGACCACATTGACACCCAAAGTGTCAAATTTTAAAGACCATAAATTGTCCACTTTGGTAGAAAATAAATCTTGTACTTGGAACTGACCACTCAAACCCATACTGTCCAATAAGATGTTCTTACCCGCAAACTTCAATTTACCCGACTGATTCGGCAACAGCGAAGGCACTGCCAAAGACGCTTCTTCGGCATAGAAACCGCGCCAAGAAGTCGGCACAGTCGCGCCATACTGAGGGGGGAACTTAATACCTGGTGCATTTGCAGTAGCAGAACGGTCATAAGACAAACGAGTCAAACGCAGCTCAGAACCTTCAATCAATGATAACTGCATCGGGCTTGCGGTCGCTTCGACGATAAAATTCGTCAAATTGGAGCTGGTACCACTGAACTCTAATTTGGCATTGCCTGTGCCGATCAATGGTTTTACAATGGTTGTATTCGGAAATTCATAGCGTCCTGCGAGTGAAAACGATTCCATACCATCGCAATTAAAAACAGCTTTGGTGCGTAAACCCGTGCCACCGCCATTGAGGAAAACACCGCCGCCTAAATTGATGTCACCCGCTAAACCCAATTGCAGAGAGGACAAACCAAAGCCTTTGCCATTCAACATCAAATCATCTGTTGCAAACCGCACCGTCGTTCCCATCACATTCGGAACAAGCATCGCCAAGCTCATGCTTTGTTTGGCACTTGCCAAATTGATGTTCGTGACCAACAAGTCGAATGGCAATTGACTGCCCAATCTGCCCAATCGTTGTTGGAGCGACATGGGCATTTGAATCGGAATATCTGTTGACACCAATAAAGTCAAATTGTCCAACTTCATTTTTGCCACATCAATGATATTACCCACCGTTGCATTATTTGTAAAACTACCTGTTGGGAAAAAACCTGTTGTATTCAAATCCGAGGTCACAATGCCACCAAAGGCTTTCCCTTCAGTATTGACTTTAAAACCATTGTCAAATTTGACTTTCACGGTTGTTCCCATGTACGGAATGCGCACTTCGCCCTCGCCCGTAGCTGTTCCCGCAGGTAGTTTTGTCACCTTCATTTTAAAGTCACCAACTGTCACTTCTTGATTGACTGCCAAAGCCTTGACAGAACCCGTCGGAGCCGTTGTAGGTGTGACTGCCACACATTCAAATTTTGGAATGGCATTGCTCAATTCAAACTTGCCAAATGTCCATTTATTGGCATCTTTCGGGTCTGGAACCATATAAATCGCTAATTCTGCATCAACGATTTTGTTCAATTGGAAAATCAAACCCAATGATTTTGCATAAGTTTTACCTTGAATCACCATGCTTTTAGCACTTTCAATCAAGTCAATGCTGCGAATCGCTACGGTTTGTCCTGCGATTTTCAAATCACCGCTTTTGTCAATGCCTTCTACGCCATAGTTTTTACCCATCGGCAACGACTTGTGATTGACTTTTAAGCCTCTGAGTTTGATTTTAGGAAATTCAAAATCTAAATTCGGCAAGCCCATGTCGCGCATCAATTTATCCAAACTCGCCACAACACCGCCATATTTAGTCAAAGAATCCCTGTTGATTTTGAACTCCGCATCAACGTCCATTTTGGCGCGACGTTCCCATTGAGTAGGTGTTTTGTCCAATTCGATTTCCGCCCCTTTCAACAATGTGATGCTTGCCCCAAAAAATCTCAAACTTGCGTCTTCGGTTGTTCCGACTCTAAGATTGGTGTTCGCCGAATCTTGTTTGTAACGCCCCATGTATTTCACAGGTTGAGCAAAAAGCGGGACATTCAAAGTACCCATCAAAGCTGCGCTGTCCAATTTGCTTTGCAGCATCGTCAAACGCACGGTATCCACCGCCAAACCCCACTCCGAAGTCCCAGCTTTCAGAACATTAGCTGCATCAAGCGTACCTGTTGCACCTGTGCTATCTATGATGATGTTTTTACTTGAAAAAGTGAGCGTTTGATTATCATTTGGTAAAAATGAAGGCAGTTTTAAAGTCGCTTCTTGGACATAAATACCATTCCAAGTTGCATCTGTTTTGCCTTTGTAGCGTTCTGGAAAACGCATAGTTGGCTCATTTTCAGTCGTTGAACGGTCGTACACCAACTTCGTCAAACGCAATTCGGATTTGTCAAGACCCACAATTTGCATCGGCTCGGCGGTGGCTTGGGCAATAAAATTGCTCATGCTTGTTGCTGTTGCTTTAAAAGCGAGTTTGGGTGCGTCCGTTTTGTTAATAAGAGTAAATTGTTGTGGGTTCAATTGGTAATAACCGTCCAAATTCATACTTACGAAACCATCGCAATTAAAATTCACGCTTGTTTTGCGTTCTGTCTCCGAACCGTTGAGGAAAAGCCCTTTAGACAATTCGTAATTTTCTCCAAGTTGGAAACGCAAATCCGAAAAATTAAACCCTTTTGAATTGATGCCCAAACTCGGTACTGAGAATTTGACCAACTTGCCCGAACGGTCAGGCACTAAGGCTGCCAAACTCATATTGGGCGAAATGCCTTCAAAATTGATATTTGTAATCAAGACATCGAACGGCAACTTGCTGCCAAAACCGCCCATGCTTTTCCGCAAAGACAAAGGCAATTTGATGCCGTCAGGTGTATTGTTTGCGATGATTTGGTCTAATGCGCCCTCGTTCAGTTGGCTGATTGCCACTTTACGCATATTGTTCACTGTCGTGATGGCGTTGTTAGGAAACAGCGCATTATTGATTTGCGAGAAAGCCACACCTGCGTTCACTTTGCCTTCTGCATTGAGTGAAAGGGTTTCGCCAAAATTTACTTTGATGGTTGTCCCCAAATAAGGAATCCGAATCCGACCGATGCCCATTTGTGCAGCACTCGCCAATTGGTCAATTTTCATCGAAAATCCAGCGAGATTTACCATTTCACCTACTTTGGGAATACGTGGGCTAGACCTTTCAACCACAAAAGGTGTAGGCGCAACACATTCAAATTTGGGCAAACCAAAATTCAAATCGTATTTGCCGAATGTCCATTTTGTGCTATCGGTACTCGACGGCACTGACCAAATTGAGAAGTCAAAATCAACACCTTTGAACAGTTTGAAGACCAAACCCACGCCTTTGCTGAACGATTTACCTTTAATTGTTACAGAATCTTGTACCAATTCGACGGTCGTTAATTTGATTTCCTGCCCTGCCAAACGGAGACTACCTGTGTAACTGATACTGTCCAAAGCAAAGGTTTTGCCCGCAGGAAGGTTGGGATAATTGATTTTAAAACCATTAAATTTGATTTTAGGCAATTCAAAATCCAACAAATTCACGCCCAAAGCCTCTTTGATAGCGGTCAAAACATTAGCATCAACATACTCCGACAAGGCTTGCGTGTTGACATCAATTTTGGCTTCGAGATTGAGTTTGGCGCGACGCTCCCACTTGTTCTCTGTATTTTTATAAACTTCAACATTCGAGCCTTTGGTGACACCTATGCTGGTTCTCCAAAAATCAATCGTCGCATCGGCTGATGTTGAAAGGTTGTAATACGGTGCTGTTTTGTTGTATTGAAAAACACCGTTGTAAGGAATATTTTGTGAGAAAAACGGCAATTCTATTTTGCCCGACACATACGCACTGTCCACTTTGCTTGCCACCATTGTCATATTGAGCGTGTCAACACTCAGTCCCCACCCCCCCTCAGTATTTGAGGAAGCCGCCAATACATTTGTTGCTTCGATAAGAGCCGTTGCACCTGTAGAGTCAAAAACCATGTTTTTACCCGATAAATTCAGCTTTTTATCGGCTTGATTGGGCAAAAACGATGGTACTTTCAGCGTAAAATCACCCACAAACAACCCTTGCCAACTTGCGTCTTTATTGCCTTTATAGGCTTTTGGGAATTTTGCAGAAGAACTATTTTCCGTATTAGAACGGTCTAAAATAGCATTAGAAACGGTCAATTCTGAACCATTAAGCGCGTTGATGCGCAAAGGTTCGACGGTTGCCGTAGCGATAAATTGACCCAAATTTTCTGCTTTTGCCGTAAAACGGGCTTTTGGCGCGAGCGTGCCATTGACCGAACTGAACAAATCTCTATCCAATTCATAGTAGCCATTCAATTGGAAACCACTTAAACCACCACAATTCAAAGTAGCAAAAGTCGGTGTCGTTGTTTCTGCACCACTGAGGTAAAAACCTTTGCCCAATGCCATCTCGTCGGCAAGCCGTACTTGAATATTCGACATATCAAAGCCTTTATTACTGAGGGGTAGCTTCGGCACTTCAAACCTTGCTAAATCGCCACTCGGTGTCGGTACGAGCATTGCCAAACTCATGTATGGGGCTGTTCCCAAGAAATTGATATGCGTTACCAAGACATCGAACGGCAAATCTCTGCCGAATTTACCCATGCTTTGTTTCAGCGACAAAGGCAAGGAAATGCCAATTGGGCTGTTACCAGATGCGATTTGCGCCAAATTGTCTATATTCAATCCACCAACCTTGACATTCCGAAGCCCCGTTGTGGCTTCCGTCAAAAGAGAAGTCGCAGGTAGAATTGCAGGATTGACCAACGACCACACCACTCCACCAAACGCTTGATTTTGAGCATTAACACGTAGTTTTTCATCAAAATTGACCTTCAAGGTGCTGCCAAAATATGGGATTCTGATGCGCCCAACACCCAATTGCGTACCATTTGCGGCTTGGTCAACGGTCATTGAGAACGAACCAATTTGTACTGTTTTATTCAATTCAAGCGGCTGACTCCCTGAGTTATTCACTGTAACGGGTGCCACAGGCGCACACTCGAATTTAGGAACAGCAAATTTTAAGTCCCATTTGCCAAAAGTCCATTTGTTCGTATCTGCCTCAGTGGGTACTGCCCAAGTGCTAAGTTCAAAATCCGTCCCTTTGAAAAAGCTGAATACTAAACCCACACCTTTTTTGTAAGATTTGCCTTTCACACTCAACGTGTCTTCGACAATATCCACATCATTTAGAGTCACTTCTTGACCGGCAATTTTGATTTTGCCTGTTGACTCGAAGCCATCTAAACTGTAATAGCGTCCGCCTTTAGCTTTGGGGTGATTGATTTTTAAACCTTTAAACTTAAAAGTGGGAATTTCAAAGTCCAATAAATCCACACCCAAAGCGGCTTTTAGACCCCTCAGTACATCAGCATTCACATACTCTTCGAGCATCTTGGTATTCACGTCCAATTTCGCTTCTAAATCTATGCTGGCACGGCGTTCCCATTTGTTGTTGCTGTTTTTGACCAATTCAAGACCAGAATTCGGTTGAATTTTTACATTGGCTTTCCAGAAATTCAAATTGGTTTCCTGCGTCGTTTTCAAAGCAAACAAGGTTGCACCCGTCGAATCTTTGGCGTAAGTGCCTGCATAGCGAACCCCTTCGCCGAATAAGGGCAGATTGATGCGACCCGCCAAACGGGTTTCGTCCAACTTATTTTGCACAATACTGACGCTTACCGTATCTACGGTCAGACCAAAACCAGATGCCCCTATATCCGTAATATTTGTGGCGTTTGCCAAAGCCGTGATACCTGTTGAGTCTAAAATCAATGATTGTCCATTGAAAGTCAACATTTTATCTTCTTGGCTTGGCAACATAGACGGTAATTTCAAAGTAAAATCTTGCACATAAACGCCTGTCCAATTCGCGCCTGTTTTGCCTTTATAGGTCGTGGGGAATTTCATAGCCCCTGGGTTTTTAGTATCAGAACGGTCAATAACGGCTTTACTGACCGACAACTCAGAACGCTCTAAGGCTTTGATGCTCAAAGGTTCGACCTTGGCATCGAGTATAAAATCACTTAAACTTTTAGCTTCACCTTTGAAATTGATTTGCGGAGGATTCGTATTCAATACATTGGCGAAAAGATTGTTGTCTAAATTGTAAAAACCATCTAATTTCAATCCTTTAAAGCCATCACAATCTAAAATACCCATCGTTTTGTCTGCCCCTTCTGAGCCACGCAAATACAGACCCGAAGCGAGTTCTAAATCTTGTGCCAAGCCAATTTCTAAGTTTGACAAATTAAAACCTTTAGAATTTAAACGCACTTTGGGAACGCTGAACCGCGCCATATTCGTTCCGCCATAAGGTAGGAGCATAGCCAAACTCATATAAGATTCGCTGCCTCTAAAATTGATATGGGTCAACCAAATATCAAAAGGTAGTTTACTGCCAAATCTACCCATGCTTTGTTTCAAAGACAAAGGCAATTGTATGCCTGTTTCGGCAGCGTTGGCGACGACATTTTTTAAGCCATTGACATTCAATTTATCAATAGCCACTTTTCGCAAACCTTCGGCTTCGTCCACCAAAGCATCTATCGGAATTATGGCGTTATCTACTTGAGACAACAAAACACCGTTCAATAATTGACCTGCCGCATTTGCCTGTGTGGCGGCATCAAAATTGACTTTCAAGGTGCTGCCAAAATAAGGAATCCGCAGCTTGCCGATGCCTTTTTGTGCGCCACTTGCCACTTGCTCGACTTTCATGACAAAACCACCGACATTCACCGCTTGACCGATTGTCAAGGCTTGACCGCCCGAAGCGGTTACATTTTCTGTTGGCACTTCGGCACATTCAAATTTAGGAATGGCAAATTTTAAATCCCATTTGCCAAACGTCCATTTGTTCGTATCTGCCTCAGACGGAACCGCCCAAGTGCTGAGTTCAAAATCTGTTCCTTTGAAAAAACTGAAGACCAAACCCACACCTTTTTTATACGATTTGCCTTTTACGGTGACGGTATCTTCGACGATGTCCAAATCCGTCAATTTCACTTCTTGACCTGCAATTTTGATTGGTCCTGTTGTTTCGTAGGCATCTAAAGCGTACTGACGACCGCCTTTTGCTTGCGGGTGGTTGATTTTCAAGCCTTTAAACTTAAAAGTTGGAATTTCAAAGTCCAATAAGTCCACACCCAAAGCTGTTTTGAGACCCCTCAGTATATCGGCACTGACATACTCTTCGAGCATCTGTGTATTCACGTCCAACTTCGCTTCCAAGTCTATACTCGCCCGTTGTTCCCATTTGTCGCTGCTATTTTTGACCAATTCAAGACCCGAACCTTTGTTAATTTTCAGATTGGCTCTCCAAAAATTCAAATTTGCTTCATTGCTTGTTTTCAAAGCATAAGTCGTTGTACCTGTTGAATCTTTGGCATACGTTCCTTCAAACTCAATCGCTTCTGAAAACAAAGGCAGTTGCACATTGCCCGATAAAAGCGCGTTATCAATTGTATTTTGCACAATATCAACCGTCAAATCCTTGATGTTCAAGCCAAAAGCTGTACTACCAATTGACGTGATATTGGACGTTTTGATAGTCGTTGTTACGCCCGTAGAATCTAAAATCAAGTTTTTACCATTAAAAGTCAAGGTTTTATCTTCTTGATTGGGCAAAATAGACGGCATTTTCATCGTGAAATCTTGGACATAAAAACCCTTCCAATCGGCGGCTGTATTGCCTTTGTACTTTTTAGGAAATTCCAAACCCGCCACATTTTCAGTCGCCGAACGGTCAAACTGAGCGTTTGCCACGCTGATTTCAGAACCTGCAATGGCTTTTACACTGAACGGCTCAATTTCAGCCGTTGCGATAAAATCAGAAAACTGTTTTGTTTTCACTTTAAAAGTCGCCAAAGCAGGCGTTGACTTGCCGATTGCGGCAAACTGATTGGGGCTAAGGGCATAATCGCCCGCCAAACCGAAGGTTTCAAAGCCACTGCAATTCAACTGAGCATAAGAATCTGACCCCCTCAGTAAACGAATACCGCTACCCAGGTCAATATTGCTCGCCAACTGCATTTTTATATCGGCTAAGTTAAAACCGCGCTCGTTGAACGCCAATTGTGGCATCTCAAAATGAACCGTCTGCTCGCCTATGGGTACTATCATCGCCAAACTCAAAGACGGTTGCGCACTCATAAAGCGCAAGTCTGTTACCAAGACATCAAACGGTAGTTTGTTGCCGTAAGACCGCATCGTTTTTTTGAAAGACAAAGGCAAAATATTAGCCGTCCTGTTCAAATTAGCCAAATGACCAGCTAATTTGTTTTTGTTCAACAAATTGAAATTAATCTTGCGAACACCATTGAGAAAAGACTCGGTTGGCAATATGGCAGCATCAAAATCTGCCAAAGCAGCGCCTTCAAAAGCCACGCCTGAATCATTGATTTTCAATTGGCTATTAAACTCAACAGCTATATTAGTCGCCAAATAAGGAATCCGAATGATGCCTTTACCCGACGTATTCTGAGAGGCTAATTTTTCAACTTGCATGGTGAAAGACCCCACTTTTATTTTATCACCCAAACCAATGGGTTTGTTGGTTTCTTTATCCAAAACAAGGGTGTCGGGTGCTTTGCACTCTATTTTAGGTGTAGGCAAGCCGAAGGATAATTTACCAAAATCCCAACGACTGGTATCCGTAGCAGACTGCACAGCCCAGATTTTACAATCAAAATCCACCTCTTTCGACAAATGCAAAACCATCACTTGCGCTTTTTGCGCTTCGCCGTTGACCATCATTGTATCGGCTTCAAAATCAACGCCCAATAAATCAATATCTAAACCGCCTAATTTGAAAGGTCTATCGGCTTTGATATCTTGAACCCCAACTTTTTGACCCTCTGGTAAATCGGGGTGGTTGATTTTAAAACCTTTTACGGTCAGTGTGGGTATGTCAAATGAGAAATCAGAAAAACCTAATAGATTTTTTAACACGGAGACATAGCCTGTGTCAATATCGGTATTGGCAATGTCAAACGAGATGTCCGCGTCTAAATTAGCTGCCAAATTCCAGTTGGTTTCATCGCCTTCACCTTGAGTAGGCATTAAGACAATCGAACTGGTATTAGCTAATTTAAACTTAGTTTTCCAGAGTTTGGCTTCTGCATCGGCAGCAGGAGAAAACTGATAGACTATTCTATCTTGAGCATCGCGTTTGAATAACGCTTTATATTTTAAATCTTTGAACAAATAAGACAAACTCAAATCCCCTACGAAACTCATTTCTTTCAACTTGCTTTTGTCTATTTGCACTTTGAAGGAATCAATACCGACATTCCAATCGCTGCCTTGAGCTGCCAAAGAAAATTCGGTCGCTATCATTTGCCCACTCAGACCCAAAGAGTCCCACGCAATGTTTTTGCCTGTCAACTCCAAGTCTTTCTCAGCGGCAGGCAGTAAGTCCTTGCTGACCTTCACCGTACCCCCCTCAGTAAAAAAGCCTTGCCAAGTCATGGGTGTTTCAGATTGGTTAGGCAGTTTTAATCCCTCTGGGTTGCGAGCCGTAGATTTGTCAAATGTCCAGTCTTTGGCCTCGAAAGTAATGCCTTTTACATCGGTTAAGCGGAAGGCCTCCAAATTTGCGGTTGCCAAAAAGTCGCCCCATTTTTCAGCATCAAATTTTACGACCGTTGTTAAGGGCTGGTCGGAAAGTGTCTGAACGTGTTGTGGGTCAAAAGTAAAACCTGTGTTTAAGTGAAATGTCTTAATACCATCGCAGTCAAATTCTATGTAGCTGCCTTTGGTTACATCTGCTGAGGTTTTTAGGCTTAAATTATTAACCACAACATCTTCTGCCAAATACAATTTTAAGTCTTTGAACGAAATGCCATTGGCTGCCATGGGGACGTTTTTAGCCATAAACTTGACGAACTGCCCAGGTGTATGTTCAATCAGAACAGCCAAATCCAGTGACGATTCCTCAGGCGAAAAACGCATGCCTGTCACCACCAAATCAAATGGCAACTTCAATTGTAACACACTCAAATGTTCTTTGAACGAAAAAGGCATTTTCAAACCTTCTTCCAAAGCTCCACTCATGCGTGCAAAATGGGCGTTCAAACTGGCTAATGTTTCAGCATCAAGTTTAAATGTGCCAAAATCTTTGATGTTGTTGGGAAAGTCAGAGTCTTCCATCGTGGCTGTACCTTCAAAGATTTGTTTGGCTTTGTTGGCACGAATACCCGATAAGCCCACTTTTACGCCTACTTTTCCATAAGGCAAATCAATAATGCCTTTTCCATCGCCATTTGACCACTCCGTGAGGCGCAGTTCATAGCGTCCGAGCAATAAGGTATCGCCTACTTTCCACGTCGAAACACCCGACCTATCGGCTATCACAGGTGGGGCGCAGAGTGTGTCTTTACATTCGCAATCAAATTTGGGTTTTGGTTTGTTGATGGGTTTAGATGTGGGTGATTTGTATTCAAATGTGAATAAATCGCTGTCATAAGTCCGACCTGCGACTTCTGCCCGAATCATCCAAGCGAACTCTCGTCCTGCCAACGAATCGGGGAGTATTTTAGACAATTCCAAATTGTTGATTTGAGCATTGATATTCAGAAGCGGACTCTTGTAATGTAATTTGTCGCGTTGAATCGCCTGCAACAAGGCTGCTTTTGTGTAAAAACCTGCTTTCTTCTCAATCATGTAAATACGCAAACCATTATTCGCCTCTGTCGAAGCCGCTCCTAATGCACTTAAATCTACTTGAAAGCGCAAAAACTTTCCTTGTATTTCAGTTGTCGAGACACTACTTTCTGTCTTAGGATAAACGGCAGAAAACGCCAATTGACCCGTACTGCCAATTGACCCAGTTCCTTTGTTGATAGTGAATGTCAATGGTTCTGCATACTGTGTTGGAAAGGAAATGGGGCGGTCTTGTGCATCCAAAGCGCGTACTGTCCAGATATATTGGCCACTCTCAATAGGCACTTCACTGGGCCAAATCAAAACCGTCTGGCTGGGTACTTTTTTCTCGATAATCGGTAAGTTGGCCTGAAAAGCCTGCATGGGTGTTTGACCTGTTTTGATGTCAAATACCCGTACTTCGTAGTAAACTATCCCTTCTCGATAGGCGGGTGTGATGGGTGTCCAACGGAATAGGACGGTACCTGGATTATTCAATACCTGACCTTCACTTGGAAGAATTAAAATAGGTGGTTGATAGGACGTGACAAAACGTGGCACACATTTATTGGGCAACAGCACCACATTAGTCGTTGCATGATTTATCTCAATACACCATTCATACAGACCTGAAGGCCATTGACCCGAATAAAAAGCATCTTGCAAAGACCGATTGGAAGTATCTGCTATAACGTTTCCACGCATAAACTCCTTGAAAACATCTTCACCATTGAAGTAATTGACCCCTGGTTGCAAGGTGAAAACATCGCTTGTCCGCACATCGGTTGCGCCCAATGTTGTGCCATCTAAAATAAGTTTACCACCTATTTTAACATCAATCGGTTGTAGCGTTTTGTTTGTAACGATAACACGGAATAGATTCGGATTACTAAAAAAGTCTGCTATATAAGCCGTTTGTGGAGGTGGGAGGATAACCGCATCTACAGTCTGTGTATAGGCCGACCAAACGCATAACCAACTTAATAGAAATAAACCAATTCTCTTATTCATTATATAAAAGTTTAGTCTTTTAAAATAATTAGGTTCAACAGGATGAAAGTTTCAAACTTTCATCCTGTTTTGTTATGAATACCCCCCTCAGTATTTTGAGGGTTTTTAAGTATTAAAAATTCTGTTGTACACTCACTTTGCCAATCCATTCTTTGAGTCTATCAGTCGGTAAAATCCCTCGCACAAAAGAGTTATTGCCAACATCCAATTTCATATTGAAACCCTTGAATCGGAAACTGACCTTGACGTTCATCAAGGTTTGTTTTTCAAGTGCTTCAATGATAGATGCTCCATTTTGGAGCTTCTGATTGTTAAAGAGTGCTGTTAATGAAAGTTGTGTTGTCAGTTTTTTCTTAAAAAATGAGTAGCCAGCCCCTCCTGTAAAAGTTGAATTATCCAATTCTAAATTCGAGGAAACGATATTGAAGTATGCCGCACTCACATTCACGGTCAATGGATTTTTTTTCAATGCGAGCGTATAGGTAAGGTTAGCGATTTTGCTATCGTTGTCATTCAGCGCACCCGATACGATATTCAAATCTCGAAATATATCCATGCTACCCATCAAAATGATTGAACTAGTATAAACCTCATTGCCAAAAGTATAAGAAGGCGTTACCACGAAGTTTTGTCCGACGTTGCGCACCCGAAGCGTGTCATCTACGACCGTATTTTGCACACCAAAGTTGGAGTACGATGTTTCTAAATTGAGTTTTTCCGAAAACTGGATGCTCAAACCAGCATTGATGAGGAGTTGCTCAGTGGCAGCAATCGAACCACCTTGCACAACAAGCGGAATGGACACATCGTCAGCCGTTATTTTAGGCACGCTGATGTTTTCTTTTTCAAGCCATTTGCTGAAATTAGTCACCCGCCAACCTGTTGTGCCATTGAAATTCAATTTGTTTTTGAACAAAGAGAACTTTGTCCCTACGGTAGCATCGAAGCGGTCAGAAATGAAAAACGGATAACCCACAGGTTTGAATCCGGGGCCGACATACAGACCTTTAAAATCTAAACCTAATCCTTTGATATTTAAATTGAGTGTCGAAGTCGCCGCAAAATCAACCAGTGTAGAAGGGTTGATGGGTAAATACGCCCGAGCTGGCTTCGGAATTTTACTTTCAATCGGGTCTGAAAACTTTTGCCGAAGTATCAGTTTCGTACTGTCTGTCAAGTTGGTGTTGTCATAGAAAGTGGTGTTAGACGTGCGCACTGTAGTCGCTATTTCGCCTTTCCACTTCACGACTTTGCCCAATTTCAATTGGTATTCACCCGAAGCCGTAAAAGCGGTTTGTGGTGTCACATCTAATGGACTCGTAACTGATTGGGCATCGTCGGTCGCATAAACGACGTTGCCGCCCACAAATGTCCCTTCCTTGCTGCCAATACCCCCCCTCAGTGAAAACTGAGTCCGTTGGTAAGCACCAGGAATATTAAGCAAACTATCTCGTGGAATGGCATGTTGTGCATAGCCCGCACCCGCACTCAGATAGAACCGTTTCAGTTTAACGTCCATACCTGCGCCAAAAAGAGATACATTCCCAACAGTCATCTCAGAATACTGAGGGGTCTGTGTACCCGCATAAAACTTGAACGCA
>JAEUUP010000137.1 GCA_016787525.1 Saprospiraceae bacterium | reverse complement strand
CATACGGAGAAATGGTTTCGTCATACGGAGAAATGGCGTTTTAGGAGAGTGACTAAGTAACGAGTAAGTAATAATGTGGTTAAAGCTATAGGTATCCGATACAGAAATTTGAATCGTTTGCTACTTTTTTTTGAAAAAAAGTAGCAAACGATTCAAATTTCTGTATCGGATACCTGCGCTTCAAAAGACAGTTTGACCAAGTTATTATTTACTGGTTACTAAAGAATTTTACTATAAACTTTAAAGGTTTTTGCAGCTTGCAAAATGGCGTGTTCTATGGGCGATACCCCCCTCAGTATCAGGCGGTCATTATTGATAAAAGAGTAAGCTATTCAAAAATAAAGGATAAAAGTACCGCCATTTTGACATCTAGAAACCTCGTAGGAACGGCACTTGGGTAGAAGAATGGGGTGGTCTCTTTTGTTGTTGTTGTTGTTTGATTGGTTAAATGGATGGAATGGCAAAATTAAATTATCGAGTTGGGTATTGTATGCAATAATCCTTTTGCTTTTGGATAAAACAGAGTCCGTAGAGCTTCTGAAACTTGAAGATTGTGAGAATGAGTTAATTTTGCAAAAAAAATGACTTTTGATTTAGGGAAAATGCTTTGAGAACTGACAAGAATATTATTTATCAAATTGATAGAATTTCGCACTTTTATTTTATTAAAATAGAAAAATCCATATTTCTTATGCCATATTTCAATATTTGCGTAATATTGCCCTGATTTTTTAAATCAGCTTTAATCAAATAACTTAACAATTTTTCTTAAATCAAACTCTTTCTGTATGAAAAAAACAATTCAAAGCTTAGTCGCTTTGGCTACTTTACTATTCTGCACAGTAGCTCTAAATGCGCAAATGACCATCTCTGGTACAATTTCGGACAAAAATGGCGGCTTGCCAGGTGTCAGTGTTGTAGTGAAAGGAACGACAACGGGCGCACAAACAGATGGCGATGGTAAATTCAGTTTTACAGCTCCTAAAGGTGCAACAACGCTCGTTATCTCATCAGTTGGTTATACTTCACAAGAAATCGCTATTCCTGCCAGCGGTGTTGTAAACGTCACGCTTGCTGATTCTGACAATGTATTAGGTGAGGTCGTTATCTCAACGGGTAGCCGCAATACACAACGTACGGTGACAGATACACCACTGCCTATTGATATTTTGGGTGCAAGCGATTTGAAGATGACAGGTCAAACCAGCTTTGACAAAGCCTTGCAGTATCGTGTGCCTTCGTTCAACTCAGTCAATACGCCTGTAAACGACGCGACAACCTTGCTTGACCCTTGGGAAATTCGTAACATGGGCCCAAGCCGTACTTTGATTCTTATCAACGGCAAACGTAAAAACTTGAGTTCTTTGTTGTATGTTCAATTCTCGCCAGGTCGTGGTGAAACAGGTGTTGATTTGTCGGCTATTCCACAAGATGCGATTAAGCGTGTGGAGATTTTGCGCGACGGTGCGTCTGCACAATATGGTTCGGATGCGATTGCGGGCGTTATGAACGTGATTTTGAAAGATAAATATGATTACACAACGTTGAATATCAATATGGGTACAACGACTTCAAAAGGTAATGCCGTAGCGACACCTATCCCAGGCAATGGTTATGGTGGCAACTACAGTGTTGCTTTGAACAGTGGTACAAACTTAGGAGGCAAAGGTTATATCAACTACACAGTTGATTTGAGCCAAAGCAATAGTATTGTACGCTCTGGCATCGTTGATATTCCTACTGAAATTGCGACATTTGGTGATGGTGCAGGTGGCGCACAAGACCAACTCATCAAAGCTTATTTGAAAGATTACCCAACAGGTAACAACATCAACGGCTCTGGTGAAATCACAGCCGCTAAATTTTTGGTCAATGGTGGCTTCAAAATAGGTGACAATTCTGAAATCTATGCCAATGCGGCAATGGTTAAGAAAAGAGTACTCAGCTACGCTAACTTCCGCCAGCCTTATTGGAGACAAGACCGTGGTTTGTTGCACAAAGCAACAGATAATGGTGGCAAAAACTATATTACAGCAGCCACTTTAGCATTCTCAGAAGATGCTGTTGATCTTTACAAAGGTTATATCGGCTATGTGCCAACATTTGAAGGTGATTTGTCTGACTACAATGCAACAATTGGTGCAAGAAATGAAACAAATGGCTGGAAAAGCGACTTGAGTTTGACAGTCGGCGGCAACCAACAAAGTTATACTGTTGACAATACCGTCAATCGTACTTTGGGCAAAGCCAGTCCAACGCGTTTCAAACCCGGTGGTTTTGGTTTCAAACACACAGTAGGTAATATTGATATTTCTAAAAATGTAACTGATAAATTCGGTATCGCATTTGGTGCAGAGGCACGTTCTGAGTCATTTACTATTGTTGCAGGTGACACTGCTTCTTATTCTGGCGAGGGTGCTAACTCTTTCCCAGGTTTGAATGCAACCAATGCAGGTACTAACTCACGTTTCAATATTGGTGCGTATGTTGACTTGAGCTACGATATCAATGAAGATTTTATGATTAATGCAACAGGTCGTACTGAAAAATACTCAGACTTCGGCAATGCCAATGTATGGAAAATTTCTTCACGTTACAAATTGGCTGATGACAAAGTGACATTGCGTGCTTCGGCTTCGACGGGTTTCCGTGCGCCATCTTTGCACCAAATCTATGCGCAATCTGTTCAGGCTTCTTTCGTAAATGGTTTCATTCAGTTAGCAGGTTTGTTCAACAACCGCAGTGCGCAAGCTCGTGCATTGGGTATTGATGCTTTGCGTCCTGAAAAATCGACAAACATTACGGTTGGTGCAGGTTTGAATCCTATGAAAAACTTGAGTATCACACTCGACTATTTCAGCATCAATGTCAAAGACCGCATCGTTTACTCATCATCAATTTCTTCCAGCAGCGCAACAAGTACATTGGGCAAAATTTTGACAAATGCAGGTGTTAGAAATATCTCATTCTTCATCAATGGTATCGAAACCAATACCTCTGGTTTAGACTATGTTGTGGCTTATCGCAATATCCCATTGGGTGCAGGTAAATTGACAGCGAACTTAGCAGGTAACTTTATCTTGAAAAACGAAATCGTTGGTACACCCAACGACCCAGCCGCTATCAAGTCAGACAACGCAAGTATCTTGAATGCTCAAATCAAATCTCTGTTGGTTGAAAGCCGTCCAGCTTACAAATCTATCTTAGGTTTCGATTATAGCTTGGACAAATGGGTTGTTAACTTGAACAATACATTGATTGGACCAACTGCTTTCCGCGACTTAGACAATGGTGGTGGTGATATGAACTACATCAAAGCCGTATTCAAACCAGCAGTTGTGACTGACTTGTCAATTGGTTACAGCTTCAACAAAAAGGTATCTGTTACACTCAACTGCAACAACCTGTTGAATGTATTGCCAAAATGGGATTTGGAATTCAACCCAATCACTCCAGGTGCTAATCCTACTGGCGAAGCGGCTGCAAAAGCAACCTTGGCAGACCCTGCCAAAAAGTCTTTGTTGCGTGGTTTCTTAGGATTCAGTGGTCGCTACGATATTTTGGGCTACAATGGTTCACAATTCAGTCAAGTAGGTCGTATGCTGAATGCTCAATTGTCATTCAAATTCTAATCGAACAATAGTCTGAATACAGACACAAAAAAAGCCTCCCGAATCATCCGATTCGGGAGGCTTTTTTGTTTTTTACTGAGGGGTAATTTTATTCCCTTAAAAACTAATTGCCGCAGCCAAAGTCATACGAGCAGGCGTTTTACTAAACTCATATTGGTTGCCGCCGAAAGTAATATGCTCGCCAAATTTATTAAAATTGCCTTCATAGCGCAAATCGAGACCTAAACGACCAAAATCTAAACCAATACCCGCTTGATAGCCCCAAGTGGCCGTTTGGAAAGTCGCTTTATAGTCTTTCAACGCCGCTAAACCATCGTCGCCATTCAGGTGAATATGCGCCACAGGACCACCATTGATACGGAACGAACCCAATTTGAAGCCAATCATAATTGGTAAATCCAAATTATTAAAACGTTGTGTCACACTGTCTTCAGACGTTGATGATCCTATTTTGTTCAATTTGTATTCAACTTTTGATGAATTAAATACCAATTCTGGTTGCAAATAAACACCAGCCAATTTCAAACGCACCCAACCGCCAATGTGATAGCCGTAGTTGGCATCGTTGACCTTGAGCGAAAAAGAGTCCGTACCGCTTTTAAACCGCAAAGCGGTGACATCAGCGGGTTTTATATCAGGTGTACTCACGCCAAGTTTGACACCGTATTTGATAGCTTGTGCTTGAATAGCCGTCTGTGCCATTGCAAGGCACACGAAAAGAATCATCAGTTTTTTCATTTCTCTTTTAATTTTTAAATTTCCTAAGTAACGTTGTTTTCAAAATAATGTGATTTTTTAAGCGCGCAAAATTACACGTTTAACAGAATCTTAACTCGATTAAAAAATATATTTTAGCTTTGCATCGCGGAAAATGCCTTTCATACTGAGGGGTACTCTTTTTGCGTTTATTTATAAAAATTTGGTTTTCAATTTTTTATAAATTTTCATTTTATAAAACAAAAAACTTTCGATATTGAAAATAATAAATGAAATAGGCAACATCAAAAAAGCTGAATTTGTTGGCAGTTATGTCAAAACTGATAAATGTCCAACCGATGGCAAGCCTGAATACGCCTTCATAGGTCGTTCCAATGTGGGTAAATCGTCGCTTATCAATATGTTGTGCCAACAAAAAGACCTTGCCAAAACCTCGCGCACACCTGGCAAAACACAGACGATGAACTTCTTTCGCATCAACGAATCGTGGTACATTGTGGATATGCCTGGCTATGGCTATGCTCGCACATCAAAAACCATGCGAGAGGCTTGGGAAAAAATGATTTGGTACTACCTCACCAAGCGCGAAACCTTACAATACATCTTTGTATTGATTGATGCAATGGTACCACCACAGCCGATTGACCTCGATTTTATCAACAAATTGGGCGAAAAAGGCATCCCTTTCGTCATTGTTTTCACTAAAACAGACAGATTGAAAGCAGAAGATAGAAAAAGAAACATAGAGAATTTCAATAAAAAAATGCTCGAAAATTGGGAAACATTACCCCCTCAGTATATCACCTCGTCCGAACGAAAATTGGGACGAATGGAAATTTTGAGTTTTATTGAACAAGCCAATCTTGGTTTTTAAGTCACGAACAATATGCAGCCTGTCAAACCATATCCACAAGTTTTTGAACGCATTGACCAGTGGCCTATCTACAAACTGAGTCAAGATCGTCGTCATTTTATTGAAGAAATTGACCAATTTACGCTCAATCGCTTGCTCCTCGAACACCCAAAACTGTACAATCTGATAGCTGAAACCATCTATCAAGAGCGCAATCGCATCAAAGAAACTCCATGGAAAGTTGACCCTCCCAACGAACAAGTCTTTTGGAATCGCCTGCGCTCAAAACTTGTGAAGTCAGAAAGCGCACCGAAAACACAAGCCAATGACATCCACAAAGACATCATCGAACGTATCATTCACCGCTATTCGACAGAAATTGTAGGTACTTTTTCGCCCAATACCTTTCGATTTGCGCGTGTTTTTCTATACAACTTTTTCAACCGCCTGCTCAATGCGGCAGCCGAACGTTGGTGGCGTTTTTTGAGTTCACGCAATCAATTGCATGAGCGTTTACAAGTTTTTGGCGAAGTTGAAACGATACGCACTTTGATGAAAAAAGGTATTGTCATCGTCGTACCGACGCATTTTAGTAATATTGACTCCATTTTAGTGGGTTTTGCGATGGATCAAATCGTGGGTTTGCCTTCGTTCAGCTATGGCGCAGGTTTGAACCTCTACAATTCAGGAGCTGCCGCTTTTTTTATGAATCGCTTAGGCGCGTATCGTGTTGACCGACGTAAGAAAAACCCTATTTATCTCGAAACGCTAAAAGCCATGTCAATGCTCTCGATTGTACGCGGCACAAATACACTCTTTTTCCCGGGTGGCACACGTGCCAGAAACGGTATGGTCGAGACCCGTCTCAAAATGGGTTTGTTAGGCACAGCTGTCGAAGCACAACGTGTTCTGTGTCAACAAGTTAAAGAGGAGAATGGTGGGCGCAGTGATAATAAAGAATTAAAAGATGATAAGGTTCAACCTCAAAAAATCTTTATTGTGCCATTGGTGATGAGCTATCATTTCGTCTTGGAAGCACCGTTTTTGATTCGCCAGCATTTACAAATCACAGGCAAAGAAAAATACATCGGCGGCCGCTCCGAAGGCAATTCGATTCGAGAATGGTTGAAGTTTATTTGGCAATTTTTTTCCAAAAAATCGGACATTATTCTGTCTTTTGGCAAACCCATGGACGTAATGGGCAATTTTGTAGATGCTGAAGGCACAAGTTTTGATGCTCGAAACCAACCCCTCAGTATCTCCGACTATTTTACAACTGAGGGTATTGTAACCGAAGATTTGCAACGCGAGGCGGAATACACCAAGTTGTTGGCAAATAAGATCGTTGACCGTTTCCATCGTGAAAATATTGTTTTGAGCTCTCATGTCGTTGCCTTTACCGCTTTCAATATGTTGCGTGCCAACAACGAATCATTCGATTTATATGCTCTTTTGCGTCTGTTACCCGACGATTTTGTATTTCCAATCGAAGAATTTACAGCCGCAGTTGAAGCCGTACAACACGGCCTGTTTGAATTGGAAGAAAAAGGTCGCCTAAAATTGAGTGATATTATTCACCAATCGGCCACCGAGCTGGTGAACGATGGTTTGAAGAATTTAGGCGTTTATCACGCACGTAAACCTTTGTTATTCAATAAGAAAGGTGATATTGAGAGCGATGATTTCAATACCTTGTTTTACTACCACAACCGTTTGGAAAATTTCGGATTGACCAAACGTGTGCAATGGACAAACTTTAAAATGGAAACGCGCTTAGGCGAGGTGAAAGTTGAGAGTTGAAAATGACTAAGCTGTTATATAATTTGAGGAAATTCGTCACTTACCTGCATTAAATTGCGTTGCATTGTCTCCATTTTCAAAGCGTACATACCCCTCAGTATATCCTCAATTTTTTCAATAAATTCGGTGTCAATGAGTCTTTTGACATCTTCGACCGTACTCAAACGCTCATCGTCACGGAATTTGTAAGTCTGTTCCAACAGACCGCTTTCAAATTTGATACTGAATTTACCATCGTTTTTGAAAACGGTGATTTTGAGGCGAGGGTGGTCTATTTCGGCTACTATGCGCATGACGTTTTATGTTTTATACGATGAAATTTATTTCTATTTATTGATTTTCAAATCAGGATTGATGCTAATACTCAAAAGGGTATAAAGCAAATCGTATTGAGGGGCTTGTTGTTCTAAGAAAGCTAAATGTTTCTCGACGGTCACATTGTCGCCTCGTTTGGCAGGACCTGTTTGCATACTGAGGGGGGGATTGTGACGGATTTTATTGACCGTTTCTTCTATCAATGGCAGTAAAACATCAAAAGGCAAATTTTGTTTGGCAAGAATTTCAGAGCCAATTTTGAATAAATGATTGGTGAAATTATTGACAAAAACGGCAGCTACATGTAGTGTCATTCTATCTTCGTCGGGCAATTCATAGACACGAGGGCTGATTTTTTCTGCCAAATTTTTCAAAAAAGGGATGTAATACTGAGGGGTATTATTGATGAAAATTGGAATCTTATCAAAATCAGGTTGACTTGTTAGCGAAAAGGTTTGTAAGGGATAGAGAACACCAAAATGCTTAAAATAAGGTTGCAAAATAGTGGAAGGAATAGAACCCGACGTATGTACAACACATTGTTTATCAATAAATTCCGATAGTTTTTTCGCCACTTCTTCGATTGCTGTATCCGAAACAGCAATGATAAACAAATCACTTGATTCGTCAATGTTTTTCGCAAAAGTTGCCTGTTTTGCCTGCAAAATCTCACTCAACCATCTTGTTTTGGCTTCATCACGCCCTATGACTTGATTGATTGTCAAACCCTTCTCCACCAAACGTTTGCCCAAATGAAAGGCAACATTCCCTGTACCGACAATTGAAATCTTCATATTTGTTAAAATGTCGGGCAAAGTAACTCATCGTTTTCAAATTCGCCCAAATAAATCAGCGAGATTTCAAACACATTCGCTGTGCGTTTGTATTTGTAAATGGTTGGTAAATTCAAATCGTAGCTGAAACCCAATAAAATACTGTTGTATTCGATACCTGTCATGAGTACCACTGCATCGAGATTGAAGCCGTCTTTATTTTTCACTGGTCGTACCCAACCACCCAAATGCAGCGATGTACCGTAGGTTTTATCTACCTCAATTCGGAAATTTGTACCTGCATTCAGTTCCATATGAGGACCTTGATTCGCAAACAAAAGGCGCGGCGACATCATCAAAGTATGTTCTCGATTGATGGGAAACTGTGCTGCCAATTGTGCCGAAATGCGAGGTAAAAGAGGTTGCTTGGGTATGTCTGTGCCTTTGAAAAAAGCCACATTCGGTTTATTGAAATGGTGGTATGCCAATCCAGCAAAAAAGGCGACTTTAGGGGCAGGATTGACCGAATAATTGATACCCGTGGATAAATCTGAGTAGCCAAAATTGTTTTCGGGCAAACGCTCGCCACGTGGTAATGTGTAGCCATCAATGCCATTCCACTGGTCTTGGAAAGTCAGATTGTCATAATTGACATTGCGTTGCGACAATCCCAACTGAAAGCCCATCGACAAAAATTGTGTGCTACCCAAATCCAATGACTTGTGATAGGCACCTGAAATGGCAATTTGAGTGGTTGAGAAATCGAGCGCATTGACTATGTCGCGATAAAAAAGGAGACCTACGCCGACTTTATCTGGATTTGATTTTGATGAAAAAGGTGCGTCCATACGCAAATCAGCACCAAATGAGAAATTCTGATAGGGTTGCTCCAGTAAGCCACGCCATTGGTCACGGTACAAACCTCCCACACGATATTTGCCATCAAATGCACCTGTCAATGCAGGATTAAGCGTCAACGGAGAGCTATAAAATTGAGAAAAATGGCGGTCTTGAGCTAAAAGCACAGCCGAGTACAATAAAATCGGTAATAAAAGCTGTATTTTCTTCATAAAACGGTTTAATCAAAATTCATGCAAAAGTAGTAAATTAGTTGATTGATTGAGTGGTTATTCGTTACTCGTTATTGGTCACTCGTTATTCGTTACTTACCAATAACAAGCCATCAATCTTTTTTTCCGTTTTCTAACGGTATCTTGCGTTTAGTTATTATTTTTGAACCAAATTTAAGAATTGAATTTTTTGCAAAAAGAAAACGCTTTACACACAATCCATCAACGACAAACCATCATTCAATGAAAAATCCAGCCATTTGTCAACTTAGTGCCGTCCCTGTTCGTGCTGCTGCATCTGACAAGGAAGAAATTGTCACGCAATTACTTTTTGGCGAATTGGTGGATATTATTGAATTTGGAGGGCGAACGAAACGGAATTGGTGCCAAATTCGCTGCGATTGGGATGGTTATGAAGGTTGGATGGATGTGCGGCAATTGCGTTTTATTTCTCTCGGAGAAGCCGAGAATTATCATAAAAACCTCGCGTTTTGCCTTGACTTAACCGCTATTTTGACTAATAATGACCATTTTCTACCCATAACTTTGGGTGCAACTTTACCTAATTTTGATGGTATCAATGTTCATTTGGGTGATAAACATTATGCTTTTAATGGTCAGGCACTTCAAAATGGCTATCGAGCTCCAACGGCTGAGTTTATTGTCAAATTGGCACGTCGTTATCTTTATGCACCTTACTTGTGGGGTGGTCGGTCGCCTTTTGGCATTGATTGTTCGGGTTTTACACAGACGGTTTTTCGTATGGCAGGCATCCGTTTGCGTCGCGATGCGTCGCAGCAGGTCGAACAAGGGCGTTTGGTTGATTTCATAGAACAAGCGCAGGCTGCCGATTTGGCATTTTTTGAGAATCCAAAAGGTAATATTGTTCACGTCGGTATTGTTTTAGACAATCAAAATGTCATTCATGCGGCTGGACAAGTACGCATTGATAAACTCGACCATTTTGGCATTTTCAATGAAGAAAGAGGTATTTATTCCCATAAATTGCGCCTTATCAAACGTTTTTTACCTGATTTACCTAAAATTAAAACCCCCTCAGTATCCGTTGAAGAATTAACAGAAGTGGATGAAAATCAGATAAGTATGTTTTAAACTTTATACCTCCCCGTACTGAAGAGGGCTGTTTGAGCTCATTTCTTATTCTACATATTCTACAATAAATCCTTTCTTTTTTAACAGTCTTAATACACCTTTTTCACCCGCTAAATGTCCTGCACCGATGGCAGCACAGAGGCTTGTCGTTTGACAGATTTCGGCTATGCGATTGGCCATCAATACATTTCTGTCGTACACCAATAGGCGACGACTGCTTTTGGCAGTGCGTTTTGCCGATTTATATAGCTGCTGAATATCCGCTTGTTCGTACAAGTCAGTCATTTTGAGCAATTGCCGTTTGAATTTTGGTAAATTATACACCATGTCTTTCAAACCTTTAACTTGGTCGGTGAGACTCATTTTATTCAACACATCAATCTGTTCATCCAGTGTTTCGATACCCCTCAGTATGCGCCCATTGTCGGCGGCAAAACGCCATAAAGTTTCGTCGAGTGACAACAAACGGTCATTCGATAGTGTACTTTCTGTGAGCATATTGGTCAGAACGATAGGCTTCATCGTATTGAAATAAGCCAACGGCGCACCTATTTTTTGCTCTATTATCTGACTGATTTTTGCATAAAGTTTGGGTTTTATCAAATCAGTCAGTAAAATACCTTCGGGCAAATGGAATGAAAAATTGTGGCTTTGTTGAACCTCGTCGAGATTAAGCTCGGTAGCAAAGGTGTCGCAACTCAATATTTTTTCATAAAAAAGGCGTTCAAATTGAAAAGCACGGGCATCTTTGACGTGCATCGTGCCTAAAATATAGGACGGTTTTGTTATCCTTTCTCCCTCAGTAGAGTCATTTGGGACTGTATGGATACGCCAAACAAGGGAGTTTTTATTTTTTTTCATAAAAATCGTTTACAATTCTCCAATATCTTCGTTCCACAATTCTGGATTTTCGTCAATGAATTCATTCATCATGTCCACACATTCGGGTAAATCGAGGTCAACGACTTCGACTCCGTGCGATTCCATAAAAGCTCTTGCTCCGTCAAATGTGCGCGATTCGCCGACAATCACTTTTTTGATTTTGAACTGAACAATCGTTCCTGCACACATATAACAAGGCATCAAAGTCGAATAAATCGTTGTGCCACGATACGAACCAATGCGTCCAGCATTGTTGAGACAGTCCATCTCTCCGTGCAAAATGGGGTTTTTCTCCTGTACGCGTTTGTTGTGACCTGCGGCAACCAATTCGTCGTTTTTAACAAGAACAGACCCAATAGGAATGCCTCCTTCACGACGACTTTTCCGTGCTTGCTCAATGGCAAGTTCCATGAATTTATCTTTTTCCATTTTTCTAAATTTTTAATTGTTGAAAAGTATTTGACCCAAAAGGCAACCTAAAACTTTATTCTGACGTGTTTATGACAGTTACAAATTTAAAATAGAATTGATGATTTGACCGATTCAGTTCGTCAATTGCCCATTTCAGTCCGATTGTATCGCAAATAAATGATTGTTTCTTTGATATTTGCTACATCATTCAAAATTTATTTTTACACCTACTAATTATGAAACGACTTATTTTTTCTTCTATTCTTTTTACCTCCATTCTCTCAATTATGTCCATTGGTTGTAAACATCAGCCCTTAGTCACGCCAACACCTATCGTCAAAGACACAACTTCCATATCAACTGTGGTCGATAAAGGTGATTCGACAGGCTGGCGGTGTAGTGCAGATTCTGTTTATTTTCAATACGACGTTTTGCCTGTGCTGGTTTCAGCTTGTGCCAGAAGTGGTTGCCACGATGCTATCACAAGAGAAGATGGCTATCAATTGACAGATTATGCCAATACAATGAAAAAAGGCGTGACCGCAGGCAGTGCCAACAACAGCAAACTCTACAAAGAAATCGCCAACGGCAGTATGCCTCCTTCTGGATCTGGTATCACAATGACCCAAGCACAAAAAGACATCATCGCCAAATGGATCAACCAAGGTGCTAAAAACCTAAATTGTAATCCCAATTATGGCAAATGCGACACAGTAGGGGGCGCGAAGTTTGCTGCTTATGTGCAACCTATTGTCAAAAACAAATGCGAAGGTTGTCATACAGGCGCAGGAGCTGGTGGCGGCATCAAATTGACGACTTATGCTGAAATCAAAGCCAGTGTTGCCACGGGGCGTTTTTGGGGCAGTATTGCTCAGTTGGCCGCTTATTCACCTATGCCCAAAGGAGCTAAATTGTCGGCTTGCGAATTGGCTAAAATTGACTCTTGGATTAAACGAGGGGCGTTGAACAATTGATTTTTAACTGTTTTGAGCCTTCGATACTGAGGGGGTATAATTTATGAATCAATCAATTTCAAATATTAATTTAAGTTTATGAAAAAATCACTTTTTTTGCTCTTAATGGTCTTGGGAGTCGTTTTTTTGACAACAAGTACGCAAAGTTGTTACTACGACAATGAAGAAGAATTGTATGGCAATTCTTCGACAATATGCGATACATCAAGTGTGAAATATTCAACGAGTGTCCAACCTCTCATGGCGGCACAATGCGCAACTTCGGGGTGTCACAATGCCGCAACAGCTTCTGCGGGTGCAGATTTAAGCACATATACAAGTACGAAAAACTACATCACCAATGGGAAGGAGTTTTTCATAGGTTCTATCAAACATACTTCTGGCTTTTCACAAATGCCCAAAGGTGGCTCAAAAATGGCAACCTGCGACATTACGAAAATCGAATTGTGGATAAACGCAGGTATGCCTAATAACTAATCAACCAAATAGTAAAGTCATGTTAAAAAGAATCATTCAATTGGGTTTGATAGCCCTCGTCATAGGTGCTGGCATCGGCTATTATATGTGGAACAAACCACATGAGTCTATCGGTAAACCAAGTATTGTCACAACAGCTACTGAACTGGCGGCTGATTTTGGTAAAGACGAAAACGAAGCCATGAAAAAATACGTCGGTAGCGACGGCAAAAGTATTGTGATACAAGTATCAGGTAAAATTACAGATGTTAAAAACGATACATCTGGGATTACTTTGGCGTTAGATACAGGCGACCCCATTAATGGTGTCAGTTGTGTGTTGGATAAATTTACGAAACAACCTCGTACAGACTACAAAGTAGGAGAGGAGGTCAAATTGAAAGGTTTGTGTACAGGCAAACTGACGGATGTAGTTATTGACCGCTGCGTTCCAGCCGAGTAGTTAAAGTTTAGTGAATATTACTGAGGGGTATGTTTCAAACCCTCAAAAATGCGTCTTAACAAAGCAATAGATTATAAAAAACGGATTTTTCTGAACATTCAATTAAAAAAAATTAAACAATGAAAAAAGTATTTTTCAGCTTATTAGCACTCGTCGCAACGTTTAGCCTTTCTGCACAAGGCAAATTTTTCTCAAAAGATGCCAATGTCGCTTTTGATGCGAATAGCCCACTTGAGAAAATCGAAGGAAAAACCAATAAAGGTACTTTGGTGATTGATGCCGCCACGGGCAAAGTCGAATCAGCCGTACTTATCAAGGGTTTTCACTTCAAATCGGCTTTGATGGAAGAACATTTCAATGAAAACTATATGGAATCGGGCAAATTTCCAAAATCAACTTTTGCAGGTGATATTACGAATTTCAGCTCTGTCAATTTGAAAAAAGATGGCACTTATCCCATCCAAATCAAAGGCAATTTGACCATGCACGGCGTGACAAAACCCGTTGAAGCTAAAGGTAGTTTGGTCGTTAAAGGTGGCGCAATCACCAACGGTTCGGCTGCTTTCAAAGTCTTGATGGCAGATTATGGCATTGCGATTCCTGCGGCAGTGAAAGACAAAATTGCTAAAGAAGCTAAAATTGACATCAGTGCAGCTTTGCAAAAATTAGTGAAATAATTATTTCTCAAACTCATATTCATGTGTCACGAATTGGGCGAATTAACGGATTAAACTAATAAGAGTGATTAGTTTAATCCGTTAATTCGCCCAATTCGTGGCTCTCAAATGATACAATAAAAATCAAACTCTCGAATGAAAAATAAATTACTTCTTTTCGTACTCCCCCTCAGTATTTTGGCTACTCAATCATTCGCACAAGGCAGTTTACTCGATGAATTGGGCAAAGATGAAGAAACCATTGAATATGCCAAATACAGTTTCAAAACCAACCGCATCATCAATATGCACTCGCTCGAAAATACAGCAGAAGGTGTATTGGATATGAAAATTTCACACCGTTTTGGTACAATTGATGAAGGTTTCTATGATCTTTTTGGTTTGGATGCCGCTACTCAACGCATTGGTTTGGATTACGGCATCACTGACAATTTGACTGTCGGAGTCAATCGCAATAGTGTTAGAAAAGCGTTTGACGGCTTTGTAAAATACCGTGTTTTGCGCCAAAGTACAGGGAAAGTCAATATGCCAATCACACTTTCTGTGCTATCGAGCATGGCGATTGAGACGCAAAAATGGTCTGACCCAACGCGTGAAAACTACTTCTCTTCGCGTCTTTTTTACACCCATCAGTTGTTAATTGGGCGTAAATTCAACGATGCGTTCACACTTGAATTAGCTCCAACAGTTGTTCACCGCAATCTTGTGGCGACTAAAGCCGAAAAAAATACTGTTTTGGCAATGGGAATTGGCGGTCGTGTTCGTTTGAATCGCCGCACAACATTCAATGCGGAATACATCTATGTTTTGCCTAATCAATTGGCGGACAATTACAAAAATTCGCTCTCGATTGGTTTCGATATTGAAACAGGTGGTCACGTTTTCCAGTTGCATTTTACCAATTCAACTTCGATGTCAGAGTACAGTTATATCACACAAACGGATGCGAATTGGGGTAAAAATGCGATTCGATTTGGATTCAATGTATCCCGCGTTTTTACGATGTATGATGCAAAAAAGAGAAAAAAATAAAAATGAATGGTTCTAAATCTATGTTATAAAGTTTCAGTGCATATTCTTTTGATAATCAGTCTGTTGGGTTTTTGTCGCTGTCAATTATTTGAGTGCAACAAAATCCAAAGTAAAGAGATTGTTTTTGAAGTAGAAATGAGACAATATTACACAGATGCACCCATACGTGGAAAATTGGCACAAATCATCGCACCTGAATTCAAGGCTTGTCCTTTGAGCAGTGATAAGACATTTTTTTCGGATGTTAATGGCAATTTAAAAAGTCGTTTCAATGGTATTGAAGGTTGTTGCGACTGTCTAAATTGTTCGTTCGAAGGTTATGTTATCAAAGCGGAAACGGATACTTTGGTTTGTGTCAATAATTTTCACCCCATAAATACCTCAAATGAAAAGATAAAACTCTTGTTCAAACCCTATGTAACCCTCGCTTTACGCCTACGCAGCCACTACACAGATGTCGAAATCGTCAATGTCACGGCTTTACCCGCCTCCGAATTTTTGCGCAAAAGTATCTCACGTTATCAAGTTAAGAACCACTATTTCCAGTTTCGTCAAGTGGATACCACGATTTATTTACCTGTTTTGCCCGATGAAAAAGTGTTGATTCAGTTGTCTGGACGTACGGCTTCGGAACTTTTTCGCCTTTTTGAAACTTTTTCAGTGGATAATAAAAATGTCGTTGAGCGAACGTATGACTTTTGAATACCCCCTCAGTATCACAGTTTATATTTTGTCAAAAAATTGACTTTCAATTTAAACTGAAAGTTCCGAAAGACTGTTTACTTTGCGGAATCATTCCTATCAAAAGTAAAAAATTAAGATAATGAAACAAACTGCTGATATTCAAGTTATTCTGAACGACAAAACATTAAGCCGTGATTTACAATCTATTGCACAAAAAGTGCATCGTGGCAAGCGTATTACTGAGGGGGATGCTTTGCTGCTTTTTGAAACAGCTGATTTGAGTTTTGTGGGTGCTTTAGCCAATTTCATTCGTGAAAAAAAGCATGGCGACAAGACTTATTTCAACCGCAATTTTCATATAGAACCGACCAATTTGTGCATTTATACTTGCAAATTCTGCTCTTATTCTCGCCTTATCAAACAGCGGGGCGATGACTCGTGGGAATACACAATGGACGATATGATGAACATTGTGAAAAGCTACGATGGCAAGCCTGTGACTGAGGTGCATATAGTAGGTGGCGTGTTGCCTCAATACGATTTGCCTTTTTATTTAGAGTTTTTCAAAAAAATCAAAGCACATCGTCCCGAATTACATGTCAAAGCACTCACGCCTGTGGAGTATCATTATATTTTCAAAAAAGCAAAAGTGAGCTATACTGAGGGGATGCGTTTGGTGAAAGAATCAGGCTGTGAATCATTACCAGGCGGTGGTGCGGAGATTTTTCATCCAGATATTCGCAAAATCATTGCAGGTGATAAATGTACGGGCGAACAGTGGTTGGAAATACACGAAATTTGGCACAACTTAGGTATGCGTTCCAATGCGACGATGTTGTATGGGCATATCGAAAAATACGAGCATCGCGTGCATCATCTCAATGAGCTCCGCAAATTGCAAGATAAAACGGGCGGTTTTCAGACTTTTATTCCTTTGAAATTTAGAAATCAAGACAATGAAATGTCGCATTTGACGGAATCAACCACCGTGGAGGACTTGAAAAACTACGCTGTCAGCCGCATTTTCTTGGATAATTTTGACCATATCAAAGCCTATTGGCCCATGATTGGTCGTCCGACAGCTCAAATTGCTTTGTCATTTGGTGTTGATGATTTGGATGGAACGATTGACGACACCACAAAAATTTATTCAATGGCAGGCTCAGAAGAGAAAAATCCTGCCCTTTCTACCCAAGAATTGGTCGAAATGATTCGTCGCGTTGGTCGCAAGCCTATCGAACGCGATACACTTTATAATGTCGTTACAGATTTTGAAGGTGTGGAGTTTGAAGAGGACAAGCAATTTAGAGGTTATATGGCGTTGCCTGTTTTGAATTAAACAGCAATGACTCAAGAGTTTTTCTAAAAGACTCAGAAATAATTGATTGTAAATCAAATAGTTGCCCAAATACTGAGGGGTATCTTCCAAAAAAAAGTTCGAGAGACACAGTCTGTTTCTCGAACTTTTTTATTTTCAAAAAGCATTATCAAACCTTAAAGTGGAATATTCCCATGCTTTTTACGTGGCAAATGAGCGACTTTATTTTCCAACATCGCAAACGATTTGATGAGTTTACGACGTGTTTCGCGCGGGTCAATCACTTCGTCCACGAAACCACGAGCGGCTGCACGGTATGGATTGGCGAACTTTTCAGCATATTCGCGTTCTTTTTCTACCAATTTTGCCGCAGGGTCTTCTGCTTCCGAAATTTCCTTTTTGAAAATAATTTCCGATGCGCCTTTGGCCCCCATGACTGCAATTTCGGCTGAGGGCCAAGCGAAATTCATGTCTGCGCCAATGTGTTTTGAATTCATCACATCATATGCACCGCCGTAAGCCTTGCGTGTGATGACGGTGATGCGTGGCACAGTGGCTTCGCTGAACGCATACAACAATTTTGCACCATTGGTGATGATGCCATGCCACTCTTGGTCAGTGCCAGGCAAGAATCCAGGCACATCTACAAGTACCAAAAGGGGAATATTGAATGAATCGCAGAAACGAACAAACCTTGCGCCTTTTTTAGAACTTTCAACATCTAAAACGCCTGCCAAGGATGCTGGTTGATTGGCAACGATGCCGATAGAACGACCTGCCAAATGTGCAAAACCTACGACAATGTTTTCGGCATAATGTTCATGGATTTCCATAAAAGATTCATTATCAACGATTCCTGCAATCACCTCACGCATATCGTAGGGCTGATTCGGATTTTCGGGAATCAAAGCTGTAAGTGCATCTCTGTATTCATCGCCGATTTGATACGGATACTGAGGGGGTTTCTCTTCGCAATTTTGCGGCATATAAGAGAGCAAACGTTTGATTTTTTCGATACAATCGAGGTCATTTGCCGCTGTCAAATGCGTAACGCCTGACTTAGTTGCATGGGTCATCGCGCCACCTAATTCCTCAGAAGTCACATTTTCGTTTGTCACGGTTTTTACGACATTCGGACCCGTGACGAACATATAGGAAGTGTTTTCGACCATCAAAATAAAGTCCGTCATGGCAGGCGAATAAACGGCACCGCCCGCACAGGGTCCCATGATAGCCGAAATCTGAGGCACAACACCCGATGACAAAACATTGCGATAGAAAATATCGGCATAACCACCCAACGAATTGACCCCTTCTTGAATACGTGCGCCACCAGAGTCGTTGAGACCAATGCAAGGCGCGCCATTTTTCATGGCTAAATCCATGATTTTACATATCTTTTCGGCATGAGTTTCAGACAATGAACCACCGAAAACAGTAAAGTCTTGTGAAAAAACATAAACCAGCCGACCATTCACCGTCCCATAACCTGTGACAACGCCATCGCCATAGTATTGCTCATTTTCGAGACCAAAATCCACGCTTCGGTGCGTCACCAATGCGCCAATTTCTTCAAAACTATCTGGGTCGAGTAGGAAATGAATGCGTTCGCGAGCCGAGAGTTTGCCCTTTTTGTGTTGCGCATCAATGCGCTTTTGACCGCCGCCGAGTTTGGCAAGCTCTTTTTTATGGTGCAACTGTGCAAGTTGTTTTTCCATATGCGTTTGGTTAGTTATTTGGTAATCAATGACTTATCTTTTTTGTTTTCCGACAAGCGGTAAACTTATCTGCAAATATATAGATTTCTATATTTGTTCTGCTTTTTTTCTAAAAAAAATTGTTTTTATAAACAGCATTGTTAAGTCAAAAATGTTCCATGGTGTGTTGTTTATCGTAATTTTTGGTAAATAATTGGTTTGAAAACATTGAAATTAATAATTAAATTTTAAATTTGTCAGAAATAGAAAATATCATTTCGTAATACAATCAAATATCAGAATCATGAAGCCACATTTCCTAAATTTAATCAATTCGCTCGTTCTTATCATTTTAGGTGGTTGGGCGTATTTAGAAAAAGATGCACCAACGGCCCTCATTCCCATATTTGTAGGAGCTATCCTCTGGATTCAAACACCTAAAATGCGGGATGGCAACAAAAACGCAGGACATATTGCCGCTGCTTTGACTTTACTCATTGTCATCGGGTTGTTTATGCCTTTGCGCCGCGAATTGCAATTGCATGATACAATGGGCATTATCAGAAGTATTGTGATGCTTGGTTCGTCTGTTTTTGCTCTGTCTTCATTTGTCAAATCATTTATTGATGCTCGTCGAGCTGTTTGAGAAACTGTTTTGAAACTTAAAACAGTTTCTAAGAGCATGGGTGCGTTTTGAGTTATAGGAAGCCTGACCTTCCTATAACTCAAAATGCGCCTACAATAAAACAATAGCTTATGTCAAAAGACGCTTTAATTCATTTCTTTCAATTAAATATACCCACTTCAAAACAGGTCATCAATGATATTGTTGCGCCATTTGAAGAGCGAGATTTATCGAAAAACGATTTTTTTCTCACGGAAGGAAAGCTTGGTTCTGAATATATGTATTTGGAACAAGGTTTTTTGCGCGCTTTTACGTTAAATACTGAGGGGGCAGAAGTGACCACTCATTTTTATACGCCTCGGTCTATGGTGTTTGAAGTGGCTTCATTTTTTAATCGGACGATTTCGCAAGAGAGCATTCAAGCCATGACAGATTGTAAAGGTTATGTGATTACATTTGAGCAACTCAATCATTTGTTTCACACTATCCCAGAGTTCCGAGAATTTGGTCGTTCGAGATTGGTTACAGGTTTTGTGGCATTGAAACAACGGACTTTGTCTTTGATAAACGAAACAGCAGAAGAACGTTACAAAAATCTATTGGTATCGAATCCCGAAATCTTTCAACACGCTCCTCTCAAACAAATTGCCTCTTATTTGGGCGTGACAGACACCTCACTGAGTCGAATTAGGCGCGACTTTCAGAAAAAATAAAAAACGTTTCTTGTCATTTGACAAGAGAAAAGAGCCTCAAACGACTTTCCTTTGTTTTAAAATTAAAAAAATGGAAAATCTGCCTATCTACATTCCCATTGTATTTACTCTGACAACAGGGCTAACAGTAATCTTTTTCAGTAAAGCGACCCCTCAGTATAGAATGGTTGTAACTTTGATTTTCGCTTGGCTTTTGATTCAAAGTTTGGTATCGTTGACTGGATTTTATACTGTTACGAATACTTTGCCACCGCGATTTTTGCTCCTTGTATTACCGCCCGTCATTTTAATTGCAGCTTTATTTTTTACCATACGAGGCAAAGCTTTTTTAGACACGTTAGACCCCTCAGTATTGACACTGCTACACGTTGTGCGCGTACCTGTAGAGTTGGTACTATGGTGGCTGTTTTTGCACAAAGCTGTTCCTGAATTGATGACTTTTGAAGGACGTAATTTCGATATTTTGTCGGGCTTATCTGCACCCATCATCTATTATTGGGGCATGAAAAAAGGTAAAATAAGTAAAAATATCCAACTTCTATGGCATTTTGTCTGTTTGGGGCTTCTCATCAATATCGTTGCCACTGCTATATTGTCTGCACCTACACCGCTTCAACAATTCGCTTTCGAACAGCCCAATATTGCTGTTTTTCACTTTCCTTATGTGTGGTTGCCTTGTTGTATCGTGCCGTTGGTTTTATGGTCGCATTTGGTTGTGATACGGTATTTGTTTCAAAATTATAAAATATGATATTGAAACAAATCTTTCATACATTGAGGTGAAAAGAAATGCCTATCAATCGTCCAAAACGATGATGAGTTTTCAAAAAAACATCTTGCTTTAGAATACACTTCTGATGTTTGTTTTTGCCCTAAGGTACTTGGTAGCATCTTTTTTACGTTTACAACTGCCCAATAAGAGCAAAAACACACCTGCGAGTATGACTTTGAAGATGTTTGCTATTGTTTTCATTGATTTTTATTAACTGCGTTATCTCAGTTATTAGTCATTTCAGTGGTGACATTATGACGAAAGATGACACTACTGAAATGACCAATGACTAATATATCAAACCAATTGAGGTTCTTCTTGCATCGCTTCAATCATCGCATTCGAGATAATTGTGTAACATGTAACCCACGCTTCTTTGACGGGTTCAGTCCAAGACGCACCCAAACCACTTTCCAAAGTCCACAACAGAGCTGCACCAACAGCTGTAAAATGGGCAGGTTGTGCGCCGTATTCTTTGTGGCGACGCGCTAATTGGGCAATATCAACTGCCAAACTATCCAAACGATGGAGATTGACGATGACGACATTGAGCATGGTCATCAATTTGCGGTATTGCTCCTTCATGTCGCTCGGAAACATGGCCCGCACGCTCGGATGGTCGGTAAAAAGTTTGTTATAGAAAGCGTTTGCAACGATTTCTGGCTCGATGGTGCGTACTAACGCCCAACTGTCTTTCACAAGTTGAATCTGTTGAATTGTCATTTGATTGATTGTGGTTTTAAATATTTTAATAAAAATACTGATTGACGTTTGCTCAAAGAGGTCAAGAAAAATGGACAATACTGAGGGGGGCATTGTGCATGACCGTAGGATTTTTGATTGAAAATCTGTGATTATAATTGTTGTTTGAAGTGTTGTTGACGCTACCCAACAAAACTGGCGTTACAATGAGGCTATGAATGCTATACTTTTTGATTATTCGCGTTTCCATTTGGTTTTTTAAGATTGTATCCACCCCTCAGTATTCCGACCAAGTGGGCTTGTTTTGTCGTCATTGATGATACAAAGGTGAAAGTATTGAGGAACAGGATAAAGTTTAACTCATTGAACCGTAGCGAATCCCCAATGAAGTGTGTCAAAAGGCAATTTAGCCGTAATTGTATAGATGCGATACATCTCAAATGTCGTTGTTTTGCCCTAAAGTCATTACCTTTGTCACATCGAATCACAACAAAATACTGAGGGGTGCTTATCAACGACGACATAGAACTTTTCAAAACAGAGCCGACGCATTTTGCGCAAGTCATTTTGCCATTTGCCACGCCCAAACCTTACACCTTCCACATTCCCGATGAATGGGTCGAGCAAGTCAAATTTGGTATTCGAGTAGAAGTCCAATTCGGTACAGGGCGCGATTTGTATGCCGCAGTGGTGATTGCTGTGAATGATAAAAAGCCAGACCATAAGACCAAACCCATTTTACAAGTAATTGATAGTGAGCCGATTATCTCGACTACACAATTGGCATTTTGGGAATGGTTAGCCTCTTATTACGCTTGCACATTGGGCGAGGTGATGAACGCCGCGCTGCCAACCAATATGAAACTATCGTCGGAAACGCGCATTGTTTTGAACCCTGACCACGATCAAGATTTTTCTGGTTTGGACGATAAAGAGTATTTGGTAGCAGAGGCTTTGACGATTCAGAAAGAGTTGACAATTGACCAAATTCAAAAGATTTTAGGGCAAAAAACGGTTTATCCCATCGTCAATCGGCTGTTGATGTACGATATTTTGGACATAAAAGAGGAGTTGCAATACCGTTTTAAGCCTAAAATGGTGTCGTGTGTGCGACTAAAAGAACCTTACAGAAGCGACCCCTCAGTATTGGGTGCCGCATTTGATTTGGTCAAAAATTCGGAGAAACAGACCAATGCCATGTTGGCTTTTGTTCAGCTTCAAAGGCAAGAAAAACGCATTCGTACTTCGGAGGTTTGTGCAAAAGCGAATATTGATTTGTCGGTTTTGAGAGCTATTGAGAAAAAAGGCATTTGGGAGATTTTTGAGTCAGAAATTAGTCGAGTTGGTGGCTATGAAGATGATTTGATAGCGAGTTTTGAACTCAGCGACCAACAAACAAAGGCTATTTATGAGATAAAAAAGAATTTTGAGACGAAAAACGTCACGCTCCTGCACGGTGTGACGGGTAGTGGAAAAACAAGGGTTTACACAGAGCTGATTGAGGCAGAATTACTGAGGGGGGGGCAAGTATTGTATTTGATACCCGAAATTGCCTTGACCACACAGATTATCAACCGTCTTCAAAAGATTTTTGGTGAAAAAATAGCTGTTTATCATTCCAAATTGAATGGTAACGAGCGGGTAGAGTTGTGGCAACAAACGTTGGCAGGGAAGCCGATAATATTGGGTGTGCGGTCGAGTTTGTTTTTGCCATTCAAAAACTTGACACTCATCATTGTTGATGAGGAACACGACAGCAGTTTCAAGCAACAAGACCCTTCGCCACGCTACAATGCGCGTGATGCAGCGATTTTTTTAGCTTCTCTCACAAAAGCCAAAGTATTGCTCGGTACAGCGACCCCCTCAGTAGAAACCTATTTCAACGCCCAACAACAGAAATATGGTTTGGTGGAAATGACAGAACGGTTTGGAGGTTTGCAATTGCCCGAAATCGAGATTGTGGACAGTCGTACCGAATTGAAAAATAAAACGATGGTTGGCAATTTCACAAGCCGCCTTGTGGCGGAGATGAAATCGGCAGTTGGGCGAGGCGAGCAGATAATTTTGTTTCAAAACCGACGAGGTTATGCGCCGACGATGTCTTGCACTACTTGTGGTTGGACATCAGAATGTCGCAATTGTGATGTGAGTTTGACATATCATAAATTTGCCAATACGCTGAATTGTCACTATTGTGGCTACACAATTCGCTTACCCAAAGAATGCCCTGCTTGTGGTGCGACAACGTTGAATATCAAGGGATTCGGGACTGAGCGCATTGAAGATGAGTTGAAAATACATTTGCCCGAGGCGCGTGTCGGTCGTTTGGATTTGGATACAGCACGTACTAAAACAGCACATTCTAAAATTATTAATGACTTTGAAGAACGGCAAATAGATGTTTTGGTCGGTACTCAAATGGTGACAAAAGGTTTGGATTTTGAGAATGTGGGTTTAGTTGGCGTACTTTCAGCGGATAATTTATTGAAGTTTCCAGATTTCAGGGCATCGGAACGGGCTTTTCAGTTGTTGTTGCAAGTGAGTGGTCGAGCAGGTCGGAAGAATAAGCAAGGTAAAGTGATTATTCAAGCTTTCGATGTCAAAAACTTGATATTACAAGATGTTCAAAAAAATGATTTCTCTAATTTTTTCAAAAGAGAAATATTGGAACGTAAAAACTTTATTTATCCACCGTTTTACCGACTCATCGGTATCAATATCAAACATAAAAAACCCGATGTGTTACGTGATGCATCTAAAATTTTTACAAAAATACTAAAAGAACGGTTGGGTGAGCGTGTACAAGGCCCTGCTGTGCCACTTGTTGAGCGTGTCAATACCTACTACATTCTGAATTATTTGATAAAAATGGAGCGAGATGTGTCAAAATTGACATTTGCTAAACAAATAATTCAAGAAGCGACGTACCAACTCAATCATACTGAGGGGTACTCCAACGTCCGGGTTTTAGTGGATGTAGACCCTTATTGAAAAAGAAAAAGGCTGCCTGTTAGAGCAGCCTTTTTACGCATCACGAAATTATGTAACCATGTATCAATCAAAATAAAACTCTAATTCTACGCGGCGGTCTTGTTGCAATTTTGACTCGTTCTTCTTGTCTCTGTCTGCTTGACTTGCACCGAAGTATTCTGTAATCAATAAGTTAGGTGGAATCCCTTTAGAAACCAAGTAGTTTTTGACAGCATTGGCGCGGTTACGAGAAAGCATAAGGTTATGTTCATCGTTGCCGCGAATATCGGCGTGACCACTGATGGTTAGTTTCCAGTCTTTTTTCTTCTTCATAATATTGACCACATTGTTAAGATCGCGGAAAGAAGAAGGGCGAATAATCCACTTATCTGTATCGAAATAGAGGTTACGAATTGCCAAAGAGAGTGCATCTTTTTCTTCTTGCGTCACAACAGGGCAGCCATTATTGTCTTTTGGACCAGCTGTATTTGGACATTTGTCAATATCGTCTGGAATACCATCACCATCTCTGTCACCTCCAAATGGACACCCTTTGTTTTCTTTAGGACCGGGCGTATCAGGGCAGGCATCGTCTTTATCAACCACACCATCTTTGTCGCGGTCGCTTGTTGGCGGACAACCCATATTTGTGAGTGGACCTGCCTCATCGGGACATGGGTCAATCTCGTCTAAGATACCATCTTTGTCGCGGTCACTGAGGGGGCAACCTTCGTTGCGAGAAGAACCAGGAATATCAGGACATTTGTCAATGTCATCACGGATACCATCGCCGTCACGGTCATTGAATGGGCAGCCTTTATTTTCCTTAGTACCAGGAATGTCAGGGCATTTGTCGTCTTTGTCGCAAATACCGTCTTTGTCTTTGTCAGGACATTCTTCCTTTTCAGGTTTTTTCTCTGGGCAACCATGATTTTCTTTAGTGCCAGGCTCAGTGGGGCATTTGTCGTCTTTGTCGCACACGCCATCTTTATCTTCGTCTTTGCACTTGCCACCGAAACGGAAGCCAAAAGTCAACTCGTGACTATTGGAACTGACGTTGCGAAGCGGCGAAGTCGTAACGTCATAACTATAAGCCGCATACCATTTGGGATATTCGATACCTGCCATGGCAACGATTGCGTCTTCTGTACGGTAGCTACCACCTACCCAAAACATATTGTTGAAGATACCTTTGATTGTGAAATCGAACTGAGGGCTGACATTTTCCGACACTTTAACCATTGCTGAAGGCTCAAGTTTCATTTTTTCACTGACTTTGAAAGTATAACCTGCCAAACCATAGTAGTGTCGGATGAGCGATGATGGATTACTAAGGTTCAAAGCGGGATCAAAAATCAACTTTTTGCGAAAGAGCTGAGGTACAGAAAGACCTGCAAAAAAACCATCTTTTTGTCGAATAAATGCACCCATGCTTAGGTCTGGAACCCACATACCTTTTTGCGCACCTGCAATGGTTGGATCGTTGAGGTGTTCTGCAAAAACTTCATTGAGAACATCAATTTTGAAATAACCACCTGACAAACCAATACTTAGATTAGTGCGGTCATCAAGTTTTTGGGTATAAGAGAGCAAACCTGATGTACCCGTTTTTTTGAGTTTCCCAGCCACATCGTTGTAGAAGTTGCCTCCTAAATTGACCCCTGTTTTGCCAATTCGCCCATTGATCATGACAATTTGAGTCTGTGGTTGCCCTTCGAGTCCAACCCACTGCGTACGGTAAGTGCCACGCAAGTCAATATGTTCGTTCTGACCAATCATAGCTGGATTGTAGCCATAGCCATTGACAATATAGTTGGAAAATAGCGGAAACTGTTGCGCCATAGCATGCTCTGAGAACAGTATGATGCCTAAAAATATGTTGAATATATGCTTCATTTCATTGTTTTGATATGCAAATGAGATTTGCTATGAATGAAAAAATGACTATCGCAAAATCGAAACAGAGCCGTTCCAGACTGTATTGTCAGGGTCGTTCAACCGAATGATATAATAGTATGCGGCCGTTGGTAGTTCCTTACCATCTTGATTTGTGCCTTCCCAATCGTTACGGTATTTTGTTGTCTGATACACCAATTGACCCCAACGATTGTAGATGAATACCTCATTATTCGGATATTTTTCGATATTTGCTATAACCCATTTGTCGTTTTTACCGTCACCATTGGGTGTTATGACATCGTACACTTGAAATTTACTGGTGTCGCGACAGCGGCGATTGATAAGGAAAGCCGTGTCAATGCGGCAGTTGTTGGTATCTTTAATCGTTACAGAGTATTTACCAGCAACAAGCGATAAAATGCCCGTTGTTGTTTCACCTGTTGACCACAATACATTATAAGGTTTTGTACCACCATTGACAGCCAATTGTATAGACCCATCTTCGTAGTCCTTGCAAGTTTCTGCAATAATTTCTGCTGTAAAAGAGACAACTGTACTGGGTTGAGTGATGACCGTATCCAACGAGAAAGTACAACCATTTGCATCTGTTGCTGTTACCTTGTATCTGCCTGCGGCAACATTCGTCAGGTTTTGGGATGTTGCACCTGTTGACCAACGATAAGTTTTTGCGCCTACACCACCTACAGGGGTGATATTAATACCACCTGTCTTATCGTTGCGACATTTTACGTCTGTAACGATTGCCGTAGCAGCCAACCCAATTTGGTTGTTGGTAACATTGATGGTTCTAGCTCTGCTTTCAGTACAAAGTCCACGACTGACTTTGAGTGTAACGATTTTCAAACCTGGTGTTGAATAAAAAACACCCGAAGGGTTCAATTCGTTGGATGTCTGCGGGAATGCGCCATCCCCAAAGTTCCACTCAACAACCATATTAAGAACAGAAATACCTGTGTATTCCATATCGAATTTAGTTCCACAGACCGGTGAAACGATAGGCGTTATAGTGAAACTGGGTGTTAGTGATGGACAGTCGGGTGAATTGCCGTTGAATGTCGGTTGTTGAAAGCCTTGACGCAAATAACCCGAATTAGGCGGATTGAGTGGGTGCAAGACGTTACACCCAGGGCAACTACCAGCTGTCCAACTGACTCGGAACGGCTCTATCGTTTTTAGTTTACCTACGCTGGTCAAAGTGGAGCGTTTAATTTGCTGCCCACTGACCATGCTTGCGGTAAAAGCCAATATTATTAGAATTGTTATTAGTTTTTTCATTGCTCAAAAAAATGATTTCAAACTGTTTTTCCTTCAGAAGCACCCCCTCAGTATAAATACAGTTTTTGACTTAAAAATGAGTTTTCAGATGTTTTAAGTATTGGAAATCAATGACTTATTTTTGAAGCAAATAACCTGTACAAACAAAACTGCCAACGTTTGTCAAACCTTTTCTGATTTTTTTACCTGCTGGAATAACGACTAAACGTGGAGAAGAACTTGAACCCGTAAAGAAGTCATAGTTAGTACCATCAATGACGAATGACATATTACGCGAGCCGTTAGTACCACTTTTCAAAACCAAATAGTAGTTGTTAGGTACAGTATATTCAAATATTGACTCAGAAAAATCAAGAATGATTGGTTCAGCATATTTTTGATTATCAATCAAAATACCGCTACAAAAACAACTTCTAATGGTTTTTCCAGTTGGAATGATGGGCATACCTGGCTCAATATTGATCATTTTACCATCAGTCATTTCAATAGGGTTGTTGACAGCACTGATGAACAGTGTTTTCCCATTTGGTACTGTATAATTCGATGTAATCAAAATGGCTTCACCCAATATACCAAACGGATAGTCAATAGATGCACCTGGCGAACGCAGTGGCAAATTGTTGAAAACAACCTTATCGTTCTGACCATTAGGTTTTGTTAATGTCAAAGTATTAGTAATGGTATCGAAAGACATAGACTGGATTTCGTTTGTTGGGTCTCTATCTCTATCGTCTAAAGCTGTAGCTGCCGTACCTGCTGAAGTTGCAAAAGCTGCTGTACTGGCATTACCTGCTTTACCTGCACTATCTGCAACGACAGCTCTTGTTGCTAAGGCTGCACGACGTGCGCTGTCTGCCAACCATGCAAATTGGGCTGTATCAGAACGTCTGGCATTTTGAGCAAAAAGTGCATAACTTGCAGTATCAGCACGACGCGAGTTGAGCGCATAGATTGCGATGTTCGATGTATCGGACCGACGCGAGTTCAACGAGTAGAGAGAAATATTCGATGTATCGGAACGGCGCGAGTTGAGGGCATAGATTGCGATGTTCGATGTATCAGACCGACGCGAGTTCAACGAGTAGAGAGAAATATTAGCTGTATCGGTTCTACGCGAAGTAAGTGAAGTATTCGCTGTAATTGATGTATAAGAAATACGTGAAGAATCCGTATAATTTGAATAGTAAGAGCGATTTGAAACCTTAGACGAGTCTGCTAAACCTGCTTTTATAGCATATCTGGCTGTGTCAGAGTAGGTCGCTGTGCCTGCTTTGATAGAATATTTAGATGTATCTGAGTAGGTCGCCGAACCTGCTTTGATAGAATACTTAGATGTATCAGAGTAGGTTGCTGAACCTGCTCTGATGGAATACTTAGACGTATCTGAATAGACAGCCGAACCCGCTCTGATAGAGTATTTAGCCGTGTCGGCATACACTGCTGAGCCTGCTTTTTCAGCATAAAGCGCATAAGGCACTGAAATCATCTGGTTGGTACCCATCAAAACATAGTTTGAGCCACCTGTGATGTCCATTTCAACTTTAAGATAGTATTTGTCAGCACCCCATTTGATGCCGCTAAAAACGGTTTGGTTGCCACCCGTACGCGTACCCGAGCCAATCATTAAATCAAAAAGACCAAAGCCGTCGGTTGTTATAGAGTGAGTCTCTACCCACTCCTCTGCACCTGCCGATGAGCCTTTAAGAATGGACAAACGTACTCTGATAGCTTGGCTGACCAATTCGTTGCCACGCGTATCTGTCGCAACCGCTTGATAGCAAATAGCCTGCGGGACTTGAGCTGAGAGGGAAAGAGTTGTTGCTAAAAACACTAAAAGAGTGATGAATTTTTTCATAACACGTAAATGCTTTAAATTAAGAGAATGGTTACACACTGTAATGTGAAAAAGAATTTTTTTGATACATAGTATACGATACCCGATATAGGTTAGTTACGTATTCTGGTAATTAATATACAAAAACCTTGCCCTTTTCTTAATGGGGTGTTAAAGAAAAGTTTTATAGTATTGATTATTAAGTAATTAAAAATTTAAAAATAGCTAAACGGTATTGGCATAGGTGTAGTTGGTTTTGGTAGTAGTTCGGGAGAGACAATACTTTAAATCATGTTTGTAGCTACAAAGATGGCTGTTTGTATAAATATAACAAAGTTTTATGTGAATAAAATATAAAAAAAAGTGTAAGTATGATACCATACTTACACTTCAACGAAAGGACACAATTTTTGCTAAAAATTATCTTCAAATATAGTGAGAACCCACGATTTAGTCAAGCCCTCTCAGTATTTATCTACGCAATAATATGACTCGTGTTGAGCCATCTGCTTTGGTTAATAGAGCTTCTCTGTCACAGTCGCCGCCACCGTAGCTATAGTCCAAAGACCGTGTTACACCTTCTACCGTAATTGCACGTTTACCACTCACTATCCAAGGACATATTGCCTTGTGAACGATGGGCGTTTCAATAACGCTGCTATAAGATTTACCTTTTCTACTGATACCTGAACAATTGCCTGTTACAGACCAAACATCATCCACAGGCGTGCGAGTCAGATAGCCTGAAACACGTGTCACTGTATGCGTTGCCGACCAAGTTGCTGTCTCTCCATTACCAAAAGTCAATGTCATATTCGTCGAAGTGCGTGTATAAGTTGGTTGACCGTTGGTGTTCTGTCCAGTGTTTTTCCAAGTTCTTGTACCATCAATTTTTGTGCTATCCACATAATAGTTCTCGTATCTTACGGTCTTTGTTGCATTAAGTTTCGTAAGTGTGTCAGAAAAATTTAAAATAATTTTTCCTTTTCTCACTCGACCATTTCTATCCGTACATGCTGTACCAAAATCTATTGTTACAGTCTGTGGGAAAGTGCCACGTGGCGCACTGAAAGTAATTGTCGGGCAAGTACCATTTGGACCACCTGCTGGTCCATTTTCGATGTCCATATCCACTTCATCCTCAGTACTTTGTGTCAATGATTCAATGTCGCTTACATCTTCGCTGGTCGTCAGAATAGCCTCTGTGGTTGTTACATTGTCGAGTGAATTGTCTTTTTGACAAGAAGAAATAATGAATGTGATGAATGAAAGGGCAATAAAACCCAAAAGAAACTTTTTCATTTGAAAATCAGTTTTTAAAATTAAAAAATATGGTTAAAACAATTAGATGTATTGATTGGTCAATGATAGTCATATCTCCAACCCAACCAATGTCCAATAGACCCCTCAGTATGCCAGAAGTTTAAATGCCTTTTTTTCTTTAAGATTTTTTTAACAAAGCATAGTTTCTAAAAGACTAGAACTCAATACCTTTGTCCCAATGGAAAATATACGCGTCATATCGGAAGGCACGCAGTTCGATTTAACCATCGAACGCCTTTGCTATCAACTTATTGAAGATTACGATGATTTTCAAAACACCTGTATCATTGGCATACAGACTGGCGGTGTGCAATTGGCAGAACGCCTGCTCGAAAAACTCAATGAAATACTGAGTGGGACAAAAATTCCATTTGGCAAATTGGATATCACATTTTATCGCGACGATTTCAGGACATCTAAAAAACCACTTGCTGCTAATGTTAACGATATGTCTTTTGTGATTGAGAACCAAAGAGTTATACTGATTGATGATGTGTCTTACACAGGTCGTTCTGTTCAGTCAGCTTTATCCGCTTTGAATCATTATGGTCGCCCTCAATCCATCAAATTACTTGTTTTAGTGGATCGTCGCTTCAATCGCCAATTACCCATCCGTCCTGACTATATTGGTGTAGGTATTGATGCACTCGACGAAGCTTATGTACGTGTCGAATGGTCGAAAAGAGAAGGAGAAGATAAGATTTTACTATTTCAAAAGAAAATCTAACGTAAAAAAGTGACCCCCTCAGTAAAAAAACGTTTTGTTCATACTGAATACTTCAAATCTTAGACGCAGTCGTAGTTCCTGCGTGTAAAAAATTAAAACAAACCCATCATGGTTTATTTAACTCGAATCGAAAGATTCAACGCCGCACACAAATTGTGGGTCACTGAATGGAGTGACGAAAAAAATGTCGAAATTTTCGGCAAATGTTCAAACAAAAATTGGCATGGTCACAACTATAAGTTGTATGTAACTGTTAAAGGAAAGCCACATCCGCTGACGGGCTTTATCATTGATGCCAAAAAGTTGGGCAAAATCATCAGAGATACTGTGACAGACAAGCTAGACCACTCCAATTTAAATTTAGATGTTGATTTTATTCCTCAACATCTACAACCGACCACCGAAAATCTGGTCATTTTAATTTGGCAACAGCTTGAGCCACATATCCTTGCTGAAGGTGCGCAATTACATTATCTCAAATTGGTCGAAACTGAAACCATTTATGCGGAATATTACGGCGAAGCATAGCCAATAGTTGCCTTTGGGCAAGTAAGCAAAACTTTTGGTAGTATGTTGATTTTTTAAAACGTTAAAATCAATAGTTTGCAGCAAAGCTTACACTGCAAATTGCCTAACAACATTATGGTTTCTACAGACTTCGTAAACTATTCGAAAGTGGAAAAATACGACGAACAAACAACGCACGAAATTGCCAACTTTTATACCGATATCATTGGCAAATTGGGCGAAGACCCTGACCGTGAAGGATTAGTCAAAACCCCCGAGCGTGTTGCAAAAGCCCTGCAATTTCTGACAAGTGGCTACTCGCAAGATGCAGCAAAAATACTGAGGGGGGCTATGTTTCGTGAAGAATACAGCGAAATGGTCATTGTCAAAGACATTGAGCTGTACTCTATGTGCGAACACCACATGTTACCATTTTTTGGTAAAGCACATGTGGCTTACATTCCTAATGGTCATATTGTCGGTTTGTCTAAAATTCCACGTGTAGTAGATGTTTTTGCCCGCCGTTTGCAGGTGCAGGAGCGTTTGACTCACCAAATTTTAGATGCCATCCAAGATACACTTCAACCTTTAGGTGTTGCAGTTGTCATCGAAGCGCGACACATGTGCATGATGATGCGTGGCGTTCAAAAACAAAATTCGACCACGACTACATCTGCTTTCACAGGTGTATTTAAAGACGATGAAAAAACAAGGAATGAGTTTTTAAAACTCATTTCAGCGCATTTACATTAGTCACTGAGCCATTTTTAACTTATGACTCAATCGATACGGTGGTAATTTTTTAGTTGAAAAACGGCGGCTTCGCCGTCAAAAAAAAGAAAAATGGATGGAGATTTTAATTTTTTGCAAATAGGAGTGCAGCCCACACTTGTAAAAATTAAAATCGCCATCCAAAAAGTTCACTCCGTCGCATAGGTGGTGTTATTTACGCTTAAAAAACTATCGAAGTATTTTCAAAACTGGTTAAAAAATGAATAAAAAACAAAAAGTCGGTGTTGTTTATTCGACAGATCCAAACTTCAAATACCAGTTCGAGGAAGAGGAGCCAATAGGTGACTTGCCGAAAGGGCAGCAAAAGTTGCGCATCCATTTGGAACGTTTAAAAGGCAACAAAGAAGCGACAGTAATTCGTGGTTTTGTGGGGTCAAATGAGACTCTGGAGGCTTTAGGGAAACTTCTGAAAACAAAATGCGGTGTCGGCGGTTCTGCAAAAGAAGGTGAGATTTTGATTCAAGGCAATCACCGTGATAAGGTGTTACAATTACTCGTTACTGAGGGGTATGTTTTGACAAAAAAAGCAGGTGGCTAGTATGTCTTACCCAAAGATGAGATATTTCGATTTTGTTAGTAATAGAAATTCGAGATGTTTTCATATTCGTTAAATTCGCTACTCAGCTAAAATTTTCTTTCCTCTTGAAAACGCAATTCGAAAAATATACTATTGACAATCAGTTGTTTGTAAATACAGATAAACTGCTTGTCGCTGTAAGCGGAGGCGTTGACTCTATTGTTTTGTGCCAACTATTGCATGATTTTGCTTTTGCTTTTTCGATAGCTCACTGCAATTTTCAACTTAGAGGTGAAGAGTCGGATGGAGACGAACTATTTGTAAAAAATTTGGCTCAAACGTTTGATGTATCGTTTTTTTCAAAAAAATTTGATACCCCTCAGTATGCAGCCGATCATAAGATAGGCATTCAAGAAGCTGCCCGAATTTTACGTTATGATTGGTTTGAAACTCTACGACAAAACACACAAAGTCACTACATCGTAACAGCGCATCATGCTTCCGATAATATCGAAACATTTTTGTTTAATTTTACAAAAGGAGCAGGTTTGACAGGATTGTCGGGTATGAAACCAAAAAGCGGGTGCATTGTTCGACCTCTGTTGTGGGCTAAAAAGGAAGAGATTGTAGGCTTTGCCAAACATTATGACCTAAAATATCGTGAAGACTCATCGAATGACTCTGATAAATATGCCCGAAACTATATCCGTCATAATATTATCCCTGAACTCAAACACATCAACGCCAATTTTGAAAACACGGCTATTCAGAATTTGACACACATAAATGAAGCGCGTGAACTGCTTACTTTCTTTATTGGGAATATTAGAAATGATGTTCTTAAAACTACTGATAATCAAGTACATATCGATATTGAACGGCTAAAAACCTACCCCTCAGTATCAACAGTACTGTTTGAATTGATAAAAGATTTTGGCTTTAACCCAACACACCTCAAACATATTTTGACAAGTAAACCTGACAGAGTGGGTAGGCTGTTCTACTCAGCTACACATTGCCTTTTGATTGACCGAACACATTACATCGTCGCACCTATTGAAAATCGCAAAGAAGAAATTTACACTCTTGCAGAAACGAACCAATCGCTTATTTTACCCAATTGTGAACTGCATATTACTGAGGAAGACGAACGACCTAAATCTTTTTCAGAAAATACCTATATAGCTTATTTTGATTCCCAAAAACTTCAATTTCCACTCACCTTACGACATTGGCAAAAAAAAGACCGTTTCCAACCGTTGGGTATGAAAGGGAAAAGCCAACTGTTGAGCGACTATTTCAGGTCAAAAAAGCTGTCTATTTTTGAAAAAGAAGCTGTTTGGGTTTTAGAAACAGCTGATAAACAAATCTGCTGGATTGTTGGCATGAGACAAGATGACAGATTCAAAGTCACGGCTTCTACAAACGTTTTTCTGAGTATCGTATATGATAGACGATCTAATTCTTAATTAGATTTTATCTAAATAATTTTCTACTTTTTATTTGGTTGTAAAATAATGGCGTTTTAGTTTTGCGCTGTTATTTTTATTAAATCTAAATAAATTTTGAAAATTATGAAAACCAGACTGTTATTTTTTACTTTTTTCGCCCTTATACTGAGGGGGGTATCTGCGCAAACAGGACAAATACAAGGTGTTGTCATAAATAATGAAGGTAAACCTGCCGAATTTGTCTCCATTCTACTGAAAGAAACACAACAAGGGGCATCATCTGACGAAAAAGGGAGTTTTTTTATCTCCAATATAAAAGCCAATGACTATACTTTGGTGGCTTCTTTTGTAGGCTATAAAACTCTGGAACAAAAAGTAAAAATTGAAGAAGGCAAAACATTGAATCTCTCACTCGAATTGATTGAAAATACAGAACAATTGAAAGAAATTGTCGTTTCGGGTACTTATACGGCGAATCGCACACCTACATTGGGTAAGGCAAACATCAGTTCGCTTGATTTACCTCAAAGTACAGGCGTAGTAGGCAGCAATGTCATTGCTGATCAACAGGCAACAAGGCTAGGCGAAGTTATCAGGAATGTGAGTGGTGTATCTCAAACAGAAACTCGTGGTGGTGTAGCTGAAACTTTTTCTTCTCGGGGCTATAGTATTGGTTTGGCAGGAGCTGGCGGTAGTATTTTTAAGAATGGTACTATCAGTAACACAATGGGTTTTCCTGATGCCAGCACTTTAGAATCTGTTGAAGTAATGAAAGGTAGTTCTGCTTTGTTATACGGAAATGTGTCGGGCGGTGTTATTATTAATATGGTAACAAAAAAACCTCGCTTCAATTGGGGAGGACAAGTATCAATGCTTGTAGGAAGCTATAATCAATATAAGCCAATGATTGATGTATATGGGCCCATCAGCAAAAAATTAGCTTTCAGAGCAGTCGGTACTTATGAAAATGCTAAAAGCTATCGTGATGTTGTAAATACCAACAGGGTGTATGTTACGCCTTCGCTGTTATATAAAATTAGTGATAAAACTGATATTTTATTCCAAGCTGATTATCTGAAAAGCCATATTGTTCCAGATGCAGGCGTAGGCGCACCAAATAGCAGAATAACGATTACAGAATTGCCCGAAGCACCTAGAAATCGCTTCATCAATACACTGTGGGCTTACAATAATACAGACCAAATGGCAGGATTTTTAACCATCAATCACCGATTTAATACTAATTGGAAACTTACAGCTATCGGTTCGATACAAGATACACGTGTGAAAGGTTTTGGAGCGGGAGTACCCAATGCTATCGCGGCTAATGGCGATTATACACGGACGTTGAGTGCTGTGAATACGGCTGAAAAAGATTATACGGCTCAAATAAATTTGAATGGAAGTTTTAAAACAGGAAAACTAAGCCATCAATTATTGTTTGGTTCAGATTTTTTAAGAATAGAAAATATTAGTCATTCTTTTAAATTTACCTCATCTGCTGGAGTGGTAGGTACGGCTTACGACAAAATAAACATCTTTGATTTCACTAAATATATAGCACGTACGGATATTCCTACAATTACTGATACGGCTCGTACGACAACACCACAAAATCGCTACGGTGTTTATACGCAAAATTTGATTACGATCACACCTAAGTTTAAAATATTGGCGGGTTTGAGATACTCATATCAAACAGCGTTTCAATCAAGCATCTTAAACCTCGAAAAAAATGCAGAACGCTTAGGCACAACGGCTGATAAATCAGATGCTGCCTTTTCTCCAAAATTTGCTTTGATTTATCAACCATTCAAGGCAACTTCTCTTTACTCTTCCTACACTAATAGTTTTAATACCAACACAGGTACAGACATTTATGGAAATAATTTGAAATCTTCTATCGTTGACCAATATGAAGTAGGCATGAAAAATGAGTTTTTAGATGGGAAATTATCGGCAAATGTGAGCGTTTATAAAATTATCAACAGCAACTTTGCTCAAACTGCCCTTTTTGATAAAAACGGCAATCCGAATACAAATACTAACATCAGAGAACTGTCAGGTGAAACGACAAGCGATGGTTTTGAAGTAGATTTCAATGGTATAGTATCAAAAAACTTTTATTTCTTACTTGGCTACGGGTACAATTTCATGCGTTATACCAGTACTACAGGGACGGTTGGCTCGCAAGTTGAAGGCGAACAACTCATCAGAAATCCGAGAAATACAGTTAATAGCTCAGTATTTTATACCTTTGAAACAACTAAGCTAAAAGGTCTGAAATTAGGCATTTCTGCCTTCTATATAGGTAAAAGAATGGCAGGCAATAATAACGTAGTAGGCTTAAATGGGGGATTGAATAATACAACGACAGCCTTGAGTTCGTACAATGCACAAATACCATTGAAAGGCTTTACAACTACGGATATTTCCGCAGGTTATACTTTGGGTCGAATGTCTATACTGGCAAAAATTTCAAATCTCTTTAACGTTATGAATTACATTGTGCATGACCGTTACAGCATCAATCCTATAGCCCCACGTCAATTTGCGACCACTTTGAGCTATAAGTTTTAGGTGTTCAACTTGACTATTTTTATTTGTCTGATCATTGATAGCTTAAAAACAATGACTTACATTTCGCAATTTTGCAATAACTTTTATACTATAAAACTTTAATTCAATGATAAAAATCATTATTTCTTTCAACCTTGTTTTATTCAGCTTCGCTGCTTTTTTTAACCCCAATGTGTCTCATAATGAAAATCCTATGGACAATATGCCCATGTGTGTGGCTTCAACGCAAATGGGTCAGACATCAGGATTTGGTAATAATTTTCCACCTTTTGAAATAGCCAAAACGACCCCCTCAGTATTTGGGCTCGACGACAATAAAGCCTACTCGATGCCGACACTTTCGCAGACACCTAAAGGAGAAATACTTCTTTCTTGGACAGAAAAAGACGAAAAAGGCATGGTCGCATTTTGTTTTTCGACTTCAAACGATAAAGGGAAAACGTTCTCAGATAAAAAAGTTATTTTTTTAGGAGCAGGAATCAATAATAGCCGTTTGTTTAGGGCTAAATTATTGGCTAAAAAAGATGGCAGTTTAGTAGCTGTTTTTGCCAATCGCCCAGATGCTCAACCGATGCCTACTGGGACTCAACCTCAAGCCCAACAACGTCCACAAGGCTCGCCCCCACAAAGTCAAGGTGGTGGTGGTCGTGGCGGTAGAGGTGGTGGTCGTTCATCGGAATTGGTCTATGTGGTTTCAAAAGATGCGGGCAATACTTGGACGAATCCAAAGTCAGTTGATAGTGATACATCAAAGTTGATGCGTGGCTTTTTTGATGCCATAGTTTTACCTAACGACGAAATAGCGGTTGTTTATTTGAAAGATGTAAAAGGCAGTACAAAACACGAAGAACGTGATTTGCGTATGGTCACAACAAAAAACGGTGTTTTTCAACCCGAAAAATTACTTGATGCAGTGGTGTGTGATTGCTGCAATATCAATATGTTGATTGATGCAAATGGTGCGTTAAATGTTTATTATCGCGATAATAATGATGATATCCGAGATATAGCCCGTTTGACATCAAAAGACAATGGCGAAACGTTTTCAAAGTCTCAAATTGTTCACAATGATGGTTGGAAAATAGCAGGTTGCCCACATAGTGGTGCGATTTCCAGCCAACACGGTAAAAGTGCTTTGATAGCTTGGTACTCAGGTACAGAAACTGAATCGGGTATTCGATTGGTGACACAGGAAGGCAAAAAACTATTTGTCTTGAATGACCCCTCAGTAAAAAATCCTGCTCTGACAACTTCAGCACAAGTGTCAGCGATGCTTTGGGAGCAAGGTAGTGATAAAACGCAATTGATTTTTAGAACAATAAATGATGATAAAGTATCTGGAAACACGATTGTTGAAGGTTCTGAAAATGCGACCAATCTAACAAGTTTAATTATTGGTAATCAACTGCTTATAGCTTATGAAGTGAAACAAGAGAATAAGATGAATACGCTTAAAGTCACAACAACGAGCTTGTAGTAGTGCGTTACATTGTATGAATAAAGAGGGCTTTCTTATAAAAATAGTTTCACCTCTGCGAGACTAAAAGATGGTACTGAGCTACTTTTCAACCAAGGCTTTACACTTAACAGCGCATTTTAGTCTTAATTTTGACAACGACATAGAAAAATTCTAAGAATATATACAACATTGGTCGCAAGCTCCCTCGTTACAGGAATAATTTTTTATAGAGTGAAGTCAATTTTTTTGCTTTTAAATCTCAAAAAATTTCTTCACTCGGAAAAAAATAATACAAAGCAACCAGTTTGTGCAAAGGACGCCGTCGTACGCGAGGACTCCG